>CASFYB010000006.1 GCA_949298825.1 uncultured Helicobacter sp.
ACTTGTACCAGCTACATATGGAAATCTCCAAATATGCCCTAACCCAATTGAGCTACCTAAAGTAGCTAATATAAAACCGAGTTTTGAGAAATTATTCATAGAAGAATCCTTGAAATGTTGTTGTTTTTTAGCTTCGGCTAAAGTCAGATTTTATCATAAAGCTTGAATAATTGAGAAGACATAGGATATCTTTAAGAGTTTTTAACAAATATTAGATACAATCGACAGAATCTAGGCTTTAATTTCTAGTCTTATAGTAAAAAAATATTTAACCTTATAAAAATAAATTCTTGGGGAGAAAGATGGAGCAAGCAGAGATTAGCTACCCTTGTACTTGGGAGTATAGGATCATTGCAGAGAGTAGGGATGATGTAGAGAAAATTATATTTGAAAATATCCACAAGCCCTATAAACTCGAGCTTAAGAATACATCAGCCAATGGTAAGTATCTTTCTATGCATCTTAGTCTTGAGGTGGAGAGCAAGATAGAGCGTGATGGGATTTTCCAAAAGCTTTCTTCACATCCCAAAATCAAGATGGTTATATAGGTTACTTTTTGTAATCTTTTTTAATTTTTAAATGCTCTTTGTTTTGGTTGGCTGTTTTGTGCATCGTTATAATTTTTATATACAGGCATACCTGAATTTGATTTCTAAACTTTAGAGGAAGGAGTTTTATTTGAGCGATATTTTTAACCACTTTAATGAAATTTTAAATCATATTAACAATCATCTGTATACCTATTTTCTTGTAATTTTACTTATAGTTGTTGGTGTGTATTATACCCTTAGGCTTGGGTTTGTGCAGATTCGCCTTTTGGGGGAGGCTTTTAGAGTAGTGAGTGAGCGTACTCATCCAGATGATAAGCATGAAGAGCATATTAGTCCTTTTCAGTCTTTGATGATTTCGACTGCTTCACGCGTAGGGATTGGGAATATTGCAGGGATTGCATTTGCGATCACAGTAGGTGGCCCAGGAGCGGTGTTTTGGATGTGGGCGATGGCCTTTTTTGGTGGGGCAAGTGCATTTGCAGAATCTACTCTCGCCCAGATTTATAAGACAAAAGATGGCAATGGCTTTAAGGGAGGGCCAGCCTATTATATGCAACGTGCACTTGGTCAGAAGTGGATGGGCACTCTCTTTGCCATCGCGCTCATTTTGACCTATGCTTATGGATTTAATGGTTTGCAGTCTTTTACCATGACTTCAGCTTTTGAGGTTTATTATCATCACCCAGAATTAAAGTTTGCTCAAAGTAATTGGCCCCTTTATATCGGGATTATTTTAGCTATTTTTGCTTCTTTTATGTTTTTTAGCAAATCTCATATTATAGGAAAAGCAAGCTCCATGATTGTGCCTTATATGGCTCTTGCTTATGTGCTTTTAGCTGTTGTGGCTGTTTTGATGAATATCCATCTCATCCCTTCTGTGGTAAAAGAGATTGTATATGATGCATTTGATTTTAAAGCAATGTTTGGTGGTTTGGCAGGAAGTGCTCTTGTGATTGGTATTAAGAGGGGATTATTCTCTAATGAAGCGGGTATGGGGTCTGCGCCAAATGCCGCTGCTGCTGCACATACAAGCCATCCTGTTAAGCAAGGTTTAGTGCAGTCTATGGGTGTATTTTTAGATGTGATTGTTTGCTCAAGCTCTGCATTTTTGGTGCTTTTTTCTGGTGCATTTGTGCAAAAAGGACAAGAGCTTACTGCCATGCCTTTAGTGCAAGAGGCTATGCAGGGTTATTATGGTCATATTGGCTTGCATTTTGTCACAGTAGCTATTGTATTTTTTGCAGTGACTTCATTGATTGGTAATTATTATTATGCACAGGCAAATATCAAATATTTGACTAATTCAAAAGTGATTATGCGCCTTTTTCAAGCTAGTGCTGTAGCGATGGTTTTTATCGGTGCGCAGATGGATTTAAAACTTGCTTGGAATCTATCAGATGTATTAATGGCTCTTATGGCCACGCTTAATATCATTGCTATTTTCTTCCTCGCACCTATTGTGCATAAGGTGCTTAAAGACTATATCTCTCAACGCAAAGCCGGTAAAAATCCAGAATTTAGTGCCAAAAAACTTGGTATTAAAAATACAGAGTGTTGGGATTAAATAATCTTTTATGATGGGCATTGCCCATCTTTATTTTACTTTTCTTTCTTTCTTTTCTTCAGGGGCATTTTGCTACAATTGCGCTAATTTTAATTCTAATAAGGGTTTAGATTTATGAAAGATTCTATGCAAAATATCCGAAACTTTTCTATCATCGCTCATATCGATCATGGCAAGTCTACCTTAGCAGATCGTCTTATACAAGAATGTGGTGCAGTCAGCGAAAGAGAGATGACTAGTCAGATCATGGATACGATGGATATTGAAAAAGAGCGTGGAATCACAATCAAAGCCCAATCTGTCCGCCTAGAATATCCCTATAATGGCCAAACTTATATTCTTAATCTTATTGATACGCCAGGCCATGTGGATTTTAGCTATGAGGTTAGTCGTTCTTTGGCAGCTTGTGAGGGTGCGCTTTTAGTAGTGGATGCTTCTCAAGGAGTAGAGGCACAAACTATTGCTAATGTTTATATTGCTGTCAATAATAATCTTGAAATTATCCCCGTGATCAATAAGATTGATTTGCCTGCAGCAGATGCGATGCGTGTGAGTGAGGAGATAGAGCAAAATATTGGCATTGATTGCACAGATGCTTTGCATGTAAGTGCAAAATCAGGTATTGGGATTAAAGAGCTTATAGAAAGAATTATCACTGCCATCCCTCATCCTAGTGGAGATAGGCTAGGGAGCACAAAGGCTTTGATTTATGATTCTTGGTTTGATAATTATTTGGGTGCATTGGCCTTAGTAAGGGTGATAGATGGGCAAATTAGCCTAGGTCAAGAAGTGCTTATTATGAGTACGGGTAAGACTCATGAGGTGTTAGGGCTTTATTATCCCCATCCTGTAGCGCGTAAAAAGACAGATAAGATTTCTTGTGGAGAGATTGGGATTATTTCTTTGGGGTTAAAGAGTGTGACAGATATGGCTGTAGGAGATACAATCACAGATGCTAAAAATCCCATTAGCTCTCCTATTGATGGATTTAAGCCAGCTAAGCCCTTTGTCTTTGCAGGGATCTATCCGATTGAAACTGATAAGTTTGAAGAACTTAGAGATGCACTTAATAAGCTTAGACTTAATGATTCTGCTTTGAGTTTTGAGCCAGAGACAAGTATTGCACTTGGGTTTGGATTCCGCGTGGGGTTTTTAGGTCTTTTGCATATGGAAGTGGTCAAGGAGCGCTTGGAGCGTGAGTTTGGCCTATCTTTGATCGCTACAGCTCCTACAGTGACTTATGAGGTGATCCTTACAGATGGCAGCACTACTTTAGTGCAAAATCCTAGCGAACTCCCACCAGAGCAAAGAATAGCAGAGATTAAGGAGCCTTATGTTAGGGCATCTATTATTACGCCTACAGAGTATTTGGGCAATATCATTACCCTTTTATCCAATCGTCGTGGTATCCAAGAAAAGATGGACTACCTTAGTCCTACGCGCGTGATGCTTGAGTATGCTATCCCGAGTAATGAGATTGTCATGGATTTTTATGACAAGCTTAAATCTTGCACAAAAGGGTATGCCAGTTTTGATTATGAAGAAATAGATTCTAGGGTGGGGGATTTGGTACGCTTAGATGTGCGTGTGGCAGGTGAAGTAGTCGATGCACTCTCTATCATTGTTGATAAATCAAAAGCCTATGAAAAGGGAAGAGCCTTAGTAGAATCTATGAAAGAGCTTATCCCTCGCCAGCTTTTTGAAGTGGCGATCCAAGCTAGTGTTGGGAGCAAGATTATTGCTCGTGAGACGATAAAATCGATGGGTAAAAATGTGACAGCTAAATGCTATGGCGGAGATATTACGCGTAAAAGAAAGCTATTAGAGAAGCAAAAAGAAGGCAAGAAGCGTCTTAAGGCTATTGGTAAGGTAGAGCTACCCCAAGAAGCCTTTTTAGCAGTATTGAAAATAGATTAGGCCAAAAACATTAGCGTCTTTATTGGGATGATAAATATGGTAAAATCTTTCATATTTTATTGAAAGGTTTAAGGATGGCAAAGCAAGTAAAAAAGGTGGTTTTAGCTTACTCTGGTGGACTTGATACAAGTGTAATTTTAAAATGGCTTGGTGATACCTATAATTGTGAGGTGGTAACCTTTACTGCTGATATTGGTCAGGGAGAGGAAGTAGAGCCTGCAAGAGCCAAAGCCATCAAGCTTGGTATTAAGCCTGAAAATATATTTATTGAGGATTTAAGAGAAGAATTTATTGCTGATTTTGTTTTTCCTATGTTTAGGGCAAATACTATTTATGAGGGTGAATATCTTCTAGGTACAAGTATAGCCCGTCCACTTATTGCTAAAAGATTAGTAGAGATTGCTAAAAAGGTCGGGGCAGATGCCATAGCCCATGGAGCTACTGGTAAGGGTAATGATCAAGTGCGATTTGAAATAGGGGCTTATGCGCTAAACCCTGATATAAAGGTCATCGCTCCATGGCGTGAGTGGGAGCTAAATAGCCGCGAAAAGCTTCTTGCCTATGCAGAATCTGCAGGTATAGAGATTGAGAAAAAGCAAAATAAATCCCCTTATTCAATGGATGCCAATTTATTGCATATTAGCTATGAAGGGCAGATTCTAGAAGATCCTAATATCGCACCACAAGAGGATATGTGGAGATGGAGCGTAAGCCCAAAGCAAGCTCCAGATACACCCACAGTTATTACTATCACTTTTGAAAAGGGCGATGGTGTAGCTATTAATGGAGAGAGATTAAGCCCGGCAGCTTTTTGGGATAAGCTTAATAGGCTTGGTGGGGCAAATGGTATTGGGCGACTTGATTTGGTAGAAAATCGCTATGTGGGTATGAAGTCGCGTGGTTGCTATGAGACACCAGGTGGCACAATCTACCTAAAGGCCCATCGCGCAATAGAATCTATAACCCTTGATAGAGAAGAGGCTCATTTAAAAGATTCTCTTATGCCAAAGTATGCGGAGTTGATTTATAATGGCTATTGGTTTAGCCCAGAAAGAGAGGCATTGCAAGCACTTATTGATAAAACACAAGAGAGAGTAAATGGCGTAGTGCGATTAGAGCTATATAAGGGCAATGTAACAGTTTTGGGCAGAGAATCTAAGAATTCACTTTTTAATGCTGCTTATAGTACTTTTGAAGAGGATGATGTCTATAATCAGGCAGATGCAGCAGGCTTTATCAAGCTTAATGCATTGCGTTTTATCATCGCAGGTAAGGCCAAAAAATAAGGGTAGATCATGAAAAGAACCATAGGATTGGTATTTTTATTATCTTCTTTTTTAATGGCAGATCGGTATTATTTGATGCCATCAGATGAATGGTTGTATTATAATGCGCCTTATTGGTGGGATGATAGGCCTGTAGAAACTCCCCCACCTCCTCCCAAAGAGGATGAAGAGGAGCAAAGATTGGAGCTAGCTTGCATAGGGGGTGATGCAGAGGTCTGCTATCAGCTAGGCAGGATGTATGAGAGAGGAGCAGGCCTCATGGCTAATCCTAAGAAATCAAGCTATTTTTATGGCATGGCTTGTAAACGTGGAATCATGGAAGCCTGTGAACGTAGAGATTATGGTAATAAGATGGGGAAATTCAGATGGTAATTGTTATTTTTTAATCGATATTTTGATTTATAAAAGCGCATAGCTTTTCTCTTGATATTTTCTTAAACTATTATAATTATCATTCTTATTTTAATTTATAATGAAAGAGGAAAGAATGAAAAATTTTTTAAGAAAATTTCATGCTTATAGCGCTATGTTTTTTTTGCCCATGGCGATTTTATTTGCGCTGACAGGCGTGCTTTATATCTGTGGGATTAGAGAAGATTTTATGGCTAAAAAGCAAGAGTTTATTATCAAGCTAGATCAAAGACCACAAGATTTGCAAAAATATGTCTTAGACTTTTTGAAGCAAAATGAATTAAAAATACCATCAAATACAGAGCTAAGAAAATTTAAGGGTGATATGCAGATAATGGGCTCTGCAAGCTATGTGGTTATGATTAAGATTCTAGATAATGGCTTGAATTTGCAAACTATGGAGCGAAGTGTTATAGGAGAGATGATACTTTTGCATAAGGCAAAAGTTGGCCAGGTCTTTGTGGTATTTTCTGTAATCTTTAGTATTTTTTTACTTCTGTCATATTTTAGCGGGATAGTGATTTTAGCTAAGAAGCACCAGAAGATGGGGGTTGTATTTTTTATCCTTGGGCTTGTGGTAACTTTTATTACTGCAGCAGTGAGTTTATAAGTTTAAGGCTAGCTTACTCATATCTTAGGGCATCGATGGGATTAAGACGGCTGGCGCGTCGTGCTGGCAGATAGCCAAAGATAGCCCCGATAAATGTAGAAAATAAAAAAGCCCCCATAGCCACCCATATATCAAAGACAAAAGGTAGTCCCATAAGGATGCTTAAATAGAGTGAGAGGAAGAAGGCTAAAATAATGCCAATGATCCCGCCAATTGAGCTAATAACAATAGATTCTACTAGAAATTGCAAAAGTACATCACGACTTAAAGCGCCAATAGCAAGTCGCGTGCCGATCTCTCGCGTGCGTTCAGTGACTGAAACTAGCATAATATTCATAATACCAATACCACCAACAAATAAGCTAACACTGGCTACCGCACCCAAAAATAGTGTAAAACTTTTAGTAGTATTTTTTAGCGTTTTTTCAATCTCTTTAGTATCCATGATATCAAAGCTATCTAGCATACCAGGCTTAATATGGCGAGCTTCTCTAAGTGTGGTTTTGATGTGATTGATGATAGAAGTGGAGTTGGCTCCATCTTTGATAGCGATAAAAATTTTATTAATGTTATAGGGGCTATTGATGCCAGAGATATCACGATTAAAGATTTTAAATGGCATCAAAATAACATCATCTTGATCTTGCCCCATAGCCCCACTACCCTTTTCTTCCAAAACACCTACAACTTCACACACTACACGTGCTATGCGTATTTGAGCGCCAAGCGGGTTGCTATTTGGAAATAGCGCTTTTTTGACCGTATTGCCAAGGATGCAGACATTTTTATTCATTTCATTATCTAAAAATCTCCTACCCATCGCCATTTCCCAGCCAGTAAGCTCAAAATACTCTTTGGTGATTCCATTGATTTGAGTTTGTGTATTAGAGCCTTGAAATTGGGCTAGCGCACTAGAAGAGGCAATGGGTGCTATCACTCTGGCTTCTTTGATGCTTAGATTAAGCAAAGCTAGTTCTTGAGCGCTAAAATTTCTCTTAAGAGACGCACCTCCAGTATTTAGTCCACGTGCAGGCAAAAGGATCAAAAGATTGCTGCCTAAGCTTGAGATTTGCTGAGTGATCATTTTGGTAGTGCCATTACCAAGGCTTACCATCACAATCACGCTCCCTACGCCAATGATGATTCCAAGCATGGTAAGAAAAGAGCGCATCATATTTTTTTGGATTTGTTTAAGGGCTAGAATGATCGCATTTAAAATCATTTTGATCCTTTTTTGGGTTTGGTTTGATCGGACGCTTTATTTTTTATAATACTTTCAATATTGCCATCTAGGAAGTGGATCTGTGTTTTGGCATATTTTGCCATATCACTTTCGTGGGTTACCATTAAAATGGTGATTTTAAATTTAGTATTGAGTGTTTTTAAGATCTTCATGATCTCGATACTGCGTTTGGTATCAAGGTTGCCTGTAGGCTCATCAGCAAGCAAAAACTTTGGACGTGTGATAATAGCGCGCGCTATGGCTACTCTTTGGCATTGTCCACCGCTTAGCTCATTGCTACTGTGATGAGCCCACTCTTTGAGGCCTACCATATCTAGCGCTTTTAGGGCTAGTTTTTGGCGTGTTTGTTTGGGGATACCTCGGTATAAAAGAGGGAGCTCTACGTTTTCTAAAGCACTAGTGCGGCTTAAGAGGTTGAAACCTTGAAAGATAAAGCCAATATGATGCCTACGTAATAAAGCGCGTTGATTGGCATTTAGGTTGGCTACATCTATGCCATTAAAAAGATAGTGCCCGCTGCTTGGTGTATCAAGACAGCCTAAAATATTAGCAAGGCTGGATTTCCCTGATCCAGATGGCCCCATAAGTGCTATAAAATCCCCCTGTTTGATCTCTAGATTTACTCCCTTTAGGGCATTAAAGGTGTTTTTTTTAGAACCATAGGTTTTAGTAATATTTACAAGTTTGATAAAACTCATTGAGAATCCGTAATAACAAGTGTTTTTAAATCAAGTTTTGGGGAGAGGATCTGCACATATTGCGCATTTTGCACACCTATTTTAACTGGTATTTGCTCAACCTTACCATTACGCAGGATATAAATTGAATTTGTATTTTGAGTTTGCATAGGAGTTTTTTTGGGTCTTCTTGGAGGAGTAGGGGCAAAGAAAGATTTTTTTTCTTGGGTTTTAGGAGAGGTTTTTGGTTGATAAAAAATAGCAGCCACGGGTATGAGTAGGGCATCTTTGGCTTCTTTGATTTGGATATTTGCAGTAGCACTCATCCCAGGACGCAATAAAAGGGAATCATTATCAACAAAAATGCTAGTTTCATAGCTAGTGATATTATCTGTAGTAGTAGAGGCAAAATTGATGCGATTGATTTTGGCTTCAAAGGTTTTATCTGGATAGGCATCAACGCTAAAAGTTACTTTTTGATTTGGCTTAACCTTGCCAATATCAGATTCTGAAATATTGACAACAAGCTTCATATCTTTAAGATTTTCAGCCAGCGTAAAAAGCGTAGGGGTATTAAAGGAGGCAGCCACTGTTTGTCCCAGACTTACTTCTCGCGTGAGGATGATGCCATCAATAGGGCTTTTTATAATCGAGTTTTGAAGGTCTATTTTTGCAGCATTGATATTGGTTTTTATTTGGTTGAGTGCAGCAAGCTTGATGTCTACATCTGCTTTTGCCTGAAGGTAGGCTAGGCGAGAGCTTTCTAGCTCAAGCTGGCTAGGACTAGCACCTTTAGTGGCTTTGAATAATTTTTTTTGTTGCTCATAAGTCCAGAGTTTTTGCTCATAGGCTACTTGTGATGATTGTAGGTTGGCTTTAGCACTAACCTCTTGAGCTTCATAGCCCTCTAGAGTTTGCTTAAGCTTATTGGGGTTGATCTCTGCTAGGACTTGATCTTTTTTAACAGAATCATTGACATCTACATAAATCTTATAGATAGTGCCTGATACCTGCGTACCCACATCTACATCATTAGTCGGGCTTAGTGTGCCACTAGTAGAAATACTTTGAGTAATAGAGCCTATGAAGGGATGAGCAGTGCTATAGCTTGGCTTTGCTTCTTTTTTAAAGACAAAGTAAGAGATGATAGCTAGGGCGATAAGCAGGATAGAGAGGATATAGAGATAGGGTGCGTATTTTTTCATTCTTTGTCCTTTGGGTAGTTTGTAGATAGCTGTCCTGCCAGCGCCCTGTAGAGTGCGATGATGGCTAGATTCTGTGATTTTATGGCATTGAGATTAGAGTTTTTGGCACTTAGGAGTGTATTTTTAGCATTTAATAGAGTGATTTTATCAATGAGTTTTTGGTGATATTGAGTTTGTACAGACTGAAAATTAAGAAGCGCTAAATCTAGATTCTTTTTAGCATTGATGGTGTTTTGGTTTGATGTTTTAAGATTGATAGAGGCGTTATTGACTTCTTGTATGGCTATGTTTATTGTATTTTGCAGGGTGTATTGTGCTTGCTTGACATCTTCTTTTGAGATTAAATAGGCTTGAGTGATGCCTTGACGGTTTAAAAGTGGCAGGCTAAGTGCGCTGGTAATCTGGCCGATCAATCCAGCAGAAGAGTTGCCTGAAAAAAGTAGCTGCCCTAGTGAGCCCCCAAGATTTAGGCTAGGTAATAAGGCTAGCTTTTTGGCTTGTTTGGTATAAAGTGCAGAATAGAGATTGTGAATAGAGTTTTGTACATCAGGACGTAATAGAAGCGTATCTTGAGGTAGGGTGCTGACTTTTGGTATAAGCATGGCTTTTAGGGGTGCATCAAATTTGTAGTCTGGATTTTGACGATTAAGCAGGACAGATAGAGCATTTTTATTTTGCTCAAGTTGATATTCAAGATTTAAGATGTTATTTTTGGTGTTAAATAGATTTGTTTGCAGGCTAGATAGCTCGCTAATATCGCTTAATCCTAGATGATATTTTGTTTGCGTGATATGGGCTATTTGTTCTAAATTAGCAATATTTTCTTGCATATTTTTAAGGTTAGATTCTAGCTCAAGGATGGCAAAATAGTAATTTGCCACATCAGCAATAAGACTAACTTGTGCTGATTGCAAACTATCTTTAGCGGCCAGATAACTCTGCTTAGAGGCTTTATATAGGGAGCTTAGCTTGCCAAAAATATCAATTTCCCAATTAAGGCTTAGACTTGAGTTGAGGGCATTTTGATTATAAGAGATCTGTACATTTTTAAAATTACGATCAGAATAATTATAGTTAGCTCCAGCAGAGATGCTTGGCAGGATGCTTGCAGCATTGATTTTGATATTTGAAGCAGCCTGTTTGATTTTAGATTCTAAGGTGAGTAGGTTAGTATTATTTTTGAGGGCTTCATCAATAAGGCTATGCAGCTCTGGTATAGGAAAAAGGATAAAAAAAGTTTCTTTAAAATCCTTAGCATTATTAATGGTATTGCCTAAGGAATCTAATACATTTTGATGGGCAAAGGTTGATGGGATGTTGGTGTTTTTAATAAGAGCTTTATCATCTGGTAAATGGGTGCATCCTAGTAGGAGGAAGAGGGTAAAGAAGGGGATGATTTTAAAAATCAAATATTCTCCTTAGGTTTATAGTATTTTTATGATTTCACTTCTGATCTCATCTGGACTTGAGGATAAAACATGGCTATGCTTGATCGGCTTAGATAGGAGAGAGTGGATAGTACTAGGAGCCTTTTTTTTAAAGGTAGATTCTATTTTTTGTATGGCTTCAAAGTCTTTTGCCCTCTCACCTGTGATAGCCTTTAGCATAGTGGGGGCAAACTTGCACCACTGCGCAGTTGAATAGGCTAAAAAGTGCTCTGTAGAGTTGGTATTTTTATTTAGCTCTTCATAGGCATAGATTGCATTTGCAGTATGTGGATCAAGCAGTAGAGACTTTTTAGCATAGTTTTTGATCACTTCAAGACAGGCCTCATCTGGACAAAATAGGGCTTGAAAATATTCATGGATTGTGGCAAGTTCATTTGGGCTTAGACTATAGGTCTGTGTGGAATCTAGATTTTGCATTAGCTCTTTTGTGCGCTCAAAGCCAAAGAGCTCAAAAAGTACACGCTCAACATTTGAGCTTTTTAAAATATCCATGGCTGGAGAGTGGGTTAGGATGAGTTTGCGTCCCCTTAGATCATATGTGCCTGTAGAGATAAAGTCAGTAAGGATGTGGTTTGGATTAGAGGCGATGATGATTTTACCCAAAGGTAGTCCCATCCTTTTGGCATAAAAAGCCCCTAGCGCATTGCCAAAATTTCCGCTTGGGATAATTGGAGATAGGGGCGTACCATAGCTAAGATTGCGTGCTTTTAGATAGCAGAAATACCCCCAGATATGGTAGATAATCTGAAAGGCTATCCGTCCAAAGTTAATAGAGTTGGCCACAGAGAGGGAAAAGTCTTTTGCCTCTAGCTCTTTTTGAAAGTCTGGATTGTGGATAAGACTTTTTAGCGCACTTTGAGCATCATCAAAATTACCATTAATCCCAAAAATATGCAAATTTTTTGCTTCTTTGGTGATCATTTGTAGCTCTTGGACATCGCTTGTGCCACCCTTAGGATAGAGACAGATGACAGAGATATTTTCTTTATCCTCAAAGCTATCTAGGGTCGCAGGACCAGTATCTCCACTAGTGGCTGCTAGGATGAGGTATTTTTTATTATGTTTTTTAGCCAGTGTGCTAAAGAGTGCGCCAAATGGGGCTAATGCCATATCTTTAAAAGCGCGTGAGCTGCCATGATATAACTCTAAAATAGCAAGATTATCAGGGAGATTGTGTGTCGTGATGGGGGCAGGATTGGAGCTATCATCAAAGCTTTTATAGCTTGATAGTGCAGAATCTAAGATATCTGGTGAAATATCTAAGTTTAGAGCAGTAAAGATGGAGTGTACTAGCTCTGTGTAGGATTGGTTGGCTAGGGCTTGAAAGTCAATTTGAGGTAAGCTTTTAGGACACCATAATCCAGAGTTGCTAGCATTGGGATGAAAGATTGCATGAGTAAAAGTAGCTTGCGTATTATCGCGTGAGGAGGTAAAAGCATTCATAAAAAAGCCTTATATTAAATTAAGCTAATAATGCTAAGATTTTATCATAAAAAGTTTAGCAAATAGTATTTTTGATTATAAAAATCATTATCATAAAGGTAAAATAAAGTCGTGTTTTCTTATCCATTAGATCATCAGTTTATCTTGCGCAAGAAAAAGAGTTTAAAACGTGCGCTATTACAGGGTATATCCTTAGATCAGTTAAAAAACATAGATCAGCAAGGTCTTGCTATGCCCCCCCCCCCAAGCTTTTTGTCTAAAAAGATTGCCATCCTTGGAGGGTCAAGCACTCATGAGCTTAAGGAGATGCTTGAGCTATTTTTGCTAGATAAGGGCATTAGAGCAGAGTTTTATGAGTCTGAATACAATAAGTTTTATGAAGATGCTATATTCTCAAATCCAGAATTAGATGCCTTTAAGCCCGATATAATCTATATACACACTAGCTCTTTTAATCTTAAAATACCCCCATTTTTCCCAGATTATGAAAGTTTAGAAAATGCAGCAAAAATTGAGCTAGAGCGCTTTTTATCTATCCATCAAGCACTTAAAGATCGTTTTAATTGTGTGATTATCCAAAATAACTTTGATTTACCCGCTTATGGGAATTTAGGGAATCTAGATAGCGTGCTTGGTAGATCTGCACTCATACAAGCCCTTAATGTGCTTTTAGCTAAGCATTTAAAAAAGGGAGTTTATATCCATGATATTTTGGGCCTATCTTCAAAGGTTGGGCTTGATAGGTGGTATGATCTTGGGCTTTATTATCAGGCTAAGTATGCTATGAGTATGGCAGGCATGATGGAGTGTGCTTTTAGTCTTAGTCATCTTATTGGCAGTATTTGTGGTAAGGCAAAAAAGGTTTTGGTGCTAGATTTGGATAATACTTGTTGGGGTGGTGTGATTGGTGATGATGGGCTTAATGGGATTAGCATTGGTGATGAGAGTGCGCTTGGTGAGGCATATAGCGCTTTTCAAAAGTATGCAAAAGAGTTAAATATGCGTGGTGTGGTGCTAGGTGTATGCTCAAAAAATGAACAAGCCAATGCGCTTGAGGGTTTTAGCCATCCTAGAAGCGTGCTTAAGGCTGAGGACTTTAGCGCTTTTTATGCTAACTGGAATCCAAAAAATCTCAACTTACAATCTATGGCTAAGGAGCTAAATTTGGGATTAGATTCCTTTGTTTTTATAGATGATAACCCAAGTGAGAGGGCTATTGTAAGAGAGAATCTTGATGTTAGTGTGCCTGAAGTGGGCTCTGAAGTGATAGATTTTATTGCCCATATTGATAGAAATGGCTATTTTGAGTGCATCTCTATGGCTAAAGAGGATTTAGAACGTGCTAAAAGCTATGCGCAAAATGCAATGAGAGTACAAGCCCAAAGCAAATTTGAAAGCTATGATGATTTTTTAAAAAGTCTTGAGATGAAGGCAGAGATTAGCTCTTTTAGCCCTATTTATTTAGAGCGCATCACCCAGCTGATTAATAAGACCAATCAGTTTAATACCACAACCCATCGCTACGAATATGCCCAAGTAGAAAAGATGAGTAAGGATAAAAATACAATTGCCTTGTATGGTAGATTGTGGGATAAGTTTGGTGATAATGGATTGATAGCAGTATCTATCGGGCATGTTAAGGGGGATGTGTGTGAGATTGATTTATGGCTAATGAGTTGCAGGGTTTTAAAAAGGGGGATGGAAGGGGTTATGATGGATGAGTTTATGGCGCGCACCAAGGCTTTGGGGGTGAGGCTTGTACGAGGGTTTTACTATAAGAGTGCTAAAAATGCAATGGTAGCAGAGCTATATGGTGAGCTTGGCTTTCAGTGTATCACACAAGATGAGGCTCATAGCATATGGGAGCTAGAAGTAAAAGATTATAAAAAGAAAAACCATTTTATAGGAGTTGAAAATGCAGAAAAATGAAGTTTTAGAACGCGTGCAAGAGATTTTTAGAGATGTATTTGATGATGCTTCTTTGGTGATTACAGAGCAGACAAAGGCTAGTGATATTGAAGAGTGGGATTCTTTGATGCATATTACTTTGGTTAGCGCGATTGAAAAAGACTTTTCAATGCGCTTTGCCCTAGGGGAGCTACAAGAGTTAAAGAATGTTGGCGATATGCTAGATTTGATTCTCTCTAAGCAAGGGTAGAAATGGAGATTGCAAAATATTGTTTTAAGGATCTTAAAGAGGGGATGATGGCCAGCTTTGATGTGGTCATCACTCAGGATATGCTTTTAGACTTTGCTAAGCTTAGTGGGGATTATAATCCCTTGCATTTAGATAGTGAGTTTGCTAAAAATGCCTGTGGGGGGGGGGTATATGTTTATGGCATGCTCTTAGCCTCATTTTATTCAAGATTATGCGGGATGCACCTACCAGGAGAGAATTGTCTTTTGCACTCTGTGCATAGTGATTTTAAAAAACCAGTTTTCATCAATGATGCTCTTAGGGTGAGTGGAGAGATCATATATTTAAACGAAGCCTTCAAAGCTCTTGAGATAAAAGCAAAGATGCAGCGCATTTTAGCTGATTGTAGTCTTGAGCTTGTGGGCAGCGCTAAGATTAAGGCAGGGTGCTTGAAATGAGTAAAGAAGAGCATGATGTTTATTTAATCCTTGGAGCGGGGTCTGATGTGGGCAGTGCGCTTATACAGAGGATTTTAAAAAGTGATTGCAATGCTAGAATCTTAGCCCAATACAAAACCCACAAACCCCTTACCCATCCACAAATAACCCCACTTTATTGTGATCTAGCTAGCATGCCTTGCTTGGAGAATCTAATACAAGAGCTTAGATCTCAGCCCTTGGCTAATAAAATCATACATCTAGCTAGCCCTAAAGTAGAGCAAAAGCCTTTTAGAAAGCTAGAGTGGGAAGGGTTTATGGAGCATATTGAGGTTGGATTAAGAAGTATTTTTTATGTTTTAAAAGAGATTCTGCCTAAACTAAATAAGCAAAAAACCATTTCAAAAAAAGTGCTTTTTATGTTGAGCTCTTATGTCTATGGCAAGCCACCTTTAGGTATGTCAGAGTATGTAAGCATCAAATATGCCTTGCTTGGCTTTTTAAAAAGTCTTGCTAGTGAGTATAAAAATATCCAGTTTAATGCCATATCTCCATGCATGATGGAGACAAAGTTTTTAGATAATCTTGATTCTAGGATCTTAGAGCTTAGTGCACAAAATCATCCAAGAGGGAGAAATGCCAAGGTTTCTGATATTTTAGAAGCAATGGAGTTTTTGCTTGGAGAGGGCTCAGAGTTTATGACTGGGGAGAATCTAAATTTAAGTGGTGGGGAAGTATTTTAGTTTGCTAGAATTCTGATTTAACTTTAAAAAGAGGTTTTATGGAAAGATCAGAAATTAAAGAGCAGGTTTTAGAGGTTTTTATAGATGTGTTTGGTAAGACTTCGGGGGGGGGGCATAGATGAAAGTACTTCTCCTGAGAATTTTGGGCCTTGGGATAGCCTTAGTGATGTGAGTTTGGTTTTAGCGCTTGAGAGGAAATTTGGCTTGCGCTTTAGTTTGGGAGAGTTAGATTCTATGCGTAGCATTGGTATGATTATAGATGTGATCAAGATGAAAATGGAGATGTAAATGCTTTTTAATTCACTGGGTTTTATGTTTGTGTTTTTGCCCCTTTGTTTTGGGCTATATTTTTTACTTAGCTATAAGGCAAATTTTAGTCTAGCTAAGTTTTCTTTAGCTGTGTTTAGCCTTATTTTTTATGCATGGTGGGATTGGCGCTATTTGGGGCTTTTGCTTTTTTCTATTTTGTTTAACTATACTAGCGCTACTTTGATGTTAGGGGCTAAAAAGTATAAAAAGCTCATCCTCATTTTTGCTTTATGTGTGAATATTGCGCTTTTATGCTACTTTAAATATATGGACTTTTTTATAGAGAATCTAAACTGGATAGGAGGGCTTAATTTACCCTTATTGCATATTGTATTGCCTCTTGGTATCAGCTTTTTTACGATCACTCAGATTGCATTTTTAATCGATTGCTATGAGGGGCTAGTTAAAGAAAAAAGCCTCTCAAACTATGTCCTTTTTGTGACATTTTTCCCCCATCTTATCGCCGGGCCTATTTTGCATCATAAGCAGATGATGCCTCAATTTGCCAATAAAGAAAATGGGCTATTAAATGGGGATAATATTGTTAAGGGTATTTTTATCTTTTCTATAGGATTGTTTAAAAAAGTTATAGTGGCAGATAATTTTGCTATATGGGCAAATGCTGGATTTATGGCTGTAGATTCTGGAGCGTCTTTAAATATTTTTGAGGCTTGGGCGAGTGTGCTTTCTTATGCATTGCAGCTTTATTTTGATTTTAGCGGCTATTGTGATATGGCTATTGGACTTGGATTATTATTTAATATCATCTTGCCTGTAAACTTCAACTCTCCTTTTAAGGCTTGCAATATTATTGATTATTGGAAAAGATGGCATATAAGTCTTACAAACTTTATTACCACTTATATTTATACGCCTATTGTAAGGAGTTTTGATAGGCCTAGTTTTAGCAAAATTTTACTGGCTACATTTATCACTTTTGTGATCGCTGGAATATGGCATGGCTCTGGGTGGAATTTCTTTATCTTTGGTGCTATGCATGGTTTAGGACTGGTGGTAAATCATATCTGGCAGAAAAAAATAAAGCTTAAGATGCCAAAGGCATTAGGCTGGATTTGCATGATGGTTTGGGTGCTTATTGCTTTTGTATTTTTTAGGGCTAAGAGTTTTGATGGGGCGATTTTGATGCTGAAAAATATGTTTGGTATCAATGTCTTAGCCCTACCAGAGAAGGCCTATAAAATCCCCTTACTTTTAAATAATATCCATATGACTGATTTTGGAGTAGCGTGCATTATTTTTGGCTTTATTTTTTGTCTGGTGGCTAAAAATAGCATAGAGCTTATGAATGGCTTTAAGGCATGTTGGCGTAATGTGGTTTTGGTGGCTATATTTTTAGCAAGCGGGATTTTAGCTAGCGCTGGCATTAGCTATAGCGAATTTATCTATTTTAATTTTTAAGTCAGGATATAAGTATGAGTAATAAGAGATTTTTATCCTATGTTTTTAGTCTAGCATTTTTGATGATGTTAGGAGTGTGTGCTTTGCTTTTTGCCTATGATGCTTTGGCATTTTGGCATAAGCCATGGGGCAGGGAGATGAGATTTTCTCAAGAGATGCGCCAGCAGATAAAAGGGATTATTAAGCACTTTGATTTTGATTCTATTATTGTAGGAGATTCTTTGACTGAGGCTGTACCAGCTGGATATCTTGATCAAAAAGTCGGTGGCAAATGGGTCAATCTATCTGCCCCTGGCACATCATTTTATGAAAAATATATTTTTTTAAACTATGCTTTTAGGCACAAGGATATCAAAGCCATCTTCTATGGTTTTGGCTCTCATGGTAGTGTGGATATTGATGAGGTTGAAGATGTGTCAAATTATGATTTTTTATATGATGAAAATCCTTTTAATGATATGAAATATTATATCAATCGTAAATTTCTTTCCTGCGCGCTTACTTGGTCCTCTAGTGCTAAATGCTTGAAGTTTCCAAATGATTTAGAGAATCTGCGCAATTGGATGAGTGATGATAATGCTACAAAACATTTGGGCGGATATTTAAAGTGGTTTGGAGATAATAAAGAGGCTCTTAAAAATGAGATAGCAAAACTTGATGCTGCGATAAAAAAAGGCTATGAGATTAAGCCATATAAAGAAAGTCTAGATAAAAATAAGGCCTATATAAAAAAATGGCTTTTTTCACTTATACAAGCTCACCCACAAACTCGATTTTATTTGGTCTTGCCAACTTTTTCGCTTTATCATTATCGTTTAACAGACCCAAGCTATTATGCCAAGTGGGAGGCTATTATTAGATGGCTTGTGCAAGAGAGCAAGGACTATAAGAATATTGAGATTTATTCTTTAGCCACTTTAGCTTATGCAAATGATTTGGCAAATTACAAGGATGCTATTCATCATGAAATGACAATGGATGTGATGCAAGTAGATGCCATCGCTTCAAAGGCAAAACTAGATTCTAGCAATGTTTCTAGCTTCCTTTCAAAGCTAGAATCACAAATTAAAAACTATGATTTGCAAGGGTTAAAAAATAGTTTGGAGAAAAGGCTAAAAGAGCTTGATTAAATCTCACTGCCTGAACGTTTCCAAATACCTGTCTTAAAGACGGAATAAAAGATAAATGCGCGGATGTAGGTCTCAAAAAAAATCATAAAAAATAGCCAGCCTACCCCAGCATTTAGCCACACAACAATTGCCATAGGTAAGATTCTAAAGCACCAAATACTGCATGCATTGATGGCAAGAGTAGCCTTGGTAATGCCAGCACCTCTAAGTGCCCCATCTAAGACAAAAGAGCAGATCATGGGTATTTGAGAGAAGCCTACGGCTAAAAGATAATATATAGAAGTTTTCACCACTTCAGATTCGCTAGAAAAGATAAGAGAAAAGTTTTTTGCAAAAATAGCAAGTATCACCCCTAAAACCCCTAGCACAAGGCTTGAAAAAATTAAAATAGTCCTTATATATAGTGCGCATAAAGGGATCTTTCTAGCCCCAAGATTTTGTCCCATCAAAACCATGGCTGCCACCATAAAGCCAAAGCCAGGCATAAAGGAAAATGCCTCAATACGAGTGCCTATTTGAGCACCAGCTAATGCCAAGTCGCCAAAGTGGGTGATAAATTTAGTAGTAATGATGAGTGAAAAAAGTGTTAAAAATCGCTCAATCCCTGCAGGGATACCAATTTTTAGTGCCTTGATAAAATAGCTGAAGTGTATTTTAAAATGTGAAAATAAATTGCCTTTGACCAATAATAAGAGTACGCAAAGCTCAATATATGCGCTCAATAAATTAGCCACCCCAGCACCAATAATCCCATAGCCCTTAAAGTCTAGAGGCTTGATCCCAAAAATGAGAATATAATGAAGAAAAATGCAAATTAATGTACTAAAAATCCGCACTAAAAAAGGATGCAAAGTATCTCCAAGTGCAGCCAGGCTTGATGTGATGATGTTTTTTAGATTTAGTGCGGGGATGGTGAAGATAACAAAATGTATATATTGCAATGCAAGCTCTTTGGTAGCCTTACTCACACCAAGAAAATCAAAGAAGCTACCTGCAAAGTATTTTCCCACCCAAATTAAAGGCAGACTAATAAGAAAGCCAAAAATAAATAGGCTTAAAAAAACCTCATTTGTCTTTTTATACTCTTTTGCGCCATAGTATCGAGATATTTGTGCATTCGTCCCGATATAAAAAATAGCATTAATTGCAAAAAAGAGCATCAAAAAGTTTAAAGAAATGCCAATGGCAACGATATGTAAATCTCCAAGCGAGGAAATGAAAAATAAAGCCATGGCTATATTTAGGATATCTAAAAATGAGTTTGCCCCACTAGGTAGAGCTAAGAGAGTGATTTTTTTTAATCTTATTTTGAGCGCAGGCGTAAATCTTAAGGGCTTAAATAGTTTGGCCTTAGGCGCTTGTGTGATATTTGTCATATTTAGATTCTAGCTATAAACTGACGCACACAGGCTTGTTGATCGATCCTATCGCGTGTGATGATTTTGGTTTGGTTAAGTATGATCTGACAATCTTTAAACACCTCTAATAGCTCATCTTGATGCAAGATTTTAGCAGAATCTATATTTGTGGGGTAGTCTTTGTTTTCTTCAAATGTCTCTAAAAAGAATAGGCCATTAGGTTTTAGTGCTGATGGGATTTGATACAAGATTTTACGATTTAGAAAGTAAAAATTACAGATAACATCATAGCTTTTTGGCTCTATATGATAGGAATCTAAATCCCAGCATAGAAGTTCTAATGAGCCTTTTGTTTGATGATTATTAGATTCTCCATAGAGCTTATTGGCAAGATTGATGGCTATATCAGAGATATCTATAGCCCTAACATCAAGCCCGCAAGAAGCTAGGAATCTTGCATTCCTTCCATTGCCACAGGCTATATCTAGCGCCCTTCCACTGTGGGGGAGAAGCATGGTAGATTCTCTAATAATATCGCTACTTTCTAGTGGCATTTGCATTTGCAAGTAGCGCTTATTCCATTTTTCTTTATCTTCTTGCATAATTTTCTTGCATATTCTCTTTTTGGTTTTGTAAAATTAAAGCACAAAAATTTTAACCCCATTATATTTAGATACATTTGAGGAATCATGATGAAACAAAGACAAACCTGGAGCTCTCGCTTAACTTATATTTTAACAGTAGCAGGCGCTACAATAGGCTTTGGAGCTACTTGGCGTTTCCCTTATATGGTCGGTGAACATGGCGGTGGGGCGTATGTTTTGGTTTTTATACTTGCGATGATTTTAGTGGGGATACCACTTATTTTGGTAGAAAATGTGATTGGACGCAGGGCACATTGTAATAGTATAGATGCTTTTGGTGGAATGGCAAATGGTAAAAAGATAGCCTCTATTTGGAAGGTGATAGGGTATATGGGGCTTATTGGTGCTTTTGGGATTTTGGCTTATTATATGGTGCTTGGGGGCTGGGTGATCTCTTATGTGGTAAATCTTATTCTTGGTTTTTTTCATCTTTCTGATTTGAATCTAAGCCAGCCGGTTAATAAAGATCTTACATTGCATTTTTTTCAAAGCCATATTGAAAATTCGCCATTTGAGATTGGTATTTTTACCTTTATTTTTGTTGTGATTAATTGGGTGATTTTAAAAAAGGGGATTATTGAAGGGATTGAGCGTTCAGTTAAGTATTTGATGCCACTTTTATTTTTATGTCTTATAGCAGTGGTATTGCGCAATCTATTTTTAGAAGGGAGTGGTGAGGGGATAAAATTTTATTTGATGCCAGATTTTAGCGCTATTACTCCTGAGTTATTTTTATATGTTTTAGGGCAGGTATTTTTTGCACTAAGCATCGGTTTTGGTGTGATGATCACACTTTCATCGCATTTGAGTAAAGATGAGAATCTAATTAAGACTGCAAGCATTACAAGCGTGATTAATACAATTATTGCTATATTGTGTGGTTTTATGATTTTCCCTGCACTTTTCTCAGCATCTCTTGCTCCAGATTCTGGACCTTCTTTAGTATTTCAGACATTACCTATTGCATTTTCTAGGATGCATTTTGGCACTATTTTTGCGATCATATTTTTCTTGCTTTTAATCATTGCGGCCTTGACTACTTCTATTACGATTTACCAGGTGCTTATCTCTGTCTTGCAAGAAAAGTTTAGATTCTCTAAGAATACGGCTATTAACTGTGTGCTAGGACTTACTTTTATTTTGGGGAATCTGCCTTGTATCCTTACTTATGGTCCTTGGAGTGAAGTGCGTTTTTTTGGACGCAATATTTTTGATAGTTTTGATTTTATTAGTGGGAATATCTTTTTTATTATTACAGCATTTTTATCCTGTATTTTTGTAGGGTGGGTGCTTAAAGAGGAAGCATTGATAGAATTTGATAGAGGTTTTACCAAAAAACCTTCGGTATTATCTAAGATCTGGCTTTTTTATATTCGTTATGTGATTGTTTTAATCATAGCTGTTATTTTTTTAAGCGGATTTTTCTTGCATATTTAGTGCTTTTAGATTGTTAGTCTAAGTCTTTTTTGTTACAATTTATAAGAAGTTATGATAAAGGATTTTTATGGATTATAAAGAGACTCTTTGTTTGCCACAGACTCAGTTTTCTATGCGTGGAAATTTGCCTAATAATGAACCTATACGCTATAAACAGTGGAGGGATAATCATAGCTATAAGAAAATGCTCACTTTAAGAGCAGATGCTACAAAAAGCTTTTATCTTCATGATGGACCGCCTTATGCAAATGGTCATTTGCATATTGGTCATGCACTCAATAAAATCCTAAAAGACATTATCATTAAGTTTCATTATTTTAATGGAGAAAAGATCGCCTATACGCCTGGTTGGGATTGTCATGGATTGCCTATAGAGCAGCAAGTAGAAAAAGCCCTTGGCAGAGAAAAAAAGCAGACTTTAAGTACAAAAGAGATTAGAGCACTTTGTCGTGAACATGCAGCCAAGTTTGTGAAGATCCAAAGTGATGAGTTTGAAAGTCTTGGGGTATTGGGAGATTTTGATAATCCTTATAAAACAATGGATTTTAAATTTGAAGCTGATATTTATCGCACTCTAATCAAAGTGATACAAAATGGATTATTGGCTCAAAGAAATAAGCCAATTTACTGGAGTTGGGCTTGTCAGACAGCGCTTGCAGATGCTGAGGTGGAGTATCAAGATAAGCAATCAGATTCTGTATTTGTGGCTTTTAATCTAGATAAAGAGGCTTTGGCTAAACTTGGGATTGAAGCAGGAGCTATGGTGATATGGACCACTACTCCTTGGACATTACCAGCTAATGTTGCTATAGCATTAAATCCTAAAGCTAGCTATGTACTGACTAAAAATGGCTATATCGTGGCTAAGGCTTTGCATGAGAAAATGGTAGAAAATGGAGTGGTGGATTCTGAAATTATAGGTGAGTTTGATGCTAAGAATCTTGAAAATCTTAATGCTATTAATCCTTTAAATAATAGATCTTCTCGTTTGATTTTAGGTGAGCATGTAAGCTTAGATGATGGTACGGGCGCAGTACATACAGCAACTGGACATGGTGAGGAGGATTACTATGTGGGCTTGAAATATGATTTAGAAGTATTAATGCCTGTAGATGATTATGGTTGCTATGATCAAGAGATCATCCAAAAAAAGCTTTTACCAGAATCTTTTTTAGGCAAGCATATTTTTAAGGCTCAAGATGAGATCTTAAAACTTTTGGGCACATCACTTTTAAAGCATCAAAAGATTACACACTCCTATCCACATTGCTGGCGATCTCATGAGCCTGTCATTTATAGAGCTACCACGCAGTGGTTTATTTTGATGGATAAGCCTATGGAGCATGGAGAGGCAAAGGGTAAGACCTTGCGTCAAGTCGCACTAGAAGAGATTGATAAAACTATTTTTTACCCTGAGGCGGGGCGCAATCGCATCCGATCGATGGTGGAAAATAGACCAGATTGGTGTATTTCTAGGCAGAGGGATTGGGGTGTGCCTATTGCTATTTTTTATAATAAAAAAACAGGTGAACATCTATTTGATTGTGAGGTGTTGGAGTTTATTGCAAATCGCTTTGAAAAAGAAGGTTGTGATATTTGGTGGAGTGAAGATATCAAATCCTTATTGCCAAAAGACTATGAGCATTTAGCTGGTGATTTAGAAAAAGGTATGCATATTTTAGATGTTTGGTTTGAGAGTGGCAGCACATGGAATGCAGTGCTTAAAAATAAAGATAATGCATCAAAATATGAAGCAGGTGAGTATCCAGCTGATATGTATTTAGAGGGAAGCGATCAGCATAGAGGTTGGTTCCAAAGCTCTCTTTTACTCTCTTGTGCGATCAATGGGCATGCGCCTTTTAAGTCTGTACTCACACATGGCTTTACTGTGGATGAGAAGGGTGAAAAGATGAGTAAAAGCAAGGGCAATGTTATTGCTCCTGAAAATGTTTTGAAAACCCAAGGCAGTGAGATTTTACGCTTATGGGTGGGGATGAATGACTATCATAGCGATTTAAAAATATCTAGCAACATCCTTACTCAAGTAAGTGAGCAGTATAGAAAGCTAAGAAATACTATCCGCTTTCTGCTTGCTAATATTAATGACTTAGAGAATCTAGCTAGCTTTGAAGAGATGAGCGAGATTGATGCTTGGATTTTAAATGTTAGTGCGGATGTGTTTGAACGTGTGAGGGGATATTTTAGCCAATATGATTTTGTTAAGGGCTTGCAGATATTGATGCATTATGTTGCCAATGAACTAAGTGGAATCTATATGGACTTATGCAAAGATAGTCTTTATTGTGATGATAGGGATTCTAGGGCTGTGCGTGCATCAAAAAGCGCGATGCTTTATATCGCTCGTAATTTGATGCATATTCTTGCCCCTATTCTTACCTATAGCATTGATGAGGCAATCGAGTTTGCTCCTGATATCTTTAAAAAGGCAGGTGGCGGGGAGATCAAAGATGTATTTGAGCTCACCCCCCTTGAGATAAAAAAAGTCCCCTTGAAACAGAATTTTGATTTTCTTCTTGCTCTTCGTTCTAAGTTTGGAGAGGTGATTGATCATCTCAAGAAAGAAAAGATTATTAAATCTAGCCTTGAGGCTTGTATCGTAAGTCAGGTGGATTTTGATGATTTAGATAAATGGCTCATTATCAGTCAGGCACTTAAAGAAGTCAATAATAAAGAGCGTTTGGCTAGTTTTGAGGTGGATGGCATGATATTTGAGCTTTATTATGCAGATGGACATAAATGTCCAAGATGCTGGAGATATCTTGCTAGCATAGAAGATGGGCTATGTGAGCGATGCAAGGAAGTGATTAGATAAGAAAAGAGGAATCACCCTCTTTTTAATCTATTTTGTAGCACATACCCTAGATAGCAGATTAGGATAAAGACAAGTGTGGCGATGATTGGTACTTGTTGCATTTTATCAAAGCAACATCCAATGATAGATAGAGTCATTAAGACTAAAGCCATAATTGGCGTATAGGGCATAAATGGTGTTTTATAAGGTAGTTTGGCCTCTTCTTGTTTATTTATTTTTTTGCGGAAATTATATTGAGCAAGACTTACAGACATCCAGGTCAATAATGATGTAAAACCAGACATTCCGATTAATGTTGCAAATACTAACTCTGGTGAAAATATCAATGATCCAAGCGCACTAAGCCCACCAAGCATTGAGAATATAACAGCATTAATCGGTATCCCTCTAGAGTTGACTTTGCCAAAAAAGGCTGGAATCTTTTTTTGATTCCCCAGGCTCCATAGCATCCTAGATGAGGCATAGAGAGCTGAGTTGCTTACAGAAAAAATGGCAATGATGATAATAAAATTCATAATATCACCGGCAAATGGGATGCCAATTTTATCTAGTACGGCTACAAATGGGCTGGCTGAGGTTTTAGCATCATCATAGGGTAAAAGAGTGGAGATGATAAATACTGTCCCGATAAAAAAGACTACAAGGCGCCAGAGTGTGGCATTAATAGCTTTTGGCATGGCTTCTTGTGGATTTTTAGTTTCACCTACAGCAACACCAATCACTTCAGTACCAGAGAAAGCAAAGTTTACAGCTAGAATCGTCATCAAAATTGCCCCCATACCATTTGGGAACCATCCATCAGAATAGTAGTTGATAAATGTCAGCCCTATCCCATCTTTAAAAATATGATAGACAATAACCCCAAGCCCAAGAATAAGAAAAATAGCGACAGCTACCACCTTTATAAATGAGAGGATGAATTCACCTTCGGCAAATATTTTGACTGTAAAAATATTGAGGGCAAAAATAATGATTCCAAAGATACTGGCCCAAACCCATACAGGAGAGTTAGGAAACCATTTTTGCATCAAGAGCCCTACAGCTGTAAACTCACCCCCCAATGCCACGACCCATGTCAGCCAGTATAACCACGTGACAATATAGCCTATAGATGGTGAGATAAAATTATGAGCATATTCACCAAAGCTAGCAGTATGAGGAAATGCAGAGCTAAGCTCACCCAAAGAAAGCATCACTGTATAAACAATAATAGCTCCTATGCAATAAGAAAGCAGCGTGCCAAGTGCGCCAGCATGGTGGAGATTTTCTCCTGTGGCGACAAAAAGCCCTGTACCAATCACACCACCAAAAGCAATCATCATCAGATGGCGGTTTTTCATAATGCGGCGAAAGCCTTGGTTATTACCTTGCAAGTTATATCCTTATTTTGACAATATTTTGGCATCCCTAAGCGGTGGGGCAATAACTAACAGAAAACGCGTATCTATGAGCGTTAATGGATTAAAAAAGCATTTTTTAATACCAAAGTCTCGTCCACGAGGTAGCTGAGGATTGTCAAATACCATAATACATTCATCACCATTTAAGACTAAAGAGCGGATCTGTACGGCTGAAGAGCTTGTGGGCATGATGGAAAATAGAGTTTCAAATAACCCCTCTTCAATATCCTTTTTGCAGGGTTTAGGACGGAAAAAGCCACTCTCATCAATCCCAAGACAAACATTATCATTCTTAGGACTTACAAACTGTACGATACCATAAGGCATCTTTTTGCCAATAGGATCTTTATCTTTAAACTTATCAGGCAAAGTGATTTCTCTAAGCTTCCAGTTTACTTCATTATCATCAACCTTTAAGATATCGCCAGAAAAAAGACTTCTTAGATGAAAGGTTTCTGTAAAGTCATCCAAGTCTTCAACAGGCATAGCATGGCCCAATGAAATAAGGCTTAGGGCTAAAAGATAGATTGTAATTATTTTTTTCATCCTTACTCCTTAAAATCGTCCAAAGCGTACAGGAAAGTGATCTGAAGCCAGATAGGAGCGCACACTAGCTGCCATTAAGATCGCAGCAATAGCAGGCAGGCTGGCAGTTGTTGGTGTCATATCTGTGCGACCAATAACTGCATAATCTAGCGTCCTATCTTCTGTTTGACCACTATGGGTAGCAGAGTTTGGAGATATGATTCTAATATTGTTGGTCACGCGCGTATCAAGTCCGCTTTGCAGGCTTGCTGGCGATCGGTTGAAATCCCCAGCAACCATCCAGTTGATATTTGACATACTAGAAAAGCTATCATGCACGGCTGTTATTAGAGCAGCAGCATCTCCACCACCATTAGCAAGTGCATGGATAGAAAAGAATGCATCATCACCAATACGAATGCCAAGCGCAGGACGTGAGGTTTGAGGGGCAATGGAGTTTTGATATACAACAAAAACTTCATCCGCCCTGCGATCAGATACGATAGCTAGATTAACACGTCTAGCACCTACATCTAAAGGAGCATAGTAGATAAAAACTTCGCGTGGACGAGAAGCTGTGCCTAGATTCCAGGTAAATTCCTCTACAGGTGTGCCCCCTGGTTGTACCATACGACCCGTTCTAACAGCTGTGGATGGCAGAGATCCTGCTTCTTGTACCATGAGGATATTCACAGGATTATCACCAGTGATGAGTTGTCTTACAGAGATATTCCATTTGCTTTCTGTCCTAGCAGATGCGCCTTGGAGATTCCAAGTGCCAACCTTATAGTCCTCTAGTGCTCCAAAAAGTAAGCTAAAACTCAAAATAAATAGGCTTAGTTTTTTCATGTGATCTCCTTATGGCATAGCAATGGGGGTAGGACGAGTGGTTGGTGCTATAATAAACCATTGCTGATCAAGATTATAGGTATTTTGACCTACACATGAAACTGTATAAATGCTATAGTAGCGGGTTTTTCTAATAACAGGCGTTTGAAGGCAAGTTTTTGTGGCTTGATTTTTAATCTGAAAGGCTTTATTATCAAAGGGGATTAGATCCCATTTTTGGGAAGGGTTATTAAAGTTGCAGCCTGTGTGTATGACACCGCTACCATAGGCGCTAAGACAAGTATCAGTATCTGTGTTTCTAAAGTTTACAGATCCATCAGAATGAGTGATAATCTGCCATACCCTTAGATTACCAAAAGAAAGGCTATCAAATGGAGTATAGCCCCAGACCCAGTTTCCTGGATGGCGAGCCCAGACTGTTAAAAGACCCCCAGAAGCACTCATGATCCCTACAAAATCAGAGCGTTCTACACCCCCACTACCTTTAGATGGTGTCACTCTACCATTAGTGCCTACAGCTAGTAGGGCTACTTTGGATGAGTGATTCTCTCCATTGATGGGTTCTGGCTTTTGATTTGGAGCTAGTTCTACTGGTGGTGTTGGTACATTGCCAATGCCAAGTGGATCGCTAAAATCTTGCCCCTTAGCCGTAGTAGGAGGTACAGATGCGCAACCAAAAAACAAGAAAGCTCCAATTGCAAACAACAAGAGAGCGAAGGTTTTTCTCATTTTGCTTCCTTTGTATTAAAGATAAAAAGCTCAAGTGGGTAGGATTTGCCCTGAGAGCGTAGATCCATATAGGCACGAATATTTAAAAACTCATCCTTGCTCATTGAGCTAAGGCGTTGCAAGACTTGACTATTTAGCTCCAAGTCACATAGCACATACAAAAAGCTAAGTTCTGCTTTTTCATCAGAAATGGCAAGATTTTCAAAAAACTTTACCCATACATCAGGACCTAAGAATCCTTTCAGACTTTTTGCTAGCTTAACATAATCATTCTCAGTAAGCTTAGCTTTTTTACAAAAAGTAATAAGATCGGTTTCTGGAAGAAACATTTGATAGCTCTTAAGTGTATCTACAGTTTTAAAAAACATCTCCTGATCCATAAATGTTGTAGATTCTAGTAGTTTTTTTATTTCTTTTGCACTGCATTTTTCTAGAATCTTCAAAAAGATTGTTTTTTTGTTTTCAGGGGTGATCTCTGGATCACTAAGAGCCATAAAGCCAATTTTGTATTCTTTTTTGGTTTTGTTGATTAGATTCTTGATTACAAAAGGATTATCTTTGCTAAAACCATATTTGCGTAAATCTTGCTCATAGCCTAGTTCAATCTGCCCAAGAATATCAAAAAGCTGATCAATTTTATTTAGCCCGCTATTTTGGGTATTAAGCTTTGGCTGAAGTTGGAACTTACGCAATATCTTTGAGAGTAGAAGAAAATTTTTATTATTATAGATAGCTGGTGTGTAGTTATCCCTGCCTGTCTGCTCAAGAATCTGGCTAACAAGACGCATAAAATCTCTTTGCTCTTGATATGAGGCGATTTTAGAGCGTATCCAATCAATGATAAAAAAGAGCATACCAAAAGCAACCAAAAGCCCTAGAGCAATACTAAGCCATATACTTCTTGGTAGGGCGATGGTATTTGCATCATTTCCTTGAGGGATATTAAGTTGTTCTGGGGAGAAGCCATATGTATATATGCCTAGGGCAATGATAATGATAAGTACTAATCCCATATAGTATTTAAGCTTCATTATCTAATCCTTTCTGTCAAATTATTTGTGATAGGGGTGATTATTTATTATGCTTAAAGCACGATATATCTGCTCACAAAGCACTAGCTTTGCAATCTTATGTCCAAATGTTAAGGCCGATAGACTTAAAGATTGTACTGTGCTAAGGAAGCCATCCTCAAAGCCATGTGCCCCGCCAATAAAAAAGTTAATAACCTGTGTATCTAATAGTTTAGCAAATCCAAAGCTATCATGCATCTTTCCATCTGGGTGCAGGGCTATATTTTTAGCCTGTTGATTGAGATAAGGTTGGAGGGCTTTTGTGTAGGATAGTTTAGCCTCTGTAATGCTTCCTTTATGGGCTTTAATGATTGCAGGCGTGAAGATATTAAAAATATTGAGTTCACTGCCAAAAGAGCGACACATTTTTTGATATTCTTGTGCCCATTCTTCTTGCTTTGTTTCTTTAGCTATACAGTATAGGTTGATTTTCATGATTACCAACTAGCATTAAGATAATGTCGCTAAGTGTTTTTTTAATATCTTTACGAGAAACCACCATGTCAATCAGCCCACGTTCAAGCAAAAACTCCGCTGTTTGGAATCCTTCTGGTAGATCTGAACCAATAGTTTGTTTGATAACCCTGGCTCCAGCAAAGCCGATCATAGCGCCTGGTTCAGCAATAATGAGATCTCCTAAAAATGCAAAAGATGCACTAACTCCACCAAATGTCGGATCACAGAGTAGGGAGATAAAAGGTAGATGAGCTTCAGAAAGTTTATTGAGTGCAGCTGAAGTTTTTGCCATTTGCATAAGCGAGAAGGTTGATTCTTGCATCCTAGCACCACCGCTTGTAGAAATAATAATAAGGGCTTGCTTTTGTTTGCATGCACGGTTAATAGCACGTACAATCTTTTCCCCTTCTACAGAGCCTAGGCTTCCACCCATAAAAGCAAAGTCAAAAACGACAAGCTGGATAGGCACTTTATTGATTCTAGCTTGACCAGCGATCACAGAGCTAGGACGCCCAGCTTTTTCTTGGTGCTTTTTTATCCTTTGCTTATAGCTTTCTTTGTCAACAAAATTTAGTGGATCGATAGGAGATAGATCTTTATCAAACTCTACAAAACTGCCCTCATCGCATAAAATTTCAATACGTTGTGTGGCGGTGATTCTAAAATGGTAGCCGCACTTTGGGCATATATGAAGCTGAGAAATAACCTCTTTATAATACATAAGCGCTTGACATTTATCGCATTTAATCCAGTGAGATGAGGTATCGATAGTAGCGCGTGACTCATCTTTTTTGATTTTCTTTAAAAAATCTGTAAAGCCCATTTTCTTCCTTAAGCGATGACTTAGAACATATAATTACCTGAAATCATAGCAAATCTTTGTTTAGTTTATCTTTAAAAGCGCAGCTCAAGTATTTTATTTTAGAGCTTGGTCGACTAAGTGTGATATTTTAGATAAATTATTTTTATTTTATAATGTTTATTAAATTTGAAATTAGGATTTAGTTAGGATGCAGGGCTTTATTATTCAGATTACACCACAAAAAAATGAAAGTGTGATTTTGCAGATTCTCACCCCTAAAAAAATCAAGAAGCTATATCGTTTTTATGGAGCTAGACATAGCATTATCCAACTGGGCAAAAAGGTAGATTTTGAAATAGAGTATCAGGCAAGCTTCTTGCCTAAGATGCGAAATATTACCCCGATAAACTTTAGTTTTGAACGCAAATTAGAGAGGTTGTATATCTGGCAGCATTTTATCCAGCTTTTATATAAGCATTGTATTGATGTGGAAGAGATAGAAGAGTTTTATTATGAAATGCTTGAATTTGGCGCTTATAAGATGCAGCTTCAAAATCCTATACGGGTAGTTTTGGAGATGTATATTTCTTTATTGAATTTTGAGGGGAGGTTGCCTGATTTTAGCGAGTGTTTTTTATGTGGGGGAGAATTGGGAGGAGAGATTAGCTTGGGAAGAGCATTTTTGCCTGCCCATCCCTCATGTATGGATTATGCTAGTTCTACTTTTTTGCACAAAGATATTGCAAAGTTATTTGCAATTTTAAGTAGTGTGCATTTAGATGATGATAAGGTTGCTAGATTGTATAAGGTTTTCCAGCTTGGGATCTGACCTTATTTATTTGCTTAAAATAAGCAATAGCTATTGACAAATAGTATAAAAGAAATTATAATTACGCTTCCTAAAAAGTTTGAAGTATCACTTTTCTAAGGCTTTATAGTGAGACCCGTTAGCTCAGCCGGTAGAGCAATTCCCTTTTAAGGAATGGGCCGTTGGTTCGAATCCAACACGGGTCACCATTTGGTAAAAGTGGCCCCTTCATCTAGCGGTTAGGATACCACCCTTTCACGGTGGCTACAGGGGTTCGAGTCCCCTAGGGGTCACCACTTTTGCTAAACTTCTTTTTACTTGCTATATTCGGTCGCTTAGCTCAGTTGGTAGAGCGCTACCCTTACAAGGTAGATGTCACAAGTTCGAGTCTTGTAGCGACCACCACCCTATGGAGCGGTAGTTCAGCTGGTTAGAATACTTGCCTGTCACGCAAGGGGTCGCGGGTTCGAGCCCCGTCCGCTCCGCCACTTCCTATTCAAAGTACTGACCCCTTCATCTAGTGGCCAAGGATACTACCCTTTCTAGGTAGTCACGGAAGTTCGAATCTTTCAGGGGTCGCCATTTATTTCTGAAAGAAATCTTGTTCTTGCATCACTTTAACAATTTCTTTAAAGATAGGGGCAGCAGTTTGTGAGCCATAATAATCTTCCTTGCCATGGCTTCCAAAGGCAACAACACCTATGGTATAGGTGTGTTTTTCATCTTTTGCAAAACCAAAAAATGAGCCATTATAAAGATTATCATACCCACCGCCTTTTTTGGCGATCCTAGCAGTACCTGTTTTCCCGCCTATAATGAGTCCATCTACTTGAGCTCTCTTACCCGTACCCTCTTGTACCGTTTTTATGAGGATCTCTTGGATTTTTCTGGCAGTGACAGCCGATATAGCGCGTATACCAGAGATTTCTGGCAGATGAGATTCTCCATTATAGTCTATGCTGTATTGTACTAAATGAGGATTGATCAAGATGCCATCATTGCAAAATACACCATAAGCACGTAAGAGCTGCATAAAAGTTGTGCTAAGTCCATAGCCATAAGATGCGCTAGCTTTGTAGATTTCTCGTGTTAGTTTTTGAGGGCTAGGGATAACGCCAGTTTTTTCATAAGGTAGCTCAATACCAGTAATTTCTGAAATACCAAATGACTTTAAGCCATCATAAAATTCTTGCCCACTTAGCTTTTTTGTAAGCTTTACCATGCCCACATTACTTGAGCGGATAAGCACATCTTGTGTAACAGAATTTTTACTAGGATAGGTATCATCTTTAATGGTGTATTTTCCTAATTGATAAAAACCTTTATTAAGATCAATTGGTTCTAAAGGATTGATAAGGTTTTTTTCCAAAAGGATGGAAAATACAATAGGCTTAATTGTACTGCCTGGTTCAAAGGAATGTTCAGAGACGCTAGCATCAAGATTCTGGGTGCTTTGGATGTTTTTTGGATCAAAACGATTGGTACTAGCTAGAGCTATGATACTTCCATCACGAGGATTCATGATACCAGCGACAATCTCTTGAGCCTGATACTGCTTATTAAAGGTATCAAGGAGTTGTTCAATCTTTTTTTGCAATCTTAGATTGATGGTTAGTCGTATGTCATCACCATCTTGTCGCTCTTGTTGTTTGGAGTTTTTGTCATAAATAACATTAAAACCAATATCGCGCTTTCCTTGGATGATGCCATTTTGCTTGGGCTCTAGTGAGTTGTTTTTATAGCGCTCTACGCCTTTGATCCCATTTGGGGTGGTTAATGGACCTATTTCTTGCTTTTGTACATACCCTAAGACAGGCTCTAGGGCATCATTATAGGGATAGATTCTGCTAATCCCACTTACCTCTACAGAAAGCCCCATTTTCTGATAGATCCTATCATTTTTATCGCGGTATTCTTGAAAGACATCATAGGCCAAAAGTTTTGAGTTTAGTTGTTTAAGGCTTTTAGCGACATTGGGTGTGATGGAGTAAGATAGAGTTATGTAGCCATATCGCTTTAGCTTTTGAGCGATTTCTTCCATATCGATCCCGCTATATATACTAAAGAGTTTTATAAATAATTCTTTTTTATCGGGGTTGATGGAAGCGGTATTAACACTTACTTTGTAGAGTTTTTGGCTTGAGGCAAGCGTGAAATTATCACTGCTATAGATATCCCCGCGTATGGCGATATCAGCTTTTGTGGTTGTGAGGGTGAGGGATTGGCGAGCAGTAGTGATTTTATAGATAATAATGCCAAAGAATAGAAGCCCCAAGATAATAAGGATTAAAAAAGTAGTGAGGATTTTAAGCGATCTTGGATTTCTATCTTCCATACTTAGTGCGCTTCCATAGACAACTCTTTTAGTGCTTTTAATCCTATCTTAAATCCTTAAATCTGAGTTCTTAGAATTTCTTTGTAAGCACTAATGGCTTTGTTGCGTACTTCTAGCATAAGCTTCATGCTAGTTTCAGCTTTGCTAATGGTAATGGCAGCTTGGTGTAGATCTTTTACTTGTCCAGTAGCCATATCAGCAAGTGCTTTATCTGAACTTTCTTGAGCAGTGTTAAGATCATTGATGGATTTTTTTAGTAGTTTGGAAAACTCGCTACTGTTGCCATCAAGTTTTGTATTACCACCTAGTTTGCCTGCTGAAGTGTTTTCTAAACTATTGACTTTAAAAAGGCTATTGCTAGTTTTTAGATTGTCCATCTGGATTCTCGCTTTTAAAATTTAAAAATATAATCGACATTTTCATTCATATATCAAGCACATATCGTACCAAAATTATGCTTGAAGCATCATAATAGCATTGCTTGCCATATTTTTAGCACTTTGGAATGCTGCAACATTGGCCTGATAAGCACGCGTAGCCTCTACAAGATCTGCCATCTCTACCACTGGATTTACATTTGGATAGGCGACATAACCCTCTGCATTAGCATCAGGGTGACTAGGATCGTATTTCATCAATGGCTCCCTATCATCCCGCACAACCTTATCTACATACACGCTCATTATAGCAGGTTTTGGTAATTTCCCAAATTCACCCTCATCAAGAGGATCCTCATATTTTAGAGAATCAGTATTTTTTGCAAGTTTTTCATTCAGGACTTTATTAAAATCAAAGGCACGAAATATTACTTCTTGACGACGATATGGACCGCCTTCTGCAGTGCGTGTAGTATTGGCATTAGCAATATTACTTGAAATAATATTGGTGCGGAAACGCTGGGCTGAAAGTCCATAACCACTAATATCAAAGCTAGATAAAAAAGCCATTATTATTCTCCTTATAAGTTTTTACCAGAATCAAGTGCATAGGCAAATATCCCACGGTGCTTTTTAAGGGCACTGGTTAGGGCTTGATACATAATGGAGTTTTTGCCCATTTCACTTGTCTCTACATCTAAATCTACACTATTACCATCATTTCTAGCTAGATGGCCATCGCGAAAAAACATGGTGGCTTTGTTAGAATAAAAGCTCTCTCCTTGAAGGTGCTTAGCAGAGGTATTGGCCATTTTTAGTTCCAAATCAGGTCTAGCAAAAAAGATCCTTTCTTTTTCACGTGCAAGATAATGTTCAAAATCAATATCTTTAGGACGATAGAAAGGAGTATCAACATTAGCAATATTGCTAGAGATAAGATCTTGTCTTAAAGAACGATAGTCTAATGCCTGATACACAAGGTTATAAGCCTTAGAAGAATCAAAGCCTGTATATGCATTTATCATTAAAATCTCCATTTTTTTCTTGAGAAATAAGAAGCAAATATCATTCCAAATTGTGGATGAAATGTTTTATATCTATGGACTAGTTGTTTTATTTAAGTATGTAGAAGATTGAGAAAATAAGCCATACTTTATGATCATTATTTAGATTCTGTAGATTTATTTGACTTTAGCTAGGCTTGAAACTTTATCATGCAAGTTGGTAAAATAGCAGGCATAATTTTCCCGTTATTTCATCAAAGGCTCTAAATATATGGCAGATATTAAACTTTTTATTTACTCTGTAATTTTGATTACCATTGGAGTGGTGATGAGCTACTCGCTTTCAACCTATCCTACAATTCTCTATCATTATGATTCGATGCATTTTTTTACTCGTGAGTTTGGCACAGCTCTGCTTGGCATAGCTTTGATGTGGGGGATCTCTTACCTAAATATGGATAAGGTGTTTATCAAGTTTGGTTTCATGCTTTTTTTTGGTTCCTTGATATTGGTTTTTATTTTCTCTCTCTTACCAGAATCTATCGCCCCTACAATCAGTGGTGCTAAGCGTTGGTTAAAACTACCTTTTATCCCCATCTCTATCGCGCCAGCTGAGTTTTTCAAGGTGGGCTTTGTCTTTTTTTTGGCATGGAGTTTATCACGCAAATTTAATGATAGGGAGAAATCCCTTCTTGAAGAGATTATTTTACTCATCCCTTATGCACTCTTTTTTATCGTTATATTATTTTTTATTGCGTTTTTGCAAAATGATTTGGGACAGACTGTATTGCTTGGATTGGTGATGCTTGGATTGATATTGGTTTCTGGTGGAAGTATACGAGTGATACTTTTTTGTTTTGTGATGGTTGGTATTGGAGCAGCTTTGGCTATTTTACCACGACCTCATCGTTTAGAGAGGCTTAGGGCATGGTGGGCTAGTGTGCAAGACCCTATTCTTGCTTTTTTGCCAAATAATGTGGCCAATTTATTGCGTACAGAGAACTTGCCAGAGCCCTATCAGATCCACAATGCCACAAATGCTATTTTAAATGGTCATTTTATGGGCCAGGGGATTGGCGATGGAGTGGTGAAGTTGGGATTCTTATCAGATGTGCATACAGATATGGTGCTTGCAGGGATAACTGAGGAAACTGGTTTTTTTGGATTATTCTTGTGCTTTTTCTTTTTCTTTGTGGTTTTGCTTAGAATCTTTAAGATTGCTAATCGTCTTGATCAAAAATCACATTGTCTTTTTTGTATCGGTGCTGGATTGTTGATTGGTATTTCACTTTTGATTAATGCACTTGGTATTGCCTCTATCATCCCGCTTAAAGGGATTGCCGTGCCTTTTCTTAGCTATGGGGGCAGCTCACTTTTGGCAAATTGTATTTTATTGGGGATAGTCTTAGCCCTTTCTAAAAAAGCTAAGACTTTAAATTAGATTAGCTATTTAGGCCTTTGTCATTTTGGCCATTATTTTGTGAGAACTTAACATAGATAGATAGGCCTATTAATAGCAGAGAAACCCCGCCAATCAGATAGACTGCAAAAATAATTTTATCTGGCTCATTAATGGCAAATTTAAATACAAGCATTAAAGATTCTATAGCAAGGGCAATAATAATAGAGGCTAAGAATCTCACCATTGTTTGCTGGAATGGTCTGGAATAGTTTTCTGCATTTTTGCCTAAAACCTCTTCTTCAAATATTGCTTTCACAAGGTCAAAGATAGCCAGAGCTAAGGTTAGCTGGATGATGGCTTTAAAAATCTCATCAATATCAAAGTGGCTAAAGTGTGTAAGTGCTGTATAAAAACTTAGCATCCCCTTGCAGCATAGAAGGATACAAACTAGGCTAAGAATAATAGATAGTGCTCCATAAACTACAGTGCTTAATACCCCAGCAGTATCAGCAAATTTTGAAGGGGCACTAATGGATATGGCTGTTTTTAGATCTAGATCAATACAGACGATGTAAATAAGCTCACGTTTATGATTATAAACTGGATAAGAAGCTGTGACAACAAGTTTGTCATCCTCTGCTGTGGGGTAGGGGTTTGTAATGATGCATTTACCCTCCCTAACTGCTTCATAGTAATAAGCCCTATCAGCAAAATTTTCTGTACAGGTGATGCCTTGGGAATTAATCTCATTGCCTCTAGAATCTAAAATATATATGTTTGAAAATGCATCAATTTCATCTTTAATTTTTTCAATCCCTGATAAAACACTTTTTAGGCTCGTAGATGGGATATGATTTTGGATATTTTGAGTAAAAAGATAATGCATATAAGCACGCAGCTCATAGCGAACTTTACGATAAATGAGAATATCGCGTGAAAGCATAAAGACTCCTCACTTTATAATTTTGTAGCCTATATTATAGTATTTTGAAAGTTTGATAAAGGGATAAAATTGCCAAATTATTTTCTTGTTGGCTTAAAACCGGCTATAAAAGATAACTTTTTGGCTTGTGGTAGAATCTAAATTCTAATTTTTAGTAAGGAAGTTGGATGCTGTATTATTTGTATTCAGAATTTGGAATCAATGTCTTTAGATATATCACAGTTAGGGCGGGGATAAGCTTTTTTTTGGCATTTTTTTTATGTGCTTTTTTGATGCCTTATTTTATTGCTTGGGCTAAGAAGAAGAACGCCCAGCAGCCTATTTCAGAGTTTGTCCCTTCTCATAAGAGTAAGGCTAAAACCCCAACAATGGGGGGTATTGTTTTTGTGTTTTCAAGCATTATAGCTGCACTCTTATGTGCTCAGATTACCAATCCTTTTGTGTGGCTTGGGTTTATAGTGCTTTTTGGTTTTGGCCTTATTGGTGCGCAGGATGATTATGTCAAGATTTCAGCCAAGAGTAATGCAGGCATTTCAGCTAAAAGCAAGATGGCATTGCTTTTTGTATTATCTTTAGGTGTGACACTTTATTTGTATTATGGTATTGGTATGGATTCTAGCCTGTATCTCCCTTTTGCTAAGAAGCCATTTTTGCATCTAGGTAGCATTCCTTTATTGAGCTGTGCTTTTTGGGTGCTCGTATTTTTGGCTACAACAAATGCAGTTAATATCACAGATGGACTGGATGGACTAGCTACAGTGCCTAGTATTTGCGCACTTTTTAGCCTTTCAGTTTTTGTCTATATTGCAGGGAACTATGAGCTTGCGCACTATCTTTTATGGCCAAGGGTAGTGGATGCTGGAGAGCTTTTTATTTTATCAGTCGCTCTTATTGGCGCACTTTTTGGATTCTTGTGGTATAACGCTCATCCAGCTCAAATTTTTATGGGCGATTCTGGTAGTTTGGCTGTAGGTGGATTTATCGCTTATATGGCCATTGTTTCAAATAATGAGATCTTGCTTTTATTAATCGGGTTTATTTTTGTTGTTGAGACCTTATCGGTGATTTTGCAGATTGGTAGCTATAAAACTAGAAATAAAAAGATTTTTTTAATGGCTCCCATTCATCATCATTTTGAAAAGAAGGGTTGGGCAGAAAATAAGATCATTGTTCGTTTTTGGATCATTGCGATTTTAAGCAATATTATCGCGCTTATGAGCGTAAAAATCAGGTGATTTATGATTTTAAAAAATGTAGGTATTATAGGTTATGGGGTGACCACTAAGCCTCTTGTGCAATTTCTAAGAGATAGGGGTATTTTTAATTATATTTATGATGATAGGATGCAAGAGCCATCTAGTTTAAATCTGGCTTTTTTAGATTTAGCAGGCTTTATTGATAATTTGCAGAATCTTGATTGTGTGATCACTTCTCCTGGCATCCCACCAAGCCACCCTATAATAAAGAATGTCCAATCTAGCCAAATCCCTCTATTTTCAGAATATGATTTTTTTGAAAAGATAGCTTGTAGGGCTTTTGAAAATATCCCAGGTTTTTTAAAGCCTTTAGAGATTTGGATAAGCGGTACTAATGGAAAGACGACAACCACACAAATGCTTGAGTTTTTGCTGGCTAAGCATGGTGGGGTTTGTGGTGGAAATATAGGCACGCCCCTAGCCACTCTTTATAATCAACTAGAAATGGCAAAAAAAGAAGCATTATGGATATTAGAAACAAGCTCTTTTATGCTGCATTATACGCATCTAGCTTTACCCAAGATTTATATTTTATTGCCAGTATTTGAGGATCATATTACCTGGCATGGTAGTTTTGATGCATATGTTCATGACAAGTTAAGCATTTTATCTCGTTTGGATTCTGGGCATATTGCTATTATTCCTTCAGCCTTATCTGATCATCCTTTGTGTCTAGAGACTAAGGCTAGGGTTTATTATTATTCATGCGCGCAGGATCTAAATAAAAGCTTTGATTTAAAGCTAGAGATAAGTGCTTTTAAGGAGCCTTTTTTGCTAGATGCAGCACTTGCTTTAAGCGCGCTAAAGCTTTTGTTTGAAGAAGATGGGGTAGAAGAGTTAAATAATTTTAGAATCGCCGCTCATCGCTTGGAGGAATTTTTTGATTCTAAAGGGAGATTATGGGTGGATGATTCAAAAGGGACAAATGTTGATGCTAGTATCGCTGCTATTTTGCGCTATCAGGATAAGCCAAAGATACATCTAATCCTTGGTGGAGATGATAAGGGGGCAAATTTGCAACCACTTTTTAAAAATGCAGCCACACTTAAAGATAGGATCAGAATCTATGGCATCGGTTCTAATGCTGATCATCTGGAGATGCTAGCAGAAGAGTTTGATTTGCAATATAGTCAATGTTTAGAGCTTGAAGTGGCAGTAAATAGGATTAAAAGTGTTTTGCAAAATGATGAGGTGGCTTTATTGAGTCCAGCTGCTGCGAGTTTGGATCAATTTAGCTCTTATAAGGAACGCGGAGATAAATTTCGTGCTTTAGCATTATCATAGGATTTTTATGGAATTAAAATCTGAGCTTTTGGAGCTTTTTGAAAAGATCGGCACACATAAAAGTTTTAAAAAGGATAGTATTCTATTTTTTGAAGGACAAAAGGCAGTGGAGATGATCCTGCTTTTAAAGGGTTGTGTGCGTTTATATAAGACAGATTCTTTAGGCAGAGTGATTAATATTCATTTTTTAAGAGCTACTAACTTTATTGCAGAAATGCCAGTTTTTGAAGGCTTAGACTATCCAGCTAGCGCAGTTTGTGAAAGTGATTGTGAGGTTATTTTTATTGGATTTGAAAGCTTTAAAAAGCACTGTTTGCAAGATGAGAGGATAGGGCTACTTTTAATGCGTTCTTTGATGGCTAAGATTCGCTATTTAGAAAAAATGATTAATGAAAATTTCCAATATGATGTGCGTATGCGTTTGGTTGGGTTTTTATTGCAAAATAGTGCTAATATCCAGCAATTTTCTCAAAAAGATATTGCTAAGATGATTAATACCACACCAGAAACCCTTAGTCGTATGATAAAAAAACTTAAGGATGAGGGTTTGATTATGACCATTAAGGGTAGAATCCAAATTTTAGATATGATGGCATTGAAAAAAGAGCAAGAGGAAAAAATAGCGTGAAAAAAATATCAGCATTGCTGCTAATGTTTTTTATAGCTGTGGATAATATGCAAGGAGCGCATAAATCAGAATCTAAGGATTTAAAAATCAATTATGATACCTTGGATTATAAGTATTATCCCTATATTATGTTTTATGGGGATAGTAGCGATGAGGCGATTGCTGAATTGATCAAAAATATAGATAATGGCCAGAGCAAAAGCGGGTTGTTTTTAGGCGTGGCTTTAGGAGGGATGAGTGATGTAGGCACAGGGGATCAAAGCATGCGTCTATCCTATGGGGCCAAGCTTGGCTACCAAAGTTTTTTGCCCTCATTTTTTGAGCGTCTCTCTAAGCCTGGGATGTTAGGCGGGAGGATTTATATTGAGTATCATTCTGTTATGAATCAAAAAGGTTTATTTGGCGCAGAGAAGTTTTCTAATATCTCTTTAGCCTATGATTTGCTTTTAGACTTGCCTGTTATGTCAAAATGGGATGCGGGTATAATTGTAGGGTTAGGCGTGGGTAGCTCAGTGTATGGACATGAGGCAAACTCTCATGCAAGTATGCTGGTGAATGTGGGATTTGGGACCTCATTTTTAAAACATAATCGCCTAGACTTTGAGCTTAAAGTCATCCCATCTTTGAGCTTTGATTGGTTTGGAGCGATTTTTACTTTTGGATATAACTATGTTTTTTAAGCACATTGTATGTATCATCTTAAGTTTTTTGTTTGCTTTAGTATTGCATGCCCAAGAAGAGGATAATGCTTTGGATATGGATGCTAAGAAGCGCAAAGAGCGGTATTTCCTTGCTGCTCAGCTTGAAGAGATCAAATCTGAACAAAAAAAGACAAAGAAGATTCTTGATAAGAATGGCTTTTTTATCAGCGGGGGTATAGGGAGTGGGGAGTTCTCCCAAAATCTTGATATACATTATCCTTTGATGTTTGCACTTAAAGGTGGCTATCAAAAAAGCTTTGGTAATACGCCTATGGGTGTGCGTGTATATGGTGAGTTTGATCTTATTGGCATCCCTGTTAAACCTTTGAACTTTTATCATACTACTAGTATTAATCTAGATGCTACGATGGACTTTTTATTGGATAAAAACTTCTCTTATGGGGTTGGATTCTTTGCTGGTATTGGGCTTGGTGGGGTATATGGCTATATAGATAGACAAGTCTTGGGCCTTTGGAGTAGTTTTTTTAATTTTGGTATTAGTGCTATTATGAATATAAGGCATCGTATCGAGTTTGGCATACGTCTGCCATCAGCATCTAAACTAAAAGTAAGAAATTTTGAAGATATTAATGCTTCAAAAATGTTTTTTGCTAGCTATTTGTATAAATTTTAGGGGCACTTGATGAAAAAGATTATAGTCTCATTTTTATGTCTTGGTTTATTGATCGCGGAGAATCTAGATGTAGAGATTGAGAATCTTAAAAATGAGATTAAATCTTATGGAATGGAGCCAAAGATCCCATTTAAAAAGCCTGAAAATAAAAAGCATAGTAAAAATGGACTTTTTATCGGAGTGATGGGGGCTATAGGATCTGTGCAAAATAGCTATGAGGATGGAAAATATAATGCTATTAATAGTGTCCAGGGGGCTCATAATACAGGGGTTTTGCAAAGTTTTTCTGATTCTTCGTTGCTTTTTATGTTTGGGGGCAAGATCGGTTATCAGAACTTTTTTATCCCCTATTTTGGCACTCGTATTTATGGAGATTTGTTAGCAGGGGGAGGTAGGACTTATAGAGGTGGCAAATTGATTGGTACTACTCAATATGCCTTAGGTGGACTTAATCTTGATTTGATGGGTGAGTATAAGATCAAAGAAGGCTATGAGATCGGAGGGTTTGTAGGATTTGGATTTGGGGTGATGCTTTTAAGCGATAAGCTTGCTTCTCCTCAAAGTGTACTTTTACCAACAGCAAGCACGGTCTTTGATGATGGTAGTGGAGCCACGCCTATAGGATCTGCACAGAGTAAGGGAAATATCTTATGGAAAAACTTATTGCAGGTAGACTACACTTTTAATGTGGGCGTGAGTTTTGCGCTTTTTAACCACCATCGTTTTGAATTGGGCGTAAAGATACCTGTGACCTATCTTAAACTAGGGTTAGAATCGCCTGCAACCTATCGAGTGAGTACAAATAAGGGCGATAAAGAAGTGAGTTTAAATAGTGGAGATTTAAGTTTTAAACGCACAAGTTATGTAACCTTTAGCTATATTTATTTATTTTGAAACTTAATGTAGAATCCATTTTATAAAGGATTGGAAATGAGATTGAAGACATGGCTTAAGTTTTTATTTCTAGCACTTATTGTGTATTTTGGATATTGGGTGTATCACTCAAGATTTTTTGAAAAAAATCCCCCCAAAGTGCGCTTGATGGTGCAAATAGGAAGCGAAGAAAAAGAAGTGCAAGAGGGTGATAACTTCTGGAATCCACATCGTGATATGGTCGTTTATATGAGCGATGAGAGTGGTATTAGAAGCTATAGCATAGTGGTAAAAGATGCTCAAGGCAAGATTTTAGCCCAGAAGCAAGAAGCTATTATCAAGCGTCCAGAGCATATTAAGGTCGCATTGCCAAAGCCAGATATTCAGCTTAAAGAGGATGATAAAGTAATTTATGAGATAAGCGTTAATGACTGGAGTAATGCTCATTTTTTTAGTGGTAATACAACAAAGCTTAATTTTAACTTTACAATCGATACGGAATCTCCAGTAGTAAGAATGGTGGCTACATCTTATAAAATCTCTTATGGTGGAAGTGCGCTTTTAGTTTTTAAGATCAATGATAAATCTACCAAAGAAGTGCGTGTGAGTAATGGTGAGGATCACTTTAAGGCCTATCCATTTTTAAAAGAGGGCTATTATGCCTTAATTATCGCATGGCCTGTGAAAAATAAAATTTTTGCTGGAAATATCACTGCTATTGATAAGGCATGGAATGTTAAAAAAGTAGCCATCCCTATCATCAAAGATCCTAATGTACGCTATCGTTATTCTGATATTAAAGTGACAGATCAATTTTTAAACACTAAGCTTGATAATCTTGTCAATATTATAGGTGAGCGCAGCACCAATAGTTTTTCTAATAGTCTTGAAAAGTTTAAATACATCAATGAATATATCCGCGCTAAGGATGAAAATGTAATTACTGGCGTAACACAATCTGTAGAATATCCAGGGTATTTAAAACCTATAAATTTTAATGTGTTTTTACCACTTAAGAAGTTCCAGGTTGTGGGTAGTTTTGGGGATCATCGCACCTATCTTTACAAAGATAGAAAATTTTCACAATCCATGCATCTTGGGCTAGATATAGCTAATTTTAAAAATGCACCTATAACAACTAGCAATGCTGGAAAGGTGCTTTTTACTGGCTTGCTTGGCGTGTATGGAAATACGACAATTATTGATCATGGCTTTGGCTTAGCTTCGCTTTATTCCCATCAGTCTAGCTTTGAAGTCAAGCCTGGGGACTTGGTGAATGTACATAGCGAGATAGGTCGTACAGGGCAGACTGGATGGGCATTTGGCGATCATTTGCATTTAGGCATTTTAGTGCAGGGGCAGATGGCTCGTGTGGCTGAATGGATGGATGCTAAGTGGATTAAAACAAATATTACCGATGTTTTTATGCGAGCGCAAAATATTATTCAAAATGATGAGGATTAAATGGTAAAGACTAAGCAAAAAAATATTCGTATTTTTGAGATTGATAATAGTGATGATAGAGCATGTTCTGAGTTTTTGACCAAAAATGCCCCTTTGCTAAAAGACTATCTCATTTTTTTTGCGACTACACCTAGTGAATTTTTAGCCAATGTGTGCATAGATTTGGGCTTAGATTATTTTATCCCTAATAATCGCTTGTTTACTCAAGCTCCTCAAGTATCCCTAAATCAGGAAAGAGAAAATAAAGCACCTTTAAATATCATCTCTCGGGCTATAAGAAGTGGAGAGGAGATAGAGAGTAGTGGAGATTTGATAATTTGTGGAAATGTACATAATGGCGCTAGAATCTATGCAGAGGGAAATTTAATGATTTTTGGGCGATGTGAGGGTAGAGTAGAGTGTGGGGGTGAATATTTAATTTTAAAGTCGATTACTTCTAATCAAGTGATTTTTTCTGGACAGATTTTTTCTTCTGCTATGCTTGAGAGGATAAATCAGAATCCTAATTCCCCAAAGCTTATTGTGCGTAATGGAGAATTCATCACGATCAAAGAAATTGAGTGAGGAAAGCTATGAAGCAGACAACTATACAAAAAAGAGTAGAGCTTGTTGGTATCGGGTTGCACAAGGGTGTGCCTGTAAAGATGGTACTTGATCCACTACCTAAAGATAGCGGGATTATTTTTTATCGCAGTGATTTGGGCGTGGAAATACCACTTAAGCCTAGTAATGTGAGCAATACAATGATGGCTACTGTGCTTGCTAATGGAGATGCAAAGATCTCTACTATTGAGCATTTAATGTCAGCTGTCTATGCTTATGGTATAGATAATCTTAAAATCTCTGTAGATAATGAAGAGATTCCAATCATGGATGGTAGTGCTATTGGGTATTGCATGCTTTTAGATGAGGCGGGTATTAGCGAGCTTGATGCAAACAAAAAGGTCATGGCTATTAAAAAGCCTATCGAAGTAAAAGATGGGGATAAATTTGTAAGAATTGAGCCTAGCCAAAGAAGTGTATTTGACTTTAGTATAGATTTTGCTCATCCAGCCATCAGAAAGCAGAGCTATAAGTTTATTTTTAGCAAGCAACGATACAAAGAAGAGATAGCTAGAGCACGTACTTTTGGTTTTTTGCAAGATGTGAATTATTTGCGTTCACAAGGACTTGGGCTTGGTGGAGACTTGAGCAACTGTATTGTGCTGGATGAAAATGGAATCTTAAATAAAGAAGGCTTGCGCTATAAAGAAGAGTTTGTGCGTCATAAGATTTTAGATGCGATTGGAGATATGGCAATTTTAGGTATGCCAATTCTTGGTAGCTATGTATCTTTTGCAGGCAGCCATAAGCTAAACTCACTTTTGACAAAAAAGATTTTAGAAGAGCAGGATGCCTATGAGCTTTTAGAGTTGCTAGAAGAGGAGAGGGAAGCAGAGCTTGTTAAAGAGATGCAAAAAGAGTTTGCATAATGTCTTATGATCTTTTACTTATACCATTGCGCAGTGGCATAAGATATGGAATCTATCATAACAATAGCCTTTATAAGCAGGGGCTTATGGAGGGGAAGAGCTTAGATTCTCTTATAGGGCTTTGGATGGAGATTAAAGATAAATATGTGATTGGCCGGATCTTTTATGCAAGGGGTCCAGGTAGTCTTTCTGCTCTAAAGCTTTTGCATATTTTTGTACATACTTTGGCTATAACTAGCCAGATAGAGCTTTTTGCAACCGATAGTTTTTATTTTAGCCAGCATCCTATCCTAGCTTTTGGGAATCAATATTTTATCAAACAGCATCAAGAGATAGTTTTAAAGACTTTTGATGCAAAAATACAAGATGAGATTCCAGATTTGCCCAAGAGTCTTAATGATAAAGATTTTACTTCCCCATTAGAGCCACTTTATGTCTTACCAGCACTCTAGCCTAGATTTAAAGACCCTGTTATCATGTGCTTTAAGTGCAGCTGATGCTGCAAATAAGGCTATTATGCAGCATTATGGTGAGATGGAACATGAGCTAAAAGAAGATGGCTCCCCTCTTAGCAAGGCAGATTTGGCAGCCCATGGAGCTATTTGCAAGATTTTAGAAGAAGAGAGCCTAGCTATTTGTTCAGAAGAAAGCATTTTATCCTATGAGAAAAGATGTTTGCTTGAAGCATTTTGGCTTGTTGATCCTTTAGATGGCACTAAGGACTTTTTGGTTAGAAATGGAAATTTTACTACCAATATCGCTCTTGTCTATGGTGATGAAGTCATCTTAGGTGTGATAGGTGTGCCTGTAAATGGGGAGCTATATTATGCGATTAAGGGGAGAGGAGCGTATAAAAAGCTTGGAGATAAAATCTTTGCGCTAAAAGGAGAAAGTGAAAATAAAATCCCTATAGCCTGTGATTCTATTCATCATAGTACAGAAAAGATACAAGAGTTTATTAATGCCCATCAACTAGAGACTAGAAAGATTGGTAGTGCATTAAAGTTCTGTGCACTAGCTAGTGGAGCAGTGGATATCTACCCTCGCTTTAATGGGAGTAGTGAATGGGATAGCGCAGCAGGTGATCTGATAGTAAGAGAGAGCGGAGGAATGGTTTTATCTATTTTGGATAAAAGGCCTTTAAAATACAATAAATCTGATTTAAGAAATCCACATTTTATCGCCTTTGGTAAGAATCAAATAGGCGGTGAGATTTACCAAAAATTTCTAACTAGCAAGGATCTAGCCTAAATAGGCAAGAGAATCTAAAAGCCCGCTTAAGATCCCTATCCCAAGCATGATTAATAGGATGCCAGATATGATTTCTATCTTTCTTATATGGGCTTTAAAAAAGGCAATAGCTTTGAGTGCTTTTGAAAATACAAGTGCACAAAGTATAAAAGGGATGGCTAATCCAAGGAAAAAAACTAGCATCAAGGATAGGCCATAGTTTTGGTTAGAGCTAGCAAGCAGGATGATGCTAGCAAAAATAGGGCCTATGCATGGTGTCCAGCCTAATGCAAAGCTTGTGCCAAGTATAAAGGGTGTTAGTAATCTATGAAAGCGCATATTTTTACCAAACTCAAAATGTAGATTCTTATAAAGCCATTTAAGGCGCAATAGCCCTAAAAAGTGAAGACCAAAAAATAAAATAATAATCCCGGAGGCTTGCTTGATCCATGATGGAGCTATGATATCAATCAGTCTGGCCATCCCAGCTCCTAGAATCAAAAATACCAGCATAAAACCCAAGATAAAAAAGATTGCATAGGGTAGGATGGATTTATTATCTTGTTTTAGATCTTGTAGGCTTTGATTGGATATATAGGCCATGTAGGCTGGTATGAGAGGCAATACACATGGGCTTAAAAAACTCAAAATGCCTGCCAAAAAGGCTGCTAAAAAAGGCATCTGTGAAAAAAGCGATAAAAGCGTGTTATCCATATTCTTGGCATCCTTGTGTGATATTAGAATTAAAACATAAAAAAATAAAAATTAGTTATAATGCTCTGTTTTGGAAGCATTCTAAAAGAATAAAATGATTAAGTGAATTATTATGACAGAAACTTCAGCTATTCAAGATTTCCAGTCATTAGGGCTGGGAGCTAGGGTCCTTCGTGGGGTGAGGGCAGCTGGCTTTAATACTCCAAGCCCTATCCAAGCTAAGGCTATCCCAGAAATCCTCAAACAAAATGATCTTATAGCACAAGCACAAACAGGTACAGGGAAAACAGCTGCTTTTGCGCTGCCCATTTTAGAAATGATTGACCATAGAAATGGACTTGAAGCACTTGTGATCACTCCTACGCGTGAGCTAGCTATGCAAATTAGTGATGAGATTTTTAAACTTGGAAAATTTTTGCGTACACGTACAGTTTGTGTGTATGGTGGGCAAAGTATAAAAAAGCAATGCGATCTTATTGCCAAAAATCCTCAAGTTATGATCGCAACGCCAGGGCGTCTTTTAGATCATTTGCAAAATGGAAGACTTGAAAACTTTACTCCAAAATTTGTTGTGCTAGATGAAAGTGATGAGATGCTAGATATGGGGTTTTTAGATGAGATAGAAGAGATTTTTAATTATCTACCCAATAATATTCAGATTCTACTCTTTTCAGCGACTATGCCTCCAGCTATTAAGAAACTTGCTGAAAAGATTTTGCATGATCCTGTGCATATTAGGATCGCTCCAGCTAATGTTATTAATACAGATATTATGCAGCGTTATTATATTGTCGAAGATAATATGAGAAAAGATGCGATTATAACGCTTTTAGATAAAGAGAAAACCAAAAAGGGCATCATTTTTACTCGCACTAAAAAAGAGGCAGATAATCTTTTTGAGTATCTCAAGGCTAGGGGATATAGAGTGCAGTGCTTGCATGGAGATATGGATCAGAGATCTAGAAGGGCAGCCATACTTGAGTTTAAAGAGAGAAAATGTGATATATTGGTAGCTACAGATGTGGCTGCAAGGGGACTTGATGTTTCTGATGTAAGCCATGTTTTTAACTATCATATCCCTCTTAATCCGGAAGTCTATGTCCATAGAATCGGGCGTACTGGACGCGCTGGTAAGAAGGGGAGTGCTATCACTTTGGTAACACCGCTAGAGTTTAAAGAGTTAAAGAATATTCAAGAAGAAGTGGGGGGCAAACTAGAGCCATATGAAGGCAATGGCATCTCACAAAAAGGGGTGCTCACCCACCATATCAGAGGGGAGATTTTAAAGCTTAAGGTGAGTGATGAGGCTTTTGAAATTTATGAAGAGCTTAAAGATGATAGCGATTTGCCCCAAATTACGCTTAAGTTATTGTCTTTACATTTACAGACATTAGAGAATAATTCTAAAATGCGCTCGCAAAATAAAGCTAAAGGTTCGTATAGAAGAAATAGAAGGACGCATTGATTTTTAAGGAAGAAAAATGAAAGAAGCAAAATATATTTGGAAAGATGGGCAATTAGTTGAGTGGAAGGATGCTACAGTGCATATTCTTACGCACACATTACATTATGGTAATGGTGTATTTGAAGGCACAAGAGCCTATAAGAATGAGGATGGTAAGTTTGCTATTTTTCGCCTCCAAGATCACACTAGACGCCTGATGAATTCTTGTAAAATCACAGCATTAAAATGCCCCTATACACAAGAGCAGTTAGAAAAAGCGCAAGTTGAGCTTCTTAGGGCAAATCTTGATAGTTTTGATGGGAATGTTTATATTAGACCTTTAGTCTATTTGGGCTATGGGGCTATGGGTATGGATTTGCGTAAGCCACCTGTGAATGTGGCGATTGCTGCTTGGGAGTGGGGCGCATATTTAGGCGAAGATGCTATTAATAATGGCATTAAAGTAAAAACTAGCTCTTTTAGTCGAAATAGTGTAAAGTCTACCCTTAATAAGGCTAAAGCAGTATCTAACTATCTTAACTCCCAGATGGCAAAATATGAAGCTTTGGAATGTGGCTTTGAAGAGGCTTTGATGCTTGATGAGAATGGCTTTGTAGCAGAGGGAAGTGCTGAATGTGTATTTATTGTTAGAGATGGGGTTTTGATCACTCCTCCTCATGACTATGCTTTAGAATCAATTACACAAGATACTGTTGTGCAGATCGCTAAAGATATGGGCATTAGTGTAGTAGAAAGAAGAATCACTAGAGATGAGTTTTATATAGCAGATGAAGCATTTTTTACAGGTACAGCCGCAGAAATTACACCTATTGCGTCTCTTGATTTTAGAAATATTGGCAATGGTAGGGTGGGCGAAATGACCAAGGCCTTGCAAAATCGATTTTTTGATATCGTGCAGGGACGAGACAAAAAATTTAACCATTTCTTGACCTATATTGATTAAGATAGTTGAAATTTGTTTTTAAGGAGCGTTGATGCCCATTGATTTAAATGAACATCTAAAAAATAAGAGTAAGAATAATGAAAAAAGAGAGGAGAAAAGGGGTAGTGATATAAGAGATGAGCTGCCACCGCGTCGACCTACTAGAAATTCTGGTGGGTATTTTTCCTCAAACCCGGTGAGTAATAAAAATTTATTTTTTATTATCGGGGCTATTGTTATTTTAGTTTTATTGGTAGTTTTAAGACCTTTTGTTGTGATTAACTCAGGTCAAGTTGGAATCAAGGTCACTGCCGGTGAATACGATACTACACCACTTCAACCTGGAATCAGATTTTTCATCCCATTGATACAAAATATCATTGTTATGGACACAAAGGTAAGGGTGTTAAATTTCTCAAGCACGGAGGATATGGGAGATTTTGGTCGTCGCAATGAAGGTGTGATGAGAAATGAAGCAATTAGTGTGATGGATTCTAGAGGGTTGACAGTATCTATTGAGTTGACAGTCCAATACCAGCTTAATTCCCAGAATGCACCTATAACATTGGCAACTTATGGTCCTAATTGGGAGTTGAGCATTATTAACTCTACGGTAAGAGATGTAGTAAGGAATGTTATTGGTCGCTATCCAGCAGAAGAGCTGCCTACTAAGCGCAATGAGATTGCTAAGCTTATAGATGATGGCATTAGAAGTGAGATTGCCAAAAGAGATAATAGTCCTGTGGAGCTAAAGTCTGTGCAGTTAAGAGAGATTGTTTTGCCTTTGAAGATAAAAGAGCAGATTGAAAAAGTGCAGATCGCGCGTCAAGAAGCAGAGCGTGTGCGCTATGAAGTAGATAGATCTAAGCAAGAAGCAGAAAAGGTAGCAGCCCTAGCTAAGGGTGAGGCTGAGGCCAATAGAATCAAAGCTCAAGGAAGCGCAGATGCTATTATTATTGAGGCCAAAGCTAAGGCTAATGCAAATAAGGCTATTGCTGAAAGTCTTAATGAAAGGCTTTTAAAATTGCGAGAGATTGAAGTGCAGGGTAAATTTAATGAAGCATTAAAGGAAAATAAGGATGCACAGATTTTTCTTATGCCTGGTGGAGCTGTACCAAATTTATGGGTAGATTCTAAGAAAAAGGCAGCAGCTAGCAACTAAATATTTGGGGAGTAGAGTATGCAAGAGATGATAGCTGGGACTTTGCACAGGATGTTGCATGGCATGGATCTAGCTAGCATCTTGGTAGGTGCTTTTTTATTCCTACTTTTTGTGCTATTTTTTACTATTGGATTGCGTGCAAGAGGTGGATTTTTTAGATTCCTATATTTTTTATTATCAGTTGTTTTTCTATTTGGCATCCCCCCAGCCATTGTTTATAGTTCAAAGTATTATTTTCATAAGATTGAGATTACTTATAATCACTCTAGACCCTTAATGTATAGTAATTCTTTTTTAATAGATATAGGATTTAAAAATAATGGTAAATTGGCTTTAAATAAGTGTTTGATCACCATTATCCCCAAGCGCAAAGTCCAGAATCTACTAAATAAGATACGCGATACTCTCAACCCTATAGTTTATATTAGCTATCCTTTTAGTCAAAAAATACCAGTTGGCAAATCCTATGAGGCCTCAAAGATTTTGCCCTATCAGTATAAAAAATATGATTTTAATTTTGAGATTAATTGTAGATAGTTAGTAGATTGATCCTAGTGTGGCTATGGCCATGGCTGCACATTCACTTTTTAGTGTCAGCTCCCCAAAAGAAAGTTTTTTATCAAAACCTTCTCTCTCTTGATTGCTAAAGCCTCCCTCAGGCCCTATGATAATTCCATTTGCAAGGTTATGATTCTGTGATATTGTTTGACCTCCAAAATCTAGCATATATGCATCAGGATAGCAAGCAATAATTTGGGTGAAATCTTTTAGGATTTCTATTTGCATTAATGAGTTTCTGCCACATTGCTCGCATGATTGTATAAGGATTTTTTCTAGTTTTTCAAGATTGATTTTTTCGTTTCTTTGAGAGCGTTGGGCATAAAATAGAGTTAGCTTTTGGACATTTAGCTGGTTTAAAAAGGGCAGGGTATTGTAGATATTTTTTGCTTCAGTGATAGCCCAAATTAGATGGGTATTTGTGTTTTTTGTTATATATTCTTGTGAGTTTATGCATTTTAATTTAGCTGATTTTTTATTGATCTCTAGATGAGTGTAGGTATAAATTTTGTTTTCTTTAAGATTGCAAAAATTTAGATTCTCATTTTTGTGAGTGCGGCGAGCAAGATAGAGATGTCTAAACTGCTCATCCTTGATTTCTAAAAGTTCTAAGCCTGCATTTTCATGATAGCAAAATTTCAAAATTTAGCCCCTAAAATCCCCATAGCAATAATAAGAATAATACTCTCTATGCTATAGAGAAGTTTGCAAAATTTTACATAAGATTTCATACCAGATTCTGAAATGCGTGCTGTTTTTAACAGGTTTTTACGTCTAATCTCACAGACTAAAATAACAAATAGAATAATAAGCATGGCCACAATGCGCCAAGAAAACTCAAATCCTAGCATCGCCCAAATAGATATGCCTATTAAAAAAGTGATGCTTAAAAGCAAGAAAATAAGTGGCATGCAAAACCATATTTTTTTGTTTAGCTTGGCATAGTTTTTTTCAAAGAATGTATTAAAAAGATTGAATATAAAAACAGGCAATAATAAAGATACGAAAATATGATGATAAAAGATGAGTGAAGAGATAGCCAAGTTTACGCCATTTGATTCCATTTAAACTCCTTATTGTTGGGGTTTGATTATAGCGTATTAACTTTATTTTAATACTATTTACAGCTTTATCAAATATAAGGGGTGTGCTATAAAAGAGGGTGTATTACTTTTAAATATGGGAGGTCCTAATCACCTTAGTGAAGTGGAAGTTTTTTTAAAAAACATGTTTGCTGATCCTTATATCCTCACATTGAAGTCTGCTTTTATGCGAAAGATTTTAGGTGGGATAATTGTAAAAAAGCGTTTAGAGGCTGCCAAAAATAATTATCGTGCTATTGGTGGAAAATCTCCAATTACCCCTTTAACTTTTTCTCTTACAAAAAAACTCCAAGAGCTTGATTTAGATCGATTTTATTCTTATGCGATGCGCTATACCCCTCCTTATACTACTTTAGCATTAGAAGAGATGCGTCAAAAGGGGATTGAAAAGATACACCTTTTTAGTATGTACCCTCAATATTCTAGTGCTACGACATTATCTTCTTTTGTTGATGTTAGATCTGCCTTACAGAAATTAGATTATTCACCCAAAATACGCGTGATTGAGCGCTATCACAATCATCCAGACTATATTAAAATGTGTGCAAACCTTGTGATTGAGACGCTTGGTAATAGGGATGCATCTGATTTTGTTTTAGTATTTTCGGCTCATTCTTTGCCAGAGAGTTTTATCAAAAATAATGACCCCTATCAAAGAGAGTGCGAAGAGAGCCTAGAGCTTTTAAAAACAGAGTTTCAAAATAGAGGCATAGAGTTTAAGGATATCCTTTTATCCTATCAGAGTAAGATTGGGCCAGTAAAATGGATAGGACCAAGTACAAAAGAGATTTTATCATCATTGAGGGGACAGGATGTCTTGATCTCCCCGCTTGGTTTTAGTATTGATAATTCAGAGACAATTTATGAAATTGATATAGAATACAGAGAGCTGGCTAAACAAATTGGCATAGGCGAGTTTTTGCTTTGTCCTTGTCCTAATGATTCATTAGAGTTTGCAAGATTGATTTTAGAGCTGCTTAAGGAGTGAAGATGAGCCTTAAAAATTTTAGTTTTTTGGTATTGGTCGGGGTGTTTTTTCTAGGTTGCAAGGATGGTGAAAAATTAGATTCTAGTAACTTTTCATCTGGCAGTGAAGTTAGCCAGAGCGTGATGGCCAAACATGATAGCTTAGATAAAAAGAGCTATGAGGGGTTGGAGCATATCTTTCAAGATACAAGCAAGATTCAGAGTAATGGCAAGTTTTTGATGCTGGTATTTGGTAAGAATAATTGCAGTTATTGTGAGAAGCTAAAAAAGGATATCAAAAAAGATACTGATTTGCAAAAATACATTAGCCAAAATTTTAGCCCTTATTATATTAATATTGATTATGAGAAGATGCATCATTTTAACTTTGGTGAGGGGAAAGAAAAAGGAGAGGCCAATGTCCCTACCTCGCAGTTAGCCGCACTCTATAAGATCTATGCTACTCCTACGACAGTTTTTGGTGATAAGAATGGTAGAACTATTTTAGTCATTCCAGGTTATTTGCCTGATTATAAAAAAGCTTTAGAGTTTATTGTCTCAAATACTTGGAAGAAGGCCAAAGATTTGCAAGAAAGAAATAAACTTTTTGCAGATTATTTAGGGGCTATGAAATGAGATTCTTGCGTACTGTTTTTTGTAACTTTTGGGTTATCCTGCCTATAGGATTGATTTATGCGATATCCTGTGGGGTAGCTACATTTATAGAAAATGACTATGGTACGATGATGGCAAATGCTATTGTTTATCGATCTTTTTGGTTTAATCTTTTGCATCTTTATCTGGCCTTGGCCCTTGTTTTTAGCTTTATTTTTTCTTCTGCTTGGCGAGAGAGGAAGTATGCTGTTGTCATTCTCCACTTTGCTTTTGTTTTGATTATTATTGGTGCAGCGATCACGCGTTTTTTTGCATTTGAGGGGAGGATGCATATTAGAGAGGATGGTGAGAGCTTTAGCATCACTGCTAGTGAGCCTAGTATTAATATTATGGCCATGAAGGAAAATGGAGACAGGGAGTTTTATTTTTTAAATAAGGCGCTTTTAAGCACATTTGGCAAAAGAGATGAAACTATCCAGTTTTTTGATAAGCCACTTAAGTTAAGCGAGTTTGAGGTAAAAAAGCTAAGCAGTCATAAGGATGATGATACATTGGAAGTGGCTTTTAAGGCTTGTTATGATTCTGTATGTAAGGATTATAGGCTTGTGGGTAGCGTTGGTGATAGTTTGCAGTTTGAGCGCCAAGATTTTAATGATGTGAGAATCTTTATGGGCTATGGTTCAAGAGAAATCCCACTTCCTTTTGGCTTGAGGCTTAAAAAGTTTGATCTTGAGCGTTATCCTGGATCGATGAGTCCTTCATCTTATGCATCTGAGGTAGAAATCTTAGATCCAAATAGAGAGGTTATTAAGCCTTATCGTATTTTTATGAACAATGTTTTGGATTTTGAAGGGTATAGATTCTATCAATCTTCTTATGATCAGGATGAGAAGGGTACGATTTTATCAGTTAATAGGGATCCTGGAAAGAATATCACTTATCTTGGATATGGATTGCTCATCCTTGGGGCCATACTTATTCTTTTTGTCAAAAATGGACGTTTTCAAACTCTTGCTAGATTCTTGCAGAATCAAAAAATGGCTTGCTTTGCACTTATGTTCTTAGCAGCACTTTCATCACACAGCTTGCGCGCAGAGGAAGCAGCCTTGCAAAATGCAGAGCTAAGCAGTGAGCAAAAGGCTGATTTTTTGCAAACTTTTGCTAAAAACTCAAAAAATCACACTAAGGAATTCTCTAAACTTCAGCTTCAGAACTTCTCTGGCAGGATAGAACCAATTGATACTATTGCCAATCAAGTCATCCATAAAATCACACATAAAACGACCTTATTTGGCATGAATGAGAATCAACTCTTTTTAGGGATGATGCTATACCCTCAGATTTTCAAAGATTTGAAAATGATTTATGTTGGTAGAAATGAGGGAATTAAAGAAATTATTGGTCTAAAAAAGAATGATAACTTTGCTTCTTTTTCAGACTTTTATAGTCAGAGTATCGGCTATAAGCTCAATAACTATGTCCAAGAAGCCAATCGCAAGGATCCTGCTAAAAGGGATAATTTTGATAAGGATGTTTTAAAGATTGATGAGCGAGTAAATTTAGCCTATAGTATTTTTAGCGGCGCATTTTTAAGAATATTCCCAGTGCAAGATGGTGATGGTGCGTGGCTAGATCCTCTGGGGGTAGCAAAAATGGGTGATGCAACGATGGCCCATGAGGTTTCTAAGCTGCTTGGAGATGTGTTTAAAGCTTTTGATGCGGGTATTTTTAGGGATCAGTGGGATGATGTATCCCCTTCTTTGCAGGCTATTGCAGATTACCAAAAAGAGCATAGTCCAAAACTTTATTTAAGCTCTGCAAAAGTGCATGCAGAGATGTTTTTAAACTCTAGCAATATTTTTAATAAACTTGTTATTCCTTATTTGATTCTAGGGCTTTTGTTTTTAGGTAGCGTGATTGTGAGTATGCTTAAAAATCAAACACCAAATAAAAAAGTGAGAGTCTTTTTATATGTTTTGGCTTGCATATGTGTGCTAATTCATACAATAGCACTTCTTTTGCGATGGTATGTAAGTGAGCATTCTCCATGGAGTAATGCCTATGAGTCAATGCTTTATATTGCTTTTGCTGCTGGTGTAGCTGGTGTGGTATTTTTTAGACGTTATCTTTTGGCAATCGCTGCAGCACTTTTTTTAGCAGGCATTTCATTATTTGTGGCCAATCTAGGTTTTATGGATCCGCAAATCACCCCCTTAGTACCGGTGCTTAAATCCTATTGGCTAAATATCCATGTATCTGTTATTACAGCAAGCTATGGCTTTTTGGGCTTGTGCTTTATCTTGGGTGTGATGAGTCTGGTTTTATTTGTTTTTCGCTCACCCTCTCGTCCAAATATAGATGGTTCGATTCACTCTCTTTATGCGCTTAATGAAATGGCAATGATTCTAGGCTTGATGTTTTTGAGTGTTGGCAACTTTTTGGGGGGAGTTTGGGCTAATGAATCTTGGGGAAGGTATTGGAGCTGGGATGCCAAAGAGACTTGGGCACTTATATCAATTGTGATTTATAGCATTGTATTGCATTTGCGCTTTATGGGATTTAAAAATATGCCTTATGTTTTTTCTGTGGCAAGTGTTTTGGCTTTTTATGTGATTTTAATGACTTATTTTGGGGTGAATTATTATCTTTCTGGTATGCATAGCTATGCTGCTGGAGATCCAGTGCCTGTGCCAACTTTTGTATATTATTTTGTAGGATTGAATGTGCTTTTGATCATCTTATCTGCTCGTAAATATCGCCTAAAGGCATCCTATGCCTAGAAAAAAGCAAGAGATGGTCAAAGAGGTTGAAAAGCCAAAAACTCCAAAGAAAATAAAAAAGCCACAAATAAAAAATATCAAAAGTAGGCAGACAAAAGAACAAGATATGATGGATTTTTTTAGCCAAGAGCATAAGAGGGCTGAATCTCTATCATTAAAAATGGTTTTTAAAAGAATTTTATTTGCTTTGGGGCTTGTGATCTTATTGGGCGTTGGAGCTGGATACTTTTTGTTCTATACATCTGGAGGGAATCACCTATTAAAATCTTATGCTCAAGTAAGACTTGATAAGATGAATCTAAATTTGGAGCTTAAAAGCCTAGCGCTAAAAATTGGCTCTATTGATGCTAGTCTAGTTTATGATGATAAGCTTGAGATACGAGTTTTTGGTGATTTTAATGCTTTTTCTCAAAAAATGAAGCTAAAACTTGAGGGCAAAAGTAGATCTTGGCAATATCCTTTTAGCATACAAGGTGATGTAAATGGAGATTTAAAGAATCTTGTTTTCAATCTAACAAGTAATATCGCACAATCAAAAACTCATATTATTGCTGAGGTGAGGCATTATAGTTTGCAACGCTTATTTATAGATGCTAAGGGCGTAGCCTTAGAGGAGTTTTTGCCTTTATTTGTCCAAAATAATGCGATGGGTGGATTGGTCAATTTTGCCTTTTATGGGAATGTGCAGACTAATGGTAGTTTTGAGCTAGATGTCAAAAATTTGCGTACATTACGAAGGCTTTCGCATTTTTCTTTTCTTAATCAAGTGTTAAAAAATAGTGCCTCTGGTAGCATTAAAGGTAAGCTTGAAGGACGAAATATCACCCAGGGAAGTGGGAATATCATCTCTAGTGCCTATCAGATTGATTTTTCTAATATTACTGGTGATTTTAGTAAGATCAAGTGGGATTATTTAATAAAGATTCCTAGCCTAAGGATGCTTAATCCATCTGTGAGAAATGATTTTCCAGTAGAGATTAGTGGTGTGGGAAGCTATGATGAGAAATGGCAGCTTAGCCTTGCATCACAGAGTTTTGATGGCCAGATCAATGGAGAGATTATCAATCATAAGCTAAATCTTAATTTTGATAATAATAGTGCTGCTAGATTGCTTGGCTTTTTGAGATTGCCACAGGAGATTGGAGCTGTTGTTAGCGGGACTTTAGATTATGATTTAAGTGAGCATATGGGACTTTTAAAAGCACAGGTTAGCTCATTAAAAATTCGTCATAATAAGTTTTTTAATCTCATTGGACAATACAGTGGCTTTGATATTCAAAAAGAGAATTTTATGCCATTCTTATTTACGCTAGATATCATGGGGCATGATGGTGTGGCTAGGTTTAATATTGAGGGTGAGAGACTTGGGCTTGAGAGTGAGGATTTTAAGATCAATTTTTATGAGTTGGGTATAGAAGCGCCTTTAAGTGTGAGTGTGCGGTTGAATGAAGATAAAAAGGTCAGGTTAAATTTGCACTTAGAGGGCAATATCAATTCACCAAAGACTGTCTTTGATTTACGAGAGATTCTGCGTTTGGATAAAAATATTTTAAAAAACCTCAAGACTTTTTAATAAGAGACATTATGGATGAGAGGATTGCTCGCTTTATTATAAGAGAGCATATTATGCATATTGCCATTAGAGAGGATGAGGGGGTTTATAATGCTAGTTGTTTTTATGCTTTTGATAGGAAGAATCTAGCCTTAATTTTTAAATCTGATCCTGCTAGCCATCATATTATGCTGGCTAAAGTTTGGCCTTATGTGGGTATTAGCATTGCTAAAAATACTCGTATTATAAAGAGAATCCAAGGTCTACAGGCAAAAGGCTTTTTTACTCAGGCTAGTGATGAGCAAAAGCAACAATATTATGAGACCTATCCTTTTGGGCGTGCTATAAAGGGGCAGGTTTATGCATTAGAGATTTTATGGTGCAAATATACAGATAATAGCCTCTTGAGATTAAAAAAGCTAGAATATCAAAAACAAAGGAGTAAAGATGTTTAAAGATAGTAATGGAGTAGAACTGCAAGATGGAGATAATGTACAAATTATCAAGGATTTAAAAGCCAAAGGAGCAGGTGTTTTAAAAAGAGGAATGGTGGTAAAAAACATACGATTGGGCAGTCGCGAGGGTGAGGTAGAAGGAAGGGTGGATAAGGTAGGCACTTTGGTGCTTAAGACTTGCTTTGTTAAGAAGGTGTGATTCTAGTTTGGTGGGATCTAGGATTATAATCCTAGATCAAGTTTTAGGCTAGGTTTTGTGACTTTAGCCACTCTAGCATATCTTGTAGATATTCTTGTTTTCTAGGCTCATTAAAGACTTCATGCCGACAAATAGGGTAGAGCTTAGATTCCACATTGTTATATCCTTGTGCTTTTATATGCTTGATGGCTTTTTGCACCCCTTTGCCAAACTCTCCACATGCATCCTCTTCCCCGCTTAAAAATAAAATAGGCAAATCTTTAAAGATTTTTTGGTAGGGAGAGAAAACTTGATTTAATCCTTTTAAGAGATTGCCAAAACTATTTAAAGAAAAGATAAAGCGACATTTATCATCTAAATCATATTGCTTAACAACCTCATCATCGCTGCATATCCAGTAAGATTGGCTTTTGCCCTGATGGGAAAACTTTTTATTAAATCCACCTAAAGATAGGGAAAAAATGATTTTTTGGAAAAATTTATATAAGCCTTTTGTAAAACTAATTTTCTCAAATAGGAAGCTAAGCTTTGATCCAATAGAGGCTAATGGATTTGGTGATGGTGTGCCAGATAGGATGAGTGCATCAATCCTATCTCCATAAAGTTGTAAAAATCTCCTTGATAGCAGTGAGCCCATGCTATGACCCAATAAAATGATCTTGCAATTAGGATTTTCTTTTTTGATGATTTCATTAAGTCTTAGCATATCTTTTGTAGCCATCTCAAAGCCATCTTGTCCCATTTCCCCAAGAGTGATATGCCCACCAATACTATTGCCATGCCCTCTATGATCGTTGATATAGACTTTATAGCCCGCTTTGGTAAGTTCATTAGCTAGCCAGATATAGCGCCCTTTATGCTCTACCATACCATGGGCGATCTGGATAACTTTGTGGTTAAATTTTTTTGGTTGATAATAATCATAGGCAATATTCCCAAAATCGCTCTTAAAAAAATGCTCCCCCATAAACCCTCCTTATATTTTTTTAAAACGTATGGATAGAGAATTAACACAATGACGAGTATTTTTATCTGTATAGCCTTCATTTCTAAAAACATGACCTAGATGGCCTCCGCATTTAGCACAAGTAATCTCAATGCGCCTACCATCGCTATCTAAACTTTCTTTCACTCCATCTTTAAAGCAATCATCAAAGCTTGGCCATCCACAACCGCTTCTAAACTTTGCCTGTGAGCTAAAAAGTGGATTATCACAGGCCCTGCAGATATAGATTCCTTCTTCAAAATGATTATCATATTCTCCGCTAAATGGTGCTTCTGTGCCTTTGTGGATTAAGATTTGTTCTTCTTGTGGTGTGAGCTTATTCATTTTAGCCTTCCTTTAGGTAAGTTTCAGATATTGATTTTTTAAAATCTGCTAAGATATTAGCTTATTTTCTTAAAAGAATCTAAATAAAGACAAGGAATATCTATGAAAAAATTTGCTTCATTTTTATTGGCCCCATTTGTTTTTATTACAAATTATTTTAAGGCATGTGTATTTTTATTGATTGTAATAATATTAATCATTGCTTTTGGCGCTGGCGAGCCAAAAAGTCAGGCCAATTTGGCCAAGCTTTATCTCACAGGTCCTATTATAGATTCTCAAAGCTTTTATGAGCAAGTTAGAAAAATCAAGAACAATCCGCAAATAAAAGGTGTTTTGTTGATCATCAACTCTCCTGGTGGGGCCATGGGAGCTAGTATAGAGATTAGCGATATGATTAAGAGTTTGCGCTCAAAGATGCCTGTGGTGGCTTATGTGCAGAGCTTGATGGCTAGCGGGGGGTATTATGGCGGGATGTATGCTAACTCTATTGTTGCTTCTCGTGGTGCGCTTATTGGTAGTATTGGCGTGATTTTTAGTGGCATGAATGTAGAGAATTTGATGCAGAAACTAGGTTTGCAAAATCAGGGTATCCATGCAGGTGAGTATAAAGAGGTGGGTACGATGATGCGTACTTGGAATGAAAATGAGCGTCAGTTTTTAACCTCTCTTATTCAAGAAGAGTATCAAATGTTTATTGAAGATGTAGCAGATGCCAGGGGGCTTAGCATAGAGAATTATAAAAGCTTTGCAGAAGGCAAGATTTTTAGCGCAAAAAATGCCTTAAAACTTAAATTGATAGATGAGATTGGCACGCAAGATAGGGCTATTGATCTTTTGTGTGAGATGACACAGGTTGATGAGCCTATTTGGATGGAAAAGGGGAGATTAGAAGGGTTGTTAGATTCTTTGGTTGAGCAAAGCAGTAAGGTAGCCTTTAGCGCATTTGGAAGCATGCTTAGATAGGGGGAATAGATGGGGAAATATGTCATTTTGATCCAAACAAAAGATGAGAGAGGTTTGGTTTTTAAGGTATCTCAGATTTTGTATGAGGCAGGGCTAAATATCGAAAAAAATGATGAGTATGTAGCACATGAGGATGGCATGTTTTTTATGCGTACAGAAGTGAGCGGAGATTTGGCAGATTCTGGCAAGGAGATTTTAGAGAAGATCAAAAGTAGCCTAGATTCTAAAGCTAGTGTTAGGATCATCCCTCAAGCTAAAAAGTCAGCATTAATTTTTTGCACAAAAGAAAATCACTGTTTAGGGGATTTGCTTTTAAGGATAGATAGTGGAGAGCTTTTGGTTGATATTAAGGCAGTTATTAGTAATCACCCTGATTTGGGCGATTTAGTAAGGAAGTTTGGTATTGAGTTTGTTTGTATCAGTGCAGATGGGATCTCTAGAGAGGAATATGAAAGCCGCTTGCTTGAGACTTGCCAGAAATATGAATTTGATTATATTTTCTTGGCTAAATATATGAGGATTTTATCACCTAATTTTGTGGCTAAATATGAGCAAAGAATCATTAATATCCATCATTCTTTTTTGCCTGCATTTATTGGAGCCAATCCCTATAAGCAAGCTTTTATGCGTGGTGTAAAGCTTATTGGAGCTACAGCACATTTTGTGAATAATGAGCTAGATGAAGGGCCTATTATTACACAGGATGTGATAAGCATTAATCACACTTATAGTTGGCAGGATATGCAAAAGGCTGGGCGGAATATCGAAAAGATCGTCTTTGCACGCGCAATCGAGCTTGTGCTAGATGATCGAATTTTTGTTTATGGGAATAAGACAATTGTTTTTTAGATTTGGTATTTTTTGTTTTTTGCTTGCTAGCTTTTTGTCTGCACAGAGATTAACCTTTAATCAAATAGAATCTAAATATGCATCCATGAAGCCTAGTTTGTGGGGAGATCATTTATCTGGTGTGCTTTCTCGTATCTCCACTCAAAAGCCTTATATTTTTTTGACGCTGGATGCATGCAGCGGGAAGCTAGATTCTAGAATTATTGATTTTTTGAATCAAAATAAGATACCAGCAGTTATTTTTATCAATGCACGTTGGATTGATGGGCATAAGGACAAGCTTTTAGAAATGGCAAAAAATGAGCTTTTTTCTATACAAAATCATGGCACTTTGCATAAGCCTCTAAGTATAGATGGTCGTAGTGTCTATCATATTGAGGGTACAAAAAACATTAAAGAAGCTTATGATGAAGTGATGCAAAATGATTCTAAGATTTTTGGGCTTATAGGAAGGTATCCAAGGTTTTTTAGATCAGGCACGGCTTATTATGATGATGTGACGCTTTCTATGCTTAGGGATATTGATTATATAGCGGTAGGTTATGATGTTTTAGGGGATGGAGGAGCTACATTTAGTAGGGAGCAGATGATCAAACAGGTAGATTTAGTGCGGAATGGGTCGATTCTGATTTATCATATTAATCATCCTGAAAAAGCTATTTATGATGGCTTGAAAGAAGTGGTGAGGATTTTGCAGGCTAGAGGTTTTGTATTTAAAAAATTAGATGATTTTTTCTAATAAATTTTAGAAAAGTAAAATAAAACTTTTAATTTAATATAATATAATGTTTGCGTATTTGAGTAAGGCTAAGAGCTAGGGGTTAGATACAAAAGGATAGAAAATGGAAAACTTTCAAAAAATAATTAAAGATTATGAGATTAGAGAAGAGGCGCGTGCTAAAGATGGGATCCCACCCTTGCCGCTTAATAAAGAGGAAATGACAGATGTGATTTCCATACTAAGAGAAGGAAGTCTGGCACAGAAAATATGGGCTAAGAAGCTGCTAGTCTATCGTGTAAACCCTGGTGTAGATGAAGCAGCTAAGCTTAAGGCAGAATTTTTAGGTGCTATCGGGCTGCAAGAAGAAAATAATGATGCATTAAGCGCCATTGAGGCTATTGAGCTATTGGGTAGTATGCTTGGTGGTTATAATGTCGAGTTTTTGGTGCGTGCTTTAGAGAGCAAAGATGCAGAAATAGCCAAAAGAGCAGCCCTTGAGCTAAAGAATACTCTATTGGTGTATGATCATTTTGATAGCATCGCTAAGCTTTCAAAGACCCTACCTCTGGCCAAAGAAGTTATGGAATCTTGGGCAAATGCAGAGTGGTTTTTAAATAAGCCTGAACTACCAAAGGTAATGAGATTGTGCGTATTAAAAATTGATGGTGAGACTAATACTGATGATCTTAGCCCAGCAAGCAATGCTTTTTCTAGAAGTGATATCCCACTTCATGCACAAGCTATGCTGAAAAATCGTATTGAAAATGCTAGTGAGAGATTAGAGAAGATCAAGCAACATGCTACTATAAATCATGCAAGTGTCGTTTATGTAGGAGATGTGGTTGGTACAGGTAGCTCAAGAAAGTCTGCTTGCAACTCTATTATGTGGCATTTTGGTAGAGAGATCCCCTATATCCCTAATAAAAAAACTGGTGGAGTAGTAATTGGCGGGGTGATAGCTCCAATCTTTTTTAATACCTGCGAAGATTCTGGGGCATTGCCAATCATAGCTGATGTTTCTAATTTAAATGAGGGAGATATTATTGAGGTTTATCCTTATGATGGAGTGATTAGAAAGGATGGTAAAGAGCTCTCAAAGTTTAGCCTAACTCCTAATACTATTTTTGATGAAATGCGTGCAGGAGGGAGAATCTCTCTTATGATCGGCCGTGCTTTAAGTAATAAGGCTAGAGCGTTTTTGGGTCTAGGTGAGAGCGAGGTCTTTACCAAGCCAGATAATCCAAGTATAAAACCAAAGGGCTATACTTTAGCACAGAAAATTGTGGGCAGGGCTTGTGGTCTTGAGGGAGTGATGCCAGGGACTTATTGTGAGCCAAAGACTACAACCGTGGGATCACAAGATACTACAGGAGCTATGACAAGAGATGAGATTAAGGAGCTAGCCGCATTAAACTTTAATGCAGATTTTGTGATGCAAAGTTTTTGCCATACCGCAGCCTATCCTAAACCTTCAGATGTTAGCTTGCAAGCAACATTGCCAGAGTTTATTACTAGCCGATCAGGAGTGGCTTTGCGCCCTAAGGATGGGGTGATCCATTCTTGGCTGAATAGATTCTGCTTGCCAGATACATTGGGCACGGGAGGGGATTCTCATACGAGATTCCCTATAGGGATTTCTTTCCCTGCGGGTTCTGGACTAGTCGCGTTTGCAGCAGTGACAGGGACTATGCCTCTAAATATGCCTCAATCTGTTCTTGTGCGTTTTACTGGTAAGCTTAGAAAAGGTATCACCCTACGCGATTTAGTGAATGCCATTCCCTATTATGCGATTAAAAATGGCCTGTTAACAGTAGAAAAAAAGGGTAAAAAGAATATTTTTAATGGACGGATTTTAGAGATTGAAGGGCTAGAGAATATCAAGGTAGAGCAAGCATTTGAACTAAGTGATGCAAGTGCAGAGAGAAGTGCAGCAGCTTGTGTTATCAAGCTTGCTAAGGAGCCTATTATTGAGTATTTAGAATCTAATATCATGCTTATTGAAAAGATGATTGAAGATGGCTATGAAAATGCAAAAACATTAGCAAGAAGAGCAGATAAAATGCGAGAATGGATCAAGAATCCAGTGCTTTTAGAGGCTGATAAAGATGCGCAATATGAGGCTGTTATTGAGATAAATATGGATGAGATTACAGAGCCAATTTTGGCTTGTCCAAATGACCCTGATGATGTGGCCATGCTTTCTGAAATCCTTGCTAATCCTAAAAGGCCCCAAAAAATTGATGAGGTGTTTATCGGTAGTTGTATGACAAATATTGGTCATTTTAGAGCTTTTGGAGAAGTGATGAAGGGTGCTGGGGCTAGTCCTACGCAAGTATGGATCGCTCCACCTACTAAGATGGATGAGAAGCAGCTGACTAAAGAAGGGTATTTTTCTCTTTTTGGTGCTGCAGGTGCAAGGATAGAGGCTCCAGGTTGTAGTCTTTGCATGGGGAATCAAGCTCGTGTAAGAGATAATGCAGTAGTATTTTCTACCTCTACGCGTAATTTTGATAATCGTATGGGTCGTGGCGCACAGGTATATTTAGGAAGTGCAGAGTTAGGAGCTGTGTGCGCTAGATTAGGTAAGATACCAACCCCTGATGAATATTTTGAGATCATAGGCGATAGATTGAAGCAGGATGGGATATACAACTATCTAAGCTTTGACAAGATGGCAGATTTTAGACTTTAATTAGGGCTATAGCCCTTTTTATTTTTTTGCTTTGAGTACAGCTTGATGCGCAGCCTCTATAATCGCTCCGCGCACAGCCTGCTTTTCTAATACGCTTAGCCCTTCTATGGTGGTCCCCCCAGGGCTAGTGATAGCATCGATGATTTCTTGAGGCTCTTTATCATTTAAAAGTTTTGTAAAGCCATCAAACATTCCCCTTACCAAGGCTTTGCTCTGTGATCTAGTTAGCCCTTCTTTTACCCCGCTATCAATAAGGGCTTGAGCAATAAGTGCAATAAAAGCTGGTGCAGATCCGCTTGTAGCGATACTAGCATCAATGAGATCTTCGCTATCTACTTCTATACAGTTTCCAAAGCTTAGGATGATATCTTGTATGGATTCTATTTGAATGTTATTGCAAAATACGGCAGATGAAGATTTTTGATAGCTGGCTGCTGTGTTTGGCATGATGCGCACATACCCTTTAGAATCAATATATTTGCTTATAGTCTGGATGCTAGTACCAGCCAATACGCTTAAGCAAGCATGTGCCTTGCCTGTATAGCTAAAGCTATCTATGCCATAAGGCTTGATGCAAAGTAGGATAATCTTGTCTGTAATATCAAGGTCGCATTCAGCAGGGATGATTTTAAAATGAGATTCTAGATTGTGCAGTTTAAGAAAGTTTTTTAACCTTTCTTGATTTCTGCCAGTGATTTCAAAATCATATTTCTGGTTTAATTGAGCATTTAAAGCACCTTTAATAATAGCAAGAGCCATATTGCCATGACCAATAAAAAGCAGTTTTTGCTTTTGCATTGATATCTCCTAGATTCTAAGGTAGTAAGAAGTTTAAGAGAGGGGACTAGTCTTGCACCTTTTGAATATCTTCATCCTGACAATAAGATGAGATAGGATCAGAAAGCTGATATTGAGGATATTTTAGACTATCAAGGACGACTTGAGCCATAGTCTGATTATCAAAATTAAATACAACAGGCGCTAGGAAGTTGATAGTGGAATTTTGAATAGGTGTTTGGATCACCATAATATTGGCTACAAAAATATTTTTTGAGTTCTCTAAATCAAGTAAGAGGCGAAGGGCAGCTGGCACTTCAAAATCATATTCTCTAAGAGCATATGGGTTGACAAGTGTAAATACAGGCGAGTTATCCTCAGCATTGCTTAGCTTTACAAACATTTCATCAATTTTTTCAAGTTTCATTTTCTTTACTTGCTCAAAGCCTAGTATCGGTGACTTTACTTCAAAGACCATATTCCTTTTGCTCCCACTACTTGTTTGTGTATTTTTTTTATCTAATAGAGTCTATATTATATTATAAATTTAACAAAAACTCAAACAAGAAAATCTAAATTTATCTTTAAATTTTGGTTTGTCAATCTCCTACTTATATAGTGTAGAATTGTCTTTAGTATTTTAATTTTAAAATAAAAGCAAAAAATCTATCAAGATTAAGGGATTAATACGTGCAAAAATTTGCTCATTTTTTGGTTTTGGCATTGCTTGTTTTTTTGGTGGGTTGCTCCAAAGAAAAGGATACATTTAATAAACCTGCAGCCTATTGGTATCAAGAGATTATGAAAGATATTAAGCTGGGGAATCTAGAAAATGCTGATAATCATTTTTCATCTTTGCAGGGTGAGCATATTAACTCCCCTTTATTACCTGATGCGATGCTTATTTTAGGGCAGGCACATTTAAGGGCAAAAGAGTTTGTTTTGGCCGATTATTATTTTGATGAGTTTTTAAAACGTTATGGCACACAGGATTTATTAGACTATATTGCATTTTTGAAGCTAAAGACACATTTTTCGGCATTTATTAATCACTCTAAGGATCAGGATTTTTTAGAAAACTCTATTTTAGAAGCAGAAAATTTTTTAGAAAAATTCCCCAATAGTCCTTATTATGAAATGGCAAAGACTATTCAAATGCGTCTAGTTTTAGGACAAAATGAGCTTGATAGAGCGATAGCCAATGTATATGCTAAACAGCATAAGACTGAAGCACAGCAAATGTATTTAGATCGTATTGATAAAACCTTAGATGATGAAACCAAACCAAAACCATCTCATGTTCCATGGTATGTTTTAATTTTTAATTGGTAGGAGAGAGTAATGCAGCTTAATCTTGAGCAATTTCCAGCAGTGATTCCGATGATTATTGAGGAAGAGGGGTTTATGTATCCTTTTATGATAGCCCCGATTTTCCTTAGTGATGAGGCAAATATCAAAGCAGCCAATAGAGCCATAGAAAAAAAGGAATCTATTTTTGTGGGTTGTGCTAGAAATCAAAAGACTGGTTCTAAGCCCGCGTTCTATGATGTGGGAGTGATTGGCAGTATTATCCGCAAAGTCAACCTTCCTGATGGTAAGGTAAAGATCCTTTTTCAAGGGATCACAAAGGGCAAGATCCTATCAGTGGAAAATACCGATCCCTTAGAAGGGGTGATTGAGCCAATTAGCTATAAAAAATATAATCCTGAAAAGATTATTGCGATTTTAGAGGTTTTGAAAGAAAAGATACGTCATTTGGCCAATATCAGCCAGTTCTTCCCACCAGATATATTAAAGACAATTGATGAAAATGAAGATCCAAACCGTATTGTAGATTTAATCGCCTCTGTACTTCATTTAAAAAAAGATCAGAGCTATAAGCTTTTTTCCAGTAATGATACAGAATCAAGATTATTAATGTTGATTGATTGTATCATTGAGGAAACTCAAACTCAAAAACTCCAAAAAGAGATCAAAAATAAAGTCCACAATAAAATGGAGCAGACTAATAAGGAATATTTCTTAAAAGAGCAACTCAAACAGATACAAAAGGAGCTTGGACTAGATAGGGCAAGGGATGAGGAGATAGAAAACTATCGTAAAAAATTAGAAGCAATTAAGCCTCATATTTATGAAGATGCCTACAAAGAGATTAACAAGCAGATTGATCGTCTCTCTAGGATGCATCAAGATAGCGGAGATGCAAATATTTTGCAAAATTATATTGAATGGGTATTAGAGATTCCATTTGGTAAGTATTCTAAAAAGAAGCTTTTGATCGAAAATGTCCAAAAGCAATTAGACAATGATCATTTTTCATTAAAAAAGCCAAAAGAACGTATTGTTGAATTCTTTGCGATGAAGGAGCTTTTGGAGCAAAGAAAGATTAGTGATATAAAAGGTGGAGGGACTATCCTGTGTTTTTATGGACCTCCTGGTGTGGGTAAAACTAGCTTGGCACATTCTATTGCTAGATCATTGGGACGATCGCTTGTGAGGATCGCACTGGGTGGATTAGAGGATGTAAATGAGCTTAGAGGGCATCGTCGCACCTACCTTGGAGCTATGCCTGGTCGTATTATCTCTGGACTAATAGAGGCAAAGGAGATGAATCCAGTTATCGTGCTTGATGAGATTGATAAGGTAGGGCGATCTATGAGGGGTGATCCTACAAGTGCGCTTTTAGAGATTTTAGATCCTGAGCAAAACTCTCATTTTAGAGATTACTATACCAATTTTGCCACAGATTTATCACAGGCTATTTTTATCGCTACTGCTAATGATATAGGCATGATTCCAGCACCTTTGCGCGATAGGATGGAGTTTATTGAGGTATCAAGCTATACCCCACAAGAAAAAAGAGAAATCGCTAAAAAATACCTCATACCACAAGAGCTAAAAAAACATGGCCTAAAGTCAACAGAGCTTATGATCAAACAAGAAGCTATTTTAGATCTGATTGAAAAATATACTCGTGAAGCAGGTGTGCGCTCTTTACGCAGGGCGATCGCTGGTATTGCTAGAAAGGCAGCTAAAGAGATCTTGGAGACAGGAGTAAAGAAAATCACTATCACTGCTAAAAATTTACCTTTATATACTAATAAGATTGTTTTTGAAATTGAAAAAAGTACTGAAGAGAATAGAGTGGGTGTGGTCAATGGTCTAGCCTGGACTAGTGTGGGTGGGGATGTTTTAAAGATTGAGGCTATTAAGATCCGTGGCAAGGGGGGATTGAAGCTTACAGGAAGCTTGGGGGATGTGATGAAAGAATCAGCTCATATCGCATTTTCTGTAGTGAAGGTATTGTTTGATGGCGGTGTGCTCAAAAATAAGATAAAAAAATCTCTTAAGAAAAAAGAGGTCAAAAAGCTTGATAGTGATCAGGTGTATAATCTCTATGATATCCATTTACATGTACCAGAAGGCGCTACTCCTAAGGATGGACCAAGTGCTGGGATTGCTATGGCAAGCGTGATTGCTTCTATTTTATCAGATGCTAAGATTGATTCTAAAGTGGCGATGACAGGTGAGCTTACATTAACTGGACGTGTGTTGCCTATAGGTGGACTAAAAGAAAAGCTAATTGCAGCTCATAAGGCTGGAATCAAAACAGCCCTTATTCCAGAGAAGAATTATCAACGTGATTTAGAGGATATCCCACTTGAAGTGAGGGATGAGATGAGGATCATCCCTGTGCATGATATAAAAGAGGTGCTGAAATATACTTTGATATGATATTTATTGATTTATCAATATTAGACTCGTGAGGCTTTGATAAATTCTTAAATATAATTTTTGTAATGGTTATGATTTAAGCTAAGAGATTTTTGACTTTACAATCAAATCATTGGAAATGATTTGATTGTACTTACCGCAGTTTTTATGCTAAAACCTATATGAGTAATTGAGATTAAAGTTGTAAAAAAACTTGTGTTGATAGAGTAAGTAGCCAGTACCCATTGTGCCAGTAGCTTGATATGTATCTTTGCTATATAAAACTGGCTCTAAACTAGTTAAGAACTCAAATTGGTGTCTACCTAGATAATAGTGCACCCCTATTCTAGGAGTAATAGAATGATAGGTGATCCTGCCGCCTTTAGCAGCTTTTGAAAAACTTATTATATCTTCATTGAGCTCCTTATCAGGGCTAGTAAGGGATGAGATAAAGCCTGCATTGTATTTATAGCCTAAACCTAAACTTGCTCCTAGAGTCTGCTCCCCTTTTTCCCAAAAGTCATATAAATAATCAGCATTAATAGAAAAATTAAATCCTAAAAAATTAGTGTATATAGTATCGGTTTTGTGTACAAAGTTATCTAGGGATCCATTGGCTATATCATTTTTGCTACTAAAGCCAAAGACAAGGTTAGTTCTAATGGCGTGTTTTTGATTTTTATCAAAATAGTATTGATAGCCACCCAACAGATTTAAATCCAGAGTAAAAAATGTAGCTTTATAATAAGTTCCTAGTGCATCAAGATTTGGAATTAAATCTGGAGAGATAGGCATTAAATTGGATTTGCCTTTATTGCTTCCTCCTAAACCTATCCCACCACCGATAAAAAAGCCTGATTTAGATTGATGAGTTATTACTTCGTTGATAACAGGGTGATTATCTTCATCTTGAGCGAGTAGAGTAGTACTTAGATATGCAGATGTGACCATGGATATTAATAATGCTTTTTTCACGAAAAACTCCTTAAAAAGATACATATATTATAAATTAGCTTGATGAAATATAAAACTATTTTATTAATTTAGTTTTATCTCAAATATAATTTTTGCATAAGCCTTGTTGTGCTTAAGCTTGGTGGCAAATTTATTGAATATTTAAACTTGGTTATATTCTAGGGATGGATTAAAATTTATGCACAAAGTAGGTGGATAGGAAGCTCCTATCATCACTGCGTGCATGGGTGAGATAAGTATGATAGATCTTAAAGCCAGCATGAGTTTGGACATGATAGAGGCTTAGATTTATCCCAAGGCTAGTTTGTTTAGTAAAGCGATAGCTTGTATTGATAGAAAAGCTCTCCTCAAAAGCACGCTTTGAAGTGGTGATGCGACTTAAAAACTTAATTGCAAGGTTATCAAACTTTCTCCCTGCAAAGAGGATACCGCTAAAAGACTGGGCATCAAAAAGTGCATTATTTGCAGTCCCTCTTTCATAAACAGAATTATCATTAAGATCAATCCCAATAGGGTTGCCATGTCTGCCTACAAGGTCATTAGGATCGGCTATATTGCCATATAACTGGAATCCAAAGTTGTATTCTTTAAGCAAAAAGCTTTGTTTAATTCCAAGGCTTACTCCTCCCCACCCAGCCTTGCGACCTTTATAACCCATCAGATATGGATTTGCAGCACTAATAGCGCCAAATACAGGCTCTAGACCCATATCATAGCTACTAATATATTCTCTGCCTTCTTTGGTGTGCAGTACCACAAGCGTGATAAAGTCTGTTTTTGCTTTGATTTGTGCATCTTGTAGTGGGATGATAAAGTTATACTCAAAGCGCAAGCCCGGGGCAAAGTAGCGATTGGCCTGGAATTGTAAAAAAAGGTGATAAAGAAAGTTTTCAGGCCTTAGCTTGATGCCAAGTGCTACTACAGGCACATAGTTTGGAGTAGAGCCAATGGAGTTTATCGGGCGAAAAGTTTTAAGCCATTTTCCTCCATAGGATGCTTTTTGAATACTAGCTAAACTATAAAATTGAAAAATCCCATTATGATAGCTAAGCTCAATAGCACTATGATAGCCAGTAAGCCAGTCAGTATTTCTTAGTACAAATCTCCCGATCTTAAAATCAAGATTATCCCCACTATAGCCAATATAGAGATTTTTTATAAAATAGTTTTGTGTGTTGCTAGGCGTAGCTTTTTGGTTGCCCAAAAAGCCTTGATTGTATCCTAGATACTTATGGGCTAGATCCCCGTGATTTTTGGTGCTATCAAATACAATCCCTCCAAGTGCTATCCCTGCCCCAAAAATAAGATGATTTGAAAAAAGCCTATCATAGCTTATAGAGCCATATAACGTAGAGAAGCTATCAGTAGGATAGGCTCCATTTTGCTCATTAATAGCATGATTATTAAAGCCAAATTTAGAGTAGTTAATAATCTCGGCACTAAAATCTTTAGCCCAAATAAAAAGACTTAAAAGAAAAAAGATATATGCTTTCATAAAAGATCCTTTATGCTAGCTTTTGTTTTATATATGCTTTTATTTCTATATCCAAGTCTAGTATATCCTCAAAGCTTTGTGCAGCGAGACATTTTTGTTCATAAATTTGCACTGATTGTGTAATTTCTGTAGCAATGTATCCAAATGGAATCTTATTATTTAAAAAAGCATGTGTTAAAACTTCATTTGCAGCATTAAGTGCGATGCCAAGTTTTGGATTTTTTAAAAGTTCTGTTTTTAGATTCCACACAGGGTAGCGCTTGCAGTCTATTTCTTCAAACTCTATTTTTGAAATAGTTTTTAGATTAAGAGGAGGGATGAGGGCTGTTTTTGCTGCCTTTATAGGGTCTAGTGCATAGGCGATAGCCAGACACATATCAGGATAGCTCAAATGAGAGCTAAATGAACCATCCATATGACCAATGAGGGCATGAATATTAGAGCTTCTTTCAATGATGGCATCTAGTTTTAAGTGAGGATTTTTACTGCCAAAAAGCCAGTGAGCCTCTAGAAGCTCAAAAAGTTTATTTACCATAGAAGCAGAATCAATTGTGATTTTAGCGCCCATTTTCCAATTAGGGTGTTTTAGGGCATCTTCTTTAGATTTGTTTGGGATATCTTTTAGTGGAGTATCTCTAAAAGCACCACCACTAGCTGTGATGATAAGGCTAGAGATGCTAGTTATATCTTGACTTTTTAATAGATGCCATAGGCTAAAATGTTCGCTATCTACAGGAATGATTTCAGAAGGGTCAAAAAGCCAGCCAGCACTAACTAAACTTTCTTTATTAGCAAGAGCGATGGTTTTATTAGCTTGCTTGGCAAATATGCTTGCCTTTAATCCATCACCACCACTAATTGCATTTAATAAAATTTTAGAGCTAGAGTTAAAAATAGCTTCCTTAAGTCCATCTTCTCCTACATAGATGCGTGCGCCATTTGGCTCAAGCTGATCCTTATCTCTAGCATCTTGAATGATGATGGCTTTTGGGGAGGTGGCTTTTATCTGTTGGTTTAAGAGCGCTATATTACGCCCCGCACCTAGAATCTCAATAGGGATGTTAAACTCTTTTGCTACTTTGAGCGTATTTGAGCCAATAGATCCTGTAGAGCCAAGCAAGATCAAAGACATTTCTTAGCCAAGAGGGATATCTAGCGGAGCTTTGCCTATGGAGCTAAGATGCAGTAAAAAGAGCATGGCTATAGCGCCAAAAAGAGAAGCATCAAATCTATCTAGTACGCCTCCATGCCCAGGCAAGATTTTGCCACTATCTTTTAGGCCAGCCTCTCGTTTTAAATAACTTTCAAATAAATCGCCTAAAACCCCACTAAATGCGATAATAAGGCTCATGATAATAGCGCTAAAGAAATTTAAATTTGCAATGATGCCAACGCCCAAAAGACTGCCAATACAAACAGCAAGTGTAATCCCAATAACCACTCCTTCGATAGTTTTTTTAGGAGAGGTAGCACAAAATGGAGTGCGGCCAAAAACCCTTCCGCCAAAATAGGCTGCACTATCACAAATAGCAATAATGACAATAAGCCAAATAATGGCATTGCCACCAAAGCTTTTATAGATCTCTAAAAGGGCTAAAAAAGGCATGGTAGGATAGATAAAGGCTAGAAGGTAGCGCGCTGAAAAATTACGCCTGTAGGCTAAAAAACCAGCCAAAAGCATCCCAAAAAATAAGGCACTCTCCAAACTATGAGTAGAAAATAAGGCTAAAAACCATGTGATACCGGCTAAAAGAAAGCTGGCAGGGTGCTTGGGAGAGTTAAAAAGAGTGAGTGCTTCATTAAAGCCTAGCAAGAAAAATAGACCTAAAACTACCCAAAAAATATAAAGAGAATCTACCCATAATACTGCTATGAGTAATATGATTAAAGCTGCTGCAGTAAGGTAGCGTTTTTTTTCTGCAAAAAAAGCATCTTTAAGTGCCATAATCTATCCTTGAAAAATTATTTTGAAGCAATCATTTTAGTTTTCCATTATAATGAAAAATTCTTATTTTTGACTATAATTTAAAAAAGCCCAAATAGGGCTACTTACAAGTATAAACTATATAAAAGCCTGATAAAGAAGAGGTAGTAAAAGAGCAATGAGTTTGGATCATAAAAAAAATCACTATGATATTATTGTCATAGGTGGTGGTCATGCAGGATTAGAGGCAGCTATTGTATCTGCTAAAATGGGGATGAGGGTGCATCTTTTGACAATGCTAGTAGAAAATATAGCTTTAGCTAGCTGCAATCCAGCTATTGGTGGGCTTGGTAAGGGACACTTGGTAAAAGAGATTGATGCACTAGGTGGAGTGATGGGACAAATCACAGATAAATGTGGAATCCAATATCGTATCCTCAATGCTTCAAAGGGTCCAGCAGTGAGGGGTACTAGAGCCCAGATTGATATGGATGCTTACAGAATCTATGCTAGAAATTTAGCATTAAATACACCAAATCTTAGTATTTCTCAAGAAAATGCACAACAGCTTTTAAAAGAAGAAGGGGATAAGACTAGAATCATAGGCGTGAAAACTCATATTGGTAAAAGCTACTATGCAAAAAAGGTAATCATCACGACAGGGACTTTTTTGCGGGGGCTTGTACATATTGGTGAAAATCAAAGCAAAAATGGTCGTTTTGGCGAGAATGCCTCTTATGGCTTAAGTGACAGCCTCAAGGACTTGGGCTTTCATCTTGGGCGGCTTAAAACAGGGACATGCCCACGTATAGATGGTAGGAGTATAGACTTTTCTAGTTTAGAAGAGCATCATGGGGATTTTCCAGCTCCTAGCTTTTCTTATCATACTGACTGTGATTTTAATCCAGAGCAGCTGCCTTGTTTTGTAACCTATACAAATGAAAAGACCCATCAGCTAATTAGGGATAACTTTCACCGTGCGCCTCTTTTTACCGGGCAGATTGAAGGAGTGGGTCCACGATATTGTCCAAGTATTGAAGATAAGATCAATCGCTTTAGTGATAAAGAACGTCATCAGTTATTTTTAGAGCCTCAGACTAAAGATGGTGTTGAGTACTATGTAAATGGGCTTTCTACCTCGCTTCCTTATGATGTGCAAGAAGAGGTGATACACTCTATTAAGGGTTTAGAAAATGCTCATATTACACGTTATGGCTATGCGATTGAGTATGATTATATTAATCCAACAGCCCTCTATCATACCTTAGAGACAAGGCTTGTTAGTGGCTTGTATTTGGCTGGGCAGATCAATGGTACGACAGGCTATGAAGAAGCTGCAGCACAAGGGCTGATGGCTGGAATCAATGCTGCCTTAAGTATCCAATCACAAGAGGGAGATATAGAGCTAGATTCTCTTATTTTGCGTAGAGATGAGGGCTATATAGGCGTGATGATTGATGATTTGGTCACTAAGGGGACCAATGAGCCTTATAGGGTCTTTACTTCACGCGCAGAATATAGACTTCTTTTAAGAGAGGATAATGCGCTTTTTAGACTAGGGCATTATGCTAAAAAGCTTGGGCTAATTGATGAGGTAAATTATAAGGCATTATGCAGGGATGAGGAGGATATAAAAAGAGCTATGATATTTTTGAAGGGCTATTATTTCACACCTTCAAAAGAGTTTTTGGAATTTTTAGATTCTATAGGTGAGGAGAAGATCGCTGATAAAACTTTGGCCTCTCAAGTGATAGGGCGAGATAGTTTTGAAGATAGAAAGTTTGATAGTTTAGATTCTTTATTTGATAATGAAGGGATTTTGTATAAAAAATCAATGCAATCAAATCGGAATGATGAGGTGATATTGCCAGATTTTAAGTTTGGCAAGCTTAGCCCTAGAGCAAGAGAACAGATTAAGATTTTATGCAAATATGATGCTTATATCCAAAAGCAGAGTGAGAGTATTGAGCAGATGGAAGAGATGCTAAAAGTAGAGATTCCAAAAGGATTTATTTTTGATGGGATTGCTGGTTTGAGTTTAGAAGTGGTTGAAAAGCTTAAAAAGTTTGAGCCAAAAACACTTTTTGATGCTTCTAAGATAAGTGGCATCACACCAGCTGGGCTAGATGTGCTGCATTTATACATCCACCTACATCACAAGCGCTTAAATGCATAGAGGAGATAATTTTGGCAGAATCTAATGTTGTAGAGATTGCAAAAAGGCTTATTTCTTATCCTACCATCACCCCCAATGAATGTGGTATTTATGAATATATTAGTGAGGTTTTAAAAGATTTTAATATTTTGAGATTGGATAAAAATGAGGTAAAAAATCTTTTTTTATATCGTATTGTGGGGGAGAATGCTTCTAGCTTGATGCAAAAAATAGAGTTAGGAGAATATCAAGGTGAGCTTTTGCATTTTTGCTTTGCAGGGCATATTGATGTAGTACCACCAGGAGAGGGGTGGGAGAGTGATCCATTTTTACCAGAAATTAGGGGGGAGTATCTTTTGGGTCGTGGATCTCAGGATATGAAAGGAGGGGTGGCAGCCTTTTTGGATGCGCTTAGTCAAATATCAAAAAGCCAAGAGCATTCAAAGCCTATATTGTTTTCTGTGCTTTTGACTTCAGATGAAGAGGGGGTGGGGATTGATGGGACTAGGTATGCGCTAGAATGCCTAGAATCTAAAAATTTGATTCCAAATTATGCCATCGTTGCTGAACCTACTTGTGTTGATAAATTTGGTGATATGATCAAGATCGGTAGGCGTGGCAGTATCAATGGTGTATTAAAAATTTATGGCAAGCAAGGGCATGTGGCTTATCCTGAAAAGTGTATCAACCCTGTGGAGCTTTTGGGCAAGAGATTAGGGGATTTAGCCGGATATGATCTTGATTTAGGGGATGAAAATTTTATGCCCTCAAAGCTTGTGATCACAGATATTAGAGGCGGGATGGAAGTGGTAAATGTGACGCCAAATGATTTAAAAATTATGTTTAATGTTAGAAATAGCACGCTTACAACTAAAGAAAGCCTAGAAAAGTATATTAAAAATATTTTAGAGGGGCTAGAGTATGAGCTAGAGATAAGGGTTAGCTCAGAGCCTTTTATTAGCCAGAGAGATGGGGTATTGGTCTCTATTTTGCAAGAGAGTGTTAAAAAGGTGGCTAAAAATGAACCTGTCTTATCGACAAGTGGTGGGACTTCTGATGCAAGGTTTTTTGCTAAATATGGCTGTGAGGTAGCAGAGTTTGGCGTGTGCAATGATAGGATTCATAGCATTAATGAAAGAGTGAGAATCTCTGATCTCAAGCTTTTGAGCGCGGTATTTTGTGATGTGATAGAAAGTATAAAAGGAGCATAATATGGCAAAGATTTTATTGCTTAAGAATGATAGGATTGGAGAGGATGAGAATGGGCTTGGCAATAAGCTTATAAATGGAGCATTGAGTATAGCCTATGATGAGGTAAAAAAGACAAAGGATTTAGAATGCATTATACTTATTAATAGAGGTGTGCTTTTGGCCACTAGGGAGAATGAAATGGCGCTAGAGGCGCTAAAGAATCTAAGTAATTTAGGTATAGAAGTGCTTATGTGTGCTACTTGTGTTGAGCATTTTGGTCTTGAGGATTTGGAGGTAGGCGAGGTAGTGAGTGCTAAGGTTATCATGCCTTTAATCTTGCAAAAGGAGGTAGTGAGCTTATGAGTGATGAAATCTCTTTAACTCAATATGTCCAATGTGCTGGCTGAGCTGGAAAAGCAGGTCCGGGTGACCTCACACAACTTTTTCCCATCTTTAAACAAAAGCCAGATGATAGATTAATAGTCGGGTTTGAACATAGTGATGATAGTGGCGTTTATAGGTTAGATTCTGCGCTTGTGCAAGAAGTGGAAGCTTTGGATATGCTGATGGTTCAAAGTGTAGATTTTATCACGCCAGTGGTGGATGATCCTTATACTTATGGACAGATTGCTGCTGCTAATGCATTGAGCGATATTTTTGCTATGGGAGCTGAGGCAAAAGTAGCGCTTAATCTCTTAATGTGGGATAAAGCTCATATAGATCATAAGATTCTAGCTGAGATTTTAAAGGGAGGGATGAGCAAGCTTAATGAGGCAAACTGCACCCTTTTAGGTGGGCATAGTATCATTGATAGAGAGCAGAAGTATGGACTTTGTGTGACTGGCTTTGCAAAGAAGGTTTGGCGCAACAATACTCCAAGAATTGGCGATGTTTTGATACTAAGCAAGCCAATTGGTAGTGGGGTGATCACTACCGGGCTTAAAAATGGGGCTATAGCTATGAGTGAGGCTAGAGAGTGTATTGATTATATGGCGATGTTAAACCTAAAGGCAATGCGCATAGCAAAAGAGTTTGATATACATGCTGCTACAGATATTACTGGGTTTGGCCTCATTGGTCATTTGCTAGAAATGTGCTCTAACGTGGCATTAGAGCTTTGGGGAGGCAAGATCAGCCAGTTTAGTGGTGTTGATAGTCTTTTATCTAAGGGCATTTTTGCTGGAGGAAGCAAGGCTAATTTTGAGCACTTTAGAGATAGGGTTAGTGATGATTTCAATGGAGATAGCAGGGTTTTTTATGATGCACAGACTTCAGGTGGAATTGTTTTTGCTTTATGCAGGGAAGAAGCAGAGAAGCTGCTAGATAAGCTGCGGTGTGCAGGATATGAGCATGCTAGTATTATCGGAACATTTATAAGCCCTAAAGAGGGTGATAAAAAAAGGATTTTTCTAAAATGAATTGGTTAAAGCAGTTAGCATTGATAGTAACTTTTTTGATTTTTGCAGGTTGTGCAAAAAATTTACAAATGGGGTACTATTCAGTTTTAGATAAGGATTATCGTTTTAATATTAATGCCCCTGTGCTTATTATGCATGATGTAAATGATTTATTATCAGCCTACTATACAGATTTAGTGATTTATGAGCTTACAAAGCGTGGTTTTACAAGCATTTACAAGCAGACAGAGTTGCCTATCCGTCGTGCACGAAATGTGATTTTCTTGCGTCTTTATAAGGATGTGAAGTCTTATCCTAGTGTGAGCTATAACTATAGTATAGTTAATGATGGAGTGGTTTCATCTTGTTATTTTTATGGGGAAAAGTTTTTTTGCGATAATGCACCTCAAAAAAGCTTTAACCTTACAGATTTTACTCAAAGGATGGATTACTCTTTAACCTACCATTTTACGCTAGATTGGTATGATACGCATACAAGACAGCGCGTGTTATATGTAGATGGACGTGCTTTTGGTAAGACTTGTGGCTATAGCTATATTTTCCGTGATTTGGTTTATCAGACAATTAATCGCATTGACTTTACGCGTGAAGAGCAGTACACGTTTAATTCGCCAATGCCACATTATTGGACTTGTGATTAATGATTATCCGTCGAAGCTTTAAATTTTGTGCTGCTCATATTGTGAGAAATTGCACTTCTAAGCGTTGCTCATCTAGTTTGCATGGGCATAATTATGTAGTGGAAATTTTTGTAAGTGCTAATAAGTTAGATAATGCAGGGATGATTCTAGATTTTGGTATTTTTAAAAATGAGATCGCAGACTTTATTGATGGATTTGATCATGGCTATCATTTTTGGAAACTTGAAAATAAAGAACTACAAGACTTTGTCTATCAAAATTCAGCCAGGCATATTGCCTTAAGCCATAATCCAAGTGCTGAAAATTATGCTTTGCTTTTTTTATATTTTATTGATAAGATTATTGGGGCGACTAGTTTTGGAAATAATGAGGGTGAGATTAAGGTGCAATCAGTACGCGTGCATGAGACAGATCATGGCTATGCTGAGGCTTTTAGGACAGATTTAGAAAATGAGAATTTTATGCAGAATCTAAATTTGGATTCTATTGAGTTTAGCAAGGCTATAACACAAGAGTGGAAAGATGAAAAGATGATGCAAAAGCTTAAGGATTTTTATGCTTCTTCTTTGGCTAAAAAGCCTTTTGTTTATACTCGCCCAACCCAACAGATACAAAAATAGTAATGCTAAAAATTTCAGAAATTTTTTATAGTATTCAAGGTGAGGGAAAGTATGTGGGGACTCCTAGTGTATTTGTGCGAGTTGGAGGGTGCAATCTATCTTGCCAAGGGTTTGGCATTAGGGTAAAAAAGGGAGATAAAGAGATTGTAGGCTGTGATAGTATCTATGCAGCTAATGCGGCCTTTAGTGATGAGTGGGTGGTCTATAAAGATAAGCAAAGTTTGATTGATGCTATTTTGCATTGCGTACAAGAAGAGGATATACCTTTTGATATTGTGTTAACTGGTGGGGAGCCTAGCCTATATTTTAGGGATGAGGTGCTTCTTGGGGCATGTGAGTATTTTTTGGACCATCATCATAGGATTAGTGTTGAGAGTAATGGTAGTGTATTGTTTGATTTTAATCCTATTTTAGAGGCATTTAGCTTTACTTTGAGCGTAAAATTAAGCAATGCTAAAGAATCTAGAGCGATCAATATTGCTGCGTTGCAAAATATCCTAGATCATGCGCGTGAAGTGAACTTTAAATTTGTGCTAGATAGGGCTATGTGCGAGAGTGGTGAGGCACAAAAAGAGATCAATGATATCCTTTCTAGATTGTGCGGTAGTTATGAGGTTTTTTTGATGCCATTAGGGACAGAGACTAAAGAGCTTGATGAAAATTTAGAAGCGATTTTAAAGCTGGCAATGAAGCAGGGTTTTAGAGTGGCAGATAGGTTGCATATTAGGCTTTTTGGAGATAGGAGAGGAGTTTAGATTCTAGCCAGGCTAGAATCTAAAATATTAAGATCTTTTGTTTAGTTCTGGAACATAGACATTGATGTAGTGTTTAATAGAATTGATACCTTCTTTTAATGCATAGTTATAAGCTTCAGAGACAAACTCCCAGTTAATGTGATTGAAGAATTTTTCTAAATAAGCAGGGCGAGCATTTTTATGATCAACATAATAGGCATGTTCCCAAACATCTACTACAAGTAGTGGGACTTTATTTTGAGTGATAGGAGTGGCTGCATTGCTAGTTTGGACGATCTCTAGTTTTTTGCTTGCAGGGTCTAGTACTAGCCAACACCAACCAGAGCCAAAAAGAGTAGTAGCCAAGGAGAGGAATTTTTCTTTAAAACCATCTAGGCTTCCAAACTCTGCATTAATCGCAGAATCAAATTCAGCACTTCTAGTGGTCGCTTTTGGAGTGATGCAGTCCCAATAAAAATCATGATTATAAACTTGAGCAGCGTTGTTAAAAAGACCACCATTTGCTTTGGTGATGATCTCATAAAGATCGGCATTTTCAAACTCTGTACCTTTAATGAGATTATTAAGATTATTTACATAGGTTTGATGATGTTTTCCATAGTGATATTCAAATGTAGTAGGGCTTAAAAAATCCCCCATAGAGTTTTTATCATAAGGTAATTTTCTTAGTTCAAACATATTATTCTCCTATATTTTTTTGATTTTTATCCAAATTTTGACGTTTCATGCCACCGATGGATGAAGTTATTGTAGCTGAAAATTTTAAAATAGAGCTTATGCCCATAAAGCTAGAATCGATAAAGATAAGTGATGCGGATAGCCGCATTTAATCTAAAGGTCGCCTGATAGCCGCTGGCAGGATCCCAGATATCTTTATTGACTAGAGCATATTCTACAAATTTATAAGAAACTCCAAATTGATGATTCTTGAAGTAGTAGTGGATCCCGACAAAAGGATAAAGACCGCTATTTATAAGAATGCTCGGCTTTGTAGTAAGCTTGTCAACATTACTTTTATCGCTATTTGGGATATACCATTCTGCATTATAGCCTACACCACCATCAATACCAAAGCTATGCTTTTGTGTGGTCACTAAATCAAGCAAAAGGGCTGTTTCTACTCCAGCTGAAACTGGGATATAGCTTTGATGATATTCGATAGCAGGATCGGCCACAGCTTGATTGGCAGGGACAATCTTAAAGGCTTTGATTCTAGCATCAGCAGGACCACCTACCTGTCCCATCGCAGAGATGCGTACACCCAGGACTTTGCCCATATAAAATTGATAGCCTAAGATTAAACCCGCATTTAATGATGGTGTGACAGCAGTTAGCTTGCTAAAGCCATTGGCAATGGCATCTACGGTAAATTTCTTTAGCCAAACTCCAGTACCCAGGATAAAGCCATTTTTGCTAACACGCAAGTCTTCATTATCGCCATTTTTGGTTGTCGCTTCTTTGATAAGGTTGTCTAATGTTTTTTCTACAGTGCTGCTAGAATATTTCTTAAGCAAGTCTAGTGGTAAGTCATTTAGATTTTTATCTTCTTCTTTGCCATATGCAAACACTAAAAAAGCAACAAAAAGCAACGGGACAAAAAATCTCATTATATTCCTTTTTATATTTATGGTTTTAAGTATCAGACTTTTAGGTTTTTTGATAAAAATCTCAAAATAAACCTGCAGATAAACTAAGTCAAAGCATCCTGCTGCCAAATCATATTGAAAAATTCATGCGTATTTTAGCATAAAAATCGCTCTTGTGGCGTTGTGTCCAGCTTTTGACCAAAACTTGATAAATATCCAAAATACTAAAGATTATATAGAGTAGGTGGTATAATTTTAAATTGCAATGGCAAAGAAGGAGGAGAGATGTTGAAGAAATACTGGAAGTTTATATTGCCTATTTTAATAGGGCTTTTATTATTGGCTATCCCCGCACCTGGTGGTCTTAGTGAGGGAGCTTGGATATATTTTGCAATTTTTATGGTTGTTGTAGTAGGGTTGGTTCTTGAGCCTATACCTGGAGCGTTGATTGGCCTTATGGGAGTGGGGGTTTTAGTCTGGCTTAAATTAGGTCCAGTTGGTAGCACAGATCCTAGCTCTAATATTTCAGCAAGTGCTGCTATTAAGTGGGGGTTGGCTGGTTTTTCAAATTCCACAGTTTGGCTTATCTTTGCAGCTTTTATGCTGGGGTTAGGATATGAGAAGAGTGGACTTGGACGTCGTATAGCTCTGTTTTTGGTCAAGACTTTAGGTCGTAAGACATTGGGGCTAGGGTATGCTATAGCGATTGCTGATGGGATTTTGGCTCCATTTATTCCTTCAAACTCTGCTCGTAGCGGGGGTATTATTTATCCTATTGTCTCATCTATCCCCCCGATGCTTGGTAGCTATCCAGATAATGGTGCAAGGAAAATCGGAGGGTATTTAGTGTGGGTAAGCTTAGCAGCTACTTGCGTGACTAGCTCAATGTTTTTTACTGGATTAGCTCCTAATCTTTTGGCTATGGAAACAGCAGTAAAAAGTGGGTTTAGTGGTATTTCTTGGATGGGATGGTTTATTAGCTTTGCTCCTTGTGGAATCTTGCTTTTTATTTTAACTCCACTTTTAGCCTACTATATTTATCCACCAGAGATTAAGGGATCCAAGGAGGCTAGTAGCTGGGCTTCAGATGAGCTCAAAAAAATGGGCAAAATGCAGATCAAAGAATATTTAATGATCTCTTTAGCAGTATTTGCCTTGGTGTTTTGGATTGGCGGGAGTAGTTTTGGGGTAGATTCCACAACAGTGGCGCTAAGCGTAATGATCGGTATGGTTTTGCTCGGGATTATTGAATGGAATGATATCTTGGGCAATAGAGCAGCCTGGAATGTTTTGGCATGGTTTGGATCTTTGGTGACTTTAGCAGGGGGATTAAAAAATGTAGGTTTCTTGGATTTTCTGGCCAATGTGGGCGAGAGCTATTTACAAGGTTTTAATCCCAATGTAGCAGTTATTGGGCTTGTGATTTTATTTTATTTATTGCACTATTTCTTTGCATCCACGACAGCACATGTGACAGCGCTACTAGCGTTATTTATGGCAGTGGGTGGCAAGATTGCAGGGATAGATGTGGATCAAATGACGCTTTTGATGTTGCTTAGTCTTGGGATCATGGGGATAATCACTCCTTATGGTACTGGACCAAGTCCAGTATGGTATGGTAGTGGCTATATAAAAAGTAGTGATTTTTGGCGACTAGGCTTTATTTTTGGTGCTATTTATTTAGTCGTATTTTTGCTTGTTTGTGTGCCATGGGTAAGGGGATTTGCATTTAAGTTTATAGGAGGTTGATTTCTTCTCCTATTTTTTATTATCCATGATCCTGTCTATTCTTGCTTAGGGGATGCTAAATCTGTTCTTTCATCCATCCCCCCCCCCCTTTTTTTTTATCTACATTTATGTTGCTTAATCCGTTTGTTTTGCATTGCGCCTTACAACAAGTGCAAGATTCTCGCATACTCTTTCTTAGCCCTTATCCATTCCTCCCCACTTTTATTCTTTATTTTTTCCACTCTTTTCCCTCTCTTACCATCATTGCTTGCTATGTAATAAAGGAAATCCAAAAGACCTACAATGATGGCAAGAGAAAGAAAGTTGGAATCTAAAATCTTTTAAAACCAAATCACTTTAAGTATTTAATAATCTAACAATTCAGAATCAAAATAATTCTTAGAAACTAAAACTTTAATCTAAGAGTTAAAGAACTAGAAATAATTTAAATCACTTAAAATCAAACTCATTATATTTCTATCTTTATAGAAATACTTCTAAAGCTAAAACATTTAAAAGCTAAAGCACTTAAAACTAAGATTCTAAGAATCTAAAACTAAAACAAGGTAAAAATCTAAAGCAATTAAGAACAATCTAAATCATTAAAAACAATCTAAAACAATCTAGCCCTTTATAGGCTAGATACACAAATACACAATTTAAGTATTAAATATTGAGTCATCAATTTGGCGATGATTTAATATATTATCTAGCCCCAAAGGGCTAGATAATATTTACTTAGATAATATTTAGATATTACTTGGATAATATTGACTATAGATATTCCTCAATAAGATCATTCTTCTAATAACAATCCTATTAATTCACCTCTATAATCTCACCATCACTCTTTAATTCTTTTAAT
>CASFYB010000007.1 GCA_949298825.1 uncultured Helicobacter sp.
TTTAATTTTTTGATTTCTAACTTTCTTTCTCTTGCCATCATTGTAAGTTTTTTGGATTTCCTTTGTCACATAGCAAGCAATGATGGTAAGAGAGGGAAAAGAGATAAATAAAATAAATATGGATAAAAAAAGAGAAAGGCAAGATAGAAAAAAATAAAAAATCCAGAAGAAAATAGAAAAGCCAAAGAGAGAAAAATTAAAAACAAAAGAAAGCGAAAAACAAAAAAGAGAGCATCAAGATAAAGAAAGCATAAAAGATAAAATCTTAAAAACAACAAAGATAAACCAAAAAACAAGCAGCATCTAAAACTTCAGCTAGAAAAGAGATAAAAAGATAAATAACCAGAAAGGTCTCTATAAAAGAGACTAATCCAGCTCGCTTTGGGCCATAAAGCTGCTCCCTACCTGATAGCTTCTGCCTACGCGTGCTATATTTTTGAGATTAAGATCTAGATCTGGCGTATAAATAGCATCTTGTATAAAGCATTCTCTAGCCTCCAATAATAAAACCTTATTCATCTGGCCAACTGGCAATAAATCATAATATTCACACATAAAGGCCGCTTTGATATCCTTTGGTATTGGTGGATAATCTTGCGCTACCACTTCCATAGCTATATCACAATATTCTGCCTCACTCTCTTTAGCATCTAGCTCCTGTGCACTTTTATGCATAGCTTTTAGTACAGAGAGATCACACACACAAATACTAGCTCTCTTAGTTTTGATGATATTGGCAAATGTATCTTTAAGACTACCATCACTCTTGGCAAAAAAGCTGATAGCAAAAACCATAGGCTCACTACTAAGTGGGGCAAAAAAGTCATAAGGAGCGAGATTTACCACTCCAGCTTCACTTACCGTGCTGATCCATGCTATAGGACGCGGGGTTACAATCTGATTGATAAGATTGTACTTTAAAAGCATACTGCAATCATCAAGTTTAACCTGCATCTTTTCCTCACAAAAGTTTCTTGATAGATTCTATCACGATTTCTGGTTTTATAGATCGCATGCACTGATGGTGCCCTAAAGGGCAGATCCTTTTTTGACAAGGTGAGCAGGATAAAAACTGATTGATGATAATAGCCCTATCCCCTCTAATCCCATAAGGCAGGCAATAAGTAGGATGAGTAGGACCAAAGAGCGCTACAAGCGGGGTTTTAAGCGCGGCTGCTATATGCATAGGCCCGCTATCATTACTCAAAAATACATCTAATTTTGCTATCTCTTTGCATAGTTTAGGGATATCAGTCTGATTGCTCAAATCTCTAAGATTTTCATCCTTAAAGCCAAGATTTTGCTCTATTAGCTCTACTATCTTGGCATTATTACTAGCTTCCTTCCCTGATCCAAAAAGCACCACTTCATAGCCTAACTTCAAAAAATGCATGCCAACACTAGCAAAATACTCTAATGGCCACATCTTAGATGAGCCAAAAGCTGCTCCACTAGCTATACCTATGCGCCCTATTCTAGCATCACTCCTGCCTTCTCTCTCCTCAAAGCTCAAAGACAACCCATCAAGATCCTCCAAACCAATACCAAGAGGTGAAAGCAAATGTCCATAGCTTAAAACCTGATGGGAAAAACTCTGCTTTTTGATAGGATGACTTAATAAAAAAGTGCGTAAAAATCCCTCATACCCGATACGCATCTTTGCCCTTGTGCAAAATAGCAAAAAAGCTGAATAAAAATGATTAGTAAAACTAATAGCTATATCAAATTGCCCAAATCTATGGACCAAAGACCTGGCTAATTGATAGGTTTTTAGCATCCTAAAAAAGCCTTTTTTACTCTCATCAACAATAAGCCCGCACACCCTCTTATCTTCTTCAAAAAGCCCGCAAGTAGCCCTACTCCCTACAAGTACAAAATCTGCGCTACTAAACTCTCTTTTTAAGGCCTCAAAACTTGCTGAAAACATCACGCCATCACCAAGCCAGTTAGGCAATCTTATTAAAATTCTCAAAAGCCCTTATCCTTGCGAAGTTTAAAATTGATCAATTTTACCTAAAAGTGGGTAAAATTATTAAAAACTCTATAAAGACTGGGGATTGCATGCTAGTTACACCGCGCACACTTAGTGGATTTAAAGATAGATTGCCCAATGAAGCGATCTCAAAAGAACGATTATTAAAAAAGCTAACTCTTGTGTTTGAAAGCTTTGGTTTTGTACCTATTGAAACTCCTCATTTAGAGTATGCAGATATTTTGATCAAGCAAGGGAGCGAGGAGATCCAAAAAGAGCTTTATAGATTCAAAGATCATGGTGGTAGGGATGTGGCCTTGAGATTTGATCAGACTGTGCCTTTAGCGCGCTTTATCTCGCAGTATAAAAATGAGCTTGCCCTGCCATTTAAGCGCTATGTAATAGGCAATGTCTTCCGCGGAGAGAGAGCCCAAAAAGGCAGATATAGAGAGTTTACACAATGTGATTTTGACTTTATTGGCAGCAATAGCATCGCCTGTGATGCAGAGATCGTGCAAGTTATTTATGCTTCCTTGCTACGTCTTGGACTGGAGGACTTTACCATCTGGCTTAATCACAGAAGCATCCTTAATGGAATCTGCCATTATTTTGGCATCACGACACAAAGCGAGATTCAAGCTACATTAAGGATCATTGATAAAATCGATAAAATAGGTGCTGATGGTGTAAGTGCCGAGCTAAAAACACTTAATTTAAGTGATAAAAAAATCGCTGGCCTGCTAGAGACTACAAGCATCAAACAAGTCCAGAGTGCTGAAGAGTTTTTTGCTGAAATTAGCAATATGAAAACATGGAATGATGAGCTAAAAAAAGGCATAGAGGATTTAGAAGCTATGTTTAACCTTTTAGATAATCTTGAGATTGATAAAAGCTCTTATCGTATTAACTTTTCTATCGCTAGAGGGCTTGGATACTATACTGGTATTGTTTATGAGACGATCTTAAATCGACTTAAAAATCTTGGCAGTGTATGCTCTGGTGGGAGGTATGATAATCTTACTCAAACCTTTTCTAAAGAACCTATGAGTGGCGTAGGAGCTAGCATAGGGCTAGATAGACTACTAGCTGGACTAGAAGATCTAGGATTATTAGATAAAAAATCCACCACTGCCAAAGCCATCATCATCACTACAGATTCTGCTTACTTGCCATTTGCATACAAACTTGCTGAATCTTTCCGCACAAGTAAGATAAACACTGAAGTCTATCCAGAATCTATCAAGCTGAAAAAACAGTTTGCCTATGCCAATAACAAAGGGCATGAGTTTGCCATCATCATTGGCGAAGAAGAGTTTAAAAACCACACAATAACCCTAAAAAATATGCTTACAGGTATGCAGCTAGAAAATCTAAAATTCCTCAAAGCTCTTGAGATCATGCAGGCATAAAATGATCAAAAAGCCAAGGATAAAAAACTCTCTTTTACGCAAGCTTTTCACCGCAGCATCTATCCGCAGATGGAATGACCAGGCCACGCCAATTGAATTTGTGGAGCTGGATAAGCAAGCTCACAAGATGATTATTGCCTATCTTTTGGCTAAATTTGAGGAAAACCAAAATACTAAAATTGACTGGGAAAAGCTGATTGAGTATTTTTTATTTGAGTTTTTCTCTCGCGTGGTGCTTACAGATATCAAGCCACCTGTTTATTATGAGCTACAAAAACATCACAAAAAAGAGCTCGCGCAATTTGTGATTAAAGAATGCAAAGAAGACCTCTGTGAGTATCCCTTTTTCTCAAAGGTAGAAAAATACCTACAAGGCACATATAATGATATAGAATCTCAAATCCTAAAGGCTGCCCACTTTTATGCTAGCAAATGGGAGTTTGATATTATCTATCATTTCAATCCCTATATGTATGATGTGCAAAATATCAAAAATATCATTGATAAAGAAGTAGAAGATCACTATCACTTAAGCGGGATGCAAAAAATCATACTTTTTAGCAATATTAAAGAGCTTATCACACTTTTTGGCCAGCTAAGATTCCAAAAACGTTGGAGTCAAACCCCAAGAATCCCCCCTACTTCAGTGCTAGGACATACACTTATTGTAGCTATTTGTGCCTATTTGCTTAGCCATGAGCTGCCCTTATGCCCACAAATGAGAATCAACCACTTTCTTTGCGGGCTTTTCCACGACCTGCCTGAAGTACTCACTCGCGATATCATCTCACCAATTAAACAAGGAGTGAGCGGTCTTGATTCCCAAATCAAAGAGCTAGAAGAGCGTGTCGTAGCACAAAAAATCTTAGCCCACCTTCCAGAAAATATCAATACAGATATTAGGTATTTCACACAAAATGAATTCACCAATCGCTACAAAGTAGAAGGTTTTGTCCACCCGGCTAGTGCTGATGAGCTTTTGGGTCAATTTAACCACGATGAGTTTAGCCCTATTTATGGTGAGTTTTTAAAAATCTGTGATCTTTTAAGCGCCTTTTTGGAAGCTAAGATCTCTATCGCCCATGGTATCACCTCCAAAGAACTTACTGATGGGATAGAAAAAATCATGCTTAGATGTGCTACAAAAGTGATTGGCGATGTTGATATTGGGGCTATATTTCGTGACTTCATCTAACTTAGGGCTATAAATGGAATTTTTATCCCTGCTTACAGAGAGCCACACTCAAGCTTTTTTACTACTATTGCTACGCTTTGGTGGAGTATTTGCCTTTTTTCCATTTTTTGATTCTAACCTCATACCAGTAAGCCTAAGGGGTGCGCTGGCTTTTTTTATGAGTATACTTTTTTTCTCTATCCTTCCTAGCCAGCCTCTAGCCCTTGGTCTATCAGATTTTTTGATAGCTATGATCATGGAGCTTATGTTTGGCTTTTTGGCCTCACTAGCATTACAAATTACTTTTTCCACACTTGCTTTTGCTGGAGATAGCATCAGCTTTGCGATGGGTCTAACCATGGCTAGTGCCTATGACCCAGCCACTGGATCGCAAAAGCCTATTGTAGGGCAAGTACTAGCGATGCTAGCCCTGCTTTTTGCGCTGGAGCTAAACTTTCATCATGTGATTTTTAACTTCATCGCCCAGTCTCTTAATGCAATACCACTTGGTCAATTTGCCCCAAATGCAAACTTATTAGAATCTATTATCAAAAACTTTGCTAATCTTTTTAGCATCGGGTTTGCGATGGCATTTCCTATTTTAGGGATGATTCTCCTTACAGATATTATCTTTGGCATGATTATGAAAACCCACCCCCAATTCAATCTTTTTGCCATTGGATTCCCTGTAAAGATCGCATTAGCCTTTGTCGCTATTGTTGTTATCATCCCTTCTATCATGCGTGTTTTTGAGAAAGACTTAAAAATTGGCTTTGAGTTTTTACTTCAAATTTTTGGCTAAAAGGAGTTCTTATGTTAAGCTTTATGCAAGCCTTTAAAACTGCTACCAACCTTGATAAACCATCACTATCTAAAGAAACCATCCCCATTATGCATAGCTATAATAAAGTTGTGTGCACAGAGATTCTAGCTAGTAGACCTCTACCAGCCTTCAGCCACTCTGCTATGGATGGCTTTGGCTTTAATACAAAAGATTATCCAAACAGCCTAAAGGTAGCAAAAAGCATTTATGCAGGAGAGGATAGCTCACAGCTTATCTTGCAAAAAAATCAAGCAGTGCGAATCATGACAGGAGCGATGATACCAAAAGATATAGATTGCATCATTCCTTTTGAAAAGGCAAATTTTGATGAAAAAAATGCCCTCTTGCACCTCAGCACTCCCCCAAAGCAAGGGGATAATATCCGCTATGAGGGTGAGGAGGTCAGCCCATCAAGCCTCATAGCCAAAGAAGGTGATTTACTTGATTTTGGGCTCATTGGTCTTTTGGCAGCCCAAGGATTTGGGAAAGTTGATGTCTATAGAGATCTAAAGATCGCACTTTTTAGCAGTGGAGATGAGCTAAAACAACCAGGCGAGATAGCCAAAAAACACCAGATATATGATTGCAATGCCTCAAGCCTTTTTAATGCGCTAAAAACACATAAAATTGATTGTGATTATTTAGGTGTGCTAAATGATGATGATAGCCTAGAAGAGAGGGTGCTAAAAAGCACTAAAGACTATGATGTGATCATCACCACTGGTGGGGCTAGCATGGGGGATAAGGATCTTTTTGGCAAGATTTTAGAGAAAAATAACGCACAAGTATTTTGCAAAAAGATAAACCTCAAGCCCGGTAAACCCGTGCTAATAAGCCAGCTTAATACTTGTTATATTTTCTGCCTACCTGGCAATCCCATTAGCGCACTTTGCGTGCTTTTAAGCCTTATTATCCCTGCTATCTATGCGCTAAAGCACTCTTTTAGATTCTACCCAAGTGCTATTAAAACCCGCCTAGAATCTCCCATAAAACTATCTCCCGGACGCACAAATATCATCCTTGGCAATCTCAATACCTCTGGCTTCACTCCACATAATAATGGCAAGATCAATCCCAATGCCATCAGCCATATGGCTCAATGCAATGCCCTAGCCATCTTTGATGAAAATATACAAGAAGTGCCAAAAAATGCCGATATTTTAGTACTTAGGTTAGATTATAGTCTATGTGAGGAATCTAATTTTATCAATACTTAAAATATGATACAATTAAAAACACTCTCATAAATAAGGAGTTGATATGAAAAAGCTACTTTTTGCCCTCAATGATAATAACGAATGTAAACGCGCAGCAAACTCGCTACTCTCTCTCTTTGAAGATCAAAAGGTCGCCCTCACACTCCTACATGTCACGCCAGAGACTATCTTGCATGCAGAAAGTGGGCTTGTAGACTATGAAGCTATTGAGAAAAATGAATTTGAAGAATCTAAAAAAATCCTGAATGAATTTGAAGAAATTTTTAAAAATGATGCACGGGCTAAAGGATTTAAGCTAGAAAGCTTGCTTAAAAGTGGCAATCCTATTGATATTGTCTTAGAGATTGCTAATGATTATGATCTGCTTGTCATTGGCTCTAGCGAACAGGGGATTTTGTATCGCATCTTTGCCTCGCATCAAAACTCTTTTGTCAATGCCTCTCCGATCTCTGTACTGGTGGCAAAATAATAGCTACGAATAGTAGGTGAAAATGAAAAAAATCTCTCATCTTGTCTTTTTAGGTATTTTAACGCAAGTAAATGCATTAGATTTTGGTGCTATGGGGAATACATCTATCGGTATGGGTGGTGCTGGAGTAGCGCTACAAAGCTCTGCTTTTGGCGCCTACTATAATCCTTCTTTAATCAGCATTGATAGCAAGATACGCTTTGGCTATACCCTTGGGGCTAGATATCAGCAGCGCAATATTGATAGATTGGCACAATTTGACTTTAAAGGCATGATAAGCAATGCTAACTCTTTAGTCCAAAATGCTGGCGGCGGTGGTGCTGGCGGAGGTGGAGCTGGAGGTGCTGGTGGTGGCGGGAGTGGCGCTACTGCCAATAAGCAAAATGTAGAAGCTCTCTATAAAGATATCCAGGATCTTGGAGATATCTTTTCTCAAAATCACCTAGCCATCACTTCTCAAAATGGCATCTCCCTGCAGATAGCACCTGGTGGTATGCGAGGTAGCTTTGGCTCACTGGCTATCTCATATTTTGCTTCCTTTTATGCCAATATTTCAGGTAGTTCAGATATTGCTAATAAACAATTAATTGTCAAAAATGGTAATGGTAATAATTATTACAAAGTAGATTCTACGGGAAATGTAACTAGCTCTGATGCAACAAATTACAAAAACCACTCCATCATCTCAGCCATTGATAACAACCAGCTAGCAAGCATGGCTACTACCAATCTCTTATTACAAGAAGTGCCACTTACTTATGCCTATACCTTCTTTTTTGAAAACTCAAATCTTAATCTAGGCATAAACCTCAAATACATCAATGCCCTGTTTTACCAGCAGCGAGTAGATATTGGCAAGGATACTAATCTTAGTAAAATCACTTCTGACTTTAAGGCCAATATCCCCTCAAAAAGTGCTAGCAACTTTGGTATCGATCTTGGGGTGAGCTATCAGATTGACTTGCCAAAATTTCAGGGGTTGACCTTTGGTCTTGTGACTAAAAATATCAACTACCCATCTTTTAAATTTGATGCGACTAAGCTGACCATCAAGCCTCAATATAGATTAGGGATTGCTTATAATAACCCACTTATAACATTTGCTTTTGATGCAGATATACTGCCAAATGAGATGCTAGGCTTTAGCGATGAGCCTCAACTAAGCCAGATGCTGGCCACTGGATTAAAGTTTGATCTAAAATATCTTGATATGCGTGTAGGTGTGGCAAAAGATATCCGCCAAGATAATGGCTTTATCTTTACTACTGGCATTAATATCTTTGGCTTTTTTGATCTTGCATTCCAAATTGGCACTAAAGGGGCTTATGATAGCCTTATGCCACGATATATGGCCCTGCAGCTTGGTGGGAGCTTCTCATTTTGATCCCATTAAGCATAGTAGCTATCTTTTTAGCCCTTATCATCATATTTGGTTTCAAAAAGCAAATCTCACTTAAAAATCTAGCAAAAAAACTGCAAAAAGAAAATCAAGATCTAATCATCAAAACCCAAACACTAGAAGCCCTAAAGCTAAGAGATGAAGAGGAAAAAATACGTCTGAAAGAAGAGTATCAAGCCCAACTCAAAGCCCTAAAATCTGCACAAGATGAGAATCTAAAACTTCTTGAAGAGCGTCTTAAAGAAAACTACAATACCCAAAATGCCCTGATCCTAGCCCAAAACAAACAAAACATCAATGAAGATTCCAAAAAAATCTTAGATGAGATTTTTAAACCCATTAAAGAGCAGGTTAAGGGCTATTCTGAACGTCTGATGCAAAATGAAATCAAGATAGAACAACAGATAAAAACCCTCTTTTCCTACTCTCAAAGTGTAGGGGAAAATGCTGATAAACTAGCACAAATCCTCAAAGGGGATAAAAAAGTGAGGGGAAACTTTGGGGAGCTGCAACTAAAAAATGTCTTAGAGCAAAGTGGACTTATTGAAGGTGAGCAATACAAGCTTCAAGAAAGCCTGAAGCTTGATGGCATGCGCTATATTCCTGATGCCATTATTTATTTAGAGCGCGATAAAAGTATTATTGTAGATTCTAAGTTTAGCCTGCCAGATAGCTTTGATTTTGAACAGATTGATGAAAATACCTGCGCACAGATTGCCAAAAATCTAAAAAATAGAATCAATGAACTAGCAAACAAACCCTATGCAGAACTAAAAGATAGCTATGAGTTTACCCTGCTCTTTCTCCCCTATCAAAATATCTTAGATCTAGCCCTAAATAGCGATAATAGAATCTATCAATATGCTAGCGATAGAAAAATCTATCTTACTACCCCTCACACGCTTTTTATGGCTCTTAAGACCATCTCTATCACTTGGCTTAATATCAAGCGCAATGAAAATGCCACACGTGCTTTTGATGAAATAGGGAAGTTCTATGATAAGTTTGAAGGTGTGATAGAAAGCTTTAAAAACATGGAAAATGCCCTTGAGAGGGTCAATAAGACAAAAGATGAAATGGCCAATCGATTGTTGCGTGGTAATGGTAACTTGCAAACGCGCTTTAAGCAGCTAGAAGATCTTGGCGTAAAGACAAAAAAGGCTTTAGAAAAATCTTAAACAACGCTTAGAGATTTATCAGCCATCTTTAAAAATAAAGCACTTCTTTGGCAAAATCCACTATCATGAGCATAGACAAAAAAACCTGCTTCTCTGGCTGTATTGATTGTGGGTTTTGAAAGAGAATAGCCTGTCATCACCCCATCATCTAAAAGCAGGGAATAAAGATCTGAAAAAAAGTCTAAATCCCAGAATCTAGGTGTATTTCTTCTAGAAAATGCATCATGATAAATCACATTAAACCGCATCTTGCTTTGCTTTAATCTATCTAAAAGCACAAAGGCATCATCAAAAAATACTTCAAGCTTTATCTTATCTAAAAGCATACTAAAAGAATCTCTCCTCAACTCCTCTAATATCCGCTCTATCTGCAAATCTTGCCAAGGATTTGGCTTTAGGAGTGCTATCTTATCAAGCACACTCTTATCAATCTCTGGAGAAATGATATGTATATCACCCAAAAAGCCTGCCCTATGATACTCCAAAGCCGTACAAAAACTATTATATCCTAGTCCAAAACATATATCTAAGATATACAAAGTCCTTTTCTCTAGCATCCCAAAAAGATGCATAGGAGGATAAACATGCTTATATAAAGTCTCTTTGAGCGCACCATCTTTTAAGCTATGATAGCAGGCATTAAAGCTGTGATTATAGAAAGTTGGTGTGCCATCTGCGCTAATTATCTGCTTATCGGCTGAAAAATCACCCACTACTTTTATCGCCTCAAAATACTACTCAGATTCTAAAAATTTCTGTGCTAGTTTGATTTGCAACATCTGGCGCTGGTATTCTTGCTTGTCTTTTTCAAGCAATTCAATTCCTTGTAAGATAAGGGCCTGGGCATCTAGCATATCATCTAAATTAGAAAATTTCTCAAGCGGTACATCAATAATAAGCTTATAGGCAAGATCAGTATCACTATTTAAAATGGCGATTTTTAATTCATTAAGCCAATTCATGGCTATGGATTTCCTTCCATGCTTCTAATAATCCCTTAGTCACATTCACAACAGTGCTAATTTTTTCTGTGCTATTTTCAACATTAGCTTGAGTAAGGAGCTTGATTTGATGGGTATAAAGCCCTGTAAGATAAAGTGCTACTTCACCACCCTTCTCATAATCTAAAATACTTAAAAGCTCGGTAAAAATATCAGTGATGCGATTGATATAATAAATCTTGTTTTCAATATCATCAGTATCTATCGCTCTAGTAGCCTGCCCACAGAATCTTAAAATCCCCTCATAAAGCATCTCAATAAGCTTAGCTGGCGACTCTACTGCCACAGAATTTTGCTGATAGAGGTTATATGCATTTGCCATTTTCATCTTCTTGCCTTTATTGGATTATTTTTTCTTATTATTGCCAGCAGCCTGATCTATCATCATTTGGACTGAGTTAAAAGAGTTGTTTGCCTTAGCAATCTGCTCATCATAAGCTGCAAAACGCTGCGCCATTGTCTCATAGCGAGTTTTAAGACGTTCAGCAGCTTGGGCTTTATCTTTTTCGAGATTCCTCGCATCACGACTAAGAGAATCTTGATAAACATTAAGTTTAGCATTACTACCATCGACCAAACCTTTCAATACTTTACTAAACTGCACAAAAACACCATCTATATGCTGCTCTGAACCTGTAATATCCTTCTTATCATAGCCATAAAATACATCAATGACACGTTGAGGATTCTCATCTAGCATTCTTGATAGCTCTGCTTCATTTAAGGTCATAAAACTTTTTTCATTCAAACTCATGCCATAATCTACTAAAGAATAAGAACGATTGCCATCTTGAGATGGGATGGGACGAGCAAAAAGCGAGTTTAGATTCGAGCGGATCGTACGAATATCACTAACACCATTAAAGATCCCAGCTATTTTAGTCTCTGGATCATAGCGCGTAGTCTCATCAAGCTTTGGCACAAGCTCATTATAAGTTTTGACAAAAGTTTTTATCTGCTCTTTGATTGTTTCTAAATCCCTTTGGATAGAAATAATAACAGGATTATCTGGCTCTGTAGTGTGCACTAATGTAATATTCACACCTTTAACAATATCATTAATATCATTAGTAGGACGGGTGATAGTAGCGCCATTATAAGTGATTACTGCATCGCTGGCTTGCTGTAGATTTTTAAAAGCAAAAACCTGTGGCTCAATCTTGGAATAATCTTTAAATAATCCACCCTTAATCCCCAAGCCATCAAGTAGAGCTTTTCCATCTTTATCTGTACCTTCAATAATCACTTCGCCCACTTCTGAAGTTACACTGATCTTCCCATCTCTATTAGTGCTAGCATGCACACCAGCTATATTCTCTACAGCTTCAGCGATAATCTTAGCATTATCCTCACTAGAGTTACCCTCTTTAGTCATCTTATCTAGATCTAGTGGTACACTTCCTATCATGAGCTTACCCTTAAGATGGCCTTCTGGCACGGGCTTATTACTATGAAATAGATTCTCTGCTCTAGATTGCTTATTGCTAAGGCCAAGCTCATTTATTTTATTTCCGCTAAAGCTAATAGGATAACCACGACGATCATTGATAATTAAAGTTCTATGATCTTCTGAAAGACCGATATTAATCTGTTGGTCTAGCAAATCTTTAAAATCTTCATTTTCAGAAAGTGTTTTATAAATTGCAGCTTTTAGGGTTTCTGTACTATTTTTGTTACCTGCTTCCTTAGCATCAAGAGGAATGGAGATAATTTGATCAAGTCCATTTTTATCTCTTAATGTCAGGGTAAAATCCCCATCCCCTAGCTCTTTAAGCCCCTGGATAGGTTCTGAAGTGATAGTAGAACCAAAATAGATTCTATTTGCCTCACCTGTACCCTTAGAATTTATCATTAACTGATAGGGCTTCTCGCCACCTGTCTTCATGATAATCCCCATTACTGATCCTTCAGTCTTATCAGTAATCTCTTGGGCGACCTCTTCTAGGCTCATACCAGCCTTAATATCGATTGTATAAAATTTGCCATTTGTGTAGAAGGTAAGCTTTACATCTGTTTCTGAGAAAGTATCTTCCCGCGAGCCAAACTTCACTCCAACTTCATTGATATCATTTTTTGCAATGCTCTCAACATCAATCTTAATATCCTGTATAGGGACACCAGCAGAAACACTTGCCTTTATAGCATCTCCAGAAACACTTGTAGAACGACCCAAATAGGTAGAATAATCAGCCAAGACATTAACAGGTGCTTTAAAACTACTTACAAGACCACTAATCTCAGTGAGCTCTTTTTGCTTCTCGATATTCTCTTTCATCTTACGCTCAACAGGCGCTATCATAGTGCGCTCATCGGCTTTCTTAAGTTTATCGATCACATCATAGTTTAATACACCACTCCCCAAACCAAGAGAGCTTAGCTGACCTACTGCCATATCCTAATCAACCTTTTTTATCAAAAATTAACCCCACGATATCATGCATTTTCTTCATCAGTGCAATCGCCTCTTTTGATGGGATTTCACGGATGATTTTATTACCATCACCTTCTTTGACAGTCACAACAAGTCCTTGAATATCATCATTGTAACTAAAATCAATATTAGTATTGATTTTTTTCATTTCCTGGTTTAGGGCACGACTAGTTTCAAGCAGCTCTTGCTTAAGATGCTCTGTATCTTTGGTTTTTCTCATAGCATCATATTCTTGCTGCTTGACAATATTCATGGGTCTTCCAGCACTCGAGGCCATATCGACTAGCTGTTTTTGCAATCCTGCACTAACATTCATGCTATCTATCATTTTTTCCTCCTTGAAAAATTAGACCTTACACTACCATCGGCAAAAACTAAAATTATTTTATTTACTTTTAGCAATTACTTCCAGTGGATTAATATGCTTATCTTTTTGTGTGATTTCAAAACTAAGCTTTTGATCAACCCTTCCAATAACATAGCCCTTTTTTATATGCAAACCAACCTTGATGGTTGGGGCAATTTTATCCAATTGAGAATAAATAGTATGGATACCATTCTGATTTTCTATAATCACAACCTTTTTTAAAATTGGCACTTCTTTGGCATAAACTACCTTGCCATCAAAGATGCTACGGACAGGGACATTTGGAGTCTTGGATGCAAGGATGATAGATTCATTAAAAACCTTAAGCTTATACACAGGATCAAAATATGTACCAAACTTCTGCTCAATCTCATAGCTTTCAATGGGTGATATTGTACGTGCTCCATTGTATTTAGCCACAGAAAGCTGCTGATAGGAGTTTGCCACTTGCTTGACATTAATAGGTAATGGTATACTAGGTCGTGCAGAGATGCTTGATGGTGTGATTGGTTTTTTGGCTATTTCTTCCTTTTCCTGCAATGCCTTATCACGCTGCTGTTCTAAAAGCTCTTTTTCCTTGCTAGCCTTAACAATATTAAGACGCTTTAAAATCTCATCCAAACTCTTGCGCTCTGCATCATTTTGTTTCAATCTTTGATTATATTTTTGCAAATCTTTTTGCAAATTTGCTATTAGCTTTTTTTGCATATTTTGCATATTTTGCAGATAGTTTTTCTGATTTGTCTGGGAGGTGATATCCTTATCTAAAATAGCGATCGCCTCCATCGTCTCTGTGATTTTTTGGCTGATTAATACCTCTTCTTGTGTCAGTGTCTTTAGCCTATCTTGAGACTGAGTAGATAAAAGCTTGAAATATTCTTGCAAAATAATATCATCTGGGGATACTGGATTTTGACTATTAAGAATCATAACAAAAGCTAGGTCATTAATAAGAATCTGAGTGATCTTATCTTTAATTTCAGCCTTCTTTTGCTGCAAGGATTTTAAAAGTTTTTGATATTGGCTTAATGTTTTTTCTTGGATCTGATTTTTATCCTGATTATTATTAATAAGATTTTGCAAAACCCTAATCTCAGAATCTAAACGCCTTAATTGATTGTTTTTTTGATTAATCTCATTACCCAGCTTTTGGAGCATAGTAGTAATGCGGTTTTTTTCATCCTCTTTTTTTTGTATTTTTTGCCGAGAAAGGGTGATATCCTCATCAATCTGGCTTAAACTCTGCTCAGCACTTAAAAAGAACAGGGGAATAAATATAGCAATGAGTAAGCTTCTCACTCAACTCTTCCTCTGAAATAAGATAACAAAACATACAGAAAATAGTGATACAACCACGCTTACAAAAAGCAATAAGAAAAAGTCGCTACCAAAATAAAAAACCTCTTGGCGTATACCTAAATCTTCGATAATTTCCTTGGTCTGGTGATGAAATGCTATATAAAAGCTTCCCAATGTAATCAAACAAGTAGCAATCACAGAATCTATCAATGCAGCCTTAAATAAAACAGAATTTTTTAGCCAAAAGCTAGCACCAAGCAAATCCATAATCTGCATACGCTTTTGATGTTGATAGCGCCATACCTGAATCTGACGCATCATTAATAAAAGACTGAAAATCCCAAGCAAAGTAGCAAAAATCAGCACATTTCCCTTTGTAAAATATAGCAGCTTATAAACTTGATTCTGTGTTTTAGAAAAAGTCTCTATGCGAGTAATGCCATTAATTTTTTTAAGCTGATTTTCAATCATTTCAAGCTCATGGACAGAAGGGTAGCTCTTAAGCTTTAAAGAGTAAAATAAGGGTAATTCTTTTTGCAGGTTTTTTAAATCTTCTTCACTGCCAAAATCCTGGAATCTCTGTAATAAAAAAGCTGAATCAATACTATTTAAACTGGCAATATCTTTAATATCGCTTAATCTATCAAGCGATAAAGCCTCATGCGATGCGATCAAAATAGAATAGCTTTGTAGTAACTTGTCCTCTCTAGATTGGATAGCACGATTAATAAGTAAAATACTCTGCAAACTAAAAAGCAAGGCAAGTAATGGGACAATTAAGGCTAAATGACGCTTAAGCATATTCATAAACTTCTCCATCCTGGATATTTAACTTACGATGTGCGACATTAAGCCTCTCTGGGATCCTATGCGTGACCACCACGATTGTAATGCCTAGCTGCTGATTAGCGCTCTTTAAAAGACTCCATATCAAATCACTAGAATAGTCATCCAAATTTCCAGTAGGCTCATCAGCTAAAATGATTTTTGGATGGTGAGCTATAGCCCTAGCCATAGCCACACGTTGCTGCTCCCCACCACTAAGCTCTAAAGGATAGCGGCTAGCTTTATGCAAAAGATTGATGTGGGATAAAAGCTTTTTTACCTGATCTTGATAGAAAGTCTTAGAATATTTATTAATCACCATAGGAAGCATGATATTACGAGCGATATTCCACTCCTCAATTAGCTTATAATCCTGAAATACAATACCCATCTCTTTGCGCAAAGCGCTTATGTGAGACTTTTTGGCTTGATGGATAGGAATATCACACACCATAAGCTCACCTGACATAATGCTTAAATCCCCATACATAGAACGCAAAAGTGTGCTCTTCCCACTTCCACTAGCACCTGATATAAAGACAAAATCTTTTTGCTTGATGCTAAAGTTAGCACCACGAATGATCACCTCATTATTATAGCCCAACTCCAGGTTACTAGCTTTAATAATAACCTTTGTATCATTTGCTTTCATAAACTTATGCTCCTAGTAGTTGGATTAAGGCCTGATGAGCTTTAATATTAGCAGGGATTGATAAAATAGGGGCTCCCAAAAAACGCATACTACGCTGTTTGGAATCCATCCAAAGATATCTTGAATTAGGCCAATTAAAATCGCCAAAGCTTATTGATAGTATTATACTATCTTTGGCTTTATAGCAACGATGAATATGCAAGAAAAAATCTTTGCCCAATATTTTCTTACCTACTAGATCTTGAGGCACACACTCAATAAATGGCAAAGAAAAGTCATGTTTTAAATCCATCTCATCACTCTCAAAAAGACTATAAAATTCAATATCATAAATATCTTTTTCCTGCCTTTTCCATCTTGCCTCATATTTACTGATGATAGAAAAATCACAGTTCTTTCTTACATTGATCCTGCTTACTTGACTATCTAGGGCCAACTTTAAGGCATCAGAGAAATACTCCTCATCATCTGTGCGTAAATGCAGATAAGAATCCTTTTTTAAAGCACGCATAGCTTGGGTTAAAAAAGCTTTAGTTAAGACGCGGCGATGAGGTTTTTTATTCCATGGGACTGGGAAGTGCAGATAAATCGCCCCCAAAGAATTAGAAGGCAAAAAATTAAGCAAGATTCTTGCATCAAGTCTTGTTAAAAAAAGATTTTTCAAGCCTAGTATCTCAATTTGATTTTGCACTTGCTCTAAAGACGGAGTGTGAATCTCAACACCCAAAAAATAATGATGTGGCGAGTTTTTAGCCAGATTTAAAAGATGCCGTCCAGAGCCAAATCCGATCTCTAATACCCATTCTCTATCTTTTTGCAACTCTAATAGCAATCTTTCCCCATCTAGCATATAAGGGCTTTGGGTTTTTTGACGTTTAGAGGATATGGCCAAATTATCGCTTAATACCTCACAGTGATCTGCTAGAGCGCTTAGGACATTTTTGAGCACTCCTGTAGAGCTAGGACGCATGATTTTTTCTGATTTAAAAAGCCACCCTTTAGCATGAGGGGTTTTTCTGATCAAAAACTCCATCTCCCCCTCTTGAACTAAAATCAAGCTTTCCTTACCATCTAGAGCAAAAAACTCCTCTTTAAAGTTTAGCCCATCTTTAGAAAAAGGGAAATTTAGCTCATAATCCTTAGCTATAAAATGGGGCATTAGCGTTCCAGTTCAGCAGTAGGAGTAGGTTTTGATTCTAGCCCATATTTATCGATACTATAAACTTCATAGTAATATAAAATCTTCTCATCCATCTCACGATCTATAAAAAATGGTTTTGTGATATTCTCAAAGCAGATTCTAGTCTTCTTGCTTCCCTTCTCACTGCGGCAAACCTTATAAGATTCCACACGAGAATCATCCCCCACTTCCCACTTTAATACAGCTGCATTTTTACGTACAGCAGAAAGGGTAAGCTTAGGTGTAGGTGGCAAAGGAAGTGATTGTCCGGCTACAGTTGGGATATTTAAATCCCCCATAATACCATCTTGGTCGATAGCCACGACTTTATAGAATCTAGTCTCATCACTAGCAAGCCCAGTTTCTTTATAAAAGTTATTAGCAGTTGTGCCAACTTGCTTAAAACCAGAATCTGGCTTATCAGAAGCAAATATTCCATAAGATACGATGGGGTATTTCGGATTTATAGGTCGATCCCATGTGATTACAATGCTCTTTGGCTGATCCTTGCTTGCTTGGACATTCTGCAATGCCACAGGCTTTTCACGCGTCTGACCTGTGACCTTTTCACTTGGCAAAGACTGCTTGCCCTCAAAGCTTTCAGCAATAATACGGTAGGTATATTGCTTCCCATCTTCTAGTTTCTTATCAAAGAATTCAACCAAAAGTCTATGTGGCACATTCCCGATATTGACAAATTTTCCATTCTCTTGGCGCTGGACAATATAGCGTCTAATAGATGGGTTAGGATGGGGTGTCCAAAAGATCTTCATCTCTCTAGGCAAGCCACCTGTAGTAAAAACACGCTCAACTGGATCTATATAAGAAGTGGTCACCCTAATAAGCTTATATCTGGAGGCGATATTCTTATTTTTACCTAATACAATGAGATAAAAATCATAACGCGCTTGAGGAGTAAGGCCAGATACATAAGCATGGGTAGCATAAGGATTTTTAATCACAGATAAGGCCTTAAGCTTATTTTTTTCATCTTTTATTGCGATTGCATAGCCTTCAACACCTTCTAGATTCTTAGGTGCACTCCATTCAAAACCCACACTACCAACATCTACAAGTGTACGTGCCTTATAGATCTCTGGAAGCGTTGAATCTGGCTTACGCTTAGCAATATCATCACCAAGGATTCCACAACCCTGCAGCACCCATAAAACAAACAAGCTAGAGAGAAAGAAAAGTGTGCGGGTCTTTATCCAATAAGACATCAATACAATCCTTATTAAAATTTTGCTGCATATATTCTAACATATCATTGAAAATAGGGGCTTTGAAAAGCAAAGGGGTTTTTGTTTTTGGATGGATAAGATATAAAATAAATGCATGAAGCATAATGCGCCCAGGAATATTAGATAACTTCTTACAATGCCCATAAATAGGATCGCTGATAATATGACGAGAAATAGATTCTAAATGGGCTCGAATCTGATGGGTACGACCTGTAAAAAGCTGCGCTCCAATAAGCTGCAATGCTCCTGCCCCTATTTTAGCATCCAAAAGAGGGGTAAAAAGTGTTTTAGCATACCGTGCATTAGGGTATTTTGCCACATCAAGCTTACTCATTTTTAAACGGTTTTTAGGATTACGCCCAAGATGACACTCCACACAAACGCTCTCTTTTAACCCACCTTCTATAATGGCCAAATAATAACGCCCCATACTACGATCTTTAAGCTGATTGGCCAAACTCTGATGAGCAAAATTACTCTTAGCTATGACAATAACTCCACTTGTATCCTTATCTAGCCTATGCACAATGCCATAGCGCTCTTCTCCACTTAAAGTAGAAAGGCAAAAACCCCTACTTTTTAGCCAATCTACTAGCGTGACCTCCTTATGGCTAGGAGCATCATGGATGATAAGATTTGGCGGCTTATTGAGAATCAAAATATCATCATCTTCATATAAAATCTCTATATCAAAATCCACCTCTTTATGCTGTTTTTTTATATCATCTTCTAGCTCTAAAATACCAATAACCCCGCCCTCTTCTACCTTTAATCCACCTTTTTGGATCAGCTTATTGTCATAAAATACCCTATCTTTTTTTATCAAAGCCTCTACTTGAGATCTAGAGGTGTTTAAAATCTCTGATAGGTATACATCTAGACGTATAGATTCTGATGTCTTTAAATGAACTGTGAAAATTTGAGAAAAGAAAAGATTAGATGAATTTTTACTATCGTGCATAATAACCCAAATCTGCTAAAATTACTCAACTAGATATTCTATATAAAGTAGGCCTTGAAATGATGATTGATCGTCGCATTTTAACACATTTTGACTTTCTACTACCTGGCTTGGTGCTGCCTATTGTCATCATTTCATTCTTTCTTGTCAACGACTATGACCCTGATAAGGGGCTTCGCGAACTCATTTATGTCTGCATTGGCATTGGACTTTTTTTCACCTTTTTTCTGATACCTTTTAGGAAGCTTAGCCGGGCCATTACGGTGTTTTACTGGATTTTTATCCTGCTCTTGCTTATTATTGATTTTTATGGAGCTGTGAGATTAGGAGCACAACGTTGGATCATCATCCCGGGTACTGGGATGAGTTTCCAGCCTAGCGAACCGATGAAAATCACACTTATCTTGATGCTAGCCAATCTCATCTATCACAATCCACCTGATAAAAATGGCTATGGCATAAAGGATTTATTAGTTTTTAGCTTTTATATCATGCTTCCTGTATTTTTAGTAGCAAAACAACCTGATCTTGGCAGTGCCATTGTTATGTTTTTAATGGGATATGGAATCTTATTTGTCATTGGTATTAGAAAAAAAATCGTACTTTGGTGCCTAGGGCTTTTTGTGATTCTAGCTCCTATTATTTTTTCTACAAATCTCCTTACTCGATGGGAATATCAAGCCAAACGCGTGCAAGATTTTATCGCTACTACACCTAGCCATCAAGTCCAGCAGTCACTTATTGCCATAGGCTCTGCTGGATGGATTGGCAAGGATAAGGAAAACATCAGTCAAACTAAACTTGGCTTCCTTCCCATCCCGATTACTGATATTATTTTTTCTTACTATGTAGAGAGATTTGGCTTTTTGGGGGCGGTAGTACTTTTTGGCCTATATATTATTTTGATTTTACATATTTTGAGTTTCTGCCTTTTAGATCGGCGAGATTATTACTTACAAGTAGTAGCAAGCGGTATTGCTATTTTGCTATTTGTTTATATGAGTGTGAATATTGCCATGACTCTTAATCTAGCACCTATTGTTGGGATTCCCCTTCCTCTTTTAAGCTATGGTGGTAGTAGCTTTATAACATTTATAATTCTTTTTGGTATCCTTGAAAATCTTCTTGCCTTTAAATTCGATTTTGAGTATAATTCAAACCCTATCAAACACCTCAAAAAACGAGGACCCTTAGCTCAGCTGGTCAGAGCACTCGGCTCATAACCGATTGGTCGTAGGTTCAAATCCTACAGGGTCCACCATTATTTCTATCTAGCTTAGTATTTGATGCATTCTTTTTTCATCAGATTGAAATATTCAAGTGCTTTGTTGATATTGGCTTGATTATGGGTGATCATCAATACTTCATAGTTATTTTCAAATGCGCTTTTACTCCAATTTGCAGACCCTAAAATCAATACCTTATTATCAATAATTGCAAGTTTTTGATGCATAATGCCATAATAATCACGATTAGATTTCCTTCCTTTAAGCACACAAGCACTGATATTTCTTAGGGCGGCTAAATAGCCAATACTAGATTGAGGATTTTTATAATTACCTTCATAATCATAAATCAATTCAACCCTTACTCCCTTTCTTGCGACATCACGAAGCGCCTTTGATATCTCCTTATTTGTGAAGCTATAAATACTAATTTTAATATTTGTCTGCGCATTTGCTAGCTCTTTTTTAAGCGCTTTTAATGCAGTCTCTCTCTCATATGGCATAAAAAATATTTGCTGTGCATTTGCCCACATACCACATAGACACATCAGACATAAAAGCAAGATTCTCATTTGCCACCTTTGATTAATTTGTTATAATGCTATCACAATACATAAATAAATGGTGCGTATTAATAATGTGGCAATCTATTAAACTCTATCTTTTTAGCAAAGACCCTTTGGTTATAAAAATTATTGAAAATAGCGTGAAAGTCGTAGAGATCCCACTTGTTGTGTTTGAAAATTTTGATCCATCATTTATCAATGAAAATGAACCTCATAATATCTTTACATTTTTTGATGATAGTATTGCCAATATCTCTGGGATCCCTGATCTGCCCTATCCAAAAGTCCTTCTATATAAGAAAAATGCCACTCCGATTAAAGGCTTTGACCATTATATTAGAAAGCCATTTTTACCAACAGAGATTGTAGACTATCTCAAACCACAGATCCCAAAAGAAGAGGCTTCCCTATCACTATCAAACAACTCTCCAGAAAAGCTTTTTGGATCTGATCTGCTTAGATCTGAAGATGATGAGGATTTAAACCTAGATGCCATTTTACAAGATGAAAATACCATACCATCCCAAACAGAAGCATCAAAACAAACAGATGCACTCATGGACTTCTCGCTATCTGATGATCATGCCAATCACCTAGATATGCACACCAACCCCTTACAAGAAGAGCCAGCAGAGACTGAAGACCTACTAGATTTTAACAATCTACAAGAAGATCACTTCATGCAATCTCAAAATCAAGAAGTCCCCACTCAAGAATTCTCTGATGATATCCCTCTTGATATAGATACTCCTAATATGAATGATGATAATCTCATTGATATGCAAAACGCAGATGAACTCACACCAGATATCACAAAAGAAGCACAGCAATCAAGTAGTGACGCCTCAAATGAGGAAATCAAAGATGATCAACAAGATTTAGAGCCAGAAGTTGTGGAAGTCAACTTTGATCCAGCTTCGCTTGAAATTTCTGACCCTATATATTCAGATAGGATTTTTAAAAATGATCACTTAGCCTCCAAAGTAGCAGAGCTGGATAAAAAGAATCTTTCTCATCATATTAACTTTTCAGACTTTGATGATCTTTTTGATTCTAAAAATAAAGAGCAAGATTTTAGCACCCTAGAAGAACTTCAAGAAACACAAAATGATCGAGAAGTAGATGCGCTTGAAATCATAAGTGATACACCAAAATCTATCAAAGAGATGAGCAAAGAGCTAGATGATGCCAAGGATGATGAAAACAAACAAAGCATACTTAACTCCTCAGAGATTAATGAAGTCAAGCATCTTTTAGAAGCGATGAGTCCTGAAATACATGATGAGGATACCACACAAGAAGAAAAGATGCCTCAAAAGCCTGTGATTGATTCTGAGTTTGATGGTATTAAAGAAATATTGCAAGATGATTTTTTAGATTTTAACCTAGAAGATACCCAAGCACCACAGACTAATAATACAGAGCCAAACCCCATACCACTAGATGAGCATCTAGCAGAGTTTGAGCAGCCTTTTGAAGAAATTAGCAGCGATATAGAAGAGCTAGAATTAGAAGAAAACGATATCCTTGAAGCGCTTAATCTTCCTACATCTCGTCTACCAAAAACCAATAATGAACACACCCTAAACTGCAGCGGTCAAGAGCTTATAGAGCTCATCAACACAACCTCAAAAGAGCAACTAGAAGAGCTCTTAAAAGATGCAAAAATCCATATACAACTGGCTAAGCATGCCAAATAGACCAAAAATACTCATCCTATCTGGACCTAGTGGCAGCGGCAAATCAACACTCTATGCAACACTAAAAGAATATATCCCTGATCTGTATTTCTCAATTTCTACAACCACTCGTGCCCCAAGAAAAGGAGAGGAACACGGTAGAGAATACTACTTCTGCAATAAACAAGACTTTGAAGAAGGAATCAAAAAAGATCAATTTCTAGAATGGGCCAAAGTGCATGACAACTACTATGGCACCTCCAAAGCTCCTGTACAAAATGCCTTAGAACTAGGCAAGCTTGTTTTATTTGATGTGGATATACAAGGACATAGAAATATCAAACTTCACTACCCTCATGCCAAATCTATTTTCATCACCACGCCAAGTGATATCATCTTAAAAGAGCGTCTTACTGCTCGTGCTAGCGATGCAAAAGAAGTGATTGATGCTAGATTAAAACATGCTTATGAAGAAATGCGCCATATTGATGAGTTTGACTATCTTATTATTAACCACCATATTGATGATTCTAAAGATCAGATTCTAAGCATTGCCAAAAGCCTAGAGTGTGCCACCTTTAATGCAAAGGAAATCTATAAAAACTGGAAAACTCTATAAGATTTTGGCTTTTTTAGCTATAATCGGCATCTGAATTTTAATCAAAGGATTTGTAAATGGGCGGATTTGGAAGCATTTGGCATTGGGTCATTGTTTTACTTGTTATTGTACTTTTGTTTGGGGCAAAGCGTATCCCAGAGCTTGCCAAGGGACTAGGCAGCGGAATCAAAAACTTCAAAAAAGCTGTACGCGAAGATGATGATGAGGAAGAAGTCAAAGAACCACTTAAGCCTGCAAAAGCAGTAGCAGCACCAAAAAAACCAAGAGTTGCCAAAACAACTTCCACAAAAACAAAGACAACTAAAAAGCCCGCAGCAAAAGCACCGGCTAAAACCGAAAAAAAAGCCACTAAAACAACTTCCACAAAAACAACCAGAACTAGAAAAACAAAGGAATCTTGATGCGAAAACGCATCAAATCCCTACTTCAAAGCACACTTAAAGTAGAGGATATCATCCTTGAGACCCCAAAAAACAAAGACTTTGGCCATTTTGCTACACCTGTTGCCTTTCAACTTGCAAAAGTCCTCAAAAAAGCCCCAGTGCAGATTGCTGCGCATTTAGTCCCACAGTTAGAAAAACTCGAGATTTTCAGCAAAGTAGAAAACATAAACGGTTATATCAATCTTACACTAAGCTCGCATTTCTTAGATGCAGAGGCTAATACCTTTTTAAACAAACCCTTAAAATTTACCCCCAAAGATCATCCTCAAAAAAACTCTGGTATTTTGCTTGAATATGTAAGTGCCAACCCAACTGGACCACTTCATATTGGACATGCTAGAGGCGCTGTATTTGGCGATACTTTGATGCGTCTTGGACGCTATCTTGGGTATGATATCACTACAGAATACTACATCAATGATGCTGGTAGTCAGATCCAAACTCTAGGTCTATCTATTCTTTTGGCTGGTAGAGAGCATTTGCTTAATCAAACAGTAGAATATCCAGAGCAATATTATAGAGGTGAATATATCATTGATATTGCCAAAAGCGCGATGGATAGATTTGGTCCAGAGATCTTTGCAAGTGATGCAAATATAAATCAACTTAGTGATTTTGGTAAGGATTTGATGCTTGAAGAGATTAAAGACAATCTAAAAAATATAGGCATCACTTTTGATAGCTTTATAAGTGAAAAAGCTCTATATAACCAATGGGATAAAACACTTAATGCACTAAAAGATAAAAATGCCATCTATGAAAAAGATGAAAAAATATGGCTAAAATCACAAGATCTAGGCGATGAAAAAGACCGCGTGATTATACGAGAAAATGGGGAGCCCACATATTTAGCCGGAGATATTATCTATCATTATCAGAAGTTTGAGCGAAATTTTAAGCATTATATTAATATTTGGGGTGCAGATCATCATGGCTATATCCAGCGCATCAAAGCTTCCATAGAACATTTAGGTTATGATTCTAGCCATCTAGAGATCATCCTGGCTCAAATGGTCAGCTTGCTTAAAAATGGCGAACCCTATAAAATGAGCAAAAGGGCTGGGAATTTTATCTTACTTAGAGATGTAGTAGAGGACATAGGAGCAGATGCCTTGCGTTTTATCTTCCTATCACGACGACTAGATAGCATGCTTGAGTTTGATACCAGTGATCTTGAAAAGCAAGATTCTAGCAATCCAATTTTTTATATCAACTATGCCAATGCCAGAATCCATACCCTGCTCTCTAAATCCACTCAGACCAGCAATTCTTCCTTAGAAGGACTAGATCCTGCTTTAAATAAGGAGGCTCTAGATTTGCTATTTCTGGCTATGCAGCTAGATCATATTATTGAAAGTGCGTTTAATGAACGTGCCTTACAAAAACTATGTGATTATCTTAAAGATCTAAGTGCAGGATTTCACAAATTCTATAATGCACATAAGATTCTTGATACTCCTAATGAAGCCATGCTATTAAAAATTATGAAAGTAGTTAGCCATTCAATAACACTTGGGCTAAGCTTACTTGGCATTGATGCTAAAACAAAAATGTAAATTTAGATTTTTACTCTATTAAAGACTGCATCTATGCTGTGAGCATAAGCATTATGCGAGCTAGAATCCATTGCCATATCTCCTGAGATCTTTCCAGAAATTAAGGCTAGATTCTGCTTGATTTCTTCTTGCTTATCTTCAAAATACCCCACAATACTCTCAAAATCGTATTTTTCTAAAAAGCTCTCTGGCGTAGAAATACTAAACTCTACGCTCTCTGACCCTAGCTCTATACAAAGACTAGCATCAAAAAGTGCATTCCCCATAAAACTACAATTTGAAATAATCTCTCTAATAGAAAGGACTGTATTTTCTTTTAGCACATCTAGATTTTCTGCCCCATCTACTAGATGAGCCTTGTTGATGCATTTTTTTAGCGCGATAGACAATACTTGCAGCGCTCCGATAAACTCATTAGCACTTTTCATATCCTCACCAAAGCTTACTATCTTATTGCCCACTTTGCTTGGCACTTCAAAATCTGTGCCATCAATATCTTGTATATGTTTTTTTAATGTTGCCAACAAATCCTTGTCTATCATTATCTTCATCCTTTGGTTTTAAAACTTTCTTAAAACTATAAGCATTTATTATTCCATATAGCTTTTGCTAAATTTAGCTATAATCCTAGCTAAGAGCATTTATAAGGATGATTGTGAAATATTTCATCGCATTTTTGATTGGATTGATATCCTTACACCAGACCACTCTAGCCCAAATCCCTGCCTTAGATTTTGAAGTAGTCAAAATGTCTCAAAGCAATGAGCCGGGCTTACTTCTAATGGGAGGTATCCAAGGCGATGAGCCAGGCGGCTTTAATGCAACTAATATATTCTTGATGCACTATAAAATCACACAAGGGAATGTATGGGTAGTACCCGTTCTTAATCGCCACTCCATGCTATTAAACCATCGTGGAATCTATGATGATATGAACAGAAAATTTGCCAAGCTCAAAGAGAGCGATCCTGAATTCTTGCTTATACAAAAGATCAAATCCCTGATCACAGATCCTCAGATTCATGCTATTTTACACCTACATGATGGCAGTGGGTTTTACCGACCAACCTATATCAACAAAGAGATGAATCCAAATCGTTGGGGCGCATGCTGCATTATTGATCAAGAATATCTAGAAGGAAGCAGCTTCCCTAATCTTGGCGAGATCACAAATAAAATGATAGAGCATATCAATACCCACCTAATCAACCCAACTCATGCATATCATAAACGTGATACACAGACTTCAAAAGGTGATATAGAAATGGAAAAGGCCCTCACCTACTTTGCTATCCGTCATCAAAAAAGCGCCTTTGCCAATGAAGCTTCAAAAAGCTTGAGTTTAGAATTGCGAGTTTATTACCACCTATTAGCATTAGAAGGCCTTTTGACACAACTTGGCATTAAGTTTGAACGCGACTTTAAACTTACACCAACCCGCCTTTATCATCTTATCAATGATCAAACGCTAAAAGTCACTATAGCAGATAAAATCACCCTGCCCCTTTATGGACTACGCGAAGAGCTAAACTACTTTCCCCTACCAAAAGATAATATCTTTGATATCAAACTAGATAGTCCTGCTTATATCATCGGCCTACTGCCAAAAAACAATCAAGTCTATCTTAAATATGGCAATAAACTAATGACGCGCCTAAAACCCCAATTTATAGACTTTGATGAGAATCTAGATTCTGTAAATATAGAGGTTGATGGGACTAAAATAAAAGCAAAAGTAGGAAGCATCATTGATGTCAAAAATAGCTTTAAAATCACAGAACTTAGTCATGATTACCGAGTAAATGTCATTGGCTTTGTCAAACCAAATGACAAATCAAAAGAGCCTAATGAAAGTGAAGTAAACATCACCCTTAGATCTTGCATCCCTAACTTTTCTATTGATAAAAAAGGGAAGATCTATCGCGCAGAGTTCTACAAAGGCAAAGCATTTGCAGGGATGATACTTTTTAGATTCCGCTAAAGCTTTTGTATCAAACTAAAGGCTGTAGTAGAAATACTTATAACATAAACCCATGACAAAAGTCGTCTATGCCAAATGCTAGAGATTTTCTCCATCATAAAAATCCCAATACTAACCCCAAGCATACTGGCTATACCAATAATAAGCCCTATATGTACAACAGTTGCATCAATCACTCCATGGGTAAATAAAGAATAGCTCCCAGAAACAGAAGAAAAAATGATAAAAAACAGCGCAAGAGTGCTAATCTTTTTTGTATCATAGCCTAAAAATCGTATCAAAATCGGCATCATAATAAGACCACCGCCAACCCCCAAAGAAATAGCAAAAATACCAGTAAGAGTTCCAGCAAATATTAAAATTAGATTCTCCTTTTTGAGACTCATATTAATATTTGCACTCTCTTGTTTTCTCTTTTTTCCAAAGGCAAATTGATAAAAGCTATAGCACATTAAAGCCAAAAACACACTCTCTAATGCCACTTCAGATAATACACTTAAAATAACCCCAGAAAAGCTAGCGCCAATAAGCCCACCAATCCCTAAAAATAATCCTTCTCTAAAAGAAAAAAGACGCTTTTTATAATTTAAAATACTGCCAAAAATAGATGCAAAAATCATCTGCAAGACAGAAACCCCAATAGCATGATGTGCACTAAGACCAAGAGAAAGCATAACTGGGACAATCGTCGTGCCTCCGCCTAGGCCAAAAAGCCCTGATGTAACTCCAGCAAAAATACCAATAACTGCATATAATAAAATCATTTTCAACCTTTTGGGGCCATTATAATGCAATTTTTCCAATCCAAGTTAAAATTAGCAATATATGCTACAATTATAAAGCGCTAATCCCCTAAATAACAGAATTAATGGGCATATAAGATCAAAAGAGTATTGGATGCAAAAATCAAAAAAAGTCAAAAAACTAGGAATTATTACAAGACCTAATACGCCAAATATAAAAAATATATTTTTAAAAATTAAAGAAGATTTTTCATACTCTGGGATTGAACTTTTTTTAGAAGAATCTTGTGCTAAAACTTTTGGGCTAGATGGCTATGATCTTGAATGGCTTGTGCAAAATGTAGATGCGATGGCCTCTCTTGGTGGGGATGGCACTTTGCTTTCAGCCTGTCGCAAACTCTATGGCAAACATATCCCTATATTTGGCATCAATGTAGGGAATCTAGGCTTTCTTACTGCCATTTCTCCTAGTCAAGCAAAAGATTTTGCAAAAGATCTCTATGATGGCCAATACACCATGCAAGAGCATATGATGCTAGAAGCCAGTCTTGATTCTAAAAGTTTTTTTGCCATTAATGAGTTTTTAATCTGTCAAAACTCTCCTAGCCATGGGATCTTAGAAATATCAGCATATATTGATGAAAATATCTTTAATACCTACAGGGCTGATAGCCTCATCATCGCTACCCCAACAGGATCCACTGCCTATAATATCTCAGCTGGTGGGTCTATTGTATACCCACTATGCCAAAATATCCTTCTTACTCCAGTAGCCGCCCACACACTTACCCAACGCCCGATGGTTTTAGATTCCTCATTTACATTAGGCTTTTGTGTTAGTAGTCCAGCTACCTTGCTCATAGATGGTCAAGAGCAAGTCTCTTTAGATCAAACCTCCATCCTTACTATCAGACAAGCCTCCCAAAAAGCCACTCTTATTCAACCTAAAAATCGCTCCTACTTTCAAGTCCTAAAAGAAAAATTCCAATGGGGTCAAAGCCTCTTAACACAACCCCCTAAAACAAGCTCTGGAGAATCATAATGATTGAAAAAATTATTATTAAAAATGCTGTTATTTTCCCTGAAATCAATCTAGAACTACAACCTGGATTGAATGTTTTTAGCGGGGTAAGTGGCAGTGGGAAGTCAGTCTTTATGCAATCTCTCCTAGCAGCCTTTGGGCTTAAAGATAGCAATGCAGAGTTTCAAAGCACCCTGCTTTCTGCAATACCCATTGATGCGCAAGAATATGGTATTGAGTATGAAGAAGATGAAGAGATTATTTTAAATATCCAAAAAAAAGATAAAACACGCTTTTTTTTCAACTCAAACCCCATTAGCAAAAAAACCCTTCAAGCACTGCTTTCTCCCTTTATCAAATATATATCTCTTAAAAATGCCACAGAGCTAGATGAGCAAAATATATTACACATCCTAGATCTAAGTATAAAAGGCACCCACCAAGAGAATCTAAAAAATTTTAAAGTCAAATTTCAAGAGCTTAAAGAAGTAGAATCCTTACTCAAAAATCTCTTAGAACAAGAAAAGCAAATCGCAGATCTAAAGGAGTTTGCAGCATTTGAGATCCAAAAAATAGAATCTATCAATCCAAAAGTTGGTGAATATGAAGAGCTTTTAGGCTTGAAAAAAAATCTATCAAAAAAAGAAAAACTTACTGGACTCATCTTAGAAGCACTTCAGTGTTTTAACTCCTTTGGGTCTATCCAACAAGCCCTAAATGCGCTAGATCTAGATAGTCAAGGGTTAGAAAATGAACTTTCAGATGCCCAAGCAAAATTAGAGAGTGAGCTAGAAAAACTACAAAGCCTAGAAGAGATGGATCCTGAAGAAATCCTAGATAGAATCTCCTCTCTAAGCGATCTAAATAATCGCTATGGAAGCATAGAAAATGCCCTATCTCACCTACAAAAAGAGCGCCTAAAACTTGAAGAGTACAACAACCTAGACTTCAATAAAACAGCCTTGCAAGAAAAACAAAAATCCCTCAAACAAGAATGCCTAGCCCTAGGGCAGAATCTGCATGAAAATCGCCTCAAGCATCAAAAAGAATTTGAGGATAAAATCAATGCCTTTTGCTCCTCCTTGAAGCTAAAAAGCCCTATTTTATCCATCAAAGATGGTGAGCTAAAAAACGATGGCTATAGCCATTTAAACCTAAGTCTAGCAAATACACAAATACCCAACCTCAGCACAGGCGAGTATAACCGCTTGCGTCTTATCATGATGTGCTTAGAATCTGAACTTAGTCCCAAAACAGGAGTGCTTATCCTAGATGAGATTGATGCCAATTTAAGCGGTGAAGAAAGTGATGGAGTAGCTAGAATCTTAAAAAAACTTTCTATAAATTATCAGATTTTTGCCATATCCCACCAGCCACATATCCCAGCATTAGCTGATGCGCACTATCTTGTAAGCAAAAATGACAAGCACAGCCAAATCACTCTTTTAGATAATGATGGCAAAATCCATGAGATAGCGCGTATGATAAGTGGTGCACAGATTACAAAAGAAGCGCTAGAGTTTGCCAAGACTAGATTAGGACTTTAGCGGTGAATATCAGGATTTTAAAATCTATCGCCGCGCTTTTTTCTAGCTTTCATACCATCACCCATATCAAACGAATTGATGATAATATTTTCAAATTACAACTAGATACCCAAATCTTTTACATCGATGCTACCAAAAGTAATGCCAAAATTTTCTGCACTTCCAATGCGCTAATAGAATCTAGCTATAATGCCCCATTTGACAAATCTCTGGCAAATCTCAATCGTGCCAAAATCCTCTCATGCCATACTGATGGAGATAATCGCATCCTAATATTCCACTGCACTCAAAACCTCACCTACAAAACCAAAGAGTTTTTTTTGCATTTTGAGCTAACTGGTAAGCATACCAATGTAATCATCACTGATAGCAATGCTATCATTTTAGAAGCACTGCGCCATCTAAATAGTGATAAAACCTCCAGAATAATAAAAATCAACCAACCCCTCACTCCCCTACCTCAGCCCAAAGAAGTAAAAAACTCCACCTCCTTATTCCCGATAGATAAATCCCATTTTACAGAGCAGGACAAAAGCCTACTTCTAGCTTTTTTGACAAAAACTTATGAAGATGTGCTTTTAAAAAAGCTAGAAAGAGAGCGTCAAAATATCCTCACATCCCTACATAAAGCACAAAAGAAACTACAAGATATTTTAGATTCCCTCCCTAAAGAAGAATATCTCTTAGAGCAAAGAAATATCTTAAATGAACATGCCAAAATCCTGCTTAGCCACATCCACCAAATAAAACCCTATGCCACTCAAGTAAATCTAAAAGATTTTAATAATAAAGAGATCACCATCCTTATCCCAAAGCCCTATGCACTCCCCCAAGATGCCATCAATGCCATGTTTAAAGAAAGCAAAAAGCTAGCCAAAAAAGCAGATGGCATCCACCTAGAGAGAGAAAATCTAAATACTAAAATCTCTTTTCTATCCAAACAAATCCAGCTCATCACCCACACCAACAACCCAGAGCTCCTCTCTGTGCTAAAGCCAAAAAAATACACCAAAAAAGATCATACTAAAATTGGTGAAGTCTTTTTTATTGAGAATCATAAAATCAGCATTGGTCGCAATCAAGCTGAAAACCAACTACTGCTAGAAAATGCCAAAGCCAACGATATATGGATGCATATAAAAGATATCCCCTCCTCTCATCTTATCATCCATTGTGGGAAAAATTCCCCCTCACAATCTATCTTACAGCGCGCTGCTGAAATTCTAGTTGGTCTTAATGTTAATCAAAAAGGAAACTTTGAGGTCGATTATACATTAAGGAAATTTGTTAAAATCAAGGAAAAGGCCCAAGTAAACTACGCTAAGTATCAAAGACTATGTCTCAAACTCTAAGGGAAGTTCATGGCAATCTCACCTATTGGAAATCTTACCTATATCAATCAAAACACACAGGCTAGCCTACAAAATCATACCAACAGGCTTGATACTGCACCTCTTAATCTACAAGAACACACCGATAAGCTAAAAGAGATTGAAGAAGTGCGCACGCCAGAGGATACGCAAAAAATTGATAAAGATAAAAAGGAGCAAAAAAATCCCAGCCAGCAACAAGCACAAGAACAAACACAAAACTTAGATAAAGAAGATGAAACCCCATCTACCAAACAAACAACTCAGCTTTTAGACATACTCATCTAAGAATCTTTTCTAAAATAAAATCTCCCCAGACAATAAAAAAGAGTGTAATGCACACCAGCTGTGCTGCACTGCCCATATCTTTAGCTTTTTTTGCCAATGGGTGGATCTTAGTGCTTGTAAAATCAACCGCATTTTCAATCGCGCTATTAATCAACTCCACAATAATGCACAAAAAACATGGCAGAATCAAAAGTATTTTTTCTACAAATCCATCACCAAAATACAAAGCAAGTATGATAAATACCAATCCAAAGCCTAAAACCTGTCTGAAAGCTGCCTCATCTAGCCAAGCAGATACAAAACCACTGCAAGAATACCTAAAGGCATTTAAAATGCGTCCTAAGCCTTGTTTTCCTTTTTTATCATTGCGATCTTTCATGGCATAGCCTTAAAGATAAAATGCTGATCTAAGTTCTGTATAAAATGCTCTAAATTTATCTCATTAAAATCTGAAAGCCTGCCCCAAACCTCATCTCTAGCCTCTAGATTAAAAAGAAAATTATCATCTTGGGATTTTAAAAATTTTGATAGTTGTGTGGCCGTAGTTTGCAGAGCTGAAATATTTGTAGAATCTCTAAAGCCAAAGCTAGGCAACATCCCACCAACAAGCCAAATCATAGAATCAACTTTTTTATCATATTCCAAATCATTTTGTGCTTTAAGAATATTTGCAAATACCTCTCTAATATTCTTACCTTCTAGCTTTAATGCAAAGTTTTTTATCATAAACTCTAAATCAAGATTAGTCAATCCGCCACTCTCAGCTAAAATAGTTTGAATAACTTTAATAATATTTTTATTAGCCAAACTTAAATCTCGTATCCCATATCCAGCTTCAATTTTTGCCTTCATTGCATTTGATTGAAATTTTAAAACAGTAGCATTCTCCATCTGACCTTTTTGACGATCAATAATCTTAAGTACGCTAGATAGCGCAAAATTTTTCGGCACTATTGCAGATTCAGTCTCTAAGGTATTGGCATTTTCTATAACTCCACTTAAGCCTATCTTCATAGAATTAGTACGAATATCACTAAAACTAAGATTAAGATCCTTAACCTTAAAGCCATCTTGTGTTTGTTTATCCAAAATAACATCTAAGCTAGTTTTGCAATCATAATTTACTATCCCTTTGCACACAAAAGGAGCAAGCTTTGCTTCTGCATCATTCATATTAATATCATGTAGTACATCAGTGTAGTATTGATTAAAATAATGCACATAGCCATTAAGATTGTGCTCTAACTCACTCTTAACCTTTGAGCTTACATAAAAAACTAATAAAAATAAGATAGCAATCACACCTGCGCCCGTATAAACAGCCCATTTTAAAATTTTTGACATTTTTCCCTCAATAATATTTTTTTAGAGATTATACAGATTTTGACTTAAAATAGAATCTAGAAGAAGGAGAATCTAGCCTAGGCTAGATTCTCAAAGAATATTATTTAGATACGCGCTTATCTAAAACTTCGTAGTTATATGGAGTGAGATTTTTATCTAAATCTAATAGCTCTTTTGGTGTATTATCTTGGGCTGGACTTTCATAATATCTCTTACCATTAATCTCTACTGGCTTAGGAGCAATCTTTCTCATATCCTCAAACCCAAGATTACTTGCAGTGATTTTGATTCCATATTTGGCTCCTAGCTCTATAACTTTAGCCTGCCCTTCCTTAGCTAGAGCGATACCTTGTGCAGCGATCCTATTGGTTTCACGTGGATTATGGAAGCCACTTGAGTTCTCAGCATTCAAGAAGTCAGCACGCATTTGTGATTTTCTATGTAGCTCTAAAACTGGCTTAATACTTGTGCTGATAGCCTCATCTCTAGCCTTAGAATCTGCAATTTTTGCAAACTCAGGAAGTTTAGCCATCTCTTTTCTTAAAGTAGTTATATCAGCAATAAGGCTAGCTACAGCATACTCTGCGCTACGGATATTAGCCGCACTTGTACGTTGGATATCGCGTACTTGATTTTTGAGATACTCTTCACTTTGAGCATGGCAGGATTTACAAGATGCATTGACATCTTTAAGTGGTGAGGTGATATTATGCTGAGTGACCTTGCGAGCACCATTGCGAGTATAAGGCATATGGCAGTCTGCACAACTTACACCATTTGCTGCATGCACACTACCAGAATAAAGCTCTGCTTCTGGATGCTGCATTTTCAAAATTGGTGCTTTAGTGCTAGCATGGATGAAGTCATATGGGAAAGTATCGCGCACACTCTCATAATAATCATCAAACATTTCGATTCTAAATGGTTGACCTTTTTTCCAAAACTTCCATGGATAGGTAAGCTCGATACCCATCACCTCTTTTTCTACAATCTTATTTCCATTTTCAAGCACATCAGTTTCTTTATAGTTTGTCTCTGCTTTAACCATCACTTTCTTACCTGTTGGTTGATTGTAGTATTCTACGTGACATTGCATACATACAAGTGATCTCATCTCTTGGCGACTAGCCTTGATTCCATGTTCGCTATCTTTTTCATAGCCACGCGCTATAAGTGCATTTATCGCTGCTGGACGAGTGATGCGCAAGCTCATATCCTTAGGATTATGACAGTCTGCACAAGTACTTCCCATTTGCTTATGATGCACATCTTTTGGGCCTTCCATCAATTTAAGAATAGTCCAATATTTCATTGTATTAAACTCTACCCATCCAAACTTTTTAACAAGGTTTTGCAGATTCCCTGTATGGCAGTTCATACAAGCACCTGGCTGCCCATCAAATGCCTTGAGACCATGGGCATTTAGATATTCTTTATTATTACGCAAAGTCTCCATTTGATCTATTTGAGAATAATAGTGGCTGCGATTTTGATTATAATCATATTTAAATGCATAGCCATCCCAAAACATCGTTAGCTGTGGATAGCGATTGATCTTACTATAAGGATAGCTACCAGCAAACTCAGTTACAAATTTTCCGGAATCCTTCATCTGCATATACATATCTAGATAATCAGGAAACTTTGCTCCCCACACTGCAAAATCAACATTATCATCGCTAAGCCCCATTGATGGGGAAGTCTTTAGCGCCATTTGCTCACCCTTTTTAGTAGCAATATCTGCGCCAAACCATGCAATCCCAGCTCCCACTGCTATACCAATAGCAATAGTAAAAATTAAGGTTTTTGTCTTCATTATTACTCCTTTATGTTAAGTTAAAAATCACGTTTATGACCAACATCTTTGTGGCAAGATACACAACTAAGCGATGCATTATTATGGTCTGCCTTTAGTGTTGGATTGACTACATTGCTAATATAGTCTTGATGACAATTAATGCAGTTTTCCTGTACCCATTTTTTAGTATTTTTATTTGCCTCAAAATGAGATGGCAAGTTTTTATCAAAGCTAAAAGCTATCATATGCCCAATCCCACTTTGAGCCTTGCCAATCCACTTGCGCACAAAGCTATGGGGCAAATGGCAGTCCCCACATTGTGCGACTGATTTATGCGAGGATTTATTATAATCATCATAAACCTCATTCATCACATGACAATTATTACACGCAGCAAAATCGCTACCAAGATAAGAAAATCCATTTGCATTGATAAATGTATACACTACTACCAATGATGATTTTAATAACTAAGGCCGAGATTATAAACAGAAGTGCTTTGTTTGCTTTATCTCCTCATATCGCCCTCTTTGTTTTGTTAAAGTTGTATTATTTTATAAGATTTTTAGTTTTAAATTTTTAGGAAAATTAATGAAAGACAAACAGATCTTTTTTCATAGCTTAAAAAGCAATCTTTTTAAACATTTAGATATAGAATTTATCATCACTTCCAGATTCGGTGGTTTTAGCAATACCCCTCAAATGCCTCATCAAAATAGCCTAAATCTAGGCTACCATGTCAATGATGATCCTATTTTGGTATCTAAAAATCGCTCTAAAATATCTTCTTTATTTCACCCTCAAAAACCCCTAGTATGGGTCAACCAAGTCCATGGAGATAAGGTTATAGATGCTAATCATGCTTATGATAAATCTGAAATTTTACTAGGTGATGGTGATGGCATTTTTTGCACTAACAATAACATTAAAGCATTGATTATGATGGCAGATTGTGCAGGTGTATTGCTTTATGAGGCTACAACACATTGCTTTTTGCTCCTACATGCAGGACGTGCTGGAGCGATCAATAAAATCATCACCAAAGCCATCAAAACTCATGGGCTAGATCCTATCAATCTATATGCCTATATCACGCCTCATATTCATGCTTGCTGCTATGAGATACAAGAAAATCTAGCTGCAAACCTCCCACAAGAAAGCTTAGTCTTTAAGGATAATAAAATATTTTTCAATCTTACCCAAACGCTAGAATCTGAACTAAAAAATCTAGGGGTTATGCATATAGAAATATCAGATACCTGCACATGCTGCATGGGCGATGCACTTTTCTCTTATAGAAGAGCTATTAAAAATAGGTTAAAAAATACAGGTAGATTTGGCATTATTGCCACACTTAAGCCCTAGCTCTTGATTTTATATTTAGCAATCTTATGACGCAAAACATCTATATTCATCCCCAAAATCTGTGCAGCCTTGATCTCATCGCCACCAGATTCTAAGAGCACTTCAGAGATAAGCTGGGATTCTAGATTCTCTATTTTGCCTTCCTTGGGTTTACTTTCTTTAGGATCTAAAAACAAATCTTTCTCTAAAATCTCATCTCCATCACTAAGAATAGCTGCCCTCTCAACTACAGATAACAGCTCTCTAATATTCCCATACCACTCATATTCCATCATCCTTTTTTGCGCAGAATCTGAAAATCTTTTTTCCCCTAAATTATAATCCCTGCATACATTCTCCAATCGCCAAAATGCTAGAGGTAAAATCTCTTCTTTGCGTTCTTTAAGTGGCGCAATATGAATAGGTATAGTTTGAAGTCTAAAAAATAAATCCTCTCTAAACTCTTTATTAGCAATCTTGTTTTCAATATTAGCATTTGTAGCAGAGATGAAACGAACATCAATCTTAATGCTTTTAGAGCTACCTAAACGTGTGATCTCCTTTTCCTGGATCGCTCTTAAAAGCTTAGCTTGAAGCCCCATAGGCATCTCGCCAATCTCATCTAAAAACACACTCCCACCATTAGCTGCTTCAAAAAGTCCAGCCTTGGGTGCTGTAGCATCTGTAAAAGCTCCTTTTTCATAGCCAAACAATTCTGATTCTAATAAATGTTCAGGGATAGCTGCCATATTAATCGCGATAAATGGGGCTTGCGATCTGGAGCTTTCTTGATGGATAAAGTTTGCAAACACTTCTTTGCCCACACCACTCTGTCCTAATAAAAGCACAGAAGCATCAGTAAGTGCGGCCTTTTGTGCCAATGCCTTAGCCTTCTCTAGTGCAGGAGAGCTTGCAATAAAACTATGCTTGCTTTTACTTGCATCTTTTTTGCTTGTATTTTTTGAGACTTCAGGGGTATTTTTTTGCTTTTTCTGAAACTCCAAAAGCTTTTTGGTGCGCAAAATAGCCTCCAATAAAAGTTCTGGCTCAAATGGCTTTTGAAAAAAGTCTTTCACTCCAAGACGTATAGATTCGACAGCTTTATTCAAAGTAGCATTGCCTGTGATCACAATGGCTTCATAGCGTCCATTTAAAGTGCGCAAAAACTCAAGCCCATCCATCTGAGGCATATTTATATCTGTAATCACCAAATCAAAGCTATCATCAAGGACCTTAAGTGCATCTTTGGGATTTTTGAAAGCAACGATTTCAAACTCCTTATTATCTCCAAAAAAAAGCTCTAGGCTTTTTCTCATATTTAAGTCATCTTCAACAATAGCTATTTTCATCATATCTCCTTTAGTGTTTTTCCAAAACCAGAATCTTTAAAAATCCATTTTCAAGACTTATGCGTACATAAGTAGGCGGCAGGCTAAAGAGTGTTTTATTGTTTGAGCGGTTTTTTTCACTTATGCCATCTTCTCTAAGCATCACGCCAGATTTATACAAACACTCTAGCACCTCATCTTTATGGTATTCTAAAAGCAGTTTTAAAAGTATATCCAAAACACCATCATCATCGAAATCTTCATTAACCACACTATCAATATTGCATTCATAACTAATACTCATCTGCCTATCTACCATCGGTTCAGAAATGCTAAACTTTTCGCCACTTGGCATTTCATTTTTGAGTAAAAACTGATAGGAGATAATAAAATTCTTTTCATAAGGCCTTGATTTTTGCAACACCATCGGAGGGATAGAGATAGAAGGGGGAAGGACATTTGGCAGAAGACCAGATGGCTCAAGATAAGATCCTAACCCATAATAAGGGGTATATTTAAAAGGTGGGGCAAGGGGCTCTTTGGTTGAATTATCATAAGGCATATTAGAAATATCTGGAATATTAAAAATGTTATCAGGATTTTGCAAAACTGGCTCATTATGCTTCCAATCTACCTGCATAGGCTTAAAAGATTCACCATAAGAAGCATTAACCCCTATATTTTGATTATTGCTTTTAACCTCTTTAGTGCTTGTCTTATTTTTGAGATTAAGGGCTGCATTTTTTACAATGGTGTGGATATTTTCTAGTTGGGCTTGGCGCCTAGCCTTATGAGTAGAATCTAAATATGTCGGTGCCTTAATATGGATAGAGCGTGACTTAGACTGACTTTTGGAGTATTGCTCTTTTAAAATCTGGCTAGCCTGACTAAAGCTAGCCATAAAAATCAAAAACAATAATGCCTTAATAAGCATTTGAAATTCTCTTAGGATAGCTCAAGCCCTCCTTCTGCCTCATCCTCCTCATTATCTCTCTCTTCTTTAGGGCAAGTAGAAGCATAGGCTACTTTCTCTTTATCCACATTTACGATCTTTACTCCACTTGTATTGCGCCCAGCCTCTCGTATCGCTTCTGTATCAACGCGTATCATTTTACCGCTAGTAGTTAGTACCATCAAATCCATATTTTCATCATTGACATTAAGCACGCTGACAAGCTTGCCAGTTTTTGGTGTAAGCTTCATTACAATCACACCTTTGCCACCACGGCTTTGCAAGCGATAAGCACCAGCTAATGTCTGCTTACCAATACCCTGCTCACTAACAGTTAGTAGCTTATCACTCTCATCACCAATAGTCACTGCTCCAATAACATGATCTTCCTCTGCTTTAAATCTAATACCTGTAACCCCTCTTGCTACACGTCCAATCTCACGTACATCATCAATACCAAAGCGAATGCACATACCCTGATAAGTAGCAATAAATAACTCTTTAACATCGCTTGTAATGATGCTAGCAGTTACTAACTCATCATCCTCATCTAGGTTAATTGCCCTTACACCCACAGATCGGATATTGCTATACTCGCTTAAATTAGTTCGCTTGACAATACCATTTTTAGTGAAAAATACCAAAGACTTATCATCATTAAAGTCCTTGGTTGTGATTGTGGCCATAATCTTTTCATCAGGATTTAAAGAGATTAAATTAACCACAGCCTTGCCTATAGCAGTACGCCCTGCCTCTGGAATCTTATAAACCTTAAGCCAATATAGCTGCCCTTTATTGGTAACAAACATAATAGTATCATGGGTATTGGCCACAAAGAAAGATTGGATGAAGTCATCATCATGTGTATTACCGCTAATCTTGCCCTTACCACCGCGATTTTGCTTTTCATAGGTTTTGAGCTGCACACGTTTAACATAGCCACGATGACTCATTGTAACCACCACCGGCTCATTAGGGATGAGATCTTCTATCTCGATACTTTCATAATCCTCTTCAATCTCTGTCTTTCTAGGAGAGCTAAACTTTTCTTTAGCCTCTAAAAGCTCCTCTTTAATAATTTCTTTCAGCTTCTCTTCGCTACGCAAAATAGAGTTAAGATATTCAATCTCTGCTAGCAACTGTGCATATTCTTGCTCTATCTTATCTCTCTCTAGTCCTGTTAGACGTTGCAATCTCATCTCTAAGATAGCCTTGCTCTGCAGCTCTGATAGCCCAAAGCTCTCCATCAAAGCTATTTTTGCCTCATCAGCATCCTTACTAGATCGAATGATCTTAATCACCTCATCAATATGATCTAGGGCGATCTTTAATCCCTCTAAGATATGCGCTCTTGCCTTAGCCTTTTCAAGATCAAAGATCGTACGGCGGATAACAACTGTCTTTCGATGCGAGATAAAAATATTTAAAAGCTCAAGAAGACTAAAGATTTTTGGCTCTTTGTTATTAATAGCCAATAAAATGATGCCAAAGGTCGTCTCCATACTTGAAGATTTATAAAGATGGTTAAGCACAATCTCACTCATTGCCTCACGCTTAAGCTCAATAACCACCCTAATCCCTTCTCTATCTGACTCATCTCTTACTTCAGCTATACCCTCAACTACCTTCTCTCTAGCCAGCTCGCTAATCTGCTCAACTAGTCTTGCCTTATTGACCATATAAGGCACTTCATCAATCACAATCACATCACGCGTTTTGGTCTTTTCAATATGCACTTTAGCACGTACCTTGATCCTCCCTCTACCAGTAGAGTAGGCATCTTTGATACCTTGCTTACCATAGATGATCCCACCTGTTGGGAAATCAGGTCCTTCAACAAACCCTAAAAGCTCTTCTACACTGGCTTCTTTATGATCAATAACATAAACTAAAGCATCAATAATTTCATCGATTCTATGTGGAGGGATCGATGTAGCCATACCTACTGCAATCCCACTTGATCCATTAATAAGCAAGTTAGGGATACGCGTAGGCAAGACATCTGGCTCTTTTAGCGTATCATCATAATTGGGTACAAAATCTACAGTATCCTTCTCAATATCGCGTAAAATCTCTTCACTTGCCTGTGTCATACGCGCCTCTGTATAACGCATAGCAGCAGCATTATCCCCATCAATAGATCCAAAATTTCCCTGCCCATCAACTAGCTCTAAACGCATAGAAAAGTCCTGGGCCATCCTTACTAGCGCATCATAGACTGCAGTATCACCATGTGGATGATACTTACCTATTACATCCCCCACGATCCTTGCACTTTTTTTATACGCACTACGAGAGGTTACATTAAGCTCATTCATTGCATAAAGGATTCTACGATGTACAGGTTTAAGTCCATCTTTAGCATCAGGCAAAGCACGCCCGACAATAACGCTCATGGAATAATCAAGATAACTCTCTTTTATAGAATCATCAATATTCACATCAACAACGCTAGTCTGATCAAGTAAATTATCCATATTTTCTCCAAGATTTGTGTTAGGAATCTAAGTTAGGATTCTACCCTAAAATTCGCGATTTTCAAAACCAAAAAGCCTGCAAATAAAGCAAGGTACACCAGGCAAAAAATCAAGCCAACTTAAGCCATCTATGAAAAAATTTTTAAATTTAAAGCTATTAAAATTAAAAACTTTGAGATAAATTTCAAACTAATATCGATATTTATAGCTACCACCAAAACTAAGGCTTAATGGTATATCCCTTGATGCAGAGCTAGCCATATATGCAAATGGGTATCTAACTAAAATCTCAAAGCGATGATTTTGCATCAATAACAAACTAAAACCCAGCCTTGCAGCCATATCAAAAGAATGTTTATTAGCCCCATTTATAAAATACTCCTTATTTGCCCAGTAATGATAACCCACATCTATCCCGCCAAATACCCCAAAGCTATTTTCATTCTTGTTATAAAAATTAAACATCGGCTCTAAGGCTAGGCCAAGATCAAATAAACTAGCTAGTCTACTAAAGTCTGTAATAAAAATACCGCTATAGCCGACTGTAAAATAACTCCGCACTCCAATATATGGTCCAAAGAAATATTCATCACCAAAATTAAGAGCCACATTAAATCCATTCAAGGTTGCATGATTTGCTTGAGGCAGACTAGATTCTTGCAGTTCATTTAGCATATAAGATCCCTCAATCCCCACAAAGGATTTAAAATCAAAGCCAAATAAAAAATTAGTCACTAGCAATAAGATTATTAATTTTCTTGACACAAAAACTTCCTTTACAGCCCTGATAATCTATTTTACCCAAACCGTTAAAAACTTAATTAGAATTAAACTTCTCCGCTTCTTTTTCTACCTCTAGGATGAAGGCATCTAAAAGCTCATTTTCTGGCAATTTTTTTAAAATCTCCCCCTTTTTAATAATAAGCCCACTCTTATTTCCAAATGCAATGGCAACATCTGCATGCTTGGCCTCACCTAAAGCATTAACAGCACATCCCATCACAGAGATCTGCAATGGCGCACTAATATGGGCGATGCGCTCCTCTACAGCCTTTACCATCTTGACTAAATCAGCCTCAATACGTCCACAAGTAGGGCATGATACAATCGTAATGCCATCTTGAGCCCTTTGGCTATAACGTAAAATAGCACGCGCTACTTTAATCTCCTCTTCTAGCTCACCGGTAATAGAGATTCTCATCGTATCACCAATCCCCTCCATTAAAAGTGCACCCAAAGCCATCGAGCTTTTAATACTTGAGTGAAAAAGTGTGCCCGCCTCTGTCACCCCCAAATGAAAAGGATAATCCACCAAAGGCCTTAACATCCTATATGCCTCTAAAGTACGAGGTGCATCTGAAGCTTTAAGCGAGATCTTGATATCGCTAAAGCCAAAGTCTTCTAATAGTTTTATATTATATAAAGCAGATTCTACCATCCCCTTTGGTGTAGCACCATATTTGATCTCAAACTCTTTTTCTAAACTTCCACCATTTACTCCGATGCGTATAGGGATATTGCGTGCCTTGCAAGCATCAGCCACAGCCCTGATCCTATCTTTACTGCCAATATTTCCAGGATTGATCCTAATAGCATCTACAACCTCTGCTGCTTTTAATGCTAGTTTATAGCGAAAATGAATATCTGCGATAATAGGTAGTGGAGAATCTTTTTTAATCTCTTTGAGCGCATCTGCATCTGCCTCATCACTGACTGCTACGCGCACCAAATCAGCTCCCACAAAATGCAATCGCCTAATTTGCTCTAAAGTAGCCCCTACATCTCTGGTTTTACTAAAAGTCATACTCTGCACTGAAATGGGCGCATCTCCACCGATTTTCACCCCACCAATTTGAATTTGTTTAGTTTTATATCGATTCATTATTAAGGTCCCAACTTTTTTAAAATTTTAGCCTATAATTCATCTAGAAGGGCAACAAAAGAAAAAGTGTTAAGATTGAATGAAATAAACAGGGCATTTGCATGTATAAGATTGACTATCAAATCAAGCTTCTTAATAATGTTTTAGACATGAGTTTTGATGGAAAACATATATTATTTGAAGATAATGCCTATGGGCTATTTCTCTACTCTGTAGATGATCGTCAGCTCATCCTTGGCAAACGTCTAAGCAAAAACCCAACCCCCCATCATATTTATTCCAAAGCTGCTAGCACTTCTAAAGATGGCTATGCTTTCTTATCTACGGGCGATAGAGAGTGCAAACTCTATTGCATTAAAAATAACACCTTAGAGCTCATAGGATCTACCCGCTGGCATAAGCTAGATATTTCAGCAGCTGCTTTTAGCGATGATTCTACTCTTGTAGCTAGCGGGGGAGAGGATGGTCGTGTTTATATCTACAACACACAGGACTTGAAATTTCATGCACTATGCCCCATACAACCTGATTATATTTCTTGTCTACGTTTTGATAGCAAAAATCGCTATTTAGCCTTTGGCACCTATGAAAAAAAGATTCTTGTTTATGATCTTCATACTTTTGATTTTATCCTAGAGTTAGATACCCCTAGTGTATGCATGGATATTGTTTTTTATAATGATGATTATAGTTTATTTTATATCTGCAATGAAGGTGAGATAGGCTTTTATAATTTTTTGACAAAAACACACACCACGCAAAAACTCGCTGAATCTTGGCTGCAGTGCTGCCTTTTGAGCAAAAATGCTCGCTATATCTATGTGGCTAGCAGAGATGATAAACTTTGGATCATCTCGCTTAACAACCAACAGCCTATCATCACCCTTTCTTTGCCAGAAAATGGAGTGAGCAATCTAGCTAATGTCGGTAGATATTTGTGTATATGTTTTATTAATGGCAAAGTTATTTTAATCTTCTTAGAACATCAAAAAGATGAGTTTAATACTCTCTTAAAGCAGGGGGATTTTCAAAAAGCTAAGCTCCTAGCAGAAGAGGAAAATATTTTTCTCAAACTAGAAGATGGCTATACAAAAGCCAGGCAAGAAACCTGGAGAAAAATCCGTCCTGATATTATGCAGCTCTTTGTAAAAAATCAGGCCGAACAAGCCATTATTGCTGCTAAGCCCTATTTAGAAGACCCCAATATTGATGCAGAATTTGGCGTACTTTTAGAAAATAATAAAACAGTCAGCGAGTTCCTCCAAGCTATCGAGCATTCTAAATATCAAGATGCCTATAAAATCGCAGAAAAAAAGCCCGCTATAAAAAGCCTGATAGAATATCAAAACCTTGAAGATTACTTTGAAAAAATACTCAACTCTGCAAAAAAAATGCTAGAGCAAGATTATGAGAATCAAATCTATCGTGCCAAAAAACTTCTACAACCCTTTGAAAAAATCACTGGCAAAAAAGAGCGGATCAATCTTTTATTAGAAAACTTTACACAATATAGCAACATTCAAAATGCCCTAAAAAATCAAGACTATAAGGCTGTCTATATGATGGCACAAGAATATCCATTTTTAAAAATCACTAAAGCCTATAAATTCACACTCAATCACTATGAAGAGATGCTTATTTCCCTGCAGCAAGAAATCCTAAACAATCCCAGCCCCAATCTAGAATCCACTCTTAATGAGCTTGCAAACTTGCAAGACTTCAGCGAAGATGCAAATGCCCTAAAAGAGCTTTATAATGGCCTAAATGACTTTATCAAAGCTGCAAAAGATCGCTCCTATACACAATGCTATGCGATCTTAGATACCATCCCAGCACTCATCTCCTCTACCCCCTACCTAGAAATGGAATCACATGTCCTATCTGCATTCAACAAAGCTATGGCTTTTGCCCAGGATGGCAACACTCAAGAAGCTTATAGCACCCTTAGTGAGTTTCTATCCATTAAACGTTGGAAAAAACGTCTAGATAATGTCTTTCAAATTAGCTATTTTTATGAAATGAAAAATACAAATATTAAAGAGCTTAACTGGCTTGATACACTCAAGCAGTACTGCTCTTTTTTCGGGAAGGGTACAGAGCTAGCCGAGCTATGTCAGATCAAAGGCATTGATGATATTTATAAGCAGATCAATATCGCCCAGACCATCCCTGTTGTCTATCTTAAAACTATTTTTAAAAAATAAGGAAATACTATGCATGAATACTCTGTAGTCGCCTCACTTATCGAGCTATGCGAAGAAAATGCCAGAAAGCACAATTCCAAAGAAGTGAGCAAAATCATCATCTCTATTGGCGAGCGTGCCGGCATGGATAAAAGTCTTTTTCTTAGCGCTTTTGAAGGTTTTAGAGAGGAGAGTGATATTTGCAAAAATGCCGAACTAGAAATCAAAGATGAAAAAATAGCCCTAAAATGCAAGGCCTGTGCTCATGAGTTTGAGCCAGAGAATCTAAATTATGGCATCTGTCCAAAATGTCAAAATACAAACTTAGATATCATTAGAGGAAATGAAATGCTTTTATTAAGTTTGGAGCTTAAGGAGGGATGATTTGAAGGATTTTAATATTCTTTTTCAAAAGCTAATTGACATTAAAGAGAGTTGGGAAATATTCAAACTCTTTGAAGCTGAGAGGCAAAAATTCATCAAAGATACAAATGAATATCGCGACGAGCTAGAAAAAAGCCAGGAGCTACTAGCTAAGGTGCGCGCACAAATCACAGAAGGCAAGCAAGAGCTAGAATCGCTGCATAAACAAATAGAAGCACAAAAAAACAGCATAGCCTTACTTGAAGAGAAAAAAACAAAAACCAAAATCAAGGCTCAAATCAAAACCTTAGAAGAACAAAAAGAGAATCTAAAAGCCAGTCAAAAAGAGATTTTGCCTAGCTCTTTAAAAAGCATAGAGGTTTTTGATGAAAATGGAGAGATCAAACTGCTTAAATCCGTGCGTCATGTATATGATTCTGAAGTATTTAATAAATACCGAGTAGCACTGAAAGAAAATAGAATCTTGCGCGATAAAATCGCAGAATTTGAGCTTAGCAACTCTCAGTTAAAAATCGAACTAAGAGATCTATATAGCGAAATTGCTATTAAAGAGCGCGAAGAAAATGCACTCAAATCCAATAAAAAACAAACTGCAAAATCCCAAGATAAAACCAAAAAAGAAAAATGAATAAACAAAGCATAAAACCTGCTACCCATCTATTAGTCAGTGCACTTGAGCCAAGCTCTAGCAACCATCTAAAGCTTTTAATAAAAACCCTAGATTCTCTGCCAAATTGTCCCAAAATCATCCTATCTGGCGTATTTGATGCATCCTTATTAGAAGGGTTAGAAAATATCACGGGCATCCCCCTTTATAGCCCTAAAGACTTTTCTGTGATGGGGTTTAGCGATGTGTTAAAAAAGTTTGGCTTTCTACTTAAAGCTAGAAAAGAGATGCTAAAGCTAGCCAAAAAAGCCAATCTTGCATTATTTTTAGATTCCTCATCTTTTCATATCCCGCTAGCCAAAAAGATAAAAAGGAATTTCCCAAATCTTAAGCTTTTATACTACATCTTGCCTCAAGTTTGGGCATGGAAAAGCTATAGGGCCAAAAAAATCGAAAAAATCTTTGATGAGCTTTTGGCCATCCTGCCTTTTGAGCTAAATTTTTATAAAAATAAAGCCCACTATGTTGGCCATCCCTTGCTTGATTCTATCACACAGTTTAAGACAAATACACATGGTGATGGAATCATCTTTATGCCAGGTTCTAGACGCGGGGAGATCTCACGCTTATTTCCATTATTTTGCACATTAGCTAGAGACTATTTTAAAGACAAAAAGAAGATTCTAGTCGTGCCTGAAATTTTTAAAGATCAAGATCTTAATGAGATTTATGGAGAAGAGCTTGGTTTATTTGAGATTAGCTTTGATGCTAGAAACGCCCTTTTAAAAGGAGAATTTGCCTTTATCTGTAGTGGCACAGCTACCCTAGAGGCTGCTATTATTGGGATCCCTTTTGTACTAGCCTATATTACTGGGGATTTAGATTATGCCATCTTATCTCGCATTATTAAGCTTAATTGCATCGGTCTGGCCAATATTTTTTATCAAGCACTCAATCACGAAGCACCAGGATATGGCCAAAAACGCTTGCACCTAGAGCTTATACAAAAAGAATGCAATATCCATAATCTTATTAAAGCCTATGAGCAAATAGACCAAGAAGGCTTTTTTAAAGAGGCTGGTTTACTAAAAAAATATCTAGCCCATGGAAGCGCACAGAATGTAGCCAAATGCATCCTTAAGTACAAAAATTAATTCATTGCTTTTTTAAAGTATAATAATCAAATTTTCAAGGAGATATCTATGAAAGAGCCAATCACACAATATGGCTATGAAAAGCTGACTTCTGAACTCAAAAATCTTAAAGAAGTTGAGCGCCCAAATATTGTTAAAGAGATTGATATTGCCAGATCTCATGGGGATTTAAAAGAGAATGCAGAATATCACGCAGCCAAAGAAAAGCAGCTTTTCATAGAAGCTAGAATCAATGAGCTTTCCTTAATGCTGGCTAACGCGCAAGTTATTGATCCTTCTAGCTTAGAGCATCAAAAAGTCAGCTTTGGCAGCACAGTTAAGATTCTCAATCTTGATAATGACAAAACCTTTAGCTACACCATCGTAGGAAGTATTGAGAGTGATCCTTCTCGTGGCCTTATCTCCTTTGGCTCACCGATTGCAAAAAGTCTTATTGGCAAAAGTGTGGGCGATGAAGTTAGCATCACTCTACCTAGCGGAGAAACTGACTTTGAGATCTTAGAGATTAGCTATCAAGAAATCACTTTTTAGGACAAATCAATGGTAATAAAAATCAAAACTCTACACCCCGATGCGATCATCCCAGCCTACCAAAGCAGTGGGGCAGCAGGATTTGATCTATGTGCGATTGAAGATGCGATCATCCCTGCCCATCAAAGCAAACTTATAAAAACTGGCCTGTCTATGGAGCTAGAATCTGGCTATGAGCTCCAAATCCGACCAAGAAGCGGTCTAGCTCTCAAACAGCAAATTACCGTGCTAAACTCCCCAGGGACCATTGATTGGGACTATCGTGGTGAAATCATGATTATCTTAATCAATCATTCTAATAATGACTTTGAGGTTAAAAAGCATGATCGCATCGCTCAAGGTGTAGTGGCTAAAGTTGAGATTGCAGAGTTTCAAATCACACAAGCCCTTAATGATACTGAACGTGGCAACAAGGGCTTTGGCAGCAGTGGCGTATAATCTTTAAAGGAGCAAGACTTGAGTATCAAACAGAATCTAGAAACCATAAAAGAAGAATTCAAAAGTGATGAAAAAATCTTTGAGAGTGCTTTTAAAATAGAAAGGATCTTTTATCGCTACAAATGGATTTTTATAGGGATTGTTGCCATCCTTCTTATCCTATGGATATATACAAGCATCAAAGATATGCTAGAAGAAAAAAATGCACAACAAGCCTCCAAAATCTATGCTCAACTACAACAACAAGATACTCCAGAGCTTTTTGAGCAATTAGAGAAAAAAGCGCCCAACCTAGCAGAATTCCTACGTTTAAGAAAGGCTGTGCAAAATGGCGATGAAGAAGCACTTCAAAAGTTATCAAACTCTAAAAATAGCTTTATTGCTGAGTTTGCAAAATATCAAAATGCTATGCTAAAAAAAGATATTAATAAATTAGGCCTTATTAATGGACAGTTTGGCGATTTGGCTAAGTTTGAACAGGCTTTTTTACTCATCCAAGATAAAAAAATAGCACAGGCACAAGAGATTTTGCAAGCCATACCTCAAAACTCTAGCATCAAAGAGCTAAGCAAGCTTCTATCCCACTATGGTGCACAAACTCCAGCAAAAGAGAAAAACCAGTGATGCGTCCTATCTATCTTTTTATCCTCCTGCTTGTGCTAATTACAGGCTGTTCTCAACGCAAAGACTTCAAGCCACCCCATATTGATGGCTCAATCACTTTTAATCACTTTTTAAAAAGTCCACTTAAAAGCACCACTCGCACAAGCGCCATTTTAAAAAATGGTGAGGTATTTTCTCAAAATGGACAGACCCTATTAAAACTTAAAGAACATGCTCGCTTTATCAATGAGACTGATCTTTATTACATTATTGCCAATGACTGTCAAAGTGTCGAGATCATCAATAAAAATACCCAAGAATCTAAAAGCTTTTCGCTCTCTACTTGCATCGTAGCAGGAAATATTAAGGATAATTTTCTAGCCTTTGTCTTGCGAGATAATACCTATGGTGTACTAGATATTAATACTGGAGAATCTAAGATCACTGAACGTGGGGCACAAGTGATTGCTGTTGATTCTCTGATTGCTCAGCCATTATTTTTAGATACCAGTGTTGTCTTCCCTACATTAGATGGGCAGATCTCTCTAGTAAGTCTTAAAACCTTCAAGGTCGAACGTGTTATCATTGTCAACTCTGAACAATTTTTTAGCAACATTATCTATTTAGAAAAAGTCAATGATACTCTAATTGCAGCAACCACCAAAAAAGTAATAGCTCTAAATAATGGCCATCAGTATGAATATAGTGCAAGTATTAGAGATATTAAGGTCAATAAGGATTCTATTTATATCCTCACTCTAGATGGGAAGATTGTGCAGCTTGATCTTACGATGCGCACTCTCAATGAAGTGGAATTACCTTATGCATTATTTAGCGGGATCATCATTGTAGATGGCAAGCTCTTTACTATGGAAAGGCTAGGATATCTAATCGTGCTAGATCTCCAAAGCTTCCAATATGAGGTCTACACATTGCGCAGTATCTTAGGGAAAATTATAAATCATAAGATTGTCTTTTATGACGATCATAGAGTATATTATGATAAATACTATTTGGATTTTTCTAAAGACTGGCAAAAATGACTCTTTGTGATATTGGCAATACTTATCTCCACTTCAAAACCCCAACTCTTATCTGCAAACAAAAGGCAGATAACCTGGATAAAAAATTTATCCAAAGCCTTGGTAATATCTGCTATATCAGCGTTTCTAAAGCCAATGAAAGCAAGCTATTATCCCTATGTAACAAAACTCTCAATATTTCAGAGCATATTCAAATCCCCACTCAATATCAAGGCCTTGGCGCAGATAGACGCGCTGCTTGTCTTAGCATCAAGGATGGAGTGATCATAGATGCTGGGAGCGCTATTACAATCGATGTGATGGAGGATGGCAAGCATCTTGGCGGCTACATCCTACCTGGGCTTTTTTCCTATATGGATGCCTATGCCAAGATTTCAAAAGTCTTGCATAAACCTCTGCTTTTTAATCCGCCCAAAGATCTACCAAAAAACACTCAAGAAGCTATTAGCTATGGGATATTTGAAAGCATTATCGAGCTTATTAAAAAAGTATCAGGCCAAAAACGTATTATTTTTACGGGTGGAGATGGGAAGCATTTTTGTCAATTTTTTGAGCAGAGTATCTATGATGAAGCCTTGATATTTAGAGGCATGGAGATGGCTATACGCCAAATTATAGAATCTAGGCAAATCATTCTAGGAGAAAAGTCATGAGAATTTCATTTCCCCTTATTTTTCTTTCCTTTAGCTATATAGCTTTAGCAGACTGGCAAATGTTTGCTGATAAGGATAATACCTATTTATACAATACACTAACTGGCGAAGTCTATATCAAGCACTCTATGGGTGGTGAAAACTATGAAGATGTATTTGTCAAGATGCCAAAAGGCATCAGCTCGCCCATGAGTCTACCTTCTAAAAAAAATGCCAATAAGCAAAATGACCTTGAAGCACTACCACTAGAAAAGCCAAAGCCAAATGCCCCCATCAAAAAGCCCACTAAACCAGAATCTAAAAATACAGATTCTAGCAGTCAAACAAGTGAACAAAAGGCAAGAGAGCTAGAAAATGATCTCAAAACTCAAAGCATCAAAAAAGCTCAAGAAATGATGCTAAAAACTTTAGATAGTGGGGACTTATAATGATGTTAAATAGCGAGCATATTACCTATTTTGGCGTATTTCTTAGCGCATTTTTTATGGGCTTTAGCCACTGTATTGGTATGTGTGGAGGGATCGTCTTAGCTCAAGCCCATAGAGCCCTACCCTCTCATCTACTCTATAATCTAGGTAGAATCACAACCTACATAACCCTAGGTTTTATAGCTAGTCTTTTTAGCTTTAAAATAAATGCCAAGGCCAGTGGCTATATGCTTATTATTCTTGGTATCTTGCTTTGTCTTTTTAGCTTTTGCTATGCTTTTTTCCCACGCATTATTGCCTATCTTGAGCCCAATATTGCAAACCTAAAAATCTACCATCATGCCTTTAGCTCCATCCTACGCTCTAATCACAAACTAGCCAGCTATGCTTTAGGGATCTTAAATGGTCTCTTGCCATGTGGTATGGTGTATTATTTTTTAGGGTTATCACTGGGCACAAATAGCCTCATACAAGGCCCATTAATCATGCTTTGTTTTGGGATAGGCACAGCCATCCCGATGTTTTTACTAGCCTTTGGAGCTAGCCTTATCCCTAGAAAGCTTTTTTTCTATTTAGGAGCCCTAGGGATGCTAGCACTTGGTGGGCTAAATATTTATAAGGGTATGTCAAAATTACACAATCAAACAACCCATACACAACATCATCAACATATGGAGCATAACTACTGTGACCATCACCCCAAGGAGGACTAGGATAATGAAAGCTGTATTTTTTGATAGAGATGGTGTAGTCAATCGAGATTTTGGCTATGTTTATCAACAAGAAGATTTTATTTTCATGGATGGTATTTTTGAGCTATTAGAGTTTTTTAAAAAGCAAAATTACCTTTTATTTCTTGTCACTAACCAATCTGGCATTGGCATGGGATATTACACAGAAGATGACTTTTTGACCCTAAGTGAATATATGCAAAGAGAGATTAAAAAAGAGCTAGGTTTTAACTTTAATGGAATCTATTTTTGCCCTCATCATCCAGATGATGACTGCCTATGCCGCAAGCCAAAACCAGGCATGATACAAAAGGCTATAAGAGACTATAAAATCAGTCTTGATCAAAGCATCCTTATAGGGGATAGAATGCGCGATGTAGAATCAGCCCAACACGCAGGTATAAAATACAAAATACTACTCCAAGGCTCACAAACTGAAGAGCCAAGCATCCCTATTAGCGATCTTTACCAAGTCCAAACCCTAAAACAAATCCCAGATCTTATGACAACAATTTACAAATAGGAGGCTCAATATGAAAAACCAAACCATCATCATTACTGGAGGAGCTGGCTTTATAGGGAGCAATCTTGCATTTTATTTTCAAGAAAACCATCCTGATTATCGCATTATTGTTTTTGATAAATTTAGAGATAACTCAACCTTCCCTAGTGGGAATCCAACCTCATTAGGCCATTTTAAAAACCTTATTGGCTTTAAAGGAGAGATCATTACTGGCGATATCAACAACCCTTCTGATATAGCTAAACTCAAAGCAATAGACTTTGATGTAATGTATCATATGGCAGCCATCTCTGATACTACAGTGATGGATCAAAAGCTTGTGATGCAAACCAATCACCTTGCATTTTTAGATCTCTTAGATATTTGCCTAGAAAAAAATGCAAAAATGATCTATGCCTCATCAGCTGGGACCTATGGAAATACAAGTGCGCCAAATAAAATTGGCAGTGGTGAAAAGCCAGAAAATGTATATGGATTTTCTAAACTCATGATGGATATGAGCACTAGAAAAATATTAGATAAAAACCCTCATCTACCCATTATAGGCTTGCGCTTTTTTAATGTTTATGGAGAAAGGGAGTTTTATAAGGGCAAAACAGCATCTATGATTTTGCAGCTAGGTTTGCAAGTATTGAGAGAGAAAAAAGTACGACTTTTTGAATTTGGTGAGCAAAAACGCGATTTTGTCTATATCAAAGATGTTATTCAAGCTTGCACCCTCTGCATTCACGCTACCAAAGGTGGTATATATAATGTCGGCTCTGGGAGGGCTAGAAGCTTCAATGATATTATCAATGCGCTAAAAAATCATTTGGGTGATTTTGAAGTAGAATATATAAAAAATCCCTATACCTTTTTCCAAACTCATACAGAGGCTGATTTATCTGGCATAAAAGCTGATCTAAACTACAACCCAAGCTTTGAGCTAGAAGAAGGTATTGCCAGCTATATGCATGAGATCAAAGCACATTTTGAGGAATCTAAATAAAGGACATAATATGCAAGCACCAAAGATTCTTGTTATTGGCGATTTGATGGTAGATCACTACATTTGGGGGAATAGCTCGCGCATCTCTCCAGAAGCTCCCGTGCCAGTTGTTGATGTGAAAGAAGAAAACAACCGCTTAGGTGGGGCTTGCAATGTGGCTAACAATCTCATCTCGCTTAATGCAGAAGTAAGTTTATGTGGAGTAATTGGTAGAGATTCTATGGGTGATTGGATGGTTAATGAGCTTAATAAACAAGGGGTTGATATTCAATATATTTTTCAAGATCCCACTCGCCCCACCACTCAAAAAACAAGAATCTTGATCTCATCTCAACAGGCCTTGCGTGTGGATAAAGAGAAGAGAGAGAGTATATCCATAGCCCTAGAAGCAGAAATCTTAGAAACACTGCAAAACTGCATCACTAAATATGATGCGATCATCCTATCTGATTATGATAAAGGCTTGCTTACTCCAAGCCTTACACGCGCGCTAATCACTTATGCTAGAGAAAGCAATAAACCCATCTTATGTGATCCAAAAGGCAAAGACTATAGCAAATACACCCATGCCACACTACTCACGCCAAACAAAAAAGAAGCCATGGATGCTACAGGTATTAATATCAAGGATGATCAAAGTCTAGAATCTGCCCTTAAAAAAATGCAAAAAGACTACTCCTTGCAAATTGCCCTTATTACATTGAGTGAAGATGGTATTGGGGTTTTAGATTCTACCCATATGCATAAGATTCCAACTATTGCCAAAGAAGTCTATGATGTCACAGGTGCTGGAGATAGCGTCATTGCTGCCCTAGCCTATAAACTAGCTCAAGGTAGTAATATCATTGAAGCCTGTGAGTTTGCCAATGGCGCTGCTGCTGTGGTAGTGGGGAAAGTAGGAAGTGCCACAGCCACACATGAAGAAATCAATGCCTTCTTAAATCAAAACCAAATCAATAAATATAAAAATACAAATATCCTACAAAGCACCCAAAAAGATGAGATCTTAAGCCTTATTGCAAATCTAAGATCTGAAAATAAACGCATTATTTTTAGCAATGGCTGCTTTGATATCCTCCATCTTGGACACATACAATACCTACAAAAAGCCAAAAAACTTGGTGATGTGCTTATTATAGGGCTTAATAGCGATAGCTCTGTAGCTAAACTAAAGGGAGAAACTCGCCCTATTAATAATGAGCAAGATCGCGCTAAGATCTTACTAGCACTAGCCTGCATAGATTATGTCATTATCTTTGAAGATGAGACACCAAAAGATCTCATCTCCCTTATCAAACCTGACATATTGGTTAAAGGAGCCGATTATAAGGGTAAAGAGATTGCTGGAGCTGAGTTTGCCAAAGAAGTGAGATTGATTGACTTCCTAGAAGGGCGATCTAGCACAAATATCATCCAGAAAATCCACAAGCTAAAGGAGCAATCATGTTAAATTTATTGCAAAGCGAACTAAATAATCACATCCAAGCAGCCCAGGCAATGCATGAGCTTTTTCCACAGATTATTTCATCTTATGAGATGATCTCTTCTTGTCTTAAAAATGATGGCAAAATCTTGATTTGTGGTAATGGCGGAAGTGCTGCTGATTCCCAGCATTTTGCTGCTGAACTCACAGGGCGATATAAGCGCGAGAGAAAAGCCCTTGCAGCCATAGCCCTAAGCACAGATACCTCTGCACTCACTGCAATTGGCAATGATTATGGCTATGATTATGTATTTTCTCGTCAAACCCTAGCCCTAGCCAGACCTGGCGATATCCTTTTTGGAATCTCTACAAGCGGTAACTCTCAAAACATCATCCTTGCTATGCAAAAAGCAAAAGAGATCGGTTGCAAGACTATCGCTCTAAGCGGAAGAGATGGGGGCAAGATGAAAGAAATTGCTGATTTAAACCTTATTGCACCAAGCAAGGATACCCCAAGGATCCAAGAGATGCATATTTTTATTATTCATTGTCTTTGTGAAATGATAGAAAGCACTATTTAAAGCAGCTTCATATGCATATCCACCCATCTAGCCTGGTGGATAAGGGCACCAGAGCTGATCGCATCCACTCCACTCTTAGCTACCTCCAATAGATTATCCTTAGTGATATTCCCGCTAGCTTCTAAAAGGATATGCTGATAGTGGGCATTGCGATGTTCTACTACCAATCTAATAGAATCAAGATCCATATTATCACACATCACTATATCCGCTCCACACTCCATTGCCACTTTAGCAAACTCCACACTCTCACTCTCAATCTCAATCTTACTTGTCCAAGGGATGCGTGTACGTGCCTTTTTTAAAAAGTCTTTGAGGCTATGAGAAGGGATATATTTTAGATGCGTATCTTTTAGCATCAAAGCATCATCTAAGCCTAAGCGGTGATTCCTCCCTCCTCCATTTCTCACAGAGTATTTTTCAAATACACGTAAAATAGGGCGTGTCTTTCTTGTATCAAGCAGCGCTGTTTCTAGCTTGGCAGATTTTAAAATCTCTATATAAGAATAAGTCAGAGTGGCTATCCCGCTTGAATGCTGCAATAAATTTAACAAACAACGCTCTAGCTTTAAAATCACAGAATACAACCCTGATAGCTCAAGCAAAACCTCTGAAGCCTTAAAACTCTGGGAATCTTCCTTGCAAAAACAAATCTCAACCCCATATCTTTCGCACAAACGCCTTGCGTATAAAAGCCCTGAAAGCACCCCATCCTCTTTAGCTTTAATCACTGCTCTAACCTTAAAATCTTGACTGACTAAGCCCTCAAACAAATCTCCCCTGCCAATATCCTCTGTACAAAGTAAATCTAAAAATCTATCTATATTCATGAGAGCTCCATCATACCAAGCAATGCTTTTCTAGCATCTTTTATAATCCCTTCATCTAAAATGATCTCATTAGCCACTCGCCCAGAATCAAAACTCTTTAAAAGCTTATAAATATCCTCTGGTGTTGTTTCATTCATCGTGGGGCATTCTGGGATAGTAGAAGAAAGGATAAAAGTATTATTCTCTCCATTATAAGGAGGTCGCAAGCGATTTACTAGATTATACTCCGTGCCTACTGCCACGGCCTGAGATGGATCTAGCCCCTTTACATAAGCAATAATCTGACTAGTACTGCCCACAAAATCTGCTAGCTCCACTACTTCTGGCTTACACTCTGGATGCACAGCTATCTTGATCCCCTCATAACGCTCCCTATAAAACTCAATATCCTCAATGCTAAAAAGCTGATGAACCGAACAAAACCCATTGTAACAAATCATATCTGCCTTGCATATATCCTCTTTGCTATCTACCCCAAGCACTGCTGCACTTAAGCCAAACTGCTTAGCCATATTCAATCCAAGGCAATAATCAGGCAAGAAAAAGACCTTTTTGCCTTTTTTAAGCACATGCTCTAAGATCTTTTTTGCATTAGAGCTAGTACATACAAGCCCATCCAAAGCCCCCACTTTCGCCTTGACTTCGGCATTTGAGTTGATATAAGTAATGGGTATAAAATCCTCTATCCCATACTCTTTTAAAATCTCAACTGACCTGTCAAAATATTCACTACTAACCATTCTAGCCATAGAGCAGCATGAAATCTTTGGCATGATTACCCGTTTATTTGGCGCTAGGATTTTCACACTCTCCCCCATAAATCCAACCCCACAAAACACCACCAAAGAACGCTCATCTAAAGAGGCTTTTTTAGCTAGCTCCAAACTATCTCCGCAAAACTCTGCAAGCTCCACTACAGAATCTTTTTGATAAAAATGCGCCACCAAAAGTGCATTATGTTTCTTTAATAATGCCTTAATGTCATCTTTGATACTCATAGCACCCTCAAAGTCTTAAAATGTCGCGATACTATCTCCATAACTAACCTTTTGCTCAACTACAAGCTCTGGGTTAATATCCTTAGCAAATAAAACTACTGTACTTCCCATCATAAACATTCCCAACTCTTCACCCTTTTTTATTCTAATGCTCTGTGCATAGCTAAATTTACACTTTTGATTAGGGTGGGCATTAGTTTGGATTCTAGGCTCGAAATGCAAAAGCATTTTACCCACATTTAATGCCCCAATGGCAACAAAGTAAAGGTTTGCTCCATTTTTATCTTTTGCACATACTACAACCCGCTCATTTCGCACAAATAGATTCTTATTTCTCAATAAAGAAGGCTTATTAACCGCTAAAAGCTCCCCGCCAAAATAACGCACTTCAAAAATCTCCATATCACAAGGTGCATGATAGCGATGATAATCCCTTGGTGAAAGATAAAAATTAATAAAGCTATAGCTTGAATTAAGCCTCTCCCCACCTAAAAGCTCAGATACACTATATTCCATCCCCTTAATCTGCAAGGCTAAATCCCTATCCACACTCCCAAAAGCCATAATCATAGAATCAGTAGGTGAAATCATCACATTAGATTCTGCATTAAAGCTTCGTGGCTTTGATAATGCCCTAGTAAAAAGATCATTTAAACTAGCATAAGTCTGCACTGGTGCAAACTCGCTTAGATCAATCTTAAACATACTTACATAAGTTCTATTGATAATATTTTGAAACCACCTTGCAAATTTATGGCTGGCAAATTTACCAAATAACCTAGAAATAAGATTTGTCATTTTTCCTCCTCTAATATATATTTAATACTATCAAACAAATCCGGACTTCCACATAAAACCTCAAATGGCTTGAAACGGGACTTATAGCCAAGAGAATGATGATCTTTGATCCAATATCCAGGATAAAAATAAGGGATATTACGACTTTTGGCTATCTCTAATTGCACCAATATATTAAATACTCCAGGACTTAAATGCGAAAACTCATGATCATAGAAAAAATAAATAGCACTTATACAATCATTTAAAATATCTACATACCCCACTCCCACAAGCCTCTCTTCAACATAATAACAAAGCTCATAGCCAAAATCTCTCATCCCCTCTATAAAAGTCTCATGATAATACTCTGGACTCACCTGCTCATATCGCCACCCTTTTAGGGTGCGCATCTTAAAATGATATCTATCATAAAGTTCTAATTTAGCCTCGCTAATACTAGGTCTAGCAAGCAAAATCCTAGTATTGGCATTTTTATTAAGCACGCGTTTATGTGATCTAGTCATCTTAAAGCTACCAACAACCTGGCGAATAGTCTTACAAGCATCACAACCCTTGCAAACAGGGACAAAAAAATATTCCCCAAATCGTCTATACCCACGCTCTAAAAGCCCTTTATAAAAATACGCTTCACAATCATTTACTAAAAAATACCTAAAACTTGCCTGTCTATCATCAAGATAGCTGCATCGCAATGGTGGGGGGAAAAACTCTATGATCTTCAAATGCCAGCTTTAAATATCAGCAATCTTTAAAGTAAACTCTACTTCTCCGCGGCCAATGCGCAATTCCTTAGCAATAGAATCAACACTCCAGCCTTCTTTAAACAGTGAGATGATACGCTTCTCATCAACATCATTCATCCCACTTAAATGTCCAAAATCACGCACACGATTATCTAGCTTGATCATCTTTTCTTCAAAATAGTTTCTATCACTTTTAATCATCTCTCTAATCTCTTTAAACTCACGATAAAAGCTATTAATATTTTCTGCAATACCCTCTTGGGCATTATTTTCAATAAATTTCTGATGAGACATAGCGCCTTGAAGTTCTTTTTGTATCTGATGAAGCTGGGTGTTGATCCCTTCAATAGATTCTTCTAAATATTGTATTTTCTTAGCATTACTAAAACTGCGAAAAACTGCAAATAATGCGATCACTATGCTTATAGCTATAAGAGAAAAACATCCCATCATCTCATCGCTCATAAACCACTCCTATTTCTTTTCTGTATGCTCCCTATTATGGCGTATCTGCTCCATCTCTCTTGTCGCAATAAAGAGATCAAATTCTTGTGTATCCTTTGGATTCATCATGATAATACGCAATACATTTGCGCTTAAAGCCTCAGCAAAAACTGCTGTAATTTTATCAGAAAAACTTGGCAAAACAAAACGTAAGTAATATTTTTCACCCACGCTAAAACCACCATTACCAAGCCATAACATCCCATGTCCAATCGCCATGATCCTATCCTTTTTATCTAGTGGTATTAAAGCAGGTTTATCTTGTGCTAATCTCTGCTCTATGCTCAAAATTTTTTTATACATTTCAAACAAAAGCTCTAGCACTACAGTATTCTCACCCCTATCCCTATGCTCTAAGTCCTCAAAAAACCGCTTCAAACTCTCCCCACCATAGCCTAGATTCTCATACTCATCTTTAAAATTAACCCTTCCATCATCCAGACTAAACTCCACATCTAAGCCTACTTCTACCACACGAGTAGGCATATTATTTTGCATACAAAAATCAGCTAACGGGTGCATGATAAATCCTCACTATCACATCAAGAACTATAAAAATCAAAAATATAAATCCCAAATATCCATTAGTTACAAAAAAGGCTTTAGGGATATTTTTAAAATCCCTGGCCACTAAATACTGCTCATAACAAAGCATAATACAAGATACCACCAGCCCAAGCACACCAAAAATACCAGCTTCTATCTGGTATAAAAACAATCCCCAAAATATCACCGCCAAAACATGAGAGAATCTAGAAATCCACAAAGTGACCTGCTCACCAAAACGTGCTGGCACAGAAAATAATCCCCTTTTTCTATCAAACTCAATATCTTGCAAAGAGTATAATAAATCAAATCCAGCCACCCAAAACATCACGCCAATAGCCAAATACACGCTCCAAAGCCCTACCTCACCAAGCACAGCGATCCCTCCAGCAATGGGTGCTAAAGCCAAGCATACCCCAAGCACAAAATGCGCTAAAACAGAAAAACGCTTACACAAAGAATAGATACCAAGGATAAATAAAAATGGCACAGATAATCTAAAGGCAAGATCATTGATAAAATAACTAGTGCCAACAAAAATCACTGCATTTAATGCGCAAAAAAGCACCATAGAGATCACAGAGATCCTGCCATCTACACTGGGACGATTAAGTGTGCGTGGATTTTGCGCATCTATATCACGATCACATAGGCGATTGATCCCCATAGCAAAGTTTCTAGCACTCACCAAAGCCAAAGCACTCAAAGCCACTATACTCACAACCCCTGATAGTCTAAAGCTAACTCCCTGCTCCCATAGCAAAAAACCTGCCACTACCAATGCCATCAGACTAAAGGCTGCAGAAAATATCGTATGTTCAAACATGACTAATTCACTAAAATACTTCAGTCTCTTTATCACATCAACTCCTTAATAAGAATCTAAGGATTTATCCAATAATTTTACTTATTTTTAAGATTTTAGCAAACGTTTATAAAAAGAATTAATGAAGAAGCCTCTATGCCAAGGCATAGAGGAAGAAGTTTTACTGAGCTACTGGCACAGTACCATCGCGAAGATCAGCACCGATCTCATCACGTTTAGTCGCACCCTCTGCACTCCATACGATGCAGCCATCAGTAGGGCAAGCACTAGCGCATGCAGGTGCATCATTATGTCCTACACACTCTACGCACTTATCTGAATATACATAGTAGATTCCCTCACCAGTTGGGTTATCATCATCATCTACGATCGCACTTACTGGGCACTCATCGATGCAAGAACCGCATGCAATACAAATATCTGTAATCTTTACTGCCATTGTCTTATCCTTATGTTTTTTTGGTTTCAAAAACCTAGGGCTTATTATACATTATTATCATAAAAGAAAGCTTAATGAGAATAATTTTTGCTAGCCCCTTATGCTAAAAAGCTCTTGATCGCTTCAATTTTATCTGTCTTCTCCCAGCTAAACTCTGGAAGCTCTCGCCCAAAGTGCCCATAGTTTGAGGTTTTCCTATAAATAGGTCGCAATAAATCAAGACTTTCAATGATCCCTTTAGGAGTGAGCTTAAATACCTCACGCACACACGCCTCGATACGCTCTCTCTCATACTTTGAGCTACCATGAGTATCTACAAAAATCGAAATAGGCTCTACCACGCCAATAGCATAAGAAAGCTGCACGCTAGCCCTATCACACACACCAGCTGCCACAAGATTCTTAGCTACATATCGTGCTGCATAGGCTGCGCTTCTATCTACCTTACTAGGGTCCTTCCCGCTAAAGGCCCCTCCTCCATGTGGACAACTACCACCATAAGTATCTACGATGATCTTCCTGCCTGTAAGACCAGCATCACCCTGTGGCCCACCGATGACAAATTTACCTGTAGGATTGATATGATATTTGATGTTATCATGCAAATATTCTTTAGGCAATATCTTTTTTACCACCTCTTCTATCAAGGCTTCCTTGATCTGTGCTTGGCTGACCTCTGGATGATGTTGAGTAGAGATCACGATTGTATCTATCATCTTTGGTTTGCCATCCTCATAAGCGACAGTAACCTGAGCCTTGCCATCTGGACGCAAGAAAGATAGCTCATTGCTTTTTCTTTTGCTAGCTAGACTTGAAGTGATCTGATGGCTAAGATAGATAGGCAGGGGCATCAAGACATCTGTCTCCCTGCACGCATAGCCAAACATCAAGCCCTGATCCCCAGCGCCTATCTCACCATCCTCCCTATCCACACCTTGGTTGATATCAGGACTCTGCTCACCAATTCCATTTAACACACCCGCACTCTTATAGTCAAAACCATAATCAGCATTATCATAACCGATATCTCTCACCACCTCACGCACGATATCAGAGATAGGCACATAAGTTGTTGTCTTAAGCTCTCCAGCCACCACGCAAAAGCCATTGCTAACAAGTGTCTCACATGCTACACGCGCCTTTTTATCACGCTCTAATATATAGTCTAACACCGCATCACTAATCTGATCAGCCATCTTATCAGGATGCCCTTCAGTCACAGATTCTGAAGTAAAAAGATAGGACTTTTTCATAAACTCACCTTGTGTTTTAAATTTTTCGCATTGTAACGACTTTTTGTAAATTATTATTTATACTCTCCTCCTTCTTCTTACCAAACTCCAGCATACCCATTTCAAGGTATTTTTCTATTAGATCTTAGAAATTTTTCAGCAAAATTAATCTACAATCTGTTCTTAGATTCTCCAAATCTTAGGAATCCAAAATTTATTTTAAAAGGAAATCTTTATGAAACCTTTCACTTTTAAGCAGGGGGGGGGTATTTAGACTCTAATACTTCAAACCTCTCTAATACTCCTTCAAAGTCATTTTTTAAACCACTTATTGCAAGCTCTCTTAGCTTGGTATTACCAGGCGAAAGTCCAAAAATAAGCATCACCACAACTGAAGGTATGCAAGATCAATACCTAAATTGGTATACGCCTTATGATATGACTGATAAGAGCGATTCTCTTCCTCTTAGAGTAGTATGGTATAGATCGAGTAATACTAGTGATGGCAATGGTCAAACTTGGACTATTACAACTGAAGAAAAGTACCCTGATGGTATTCCTCCGGTATACATAGTAGATAGACTAGATCTATTTTTCAATGGTGATGCTGCTAGCCAGATATGGATACTAGACCCTGATCATGAAACTTCAAGTGTTGGTGATGATAAATCAAATAACTATGTTGTCGTCAAAGGTGGCAAAGATGCTAGTGCTATTAAAGCTGATTTTGAAAAAAGCTCTTTAGGTGAAAGCAATAATAATAGGATCGATCTACACATCGACTTTGGTAAAACCACCAATAAAACAATTGAGGTAAATAACCTTAAAGATCTTTATGGGGATTTATATATCGCTAGTACCGGGGCTGCAACTGATAGTAATACATACAAAATGGATGCAGATAATATCTATGGAAATATTAATGTAAGCGGGAATAATAATAGCTTTATGGGCACAGTGACCATCAAAGAATTATTACACGGAGATATCCAGACTAATTCAGCCTCACTAGAAGGTGGCAATACTCCATCACTTAAAGTAGTGTTTGAAGATAAAGCTAAGATGATAGGAAGTATCAAAGGCATAGAAAGTGGTCAAGATGGCATTAAAAGAGAGATAACCTTTAAAGGTGAAGGTAAAGTATTAGAAGGGAGTATCATCTCCTTTGGTACAGAAAATAGTACCGGTAATGTAGGCTTTAATGCAGATTCTGGTAATTTTGTAACCTTTGAAAAAGGAAGTATGAAAGGTAGCATCATCGCTAGTGGTGGTAAGTCTGGAACCATCACTCATCGTGGACAAAATGTTGTTACATTTGGCACAAGCGATAATACCGCTACTACCCATACCATAGAAGGTGGTATCTTAGCCGAGCTTATCACATCTCCAGACTGGGGTAATAACTATGGTGCACCAAATAGTCTAGCTAAAAATATCATCAATGTAGAAAAGAAAAACACGTTAAATATCACTGGCTCTGGGATAGATAATAACATTGATGATAAGGCTATTAATGGTAATGGTAGTACATTCTCCGTGCCTAAGGGTGGCATCACAGCTAGAGGATTTGCTAGTAATGAAATCAATCTAAATGAAGGCTCTACTATCAATCTTGATAATGGTAATGGTGTGATGGATACAAGCCTAGATAATCGAAATGAAGGCTATGGTGGACCAAATACAAAAAGCATCCTAACCTTTAAAGGGAAAGATGGAACCTTCAATGGCAAGATACTCTCTGATGGTAGTAATGAATATACTGATGGTGGATCTGGTGGTATTCTAACAACTAATATTATTGTTAATAAAGATGCATCAGGTACTATCACAGGTGATATCACTCAAAATAGTGGTGGTAAAAATATGATAGAACTAGGTGTTGCTAGTGCAGGTACAAATACAGAAGTTACTATGAAGGAGTCTAGCGATCCTGCTGCTAGCACAGTTACTTCTACCCTCACCCTACAAGGTGCTACAAACCAAATAGAGCAAGTCAAAGCCACTTCTGCTGCTACACTCTTTATTGATGGTAGCAAGCATAATGGCAATAAGACTACAATTAATAGTATTGATAATACTAGTTCTAATGGTCAGAATCTAACAATCACTTTTAAAGAAGGTAGTCAAAATAAAAACTTAGCTATAAAAGCTGCTAATGGTAGTGGCACCACCATTAAAGCCTTGACTTTAGAATCTGGCTCTACAAATAACACTTTTGATCCATCACTAGCAGATAGCACAAACTCTAAACTTAGCATAACAGAGAAAGTCTCTGTAGATGCTAATCAATCTTTAAACATTAGGTTAAAAAGAGGGGAGCTTAGCCTAAATGGTGGTATTGAAACAACAAATGGCGGTAGAACTCATATTATCGTGGATGATCTTGCAAATGCTAATGGTCAAAATAGCACTTCTGGTAATGCAACCCTAAGTGGTGGCAATGGTAATACCATCTCATCAATGGAATTTAAAAGCTCTGATAAGAGCAAATCTGCCCTTGTGCTAAAAACTAATCTCACCATAAATGGTGATATCAAAGCTAATGGTGGAGCAAATCAAGGGGATAAAGAGCTTTTAGTAGATGCTGCTACAAGTGCGATCACTGCTAAGGCTAACTCTGTTAGTGGTGGTGGGCTATTTTTAAATCTTAAATCAACCAATAGCAATAAAGCTATGTTTGAAATCACTGGTACAAATAATAGCCATATCAAAACTCTAGGTATATCTAACGATGATAAGGCTACCTCTAATTTTTCTACCTTCAAAGTAGATGCTGGACGCACAACAGTGGATAATCTAGCCCTAAATAACAAGCAAATCAATCTTGAGATAGGAGGAACAAATCAATCTGCTATCTTAGAGTTTAAAGCCACTGATGGCAAACCAGATAGCTTTAATAATGTGAAGTTTGATGGATCAAACTCTACCTTAGGTCTAGCTACTAATAATAGTGCTCAACTAGCTACTACTATCAATAAACTAGAATCAACAGGGACTAATAACACCATCAATCTATCAGGTCAAGCTTACAATGGTGGAAACACTCCAGCTAGAGATCATTTCCAAACTTTAACAATTACAAATTTAGATGCATCTAAATCTATGAACTTCATAGTCTATGTGAATCCTAATGCTAAGAATGATGCTGGTGCTAAAGCAGATAGAATCATCATTGAAGGCGTAGGCACTAATGGTGTTAATTCTAACAAAGCCACTACCCACTACCTAGCTATCACTGGTAATGCTGCTGATATAGTAGGCAAAGATCTTTATAAAGAAGGTAGTGCTGATAATATAGCTCTAGCTACTGTTAAGAATAGTGGTGATACTCCTATTGTTAATCTACAAACTACTAAAGTTGTCTCTGGCTTTAGTGTGATTTCATTTGATATGGTTAGTAAGAAGACAGATAAGAATGGTAAGGTTATTATGCTTACTAGTGATGGTCCTAGTGGTGATACCTATACTACCTACTTCCTAGGAACTCGCAACTTAGATGATATGTCTTTTTCTGGACAAAAGACATTAGCAGCTGCACTTGGTACTACCTATGATTTATATCTAGCCAATATGAACTCTTTGAATAAGAGAATGGGTGAATTAAGAGATAATCCTAAAGGTCAAGGTGTATGGGCAAGAGTATTTACAGGATTACAAACTTCTAAGTTTGCTCTACAAACAAACTCTTTTTATACAACTATTCAAGGTGGATATGATTATGCCTTTGGATTTAATGGAGCTAATAACTATTTAGGTTTTGCAGTTAGCTATGCTAACTCTATTACTGGTGCTAAGATGAGTAATGATCATTTAAGTGGTATTAATTCAGTCAATTCTAATGCAGTGGAATTTGCAATCTATAATGCCTATGTACAAGATGGTGCTTCTAGTGCTACAGGATGGAAGAATGGATTATATACAGATAGTATTATAAAGTTTAGTTATATTAATAGTTCTATCTCTCTTAAAGATGGTAGTATGATTGCTAATAGCTATGCTACTAATAGCTTTGCTTTCACTCTAAGTCAAGAAGTAGGCTATCGCTTTATTTTAGGTCAATCTAATGAGTGGTATATTGATCCACAAGCAGAACTTGCTTTTGGTTATTTAGATCAATCTAATTTCAAACAAAAGCTATCTAATAGTGCTTTTATAAATGGTATTCAAGATTCTATTTTCACTCTTAGAGGAAGAGTTGGATCTAGCTTTGGATATAAGTTTGATAAGTTTACTGAAGGTAAGAACTTTAAAGCTCAAGCTTACTGAAGGTAAGAACTTTAAAGCTCAAGCTTATTTAGGGACTTATTTTGTAGGGGATTATATAGCTGGTGGTGATATAGATGTAGTTCAAACACTAAATAACTCAACTGCTTCTAATTTTATCCAGCCTCTAAGCTCTACTGCTAGATTTACTCTTAATCTAGGAACTAATATAGCTATTAAGGATGGTCATAGAATCTATTTTGATTTTGAAAGAAGCTTTGGTGGATCTATTATTACTCAATATCAATTTAATCTAGGCTATAGATATAGCTTTGGAGAATCTAAATACACTCCTTTAGAAAATATCAATACTGCTGAAGCAAGTAATGATTCTAAGATCAAAGAAGTAGCACCTACAGCAGGATATTACATCAAACTACTAGATACCACTAAGCCATCTAAGAAAGAAAATAGAATCTTAAGCAAGATAGAAGATCTTAAAACTCAAAATAATGGTGATTCTAAAGCCTATCTAGTAGGACCATTTAAGGATGCCGATGAGGCTAAGAGCGAGAAATCTAACTATGAGGGTGTATTAAAAGAGCTAGGTAGTGAAGGTGAAGTCATAGAGGTAGAGTAAATTATTTTTATGATTAAATTTAATCTCTTATAGGGATTATCCCTATAAGAGATCATTAAACAAAGCTTAGAAACTTTAATTCTTTCTCTTGTCATCATTGTAAGTTTTTTGGACTTCCATACCAAGCAATGATAATAAGAGAGGGAAAGAGTGGAAAAAATAAAGAATAAATAAAAGACTAAGGCGCGTGCAAACAAGATAAGAAAAAAGATCAAAGCTTGTAAGAATGCTAAAGCCTTCTTATCTTTTGGCAGTGCAACTTGAGCCAATCCTATGGTCTTTTAGATTCCCAAGCTGACAATGATTAAAAGAGAGTTTTTGCTATAATTCTGCCAAATTTTAGGGAGATAGAGAATGGTTGATTATGGGATAAAGTTCTGGGGGAATGATGACTTTTTTATCGAGGATGGGCTTATCAAAGTCAACCATAAAACAAATCCTGCTCTTATTGACATAGTCAAAGAAGCCAGAGAAAAGGGCTTTAGAGGTCCTTTATTAATGCGCTTCCCTCATCTTATAAAAAAACAGGTAGACAAGCTTTTCAACTCCTTTAGCAAGGCTATGAAAGAATATAGCTATAAGGGCAATTTTCATGCTGTTTTCCCGCTTAAAGTCAACCAAATGCCTCATTTTGTCCTGCCATTAATGGAGTGCTCCAAAGAGCGTAGCTATGGGCTTGAAGCAGGGAGCAAATCAGAGCTCATCATCGCCATGGCCTATACAAATAAAAATGCTCCTATCACAGTCAATGGCTTTAAAGATAAAGAGATGATCACGCTTGGATTTATCGCGGCTAATATGGGGCAGGATATCACCCTGACTATTGAAGGGCTAAATGAACTTGAAACCATCATACAAGTAGCCAAAGAGATGGGTAAACCATGCCCTAATATCGGCCTTAGGATCCGCCTACACTCTATCGGATCGGGTATCTGGGCTAAAAGTGGCGGGATAAACTCAAAGTTTGGTCTTACAAGCACTGAGCTTTTAGAGGCTATTTCTATGCTTGAAAAATCAAAATTATTGGATAAATTTACAATGATCCACTTCCATATTGGATCACAAATTAGTGATATCTCTCCGCTTAAAAAGGCCATCAGAGAAGTGGGGAATATCTATGCAGAGCTACGTAAAATGGGAGCAAAAAATCTCAGATCTGTAAATATCGGTGGTGGGCTAGCTGTAGAGTACACCCAACATGAAGGCTGTAATCACTGCAACTATACTCTTTCTGAATTTTCTAGCGATGTGGTTTTCTCTCTTAAAGAAATCGCTAAAAATAAAAAAGAAAAAGAACCAGATATTTTTATAGAATCAGGGCGCTTTATTAGCGCAAATCACGCTGTCTTGATCGCTCCAGTATTAGAGCTTTTCTCTCATGAATATGATGAAAAAGCCTTGAAATTAAAAGATAAAAATCCCCCACTTATTGCTGAAATGGTCGACTTATATCAAAGTCTAAGTGAAAAAAATGCCATTGAATATCTGCATGATAGCCTTGATCATATGGAATCCTTGCTTACACTTTTTGATCTTGGATATATTGATTTGCAAGATAGGAGCAATACTGAGGTTTTGGTGCACCTTATTATCAAAAAGGTCATTTCACTACTCAAACACAAAAACCACCATGATATCCTCAAGATCCAAGAGCGAGTGCAAGAGAGATATCTATTAAACTGTTCTTTTTTCCAGAGCTTGCCAGATTACTGGGGGCTAGAGCAAAGCTTCCCTGTGATGCCACTAGATAGGCTCAATAAAAAACCAACCAGAAGTGCCAGTCTCTGGGATATCACTTGTGATAGTGATGGAGAGATAGCCTTTAACTCTGCTTCCCCACTCTATCTACATGAAGTGGATGTGACTAAGGAAGAGTACTTTTTGGGCTTTTTCCTCGTGGGGGCATATCAAGAAGTGCTTGGTATGCGTCATAATCTCTTTACCCATCCTACGGAATTTAGCGTAGTCTTTAATGAGGATGGTGGATATAGTATCAAGCAGCTTTTAGAAGCCCAAACCATCTTAGATGTGCTAGATGATTTTGACTATGATACTAAAGAGATAGAAAGGATCTTAAAACAAAAAATCGAAGAATCTGCCCTCCTAGATGAAGATGGTAAAAAAGAAATCTTGGGAAGACTTTATATCATGCTTTCAGAAAATAGCTATTTACGCACGATTATAAGCGACCAAACACAATGAAATGCCATCATTTTGGAATCTGTGGTGGCTGTAGTCTAGAGCTAGAGTATGATGCCCAGGTAGAATCTAAAAAGCAGTATTTTTTTGAGATTTTCAACTTTTATCCTAATGAGGTTTTTACATCGCCTGATTCTGGCTTTAGAGCAAGAGCTGAGCTAAGAATCCACCGTCATAACCATCTTGATAAATCAAAACCCCTAAAAATCAACCTCAGCATGAATGCACTAAACAAAAACTCCAGAATCCCTATTACCTCTTGCAAAAATCTACTGCCCATCCTAGATCAGCTTATTACTGAGCTGCCAAAGATTTTGGAGCAAAGTCCTATTTTAGAGCAAAAACTCTATGCTATCAATCTGCTTGCCAATACAAAAAATGAGTGCATCATCACCCTTATCTATCATAAAACTTTAGATTCTATTTGGGAGGAAAATGCCAGAGAGCTTTTTAATACCTTAGGTCTTAGTAAAAATAGCGGTATTATTGGCATCTCTAAAAGACAAGAAATACTCATCAACACCAAAACCCTCACACAAAGCATGACTTTAAACTATCCTTTTGCTAAAAATCATCAAATCCACCTATCTCACCTTGCTGGCACCTTTTCCCAACCAAATCCCTTTATCAACCAAAAAATGCTGCAATACATTATTGATTCCATACTTTTGCATCCTAAAAAGGATTTGCTTGAACTTTACTGCGGAAGTGGGAACTTCACCATAGCACTGGCCCCGCTTTTTAAAAAAGTGTTTGCTACAGAGGTGGTAAAGACTGCCCTATCTATGGTCTCTCAAAATGCAAAGCAAAATCATATATCAAACATCACTTGTGCACGGCTTAGCGGAAGTGAGAGCATAGAAGCTTTGAATTTTAAAAGAGATTTTTTTCGTCTTAAAAACATTGATTTAAAAGATTTTAGCTTTTCTCATATTTTAGTTGACCCTCCAAGAAGTGGCATCAATGACACAGAGATGCTAGAGTTTATGGGCAATTTTGAATATATTCTTTATATCTCTTGCAATGTGCTTTCTCTAAAAAAAGATCTAGCCATACTAAGCAAAACACACAAGGTTATCCACAGCGCTATTTTTGATCAATTTCCCCATACCACGCATCTAGAATCTGCTATGATTTTACAAAAACTAAGGCATCTTGATGAATGAAGCTAACAACCCTAAAATCACTAAAAATCTACAAGATAAGATCCTTAAAATCCTAAAACATGAAATGCGTCCTGCACTAGGCTGCACAGAGCCCATCTCCACAGCCCTAGCCTGTGCTAAACTACGCGAAATTATAGGTGGGATTCCTGATAGTTTGACCCTTTATGTTTCTGGGAATCTTTTTAAAAATGCAATGGCAGTTAGTGTGCCTTATACAGGGCTAAAAGGGCTGAAAATCGCTGCTGGGATGGGAGTTATCTGCGGTGATGCAAACCTAGGACTAGAGGTCTTAAAAAATGCTAAGAGCGATGATGTGATAGAGGCAAAGCGATTTTGTAAGAAAATCACCATTGAGATCAAAGAAAATGTACCCACCTTGTACGTGCAAGCCTGTGGAAGACTAAACTCCACTCAAGCAAGCATCACCATTGCATATGAACATACATTCATCACAGAGATCAAACTTGATCAAAAAGTCATTTTTTCTCAAGCCTATCAAGATAACCAATGCGATATGGAAGTTTTAGATTCTTTAAATTTACGTGATATTTATGATATTGCCCTTAGCTTTGAAGAAAGCGAGCTTGAGTTTATGCAAGAGGCAGCAAGACTAAATGAAGCCCTTAGCCTTGAGGGATTAAAGCAAGATTATGGGCTTGGCATAGGCAGGACCTATCTTAAGCACACACAAAATAATCTAGCTCCAAAAGATTTGCAAAACCAGATTCTCATCTATACGACTGCAGCATCAGATGCTAGAATGGGTGGGGCTAATCTCCCTGCTATGACCAACTCTGGCTCTGGGAATCAAGGCATTACTGCAACCATCCCTGTTGTCATTACTGCTAAATATCTAAATAAAGAAGATAAACTTAATCAAGCACTATTTTTATCCCACCTTATAGCCATATACATCCATAGCAAACTTCCTAGACTATCTGCTCTGTGTGCTGTAAGCACTGCTAGCATAGGTAGCTTTGCTGGTATTGCTTGGCTTTTTAGTGAGGATTTTGGGCTTATTTCTCAAGGGATCAACACAATGATTGGCGATATTAGCGGGATCTTGTGTGATGGTGCAGCAAACTCATGCTCTCTAAAAGTAGCCACAGCCATCCAAAGTGCTTATAAATCCCTTCTTTTAGCACTAGAGAAAAAGGGTGTTGGGGGAGATGAAGGGATTGTAGATAATAGTACAGATAAAAGCATTGAAAATCTATGCAAACTTGCCAAAAAAAGTATGCAAGCCACAGATGCACAGATTCTAGATATTATGCTTAAAAAATTTAATCAATAAGGATAGTTATGCCAAAAATCGCAACAATCCTAGATACGCTCAATCAAATCTCTCCATTTGACAGACAGGAATCTTGGGATAATAGCGGCCTTCTAATAGGGTCAAGAGAAGATGAGTATGATCAAATCATCCTAGCCTTAGAAGCAGATTACAAGATCATAGAAAACCTTAAGCCAAAAAGCTTGTTAATCACTCATCACCCTCTTATTTTTAAATCACTAAAAAGCTTTGATACTACAAGCTATCCAGCCAATCTTATAGCTAAGCTCATACAAAAACAATGCAGCCATATTGCCATGCATACTAATTTTGATTCTACGCATTTAAATGAAGCCTTTGCACAAAAAATCGGCTTTGAGAGCAATGACTTTCATGGCATAAGACTAGCAAAACTCAAAGCACCAACCACCACTATTGAACTGGCTAAAAATATCAAAAAAGCCATGCCCTCAAGCACGATCAAAATCACAGATGCGAATAAAGAGATCACTCAAGTTGGCATTGTATGTGGATCTGGACTATCTCTTTTGAGCGATATAGAAGATAAAAAGGGCTTATGTTTTATCAGCGGGGATTTGAAATATCATGAAGCCATGGCTGCACTAAGCATGGGGGTGAGTATTCTTGATGTTGGGCATTATGATTCTGAATGCCATTTTGCAGAAGTTTTGCAAAGAATTTTGCAAAAAATGGGATATAAAGCTATAATAGCGCAGTCAAAGAACCCATTTTACTATTTATGAGGAAAAGTATGAATAAACATCTAGAGCAATTAATCAAAGTTGTAACTCTTGATAGAGAGATTGATGGGATGGAGCCGCTTATCCTACAGAAGCGCTCTAAGCTAGATAAAATGCTAAAAAGCAAAGAAAGCAAAGAACTTATGATCAAGCAGATCAATGAAGAAAAAAATGATTTGCAATTACGCTACAACCAAATCAACAATTCCATTGAAGAAACAAGCATACGCCTAGAGCACATCACAGCTAAAAATCAAGAAGTAAAGTCTGAACGTGAATTAAGAGCACTTGGCATTGAAGAAGAGCTAGCTAGAGAGCAGCTTAATAAGGCAAATGCCGATATTGCTGCTATTGAGGAAGCCAGAGCTCAAAAAGATAGTCAAATCCAGAATCTACAAGATGAAATTGCCACAATCCAATCTGAAATCAAAACAGAAGAAGAGGCGATCACTGGCGAGATTGCTACCATTAAGGCTGAGCAAGAAAAACTCTTTGCCAAAAAGCAAGAAATCTATGCGACTTTGGAGCAAAAGCTTGCCATCTTTTATGAAAAGATCCGAAAATGGGCGAAAAATACAAGTGTCGTGCCTGTGAAAAAACAAGCCTGTGGCGGGTGCTTTATCCGCATTAACGATCGTGTTTTTGCAGAAATCAAGCAAAGCAATGACATCATCACATGCCCTCACTGCGGAAGAATCCTCTATATCGAGAGCTAATTTCTGGATTTTTCTTTGAAAGTCCTTATCTATCGTATTATTTTAAGTGTCATTTATCTAGTGGCACTTCCTATCCTCATCCTTCTATCCTTAAAACAAAAATACCGCCAGTCTATCCCGGCTCGTTTTTTATTTGCCCAAAAAAAGCCCAGCAAAGATAGAGAGATCTGGCTTCATGCTTGCAGCTTTGGTGAGGTAAAAGCACTTAGCCCGATCATTTATGCCCTAAATCATCAAAAACTTTTGCTAACTACCACCACCCATACTGGCTACAAACTAGCCATACAAAGCTTTGGGGCTCAAGATATAGAGGTGCGTTATCTACCTTTTGAACCCCTTATCTACCTGTGGAAGTTTGATCATCTTAAAAGCCTGGTGGTGATGGAAGCAGAAATATGGCTAAGCCTCTTTGACTTTGCAAAAAAGATGGGAGCACGCACCCATCTTATCAATGCGCGCATATCAGATCGATCCTATATGCGATATTTAAAGTTTAGATTCTACTATCAAGAGGTTTTTAAGCATATTGATAGCATTTTTGCTCAAGGGCAAATTGATGCCATCCGCCTTGAAAGTCTTGGTGCTAACAACCCGCAAGTATTTGGCAATCTTAAAATCTATGTACCCATAGAGCCCAAGCATCTTTATAACAAACCTAAGCGACCTATTATTGTGGCTGGTAGCACGCATCCAGAAGAAGAGCTCTTAGTGCTATCAACCTTTTTAAAGCTACAACAAGCAGGCATGAATGCCCAGCTTATCATCGCTCCACGTCATCCAGAACGCTTTGATGATGTATATGCGATGCTCCAAGGCCTAAAAGCAGGCAAAATCTCAGAAATAGGCATTGATGAAGAAATGGATATTTTATTGCTTGATTTACTAGGAGATCTTAATAGTATTTATCGTATTGCTGATGTTGTGATTTTATGTGGAAGCTTTGTCAAGATAGGTGGGCACAACCCACTGGAGCCAGCCTTTTTTGGCACACGCCTTATTAGTGGACCTTATATTTTCAATCAATATGCACTTTTTGACTGCATACAAAACTACCTCATAGTGCAGAATCAAAATGAACTTTATGATGCCCTTATAAACTACCCCTCTTTAGCACCAAGCTCTATTTTGCCAACCAAAGGCACACTAGATCACCTCATCAAAGATATCACCCATGGATAAAGCCTATAAACTCTTAAGTCTGCAACTTGGCATCTCTAATAAAAAAGCAAAAGAAATGATTGATAGAGGGCTTGTGCAAGCTAATGGAAAGCGCATCAACCTGGCACGAGAGAATCTCCCTGCCTCAACACACTTTCACATCACACAGCTTAAATCCACTAAGATTCTTTTTAAGGATAGCAATCTCTTAGCCCTTGATAAACCTGCCTTTGTAGAAAGCTATGATTTATGCAGGGAATTTCCAGAATGGGTGCTTTTACACAGGCTGGATAGAGAGACAAGTGGTGTTATCTTGCTAGTCAAAGAAAATAGCGACTTTCATATCAAAGCCAAAAAAGCCTTTGCCAACAAAGAAGTCTATAAAGAATATCGTGCTCTAGTAAGTGGCTTTATTAGCGAAGAAAGAAGCATTGATGAAAGGATATTGACCATAAAAAAAGGCTTTGCTAAAAGTAAAATCTCCAAAGATGGCCTAGAAGCGCACACTCATATAACCCCACTTAGCATCAGCGGCAAAAAGACATTGCTAAAGGTTATCATTACAACTGGGCGTACCCATCAGATTAGAATCCACCTTAAACATATTGGTCATAGTATTATAGGAGATAAGATTTATGGAGGGATAAATGCAGCAAGATTGATGCTGCATGCCCATAGGATCAAACTTTTTGGCTATGATATTACCAGTCAAATCCCAGCAGAATTTGAGAGAGAGTAATGAAAATTTACATACCTGAAGGCATTGATGATTGTATTATATTTAGTGGCAAGATAAAAGACTATGATCAATTTGTCTTGCTTAAAGGCGAACTATCTCAAATGCTTGCTAATTATAATAAGCAAGAACCTCTATGCTTTTTCTTAGATAAATGCTTACCATTAGAATCTTATTTTATCGGCTACCTTTTAAAGCTTAAGGATAATGATGGGTGGAATATCAAGATCCACACAAATGAATATGAAATACAAAGGTATTTTGAACAAATCGCTCTTAGCGATAAATTTGAAGTAATGGTACGTCTATGAATCATGAGAATCTAAATACCTGGAATCTTATTTATTCGCATTTTGATCCTGTTGCTTTGCATATTTTTGGACTTTCGCTGCATTGGTATGGCATAGCCTATGTATCAGCCTTACTTATCACTTTTTATATGGCCAAATATTTTGTCGCTAAAAACCAAAATCAATTCCCCATCAATACCAAGATGTTGGAAATATTTTTTATCTATGCAGAAATAGGTGTGATCCTTGGTGCTCGCCTGGGCTATATCCTCATCTATGACCCCAACACTTCCTACTACCTCACCCATCCATGGCAAATCTTTAACCCTTTTGATTCTCAAGGTAGCTTTATTGGCATTAGGGGGATGAGCTATCATGGTGCGATTATCGGGTTTTTGATAGCTAGTCTTATTTTTGCTAAGATTTATAAGCTCTCTTTTTTGATGCTATTAGATTTGATTGCGCTCTCTGTGCCACTTGGCTATGTCTTTGGCCGCATAGGCAACTTTCTCAACCAAGAGCTTTTTGGTCGCCCCATCCCAGAAGGTAGCCCATGGGAGTGTGTAGGGATTATGGTTGATTCTACACTGCGCTATCCAAGCCAGCTTATTGAGGCATTTTTAGAAGGCATAGTAGTTTTTTTATGCCTACTTTATATCAAGACTAAAAAGCCTGCAAATGGGATCCTTATTGCCAGCTATGGGCTTTTATACTCATTGGCACGATTTATTGCAGAATATTTTAGGGAGCCAGATTCTCAAATGGGTGTTTTTATATTTGGGCTTTCTATGGGGCAAATTTTAAGTATTATTATGATAGTTGTTAGTATCAGTATTTTGATTTATGCACTTGCTTTTAAGCAGAGGTGATTCTTGTGGCATTTTTTTCTATCATCATTCCTATTTATAATGTCAAACCCTATTTAGATGAGTGCCTTAGCTCTGTAGAGATGCAGAGTTTTAGTGATTTTGAAGCTATTTTGATCAATGATGGTAGTAATGATGGCAGCAGAGAGATCGCTCAAAAATATGCCAGCAAAGACCCTCGCTTCATCCTCATAGATCAGGAAAATATGGGGCTTAGCGAGGCTAGAAATACCGCGCTTAAATTCCTTATTACTCGTGAAAATCTCTGGGGGGGGGGGAATATAGGACAAAACCCATCAGCACCCAGCTATATACTTTTTTTAGATTCTGATGACTATATCAAAAAAGATTCTCTAAAAAAGATTTTCCATATGCTTCAAAAGAAGGCTAATGGGGTAGATGTGCTTAAATATAGCTATGAGTTTATGCCCAAAAAACCCATCCCCAAACACTTCACTCCCGCACTATATCAAAATGGCATAGATTTTATTTTGCAGCATCCATCAGTTTTAGGTGAAGGGTGTGTGTGGCTATATGCTATTTCTTTTAAATTTCTCCTAGCCCACCATTTCTCTTTTATACCTAGAATCTACTTTGAAGATATGACTTTTATTGCTGATATTCTAGTTTATGCAAAATCAATCTATATTTGTGATGATCCATTTTATATCTACCGCTTACGAGAAGATTCCATCACACGAGCACAATGGGATGAAAAGCGCACGCTTAAAGCCTTTGAGAGTTATCTAGCCATCCTAGAGCATCATCACAATCTTATGAATAATATGGAAAATAAACAAGCTAGGAAAATTTTAAAGAGACTTATTCAAGCCTATGTCTGGTCATTTCATAATAAAGCAAGACAAACCGGCCATAAAGCCACGCCTAGCCTATATCAAAGACTGCATATTTATGAGCAAATCTACAGCCCTATGAGTAGGATCAAGATTTACTTTCCTAAAACCTATCAAACCCTAAGATCTATGAAATATCTTATTGCATCCATATTTAAAAAAAGTTAGAATAAGACAAAATTTTAGAGGGAAAATGCTATTTTATAACCTTAAAGGTATCTATCACTGTCTAGTCCCAACCCCAAGAAAGCTAAAGCACAAAATCAAAATACTAGAATCAATGCAAGATACCAAGCTACATAGGATAAAAGAAAGATTGCAATACTACTACAATCTCAAAAAAGAAGATTTTAACCCCAAGCCTCAAACAAACCTTGCCCTAAAAAATATGCTCAAAAATCATGGTTCGCGCTACTGCTATGATTTATTCTCCCTACTGCGCTATTTTGATTTTAAAAACCTTAAGCTAGAGTTTGTTTCAGGAGATATCAACTCCACTCTTCCAACCCCAGCTATCTGCAAATCACGTCCCATTGGATCTGATAATAATATTTTGCTGAAATTAGATTCTGCTAGGCATTTTAAATTTCTCAAAAAAACACAAGAAAATAACCCCTATCACACTAAAAGTGATATTTTATTTTTTCGGGGTGGATGCTATCAAGCTCACCGCAAAGATTTTATGAGGAAGTTTTTTGATCATCCGCTAATAGATGCTGGGCATGTAGGCTCGCTTAAAGATTTAGAGCTGAAAAAATGGTTTAAAGGCAAGGCAAGCCTAAAAACCCACCTCAAACATAAATTCATCCTATCATTAGAAGGGAATGATGTGGCGACAAATCTAAAATGGATCATGAGCTCAAACTCTGTTGCCATAGCCCCTAAGATGAAGTTTGAAACATGGTTTATGGAAGGGAAGCTTATAGAAAATATTCATTACTTAAAAATCAAAGATGATTATAGCGATTTGCTAGAACGGCTTGAGTTTATTAGAGAAAATCCAAGTCTAGCTAGCTTTATCATCCATAATGCCAATGAATATACTAAGGAATTTCAAGATCAAGAGATGGAAGAAATTTTAGGAATCCTTGTATTAAGAAAATACTTTTATCTTACAGACCAAATACAAGTCACGCCACTAGAAGTAGAGCTTTTTAGCTAAAAGATCATGCTTAAAGCATGATCTATAAATTATCTATCCTTAATGCCCAACTCAGCAATAAGCTTAGCATAGCGATCATGCTGTGTGCGCTTAAGGTATTTTAAAAGATGCTTGCGCTGACCTACAAGCTTTAAAAGGCCAAGTCTGCTAGAGTGATCTTTTTTATTTGCCTTAAGATGCTCAGTAAGATCTGAGATCCTTTGAGAAAGAAGAGCGATCTGCACCTCTGAAGAACCTGTATCCTTGCTATCGCGAGCAAATTTTTTAATAATTTCTTGTTTTTTCGCCGTATCTAAAGCCATAACGACCTCCTGATTGGTATTTTTAAATTTAAAGGCATAATTTTACTATAAAATAGCCAAAAATACGAAAAAAATTGTGTAAAATTCTTTGATAAACTAGAAAATACTAAAGAGGGAATCTTGGCCAAAAAGCGACAAATCAATGTGATGCAGTCTATAATGTCTGTACTGCGCACATTTACACAAAGCAAGGATCTTACTGTTGTTGCTTTTGTGATTATGATTCTAGCCATTATCATAGTACCTCTTCCTCCTTTTTTACTAGATTTTATGCTCACTATTTCCATAGCCCTATCTGTGCTTATCATCCTTATTGGGCTTTATATCACTAAGCCTACAGATTTTTCTGCCTTCCCTACCCTGCTGCTTATTGTCACCCTCTATCGCCTAGCGCTCAATGTCGCTACAACAAGGATGATTCTAACTGAGGGTTATAAGGGTGCAGATGCAGTAAGTGATATTATTGCTAGCTTTGGTGAGTTTACTGTCGGTGGTAACTATATCATTGGTTCAATCATCTTTATCATTCTTGTCCTAGTTAATCTACTTGTTGTTACCAATGGATCTACGCGTGTTACTGAAGTTAGAGCTAGATTTGCGCTAGATGCGATGCCTGGAAAACAAATGGCTATTGATGCGGATCTAAATGCCGGATTGATCGATAATGAAGAGGCAAAAGCCAGACGTGCGACCCTGACACAAGAAGCAGACTTTTATGGAGCGATGGATGGTGCTAGTAAGTTTGTAAAAGGGGATGCTATTGCTTCTATTATCATCACTCTTGTTAATATCATTGGTGGTTTTCTTATAGGTGTCTTTCAGAGGGGTCTTCCTGTAAGTGAGAGTGCCTCAACTTTTACCATCCTTACAATCGGGGATGGTCTAGTAGGTCAGATTCCAGCACTCATCATTGCCACAGCCACTGGTATTGTCGCTACACGTACTACACAAAATGAAGAGGAAAACTTTGCTAGCAAACTAGTCACCCAGCTGACCAATAGAAGCAAAACGCTTATTATTGTAGGCGTGATCTTGCTACTTTTTGCCACTGTCCCTGGACTACCAAGTATATCCTTAGCATTTGTAGGGGCTTTATTTTTATTCATCTCATGGCTTATCTCTCGAGAGGATAAGGAAAGTCTATTTAGCCTTTTTGAAAAATGGCTATCTAAAAAAACAAATCTCAACCTAAGTCCACAACCTGAAAAAAAGGAAGCCGATATTAAGTCCCATGCACCAGTTGCTGCACAAAAATCACCAGAAGAGATCAAAAAAGAAGAAGAAAAGGCTATTGATGAAGTACTCAAGGTTGAGCTCTTAGAATTAGATCTTGGCTATGGCCTTATCTCACTGGCTGATGTCAAGCAAAATGGCGATCTTTTAGAGCGTGTTAGAGGTATTAGGAAAAAAATCGCTCAGGATTATGGATTTTTAATGCCACAAATCCGCATCAGGGATAATCTCCAACTTGAACCAAACAACTATGAAATAAAGCTAAAAGGTATTGCTATTGGCGATGGTAGCGTAATGGCAGATAGATTCCTAGCGATGAATACTGGCTTTGTAGGAAAGGAGATTGAAGGTATACCAACCAAAGAGCCTGCCTTTGGCATGGATGCACTATGGATCAAGCCAGAAGATAAAGAAGAAGCGATCATACAGGGCTATACCATTATTGATCCAGCAACTGTTATTACCACACATATGAGCGAATTAGTAAAAAATTATGCTGAAGAATTTATCACAAAAGATGAAGTCAAATCCATCCTTGATCGTCTGGCAGAAAACTACCCAGCTATTATTGAAGAGGCTAGAAAAGTGCAGTCTGGTGTTATCAGATCTGTGCTTCAAGAATTACTGCATGAAAAAATCCCTATTAAAGATATGATCACTATTCTTGAGACCATCACTGATGTGGCAACTCCATTGCAAAATGACATTGCCCTTATTACAGAGCAAGTACGCTCAAAGCTATCACGCGTTATTACCAATATCTTTAAAGGTGAGGATGGGAATCTTAAGCTCCTAACCCTAAGCCTAGATACTGAGCAATACCTACTTGGCAAACTACGCGAACAACCTAGTGGTAAAACCCTGCTCCTTAATACCATAGAAATGCAAAAGCTGCTTGATACCATCAGTGAAGAATCAATGAAGATCCTCCAAAAAGGTATCGCGCCTGTCATTTTGATCGTCGATCCACAATTACGCCGTGCTCTTGCATCTAAGCTTGAACAATTTAAAATCGATCTTGTCGTGCTTAGCCATGCAGAGCTAGATGTCAATACTAAATATGAAGTTTTAGGCAGCATTAATATTCAATTTAGCTAAAGGAGAATCATGCAAGTTTTTCATCTCTCTCATATTGATCTTGATGGTTATGGTTGTCAGTATTTAGCACGAGAATTCTTTGAAGATATCACCTTTTTTAATGCCAACTATGGCAAAGAGATTATGGTTAGACTGCAAGATATCCTTAGGCTTATCCAAAAGCCTGCTGATGATCTTGATCGCCTTGGTGAAAAGTTTCGCACTAAAAACAACAAACCAGAGAAAATCCTCATCCTCATTACAGATCTCAATCTCTCCTTGCAAGAATCTAAATTTTTGCAAGAAAGTGTAGATTCTATTAGACTTGGTCTTAATGGAAATCCCATAAAAGAAATTGAGATTTTATTGCTAGACCATCATATTAGCGGGGAAGAAAGCGCTAAAGAATTTAGCTGGTATCATCTAGATATCACTCGCTGTGCTAGTAAGATTACCTATGAAACCCTAAAATCCCGCTTCAATCTGCTAAATCCTTCAAATGAAAAATTTTTAACCTCTCTTGTACAAGTTATCAATGCTGTGGATATTTGGAGAGAAAATGATGAGGGGTTTGAGCTTGGCAAAGTAGCAATGGGCATGATAGCCTCAAGCAATGAGCTTAATCGCTTTATGTTTGATACGCACAATCGTAGCTATAAATTTAAACTCTTAGATTCTCTAAAGGAGTTTATCCATTTGCCAGATGCTCCTGTAAGCTTTGATAATGCTATCTTTAGACTTAAAAAAATAGCACTTGGTGGTGATCCTAATCAAGATACCATGGATAATATAATCTCCTTAGCTCAAGTCAAACTTCTAGAATCAATGAAAGAAAAATGCAGTGTCACATATCAAGAAAAACAAGGTTTTTTAAGCTATTCGATGGGAGGAGTAAGCGTATTGGCAAACCTCTTTTTAAGACGCAATCCCGAATTTGATTTTTATATTGATGTCAACTCAAAAGGAAATATCTCCTTGAGGGCTAATGGCAAATGTGATGTTAGCACATTAGCACAACATTGCTTTAATGGTGGTGGCCATAAAAATGCCTCTGGGGGTAGATGCGATGGCTTTAGAGAAAGCTTTTTGTATGAAGATATAAAAACGCAAATAAGCTCTGCTCTTAAAAAAATTAAATAAGGAAATAAAATGAATGATAAAGAATATGAAGAATTAGCACTTGAAATTATCGATATGCTTGGAGTAGCCTTTCATTTTGCTGGAGCAAAATCACAACACATAAAAGAACTAATTGATATTTATATTAATGAAGTGGATAATATGTCAGATAATGAAGAATTTACGCAGGCTATAATTATTACTATTATTAATAATGTTAAAATTAAATATCCGCAGTATTTTGAATAAATACCTCCCCTAGCAAGGGGAGATTATACAAACTCAATCACTGCCATAGTAGAAGCATCTCCACGGCGAATTCTAGTTCTTTGGATTCTTGTATAGCCACCATTTCTTTCTTTGTATTTAGGGGCAATTTCTGTGATCAACTTTTTTGTAGCAACTTTATTTTGAAGAAGCGCAAATACTGCTCTATGAGAATTAAAGTCGCCCACTCTAGCAGTAGTGACAAGCTTTTCAATATAAGATTGAAGCTCCTTTGCCTTAAAAACACCTGTTTCAATCTTGCCATGCGAAATTAGCGCAATAGCAAGATTCTTAAGGAGAGCTTTTCTATGAGAAGTTGTTCTTCCTAGTTTTCTATAATCTTTATTATGTCTCATAGTTCTTCCTTTATGATTTTAGTTTTGCAATCTTAGCATTTAGGGCTGATTTTTTATCATCTTCAAGCTCAGTACCTACTGGATAACCAAGCTCCTGAAGTTTTTCAGCAATTTCATCATAAGATTTTTTACCCATATTCTTGATATTTTTAAGCTCAGATTCGCTCATCAAGACTAGCTCACCAATAAATCGAACCCCTATTCTATCTAGACAGTTAAAACAGCGGGCACTTAGATTTAATCCATCTATTTTAGCAAGCAAGCCCTTAAAGTCAAAATTATCCTCATTCCCATTCTTTTGAATTGCAGGGATGGAGCTAATATCTGCATTAAAAATAGCCATTTGAGAATGCATAATCACAATAGCTTGTTTAAAGGCTTCATAAGGATTAACCTGCCCATCAGTTTCTACTTCAAAAATAATCTTTTCATAAGTAGGATCATCATCTACAAGCACATTTTCAATCTCATAAACTGCCTTACGAACAGGTGTAAAATATGCATCCAAAGGAATATAATCTTCTGGGATTATATTACGAATATCCTCGCTAGGCACATAACCAATACCCTTTTGCACAATAATAGAAAAATCTAAAACTGCATCTTCATTAATTGTCGCCAAAGCTGCTTCTTTGTTTACTACATCTATATCAGCATTAGCCAAATGAGCACCTGTAAGGTTAAGAGGGCCCTTAAAGGAATAATTAATAACAATACTCTCATCAGTATCTTGCTTACTTAAAAAACGAATATTTTTTAAATTAACAATAAAAGGAGAAACATCTTCTACGATCCCACGAATAGAATCAAATTCATGAGCAACTCCCTCAATCTTTAAGGCTATAGGAGCCAAACCTACAGAGCTAGAGAGTAATAATCTGCGCAAAGGATGAGCTAAGGTTACAGCATAACCAGACTCAAAAGGATATGCTGAGATCTTGACCCTATTCTCTCCCAACTCTTGCACATCAACAGTTGTCGGAATATAAGGTGTAGTTTTAATCGTTTTCATCTATCTACTCCCCACTATTATTTAGAATACAACTCAACAATGAGTCTTTCTTCAATAGGAATAATCACTTCCTCTCTCTCAGGATAACGCGTAAAAATACCAAATTTCTTATCCTTATCAATGTCTACCCACGGAGAAATACCAGTTTGAGAGGTTAATTCCAAAGAGCGTAGAATCTGAGGATTATTCTTTGATTTCTCTACTATCTCTACTTTTTGTCCTTGCTTTACAAAGTAAGAAGGAATATTTACGGCCTTACCATCAACAAGAATATGTCCATGTGTCACAAGCTGACGTGCAAAACGACGAGTTGTAGCAAACCCCATGCGATATACAACATTATCCAATCTACGCTCAATAAGACGGATTAGATTCTCACCTGTATTTCCTTCTAAACGATTTGCTTCTCTAAAAATAGAGCGGAATTGCTTTTCAGATACTCCATACATAACCTTAGCTTTTTGCTTCTCTCTAAGCTGTAAACCATACTCTGAAATCTTCCCGCGCTTCTGACCATGCTGACCAGGTCCATAAGGACGCTTATCTAATGCACTTTTACCTGCCAATCTTCTCTCACCCTTAAGTGCAAGAGAGACGCCAAATCTTCTTTCTAGTTTTTCAACCGGTCCTCTATATCTTGCCATATTCTACCCCTTATACTCTTCTTCTTTTTGGTGGTCTACAACCATTGTGTGGTAGTGGTGTAACATCCTTAATCCACAAGACTTTGATGCCCTCAATAACACCCACACTTTTAATTGCAGTTTCTCGGCCGCTACCAGGCCCTTGTACTTTGATGCCAACTTCTTTGATACCATGCTCTTTAGCTTTCATCATTGCACTTTCCACCGCCTGCTGCGCAGCATAAGGAGTTGATTTTTTACTTCCCTTAAAGCCCAAGCCACCAGCAGTAGCCCAACAAATCACATTACCCATCTCATCAGTAACAGTAACATTTGTATTATTAAAAGTAGCAGAAATGCAAACAATACCTCGAGCAATATTTTTCTTAACAACGCGTTTTTTAGTCGCTGAACTTCTCTTTGCCATTATTTGCCTCCTTACTTACTACCCACAGTTTTCTTCTTACCTTTTCTAGTACGGGCATTATTTTTTGTTGTCTGACCACGTACAGGCAAGCCTTTTCTATGTCTAAGACCTCGATAATTTCCTAAATCCATTAAAGCCTTAATATCCATCTGGACTTTCTTTCTTAAGTCCCCTTCAACCATATAACTCTCTTGAATCTTTTTTGCGATTGCAGAAACTTCATCTTCGCTGAGATCATTAACTCGCTTATCAAAAGAAATCTTTACAGCATTAAGAATATCTCTGGAGCTTTTAAGCCCAATGCCGTAAATGTATGTAAGAGCATATTCTACTCTTTTCTTTTTTGGCAAATCTACACCAGCAATTCTAGCCATGTTTTATCCTTGTCTTTGTTTATGTTTAGGAGTAGAGCAGATTACACGCACTACACCTTTTCTCTTAATGACCTTACACTTGTCACACATCTTTTTAACCGAGGGTCTCACTTTCATAATAACTCCTTCTGTGATATACACCTTACCTTTTATATTCCAAAAAACTCAGAATAAAAGCTTACATTATATCATAAAAAACTTATTTATACCTAAAAGTGATGCGTCCTTTATCAAGACTATAGGGGGTCAATTCGATTTTCACCTTATCTCCGGGTAAGATCTTAATGTAATGCATTCTCATCTTACCAGAGATATGGCATAAAGCAATATGACCATTATCTAGCTCCACCCTAAAGGTCGCATTAGGCAACGCCTCAACAACTTTGCCATCAATCTCAATTACATCATCTTTTGCCATTACTCATTCTCCGTTAAAATTTTTGCTCTACCGTTAATAACAGCGACAGTGTGTTCATAATGTGCACCCCTAAAACCATCTTCTGAAACCACACCCCAACCATCAGACAATACTTTAGGTTTTCCACTTTCAACACAAATCATAGGCTCAATACAAAAAACCATACCATTGCGTATCTTTGGGCCCTGCTTTGCATTATTAGAATCTAAATAATTCATAATCATAGGCTCATCATGAGGTTTCCTTCCAATACCATGCCCACAATAATCCCTCAAAGGCACAAAACCTCTTGCAAGAATAAAATCTTCTATAATCTTGCTTAATTCTTTAAAGTACATTCCATCTCTAATTTCTGAAATAGCATGCATTAGAGAATCTTTTGCACAAGCTATAAGAGCCTTGCTTTGAGAATCTGTATTTCCAACTGACAGAGTGATAGCACCATCACCATACCATCCATCCAGCTCGCTACCAATATCTATCCCAACAATATCTCCTTCTTTTAGGCAATAAGAAGAGGGGATACCATGGATTATCACTTCATTCACTGAAATACAAGCAGCATGAGGAAAACCATAGAGCCCCTTAAAAGAAGGTCTAGCACCAAAAGAAATAATATGCTCCTCAACAAGAGAATCTAACTCCAATAAACTAACTCCTGGTTTGACAAAATCCTTAATATAGGCTAAGGTATTCCCAACTATCTTAGAAGCATTATGGAGCTTATCAATTTCACCAGCATTACGAATAGGAATAGACATTAAAATCCTACAGCACTAAGCGTTTTATATTTGCTCATATAAACCTGAGCTTCGATTTTTCTCATTGTATCAATCGCAACTTGTACAACAATCAACACAGCTGTCCCACCAAAATAAAAAGGGACACCCATGCTTTTTACTAAAATCCAGGGTAGTGTTGAAATAATAGCCAAATAGAGGGAACCAAAAAGAGTGATTCTACCTACTACTCCATTTAGAAAATGCACAGTACCTTCACCTGGACGCATACCAGGGATATACCCACCTTGTCTTTTTAGATTTTCTGCAATATCCTTAGAATTAAAGGCGATGGAAGCATAAAAATATGCAAAGAAAATAACAAAAAAGAACATCAAAATATTATAAATATACTTATCTGGTCCTAGAAAATCTGCAATTGCTCTCAATGTTTCATTACTAGAAGCATGAAGTATGGTAGAAGGGAAAACAAGCAGGGCAGAAGCAAAAATTGGAGGGATAACTCCACTTAGATTAATCTTAATGGGAATATAATTCATGATGCGCTTATTTTGATTCTGCATAATAACTTTGCGCGCATAAGAAACAGGTATTCTGCGCTCACCTAATTCAACATAGATAATCGCAAAGACAGTCAAAATAATAATAGCCAAGATAGCAACTAAAACAAGATAACTGATCTCCCCAGTATTCACCAAACCAAATGTACCCTCAATGGCAGATGGTATCCCAGAAACAATACCAGAAAAGATAATAAGACTGATACCATTACCCACACCTCGTTGAGTGATTTGTTCACCAATCCACATTAAAAGCATTGTGCCTGTTAACATTGAAAAAATAGCAATAAAAATAAAGCTTTGCATATCAATCATAATAGCATTGCCATTGCCCATATTTCTTAATAAAAAAGAGACGCTTACTGCCTGTACAATAGTTACTAAAATAGTAACATAGCGGACAATCTGCATATATTTTTGCATGCCATCACGCTCTTTCTTCATTTTTCCTAAAGCAGGGAATGTAGCTGCCAAAAGCTCCATCACAATAGAAGCTGTAATATAAGGCATAATACCTAGAGAAATAATACTAAGCCGTTCAACAGCATGTCCACTAAACATATTAAATAAACCTAGGGCATTCTGACTACCAGCTGAGCGGAAAAAATCCTTGATTACCTCAATATCTACACCAGGGATAGGCACATAAGCCAAAACCCTATATAAAAATAAAAAAATAAGGGTAATGAGAATCTTATTAACAATTGCTCTATTCATTATTGTCTACCGCTATTATTTACCACTTGTTGTGATACGCTCATCTTTAATCTTAGATACAAATGTCTTAGCATCTGCTCCAATAAGTTTAATCTTCTTTACATATTTTGGAAATCTATGTACCGCACGAATGCTATCAAATGTCAGTTCAGCAAGCTCTTTAATTGCAGCAACTTTTGCAGTATTAATTACATAGATACCATTATATGCGACACGAAAACCAACTTTTGGTAGACGTCTTTGTAATGGCTGCTGACCACCTTCAAAGCCTCTTTTTGCTTTATAACCAGTTCTGGCAGTTTGACCCTTTCCACCACGAGTAGAAGTCTTGCCCATACCACTTCCCTGTCCACGACCAACTCTCTTAATATCGCGAACACTTCCTTGTGCTGGTTTAATATTCTCTAATGCCATATCCTAACTCCTTAAGCCTTAATTCTAGCAAGTGCATCAATTGTAGCACGTACAACATTATAAGGATTATTTGATCCAAGAGATTTTGTCAAAATATCCTTAATACCAGCAAGCTCTATTACAGGTCGAGCAGATCCACCAGCAATAACACCTGTTCCTTCGCTGGCAGGTTTAAGCAAGATTCTACTTGCATTGTACTTGTGCTCAATATCATGTGCAATTGTTGTACCCTTAACATTAACCTGAATAATATTTTTAAATGCATCATCCACGGCCTTTTTAATGGCATCAGGCACTTCTTTAGCCTTGCCCAAGCCAAAGCCAACAAGACCATTTTTATTACCCACGACAACTAATGCATTAAAGCGGAATCTTCTACCGCCCTTAACAACCTTAGTTACTCTACCGATATTGACCACTACTTCACTGAATTCTTCTCTATTAATTTCCATTTCCATCCTTTATAGTGTAATGCCATTTTCTCTAAGCGAATCAGCAAAAGCTGCCACTACGCCATGATAGAGGTAACCATTTCGATCAAGCGCCACTTCTGAGATCCCTTTATTTTTAAGCATATCAGCAAAAGCTTTGGCAATCTCTTTAGCATTCTCTTTATTATTGCCAAGTTTAAGTTTTTTTCCATCAACATTAGCTAATGTTATTTGCTTTTCATCATCAATAGCTTGTGCATAGAAATATTTATTACTTCTAAAAACACTTACTCTTGGCTTATTTGCTGTACCAAAAATAGAATTTCTAATTCTAAGTTTCCTTTTATTTCTTAAGGCTTTCTTCTTTGCTAAAATTTTACTTGTCATACCATCACCCCTAATTATTTCTTGGCAGTTTTACCAGCTTTGCGAATAATTGTTTCATCGCTGTATTTAATACCCTTGCCCTTATATGGCTCAGGTGGGCGAAACTCTCTAATCTCTGCGGCTATCTGTCCTACCTGCTGCTTATCACTTCCCTTAATGGTAATAAGATTCTTATCTACTGTCATTTCAATACCATCTGGGATAGCATATTTTACAGGATGAGAAAATCCGAGTGCTAAATCTAGCGTCTTGCCAGAAACAGCAACCTTATAACCAACGCCATTTACCTCTAAAACTTTAGTGAAACCTGTAGTCATTCCAATAACAATATTATTGGCCAATGCTCGATATGTCCCCCAATACGCTCTAGATTGTGGCTGATCATCTATAGATTTGAAACTAAGCTCATTATTACTATAATCAATCTGAACTCTTCCATAGGTTTCTAACTCTTTTTGGAGTTTGCTATTTTTAAACACAATTTTGCTCCCTTGTACACTTACTTCAATAGTGCTTGGGATGCTAATAGGTCTTTTTCCAACTCTTGACATTATTTTTCTCCTACCAAATACTGCATAGCGCTTCGCCGCCTACATTTTGCTTATATGCTTCCTCATTGCCAATCACACCCTTATTCGTGCTCACAACAATAACACCATAACCATTTTTAAATCGCTTTAACTCTGTATGGCTTTTATAAACTCTACGTCCAGGTTTACTAATTCTCTTAATTTCATTAATAACAGAATAGCCTCTATCATTATAGGCTAACTGTACTGATATGGATTGCTTCCCATCCTTATCATTTATACTAAAATCCTTAATAAACCCTCTGCTTTTAAAAACTTCTAGAATAGAAACCACAATCTTAGCATAGTAAAGTGTAGTTGTATCAAGACGTCTCATGGACGCATTTCTAATGCGAGTTAAAGAATCTGCAATAATATCATTTACCATTTTTTCTCCTTACCAACTAGCTTTACGAAGACCTGGAATAAGTCCCTCATTACCCATTTTTCTAAGGCATACTCTACAAAGTCCAAAATCTCTATATACAGAATGTGGTCTTCCGCAAACTTGGCATCTCGTATAAGCACGTACGCCAAATTTAGCTTTTCTATTTGTTTTTGCAATCATTGATTTCTTTGCCATAATTATCTCCCTTTTGAAAACGGCATACCAAACATTTCAAGAAGTTTGAATGCTTCTTTATCACTATTAGTTGAAGTAACCATTGTAATATTCATTCCATGTGTTACCATAATATCATCATATACCACTTCAGGGAACATTAGCTGCTCATTAAGACCAAAACTATAATTACCGCGACCATCAAAACCATTTCTTGGCACACCACGGAAGTCTTTCACTCTTGGAAGAGCGATAACAATAAGCTTTTCTAAAAAGTTGTACATCTGATTCCCACGCAAAGTAACTTTTACGCCCATAGGCATTCCTTCACGCATTTTAAAACCTGCTACAGACTTCTTTGCTAAAGTAACTACAGCCCTTTGACCAGCAATTAATGATATAGTATCTGCCATATTCTGGATAATTTTCGCATCCTTAGCATAATCACCAGCACCAACACTAATTACAATTTTCTCAAGCCTTGGAAGCAGCATTGGATTCTTAATTTCAAGCTCACTAGCAAGTTTTTGCTTTATTTCTTCATTATATTTTCGCTTCAAATCAAACATTTACTTCTCCTCAGCCTTCTTCACATTAGAAATGTGCATAGGCATTTCCTTTGAGATAAAACCACCTTTTGGATTATTATCACTTGGTTTAATAGCCTTTTTTGCGATTTTACAACCCTCAACTACCACCGTAGAATCCTTAGGCATTACAGAAAGAACCTTGCCTGTCTTACCCTTATCATCACCGGCAATAATTCTAACCATATCACCTTTTTTAATCTTTAACTTTGCCATTACAATACCTCCGGAGCTAACGATACGATTTTCATAAAGTTTGCATATCGCACTTCTCTACTAACAGGTCCAAAAATCCTTGTCCCAATGGGCTCTTTTTTAGCATCAAGAATTACAGCTGCATTATCATCAAATCGGATAAGAGAACCATTTTCTCGGTGTACTTCTTTTTTTGTGCGCACCACAACAGCCTTAACAACTTGACCTTTTTTGATCTTGCCATTTGGGAGAGCTTTTTTTACAGATGCAACAATAACATCTCCCACACTTGCATAGCGTTTATGGCTACCACCAAGAACCTTAATACACATAATTTCTTTAGCACCACTATTATCAGCAACAGTTAATCTTGTGAAACTTTGTATCATTTTACACTCCTACTGAAATAATGTCTTTAAGTTTAAAAGCCTTGGTTTTAGACAATGGCTTGCATTCAATGGCGGTGATTACATCACCCACTTTTGTACTATTCTGCTCATCATGAACAGCATATTTCTTAAATCGCTTAACGATCTTTCTATATTTTGGGTGCACAACCTTTCTCTCTACTAAAATTGTTACGCTTTTATCACCAGCTTTGCTAACAACTTCACCCTGAATTATTCTCTTATGTGGTTGCTTTTCACTCATGCCAAATCCTTAATTATTCTTTGCAGATATTGCAGTATTGATACGAGCAATATCCTTTCTTACTACTGCAATCTGACTAGGATTAGTCAACTGCATTGTTTTAAGCTTTAAGCGTAGTTCAAAAAGCTCTGCCTTTTTATCCTTTAACATCTTACTCAATTCATTGATATCTTTATCTTTTAACTCAGTAAATTTCATTTTCACTCTCGCTTGTCACAATTTTTGTTTTAAATGGTAATTTACTTTGTGCTAGAGCCAAAGCTTCACGTGCAGTCGCTTCATCAATCCCAATCATTTCATAAACAATTCGACCAGGCTTGATATTCATTACCCATTTTTCTACAGAACCCTTACCCTTACCCATTCTCGTAGCCAAAGGCTTAGCTGTAAGAGGCTTGTCAGGAAATACACGAATCCACACTTTACCCGCTCTTTTGATATGACGAGTCATAGCAATCCTTGCTGATTCAATTTGACGAGAATCAATTCTGCCATGCTCCAAAGCTTTGATGCCGATATCTCCAAATGCGAGTTTTGCACCCCTGAAAGACTTTCCTCTGTTTCTGCCTTTCATTTGTTTTCTGTATTTTGTTCTTTTAGGCATCAACATAATTATTGTCCTCCTTTCCTAGATCTTTTTGCTTCAGTTTCTTCTTCTTTTCGTTCTGGCTGGATACCTTTTTGCAATACCTCGCCTTTGAAGATCCAAACTTTAACGCCAATAATTCCATATGTTGTCATTGCCTCAGCAAAACCATAATCAATTTTTGCACGCAAAGTATGTAGAGGCACTCTTCCTTCCATATACCACTCAGTCCTTGCCATCTCTGCACCCGCAAGTCTTCCAGAAACCTTAATTTTAATACCTTTTGCTCCAGATTTCATTGCACTTTGCATAACCTTTTTCATAGCACGTCTGAAAGCTACTCTCTTTTCTAGTTGAATGGCTACATTTTCAGCCGCAAGCTGTGCATTTGATTGAGGGCGTTTAACCTCTTTGATATTAATAGCTACATCTTTCTTGATTAAATTCTTCAAAGAATCTCTAACTTTTTCAATATCTGCACCCTTTTTGCCAATAATTAGACCAGGACGAGCAGCAACCACAGTAACGCGGATTTTCTTTGCTGCACGCTCAATAATAATCTCACTAACACCAGCATAATAAAGCTCTTTTTTTAAGAACTTTCTCATCTTGTGATCTTCAGCAATATTACTTGGTGTATTCTGTGAGCCAGGGAACCAACGTGAATTCCAGTTCCTATTAATACCTAATCTTAAACCTATCGGATTAACTTTCTGTCCCATACTTATTCCTCACTCGTTTTATTAGTTGCTTTTGTAACTTTAGCTGATGATTTTTTTACAGCTTTTGGTGCTGCCTTTTCAGTCTTTTTTTCTATTTTTGTTTCCTGCACAGGTTTAGAAGCAACCTCTACTAAAATATGAGATGTTGGCTTTCTAATTGGTGTTGCACGGCCACGAGCACGAGGCATAAAACGACGAAGAACAGGGCCAGCATCTACGCGGCAAGAAATAACAATCGCATTCTTAGCATCAAGCCCACCATTTGCCAAAGCAGATGCAATTACCTTTGAAATCACTTTGGCTGCCTTATTTGGTGTAAACTCAAGACTTGCCATTGCAAGCTCTGCATTCATACCTTGTACTTCTCTAGCAACCAAACGTGCCTTAGTCGGAGAAAGTCTAATAAAACGCAACAATGCTTTACTCATCATTCACTCCTTACTTACCAATTTTCTTTTGGACACTGCCTTTGTGCCCTTTAAAAGTACGTGTTGGAGCGAATTCACCCAATTTATAACCCACGTGATTCTCCGTAATATATACGGGAACAAATACCCTACCATTATGTACATTAAATGTTAGTCCAATCATATCGGGTAAAATAGTACTACGTCTTGACCAAGTTTTAATAGGCTTATTATCTTTAGCCTCCTTAGCTTTGAGTACTTTCTTTACCAAATAATCATCGATAAAAGGACCTTTTTTTACTGATCTTGCCATCGTTTATTCCTTATTTCTTTCTTCTTGAGATGATGAGTCTATCACTAGCTTTTTTCTTTCTTGTTTTATAACCCTTAGCTGGAGTTCCCCAAGGTGAAACAGGATGTCCGCTAGAACCGGTTTTACCTTCACCACCACCATGTGGGTGATCTACTGGGTTCATTGCACTACCTCTAGTTTGAGGGCGGATTCCTCTATGGCGATTTCTACCAGCCTTACCAATACTAATATTGATAAAATCTTCATTACCAACAACACCAATAGTGGCCATACACTCTCCTAGAATGTATCTCATCTCGCCACTTGGCATTCTAATGATAATATACTTGCCTTCACGACCCATGATCTGTGCACTAGCACCGGCACTTCTAGCCAATTGCCCACCTGCACCTGGATGCATTTCAATATTATGAACAATAGTTCCAACAGGGATATTTTTCAATCTCATTGCATATCCCACTTTAATATCAAGTCCATCCTCTGCTGCAATAACCTTATCGCCAACCTTAAGACCGCTAGGTTGAATAATATAACGCTTATCTCCATCTGGATAGAACACTAAAGCAATGCGACAATTTCTGTATGGATCATACTCAATTGCTGCAACCTTACCTTCAATATTAAATTTATTACGCTTAAAATCAATAATACGATAAAGTTTTTTAGCGCCACCCTCTTTATGACGGCTTGTAATTCTTCCATTGTTATTTCTTCCTGCGCTAACTGGAAGCTTTATCAAAAGTTTTTTTACACTAGCCTTTGCAGTGATATCACTGGAGCTAAGCCCAGACATAAATCTTCTGCTAGGCGTATATGGTTTATAAGTTTTTACTGCCATTTCCTACTCCTTACACTGCAAGCGAATCAATTTTCGCATCATCTGGAATTTTTACATAAAATTTCTTAAAAGAGCTTCTTTGACCCAAACGCCCTCTAAATCTCTTTGTTTTTCCCTCTTGATTTAAAGAGTTGATCTTAAGTGGAATAAAACCAAAATACTCTTTAAAAACTTGCTTAAGCTGATTTTTGGTTACCTTGCTTGATGTCTGGACTACAAGCACACCACTTTCTTTTAGATTTAAAGACTTTTCGGTATAAAGGATTGATTTTATATCTGTAATATCTGCCATTCTATCCTCCTTTACTGATTTCGCGCAACAATGGAATCAAATACTGCTTTTTCCATCACCACTGATCTAAATGCTGCTACCAAGTAGGCGTTCAACTCATTTGCATCAACAAGATAGCAATTCTCAAGATTTCTAAATGCCAAGAAAGTATTTTCATTACTCATCTGAGCTACAAATAGTGTGCTGCGCTCATTAAGAGTTTTAAACATTTTGAAGGCATCTTTTGTCTTGCCACTTTCAATCTCAACAGAATCTACAATATAGAGTTTACCCGCATTAGCTTTTTGCTCAAGTGCAAGCTCCAATGCCAAGCGCTTCTGCTTTTTATTTACCTTTAGATCATAGTTTCTATTATTAGAAGGACCATGAGATACACCACCACCTACAAAAACTGGTGAAGTGATACTACCGGCTCTTGCGCGACCACCACCCTTTTGACTCCAAGGCTTTTTACCACCACCACTAACTTCGCCACGATTCTTAGCCTTAGCGCTATTATTGCGCAAAGAAGCAAGATAGGACTTAATATATAGGTAGAGATTATGCTCTTTAATTTCGCTATAGCTTTTCGGCAAATCAATTTCACTATTTTTCTTCAGTTGTTTATCTAATACAATTGCTTTACTCATATTCATCTACCTTATTTGAGGATTTGGATTTTCCCATATGCACCAGAGAATCCAGAAACAGAACCCTTTAGTACTAAAATATGGCTATCTTTATCAAAAGAAATAACATCATTTTGTACACTAACAGTTTCATTTCCATAGTGTCCGGCCATTTTCTTACCTGGTTGAACACGCCCTGGCCATTCACGATTACCAATAGAACCTAATCTTCTGTGGAATCTACTTCCATGCGCTGCTGGTCCTCCTTGGAAATTCCATCGTTTCATAGCACCGCTGAAACCACGACCCTTAGTTTTAAAAGTAACCTTTAAACGCTTAGCACTCTCTAATGCGCTCATATCTAAATCGCCTGCTTCTGTATTAGCTACTGCCAATGTAGCAAAACGATTAAACTCTTTGCTAAGGTTATATTTTTTCTGCTGTCCAGCAATAGCCTTATTCATCATTTTACCCTTAGCATAGGCTACTAGTGCTTTCTTATTTTCATATACTTCGCAGACCTTAGCATCAAGTACTCTTAGCAAGGTTACTGCCTTGCTTTGAGTATCGATGGTTCTGCTCATTCCGATTTTTTCTACTAAAAATTCCATAGCTATTCCTTCAATCCTCAATTATTTGCCCATTTGCGTTACTTCAACATCTACTTCGGGCGCCAAATCAAGCTTCATTAAGCTATCCACTGTATCAGGCGTAGCTGACATAATATCTATGATTCTACTATGTACTCTAATCTCAAACTGCTCGCGAGAATCTTTATTAATATGTGGTGAACGCAAAACAGTATATCTTCTATTTTTTGTTGGCAAGGGAATAGGACCTTTGATATCTGATCCAGTACGTTTGACAGCCTCAACGATAGCCGCCACAGACCTATCCAACACTCTATGATCATAAGCCTTTAACTTAAGTCTGATTTTTTCCATAAAATATCCTTGAAAAAAGAACTCATCAATAAAAAGTGATGTTTACCAAAAAATGGAAGCTAAATTCTACTATAAAAAATCAATCAATTCAATTATATATGACGCTTTTTTGGCTAAAAATGTTAAATTTATTTCCTTTTTATAAGGAAATAAATTTAACATTTTGATGCAACAATCTATTTAATATAGCCATATGCCTTAAGTGCATTTGCCATCCTGGCTAAAATAGGCCCTGCTCGTCCTCCCCCCTCTCCATGCTCAATAAAAACTGTAATCGCATATTTAGGATTGCGAGCAGGGACATAGCCAGTGATCCATGCATGAGAACGATGATAATAAGGCAACTCAGATTCTTTAACCCTAACTTTGATATTCTGAGGGATACTCACCACCTGTGCTGTCCCTGTTTTACAAGCCAAAGGCAATAAAGAATCTTTTGTAGATCGTCTAGCAGTCCCTTGTGGGGAACTACAAGCTTGATACATCCCTTCTTGAATAAACTTTAGCTTTGATTTTTGAAAATCACTTAAAATGTCCTTATTTTCAAACTTTGCTGGTTTATCTTGAAGCTCTTTGGCAAAATGCGGTGTAGGCAACTCCCCTGTACCCATTAAAGCTGTATAACGTGCAATCTGCATAGGTGTGACCAAAAAACTACCCTGACCAATAGAGGTGATAACCGTATCTCCTAGATACCAAGGTTGACCCTTGCTCATTTTCCACTCCGGACTAGGTAAAATACCCACAAATTCATTAGGCAAGTCCACTCCTGTGCGCACCCCAAAACCCATCTCAGATAATACACCAGCAATATTAGTCATCCCTGCATTTTGTGAAAGTTTGTAAAAATACACATCTACAGATTCTCTAATAGCCTTAATCACATCACTTTTGCCATGTCCACCAGGCTTCCAGTCACGAAATTTTCTACCACCAAGCTCAATATATCCTGGCGTATCCACTAAAGTATGCTCACTAACACCAGCATACTCCAAAAGCGCTAGCGCCATCCCCATCTTAATAACTGAACCAGGCGCATAAAGACCATTTACAAGCTTATTTAACAAAGGATTTGCCAAATCATCCTGCAAGGCTCTCCATTTATCAAAACTAATACCTCCAACAAAATCATTAAGATCATATTCTGGATAGCTTCCTGCAACTAGAATCTCACCATTTTCTATATCCATTACAATCACAGCACCATTTTTATCCTCAAATGCCAAGTCAGCTATCTTTTGCAAGCGCATATCAAGCGTTGTGGTTAATTCATTTTGATTCACACTATCTTTTTGATACTCTGCATACACAACACGATTATGGGAATCTACCCTCAAAATCCTCTCGCTAATCTCTCCTTGCAAGAAAGTATTATAGTTGCGCTCTAAGCCAGTCTTACCCACAATCCCCGTATATTTACTTACAATATTTTTTGCAATATCATTTTCATCGCTAGCTCCCACATAGCCAATGACATGAGATGCGCTAGATCCAAATGGATAATAACGTTTGCTGGCTGGCTCAATAAAAATAAAGTGATTTTGCATTAAATAAGGATAGTGCAACTGCATCACATCAGAAGGGATAAATCTCACCACTTTAATAGGCACATGATTATAGGGGGATTGCTCTTTGAGATAAGCTTTTTGCATCTCTAAAGGATCTAGATCAGGGAAAAATTTCTGTAAAAACGCAATTTGGTTTTCCAGTTCTGCACGCTTTAAATGTGGATCTAGGGCGATAGAAAACCCAATTTTATTCAACGCAATGAGTGTGCCATTGCGATCCTTAATAAGACCACGAAATGGCACTTCAATATCTTTTCTAGTGATATTTTTTAACGCTAACTGACTATAGTAGTGATTAGACTGGATAGAAATAGCAAAAATCCTTACAAGCAGCACAAGCCATACAAGTAAAAAAAATGCAACAATAATTTTTATTCTAAATTCTATCTTTTCCATATTACCACCAAGGCTTCAGCTATGATATACCACAATACCCATAAATCAAAACTCACTGATCTTTGCGCACTCAAAATTCCCAAACATTGAGATGCAAAAAAATACCCAATATAGGGCAAAACAACATACACTACTCCAAATAAAATATTTTCTTCATCTAACCAAGCTGCGATCTTTCCTACTACAACACCCAAAAACACAAAAAGCAAAAATATGATTCCTACCATATTTGCTTTTTGCACCTCAAAAAGCAGGCAAGAGCTAAAAACCACAAAAAGTCCTAAAAAATTAGCTTCCTTATAATCTTTAATATATTTAGCAAAGAGCACTCCTAGTAATGGAGGAAAGAGGGCATAGATACTAGATAATGCTATATAAAAAATATAAAAAACCAAAAAGCCAAAGTTTTTTAATAAGTCTTTAATAAAGCTATTTCGTTGCAGTTTGGGAAATGTTGACATTTGATACAATCCGCCCAGATTTTTTGATTTGGAACCTTATCCTTGGCAATCTCTTTAAAACCGATTCTCTCAAAAAGATTAGGCCTATAGGTAAGGACCAGAAATTCTCTTATACCTAAGTCTAAGCCCTCATTGATTGCGTGCATCACAAGATCCTTAGCTATACCATGATTGCGGTATTCTTCTGCCACGACAAGGGAGCGAATCTCTGCTAAGGTTTGCGAATAGATCTGCAAAGCGCAAAAGCCTGCTATCCTATCTTTAGATTCCTCCTTATCAAAGGCTATAAAAAAGGCTCGTATCTCCCTTGCAAAGCTATCCTTACTTCTGGGTAATACCAATCCCTTTTTAACCTCAACTTCTAAAATCTCTACCATCGCATCTATATCACTAAGCGCTGGCTTTTTATAGTCAATCTGCATAAAACAGTCCTTCAAATATTGCTTTCAAAATCTTTTCTCTCCCGCCTTGATTGGGCTTAAAGATCTTTTCATCAGCACTCATTAATAAGGCATTTTTCTGAGCCAAAGCCCCCCTCTTATTTGCCGTTATTTTATCGCATTTAGTATAAATTTTTAAAACCTTTTGATCTCCTCTACAAAGCTTATTTAAGCTATCTTGCACCCATTTATCAATCTCTAAATCCACATGACGAGAATCAACAAGATGAACAAATAATTTTATAGCGCTCCTCTGACACAAAAAATCCCACAAATCTCTTTCCCACCGGTTTTTTAAACTCTTTGAAACCTTTGCATAGCCAAATCCAGGTAGATCGACAAAATAACTCTGAAAAACAGGATTCCCATCTTTTGTCTGATCTTCAAACTCAATGCCAAAATAATTAATAAGCTGTGTTTTGCCAGGAGTAGCAGAGCTTTTTGCCAACTTTTTACCTGTAATAAGATTGATAAATGTACTTTTACCTACATTGCTACGCCCTAAAAAAGCGACTTCTGGGTATAAAATAGGAGGGACTTGAGTGATGTTTTGCGCACTCTTAATAAAATGTGCATTTTTAATCTTTATCATTTATCATCCAGATTGAAAATAAGCTTGGCTGGTTTGTTCCCTGCACCCTTAACGCTCATTTCTCCTGTTTTATTATTAAAAAAGATAGCATCTCCATTAAGCACATTTGCCTTTCCTACCTCCTTAAGGTGAGCATTTTTGTTTAAAAAATAATCTCCGCTTATTGCATCATATTTTAGCTCTTGGCAGTTACCTTCCACCTTTCTGCCATCTTGAGTTGTGACAAAAAAATACACTTCGCCAATTGCACGAATATTTTTTAATCTCCTATTAGAATCCATATAAATTTCCATTTCACTAGCCCTAAGGATATCTCCGTTTTTTTTCACCTCTACATTCCCTTTTAGCACACTCTTACCACTTATGCCATTACCCATAAACTCCTTAGCACTAACTTCTAAAATCTCACTAAAAGCACTAGCAAAAAAACCAAGTGCTACTAATACAAAACAATATCTTATTACTATTTTCATTATTGATTCTCACTAAGAAGATAGCGGCCCTTAATATCTTTGGCATAAAAATCTTGATTTTTATTGTAATAAACAAGATCCCTACCTATAATATTCCCCTCTCTAGCCTCAAGCCTAAACTTACCCTCGCCATTAAAAACTTCTTTAACAGTATCTAGCACCCCATTTTCAGAAAAAAACTTTAAGCCATCACTACGCTCATAATGCACACCAGAAGGAAAAGTATAAATCTTTTTTATGTGATTGACCACAGATCCACTTACCACTTCAATCCCCTGTTTACCAAGGCTTCTTGATAATGACACATCTAAAAAAATATCCTTGTCTTTGTATTGGGTTGCATGTGCACCACGGATAATAATATCTGTCACATCCTGGCTAATCTGATACATCACAAAATCGCTAATATCAATCTTAGCAATATTATGCTCCTCAAGATCACTCAAAACCTCATTGCGGAACTGGAAGCTAAATAATGCCACAAGCGTGATAATAAAAAGCCCCATAAAAAAGAGGTTGATTGTATTATTTTTTAAAGTATTCAAGCATTCTACCTTGTAAATTTTGAGAATCTAAAATCATATTAATCGCCTCTCGCACACATCCCTCCCCACCATTTCTAGTAAGTCTAATGTTTGCCCGATCTAAAAGGATAGTATCGGCATTTGCTGGAGTAAAGCTTATAGCACAAAGCTCAAAAAGTGGTAAATCATTTAAATCATCACCAATGCATGCGCACTCACAAGGCTGTATATTTAGCCTAGTAATCAAGTCCTTTGCTACCTCTGCTTTATTGCTAATGCCAAGATGTATTTCAGGAATGCCTAATTCCTTGCAGCGATATAAAACTGATTCTGCCTTGCGTCCAGAAATAACAGCAACCTTCCCTCCAAGTTTCTGCCAAGCTACAATCCCCAGTCCATCCTGAGTATGAAAGCTTTTGATCTCCTCACCATTATTACCATAATAAAGCTTCCCATCTGTAAGCGTGCCATCAACATCTAAAAATAAAATCTTAATCTTGGCAAGCAAGGCTCTTAGATTCTCCACACACACTCCTTATAGCGATAAATTATAACAGATTAAATTTGCTCATAAATCAACTTTATGCACATGATCATACAGACACCAACAACAAGTGGCTTGATCAGTTTGCTACCTATTTTAATAGCTAGACGTGCACCAAGAAAAGCCCCCATAAATTGTGCAAGTCCCATTAAGATTCCAAGCCCAAAAAGCACCTCTTTATTTAAAGCAAAAATAATCAATGCAGCTATATTAGAACTAAAATTAAAAAACTTTGCCTTACCTAAAGCACTATAGAGTGGATTGCCCGCTAAGGCAATAAGGATAAAAATAAAAAAAGATCCCGTCCCTGCTCCAAAAAATCCATCATAAAACCCTACAATACTTAATAAAAAACATAGAGAAACCATGCCTATTTTTGGTTCTTTAGCAGAATCTAGACGTGGGGAAAATAAAAAATACAAACCAAATAAGAATAAAAATAAAGGCACGATTTTTATCAAAAAAGCTGGGCTGAAAGTCAATACAAACAAGCTCCCAAGTATGGAAGCTACAAAAATAATAAAGGCTATTGGCAAACTTGCCTTAATATCCAAATGACCTTTTTTGTAAAATTGTACACTGGCAGATAAGCTACCAAAGCAACTCTGAAGTTTATTTGTCCCTAAGGCTAAATGCGGAGGGATCCCTGCTAGCAAAAGCGCTGGGGTTGTAATCATACCTCCTCCACCAGCTATAGAATCTACAAAACCAGCAACAAATGCCACAAGCATCAATACAAGATATAAATACCAATCAAGTCCAACAAAAAGCTCCATTTTCTCACCTACTAGCAAGGGCTCTATCCCTTATTTTAAACTACTTTTAGTCAATCTCGTAAAGTGATAGGATTGTCAATACCAAGCTTTTGGGCAAAATCATAAGCTTCATCCTCACTTCTAAAACCCGTAATAAAAACTCTATAAATTGAAGAATCTTTTTTTACCACGACCTGGTAGTTCTCTCCAGCCTCTCTGCCAAAACGATCTTTAGCTTCATTAGCACCCTCTTCCTTTTTAAAGGCCCCTACCTGCAAGGAAAAGCCACCCCCCTCTACACTCTCTGCGCTCTCTCCTACCTTAAACTCTTTTTCTAGCTCATTTTTGGCAACTCTTTTAAATTTTTTCTCATAATTTTTAGCAACCACTCCGCCAAAACCAATCACTTCTAGCCTGACCTTTGCAGTCCCTTTATCTACCATCGCTATATCATGAGCTGCTGCATTTGACAAATCTATAATCCTACCATCTACAAAAGGACCTCTATCATTAATACGCACAATAGTAATTTTGCCATTTTCTTTGTTAGTTACTTTGACAATTGTATTCATAGGAAGAGTTTTGCTTGCCGCAGTATGAGCATGCATATTATAAGTTTCCCCATTACTGGTTTTTTTATCATGAAAATTAGGTCCATACCAACTAGCAATACCATCAAAAATATCCCCAATATCAACACGACTTGGGTGATACCACTTACCAGCAATTTTATAAGGGCGCATCGTGGCCCTCTGGATGGCAGCTGATTCCCTCATGCCCACCATCATTGAAGAATCTTTTTCAAACAAATCAGCAGGTATATTACCACCCTCAAAGCCACTAGTATAATCACTTGGATACTGTGCAGCAAAATTTGATGTCATTTTGCCCCTATTGCTCCATTGGCCATAGTTTTCATACTCTTTAAAGTTGCCATTGCCTCCACGATACACACTCTGTGTCGCACAACCAGCAAACCATAAAATACATGCCACACCAAAATATATTGATGATCTTAAATTAAACATCAATAATTGCCCTTATTTGCAACCTTTTTATAATTATGGCGCATAATAGGGATTATAATCTTTTGTTTTGGTTTTAAAAACACCTTTTCCATCTGATTGGCCAGACGTATATCATCCATACTCACGCCATACTTCTTAGATAGGCCATATAGCGTATCTCCCTTTTTAATCTCATGAAGAACAAAGCTTCTATTGGCATTAGGATCAGGGATATAAGCCTGTCTAAATCCTGAAAGCTTCTCATAAGGGATATAAACTGTATAATCACCTTTGCCGGGTGGGAGAAAGTCAAAACGGAATTGACGATTATATTTTTTTAGCTCTACTAGTGACATATCTAATTGTTGAGCTATATATTCTAGGGTTGTGCCTGCACCTATTTTAACCCCCACAATAGTATTGCTAGCACCTCTATTAAGCAGGTATTTTTTATTGCTTTCTTGAAATTTTTCATAGCTATTAAATGCCAATGACATCTCTAAAATCATCCGTATATAGCTACGAGTTTCCTGGGGCAAATATTTTTTCTCCTCATCTAAGAGCACTTCTATATCATTACTATTGGCCTTTTTTATGGCTGCTTTTAATCTCCCTAGACCACAGTTATAAGCCATAGCTGCTAAATACCACTCTCCAGTATGCTTATATAAATATCGTAGATACTTTGCTGCTGCCTGGGTGCTTTTAATAGGATCTCTGCGCTCATCTAAATAATCATTGATTTTTAACCCTAGATCCTTTGCAGTCTTTGGCATGATCTGCCAAATCCCAGCAGCTTTTTTGGGACTATAAGCACGGACTGAAAAACCTGATTCTGCCATGGCTAGAAATAAAAACTCTTGCGGGATCCCAGCCTCTACCATAATAGATCTTAAAACAGGGATAAATGCATAGCCATTATCAAACTGCTCTAAAAAGAAATCCCATCTTGAATGCAAGCGATTGGGCGCTGTGACTGTCTTTTCTTGAAGCTTTGCTAAATAGCTACCTGAAACGCCAAAGGAATTAAGCACTCCTTCATTGTGTCTATCATAGGCCATACGATTAAAGTCTGCAAATAATACAGAAATACCCAAAAAAACACCGCAGCTTATTTTCAATATTTGCGTCATAAAATTCCTTAAAATCAAAGCAGTATTTTACAAATTTTTACCTAAATTCAAGCTAAGGCCAAATAAATTTTGTGCATTTTGCGTGCTCTGCTTTTCTAAAAAATCCATAGGCCTTCTTAGTATCTCTCCCATCCTTTGAGCAATCAATGGGATAAAAGCTGATTCATTTCTCTCTCCTCGATGAGGCGTAGGAGCAAGATAGGGCGCATCTGTTTCAAGTACAATCCTCTCTAAAGGAATAAGAGGCAGCACTTCCACTAAACGCCTAGCATTTTTAAAAGTACAAACCCCGCCAATACCATAATAAAAACGCTCCTTAAAATCAAGCAAAATAGAATCTGCATTAAAGCAATGAAACACACCGCGCGCAGAAGGGAAGCAACGTAGAATTTCAGCAGTATCAAAACTTGCTTCCCTTACATGCAGGATTAATGGCAGATCATACTTGATAGATAGCTCAATTTGCTGGATAAATACCTCTTTTTGCCTTTGTTTATACTCAAGCCTATATTCTTCTTCTGGTAAACGATAATAATCAAGCCCGCACTCCCCAACTGCAACGCACTTAGGATGAGAAAGATATTTTTCTAAATCCTCTATGCTACCCTTTTGAAGATCATAGGGGTGGATTCCAGCAGCAAAATATATATCCTCATGACATTCAGCTAGTCTTATTGCTTCTTCTAGCTCCAAAGGATCAGCACCAGGGATTATAAAACCAACTCCACCAGCCTCCCTCGCTCTAGCTATCACATCTTGCACATCATGAGCAAAAGCCTTATCATTAAGATGGCAGTGCGTATCCACCCACATTAGTCTTACTCCTTAAATTTTTAGCTAAGATTCTAGCCAAAAATCACAACCTAAGATCAAAGGAGCTCTATTTTCAATGTTTAGCGGATTGGTGCGTGAGATTGCTAAAGTTATATCCCTAGATGGATCTATTTTACGCTTAAGGGCCAAATATATTCCAGAAATTGGTGATAGCATCGCAGTAAATGGTGCTTGCCTAACTGTAATTGATATTTTTAAAGATGGATTTGCACTGGAGCTTAGCGCCCACACAAAAGAGCTTCTAGCCATAGAACGCCTCAAAGATAGCGTGCATATCGAACCAGCACTAAGAGCAGATTCCAGATTAGATGGACACTTTGTGCAAGGGCATATTGACTTTATAGGAGTTATTACAGATATTAAAGTTTTTAAAAATCAAACCCATTTCCTAATCCAAGCACCAAAAAAAGCAATCACACTCTGTATCCCAAAAGGATCTATTTGCATAGATGGCATCAGCCTAACAATCGCTGATGTAAAAGAGAATAGCTTTGAGCTTATTCTCATCCCACATACGATGCAAAATACACTTTTTGGCAGCTACAAAGTTGGTATGAAAGTGCATATTGAAACTGATATGATCGTAAGAAGCATAGCCCATATGCTTAATAAACACAGCCCCTTAAATCAGCAAAATAATCTAGAGTGGCAAATAAATGATATGCTTATGAGCTACTAAACTAAGGAATACAATGCAAAAAGCAGCAGCACTTGCCTATGATCAAAAAAAAGATGCCGCACCTAAGGTTGTGGCCTCGGGCAAAGGAGCCATAGCACAAGCTATCATCACCAAAGCCAAAGAGTTTGATGTCCCCCTTTTTAGTAATGCTGCTTTGGTAGATTCTCTACTTGGCATTGAAATTGATACTCAAATCCCTCAAGAACTATATGATGGAGTAGTCGAAGTTTTTATCTGGCTTTCTCAAATCGAGCAAAATGCTCAAGCTAGCAAATAAACTAGCGCAAAACCCCAAATTGATTTAAGCTATTTAGCATCTCACAAGATGATCGCCCTCCATTTTGGCATTCTATCTCCCAATATTGCCTGGCTAAAGCAAAATATGCTAATGCCATATCATCATTTTGTTCTACCTTTCCATCACCATTTTGATAAATTAGCCCCAGATTAAAGCACCCTTCAGCGCTCTTTAGCGAGCAAGCTTTTTGATAATAAAGCACTGCACTCTTTGCATCCTTTGGTTGCCCCATGCCTTTATAATATAGATTCCCCAAAGCCAAGCAGGAATTCTTCTTTTCCTCATCACACCCTTTAGAATACAGCTCTACTGCATTCTCACCCTTCTCTAATATTTGTTTAGAAAAACATCCAAAAGCATCATTATGCTTGCATGCATATTCATAATATTCCTGCGCTTTTGATAAATCTTGTAAAACCCCATGCCCTCGCTCAAACAAAGTCCCAAGTCCACTACAACCTAAATAATCTCCCATTTCACAAGCCTGCTGATAGGCCTTTTTAGCAACCAAATAATCCTTTTTTAAATAAGCATCCTTAGCTTTTTGCACGAGCATCCTACTCTGCTTACTACTCTTAGCCTCTAAAGTTTGCAAAACCCCTAATGTCAAAAACAAAACCCATATATTGCATAAAAAAAATATTTTCTTACACACAATCATCTAGCCACTCCCAAGAATCATATTTTTGGCAACTGGATATTTGCTTTTTTTAAGCGCTCCTCTCTTTCTTGCTCCTGCTCTTTATATAAGAGAGCACAGGCCTTAGCTAATTCCCTAATCTTTAAAATAAACTCTTGTCTTTGAGAAACAGAAATAGCCTTCCTAGCATCCAAAACATTGAAAAAATGCGAGCTTAAAATTGTAAAATCATAGGCTGGCAAAGGCAAAGAAGCCTCTAAGCATCTCTTTGCTTCATTTTGCATTTTGCTAAAAAGGTCTAAAAGCATCTTAGTATCTGCTACCTCAAAATGATATTTAGAAAATTCATATTCACTCTCTAAATGAACATCCCCATAACTCATCATCTCACCTTGTGCATTCTCCCCCCAAGCGATATCCAAAATAGAATCCACACCCTGGATATAAGTGGCCAAACGTTCAATCCCATAGGTAATCTCAATGGCTACATTCTCACAAGCAATACCACCTACCTGCTGGAAATAAGTAAATTGCGTGATCTCCATCCCATCTAGCCAAACTTCCCATCCAAGCCCCCATGCTCCAAGTGTAGGCGATTCCCAATTATCTTCTACAAAGCGTACATCATGATCTTTAAGCTCTATACCCAAAAACTCCAAACTCTTCAAATACAAATCCTGGATATTTTCTGGACTTGGCTTAATTAGCACTTGAAATTGATAATAGCTGCCAAGACGATTTGGATTCTCCCCATATCTACCATCTGTAGGGCGGCGAGAAGGTGCGACATAGGCTACACTCCATGGCTTCTTATCCAAAGATCGTAAAAGAGTGGCTGGATGAAATGTCCCTGCACCTGCTGGCAAATCATAAGGCTGCAAAATAATGCATCCTTGCTTTTTCCAAAACTCCTGAAGTTTTAAGATAATATCTGAAAATGTACTCTTCATTGACATCTCATCCTCTCATAAGACAAATTCTGCTGATTATAGCAAATTTCCTAGCCTACACAAGTTACACTTCCCATAAACAACAAGCCATCAAGTAAGCTCTATAGCCAGATTTTATGATTTTAAAAACAGTCACTTTGATAGAGTTTTATTTTAAACTTTTTATTTATTGTGTTAATATTTTGTAACATTTTTTTAGGAGTGGCTAAATGATTGATGTAAGAGTATTACTAAGCGACTTTGATGCCATAGCACAAAAACTAGCACTTAAAAAGGTAAGCCCTAATACTTTAAATGAGCTAAAAACACTTGCACAAAACTATAAAACTAGCAAACAAGACCTAGAAGCGCTTCAGGCTGAACAGAATCAGAAATCAAAACTATTTGGCACCCATAAAGCTCAAGGACAGGATATAAGCGAGCTTAAAAATGAACTAGATACCCTAAAAACCAAACTTGGCCATCAAGAAAAAATTGTCAATGAGGCTAAAAATGCTTTAGATACACTGCTTTTTTCTATCCCAAACACTCCTGATGAGACAACACCAGAAGGCGATGATGAAAATGACAATGTCGAACTAAAAAAAATCCTAACCCCAAGGGTATTTGATTTTGAGCCAAAAGAACATTGGCAACTAGCCCAACAAAATGGCTGGATTGACTTTGAACGTGGGGTAAAGCTGGCTAAAAGTCGCTTTTCTGTCCTTAGAGGCGAAGGTGCTAGAATCAATCGCGCCCTCATCAACTTCATGCTAGATGTCAATCAAAAAGCAGGCTTTGAGATGGTAGTCACCCCCGTGATAGTAAATGAAAAAATGCTCTTTGGCACAGGGCAACTACCAAAATTTGAAACTGATATGTTTCAAGTCAATGCCCAAACAGACCCTCTTTTTGAAGGAGGAGAAGATGAGAGTAAGGGACAAAACTTTTACCTCATCTCTACTTCTGAAATCACACTTACTAATCTCTATCATGATGAGATCTTACAAGAATCTGAACTCCCCATCTTGCTTACTGCACAAACTCCATGCTTTCGCAAAGAAGCAGGTAGCGCAGGAAGAGATACTCGCGGGATGATCCGCCAGCATCAATTTGACAAAGTCGAGCTAGTAGCCATCACCACACCAGAGCAAAGTCCTGCTATACAGCAAAAAATGATACAAACAGCCAGCTCCATTTTAACCCAACTAGAGCTTCCTCATCGTCTCATCCAGCTATGTGGTGGGGATCTAGGCTTTAGTGCTAGCAATACAGTTGATATTGAAGTATGGCTACCTGGACAAAATTGCTATAGAGAGATCAGCTCTGTTAGTAATTGTCAAGATTTTCAGGCACGTCGTGCAAAAATCCGCTATAAAAGCAATGGAAAAAATAGTCTTGTCCACACACTCAATGGATCATCTCTAGCTGTAGGTAGGACACTCATTGCTATTATGGAAAACTATCAAAATAAAGATGGTTCTATTTCAATCCCAAATGCACTAAAACCCTATCTATAAAGGTCAGATTTAGATGGCAAAACAGCCCTTAGATATAAACTCTATTAATGCATCCAATAACAATACGCCCCCTAATGCACAGAAAAATGCATTTTTAGAAAAACTACTTAAGCTTAAAGAGCTTCTTATCACTAAGTTTCAAAAACTTGATAAAAAGCAAAAAATCATTTCTCTAGCAGCCCTATCTGGCATCCTTATCCTTATTATCGCACTTATCCTTGCCCTTGCACTTAGGCATAAAAAAACCTCTCAACCCACAAAACCATCTATGCAGCCCAATGAACAATCTGAAGAGATCACACACGAGCTACTAAACTCACTGCCCAAGGTAGAATCAAAACTAACAGAAACTAATAATAGTGATTTAAACTCACTTATCCAAAAAGCAAATATACTCTATAGCAATGGCAACAAGCTAGAAGCCCTAAGCATCTTTAATAAAATCAATACCTTTTCCCAATCTCTTGCAAACTACAACCTTGGCATCATGCAGCTTAATCAAAAAGATTATGATTCTGCGATGAAATCTTTTATCAATGCGATTAATGCGGGTGAGGATATTAGCCTAGCAAGCCTTTGCGCTGCTCTTACAGCTAGATATATGGGCGATGCCAAATCTTATGCCTACTATCTTAACCAAGCCACTAAGACATTACATGAAGAAAACAAGCGCCCATTTTACTCTTATTTGTATGCCCTCATCCACTACTATAATCAAAACTACTTTGCCGTACTATCTGGTATCAACAACCCAACATCCCAAGCCTATGTGCCCGAGCAGGCTGCACTAGGCGCAAAAGCCTATCTTGTCTTTGGGGATAATCTAAATGCTATCAAATCGCTAGAACAGGCCCCTCAAGATAATCTAGATATCAAAAATCTTGGTCTTTTATATGCACGATTGGGCGATTATGAAAAAGCCAAAAAGCTGCTTTTAAAATATGAAGAATCTAATCAAAAAGACCCTGAAACCAAAATGGCACTAGAGCTCATCGCGCTTAAAAATAGTGATTATATCTCTGCAGCTAAAATACTAGATACATTAAGCAAAAATGATTCTATGCAGGATCAGGCACAAAAGTCCTATCCAATTAAAGTCATCTTGCAATCCCGTTTATTTGATGTAGATGATGCACAGAAAAACTTCATCCAACAAGGTCTTGGCAATACGGGGTTTCTTGCAGATAGATTGCTATTTTACTATGCGCCCTTCAAAGTTTTTGATGCAAAGCAATCGCTTGATATCCTAAAACAAAGCGGCATTTTCAGCGGATACAATATCATTGCTTCTGAACAAAAAATCCTTCAAAGCCAGACAATCACTCATATCAACCAACAAATCACGCAAGCTCTTATTGCCATCCATCATAAAGATCTAAGAAAAGCTCTTAAAATACTGCAAGATTCTATCGCCACTAATCCCAATCATTCCATCTTGCACTACAATATAGCCGTCTTATATGCCCAAATCAATGAATATCAAAAAGCTTATGATCATTTTTTAAGATCTTATTATCTAGATTCTAAAAATATTGATTCTGGTCTTTTTGCAATCCTTACTAGCCACTTTCTGCAAAAAGATGTCGATAGGATAAAGCTTGATATCACTCAAGATCTTGATAAGATTGAAACAACAAAAGATCAGCTTAACTTTTTCTATGCATTTTTGACCTATCTTAATGATGGTGGTGTTAATGAAATGAGCTGGATTGATAAAGCAGAGAACCCTCTGCCTTTATACTATGCGCTTAAGGCTGCCTATGGCTTACAAGCTAAGACCTACCAAAGCGCTCATGCTGCATTTGAAAAGTTACTACAATTTTACCCTGATGATCTTATCACCCTGACTATGGAAAACCTTACAGAAAATCCAGTCATTGGCTTTAAACAAATAGCCCTCAAGCTCCATAGAATGTTAATCAGTCAAGCAATCAATCTAGATACCATCTATTATGGTCCAGCCATAGCCAGAGAGTTTTATGTCTATGTCGGCTTTATTGCTGGGACACTCAAGACGCAAGAGAATGTCATCCAAGAAAAGCTTATCGGGGAGCGCACTAATATAGCTGGTGTTCTGCAACTACTAGGGCTATTATCAATTTATCAGCACAAATTTGATCAAGCCAGTGCGATTTATGATGTGCTTATCAATAAGATAAAAGAAGATGATTCTAGAACTCAATTTCTATCAGCTGTCTCTGCTATTGGCACTGGGAATTATGACAATGCTGCCCTAGCCTTGCAAATCTCTAAAATGGAATCTGAAGATAGCCATGAAACCCGTCTAGTCTTAGGTATGCTTTATCAGCAAACAGGTAATTTTAGGGCTGCGGCTAATCTTTTTAATGCCATTGCCAACAAGCCTTTTACATCTAGCTATTTTGATTTCATCATTGATACGCAAAAAATCGCTAAAAATATGGCTGCTAGCCAAAGTCAAAAATAAATGAGTTCTGTTTTAGATTCCCTAAACCCTGCTCAAAAAGAAGCAGCCAGCCATATTGATGGAGCATTGCTTATCCTAGCAGGTGCTGGATCTGGCAAAACCAAAACTCTGACCACTCGCCTAGCCTATCTTATTGATGAAATAGGCATCCCCGCACACAATACCCTAACCCTCACTTTCACTAACAAGGCTAGCAATGAAATGCGTGAACGTGCCTTAAATTTGCTCACCCATCATGCTTCATCCTCGCCGCTTCTATGTACATTTCACCGCTTTGGTCTTTTGTTTTTAAAGTTCTATATCCATGTTCTTGATAGACAAAATAACTTTGTGCTCCTAGATTCCCTAGATAAAAAAAATATTTTAAAAAACTTTGAAATGCGCCTTAACCTTCCTTTGTCCTATCTTAGAGATGGCATTTCAAATTATAAAAATAACCTCATCACCCCACAAGATGCCCTAATAAATGCGCAAAGCAAAGAAGAAAAAGAGCTAGCTAGAATCTATAATCTCTATACCAACCAGCTCAATGAGCAAAACCTACTTGACTTTGATGATCTCCTGCTTCTCCCCTATCAGATCTTGAAACACGATCAATCCCTATGCCAAGAAATCTCTAAGCGCTATTGCTATATCATGGTTGATGAATATCAAGATACCAACTTTTTGCAGTTTAAACTCTTAGAGCTTCTATGCACTAGCCACCAAAATCTTTGTGTGGTAGGTGATGATGATCAGAGTATTTATTCCTGGAGGGGGGCTGATATTAGCAATATCCTTAACTTCCAAGAGTACTTTCAAGATGCCAAGCTTATCAAGCTAGAAGAAAACTATCGCTCAAGTATTGAGATCTTAAACACTGCAAATACACTTATCGCACATAATGCAAACCGTATTGGCAAAACCCTAAAATCCATGCAAGGGCATGGGGATGAGGTGGAGCTTTTGCATTTCTTAGATGGTAATATAGAGGCAAAAAATATTGCCAAAAAGATCCTAGAGTTGAAAAATAAAGGCATCAAACCTCAAGAAATTGCCATTTTATTCCGTCTTAATGCCCTATCTAGGAATCTAGAAGAGAGCCTATCTCAATATCACATTCCCTATAAACTACTAGGCACAATTAGATTCTATGAACGTGCTGAGATTAAAGATATTTTAGCCTATCTACGCTATTTGTGTAATCCTAGCGATGACTTCTCGCTTTCTAGAATCATAAACAACCCAAGACGAGGCATAGGCTCTAGCACACAAGAAAAGATCTTTGAGCTTGCTAAGATGGAAAACAAAAGTGTCTATGAGCTTTTTATGCAAGATGGCTACTCATCTATCCTGTCTGCTAAAATCCTAGATACACTGGATAAATTTTTTAAAATGATTGATATGCTAAAGGATTTTTTGCAAACACCCTATCTTCTCTTAGAGAAAATCTTTGAATACACTCAAATCCTGCAAACCTATGATAAAAGTGAAGAATCTTTGGATCGTCTAGCCAATATCGAAGAGTTTGCTGCACTTTTGCGCGACTATTTTTTGCAAAATCCTGATGATTTGCTTCAAGATTTTCTAAATAATATCCCCTTGCATTCAAATCTTGATGATGCAGATGATAGCAATTGTATTCGCGCACTCTCTATCCACACTGCCAAGGGCTTAGAGTTTGATCATGTTTTTGTTATTGGCATGGAAAATGGTCTTTTCCCGCTTATGTATGAGGGGAGCAACCTTGAAGAAGAACGTCGTCTAGCCTATGTAGCCTTTACAAGAGCGCGCAAAAACCTCTATGTATCCTATGTAGATTCTCGCTTTTATAAGGGAAAAACCTCCCATCTTGAACCCTCAATCTTCCTTAAAGAATCAAATCTCATTAAGCAAAACAAACCATCCAATACTCATGATCAGGCATTTAATATAGGCGATAGGGTTGTGCATAAAATCTTTGGGAATGGTAGAATAGAAGATATTAAAAACAATGGCGAGATGCTTGTTATTAATTTTGGCGGGCTTATTAAAACCATCATGGCAAATTTTATTCAAAAGTTGGAGGATTAGATGGATATTCTCTTTAGATTCTTGCTTTTTTTCTGTATCGCTACCCTGGCATTTGGAGATAATATTGATCTAATCAGGCAAAAAATCAAAGCCCAATATGAAAACTTTTATAAAGACTATGATATAGAAATTGAAAGCATCACACCCTACTTTACACAAGATTCTAAAATCAATGATGTAAAGATTAAGGCTATCTATTTTCCAGATAGCTCACTACCTTCTACCTCTAGCCTTAGACTTGATTTTGTATATAAAGATAAAAATCTTACCCAGATCCTAAACTATGATATCAAGGCTAATATCAAGGCCATCTATGCAAAAACAACAATCAAAAAAAATCAAGATATCACCCCTGAAATCACCTATATAAAAACCATGCCACTCTCTATGCTTAAAGCCCCACTACTCACGCAAAAAGATCTCAACTCAACTAGTGCTAAAGTCCAAATCCCTGCCAATACATTAATCACACTCTCTCAAAGTACAGGCAAGATTCTTATCCGTCAAAATGAGCCCTTTATCGCGATCTACCGTGATGGTGGCATCCTCATCCAGACCACACTGATCGCCAAACAAGATGGTCGCAAAAATGACATCATCCAAGCCCTAAATCCAGAATCCAAAAAAACCATCCGCGTACGTGTACTAGAAAATGGCAATGGAGAAATCCTATAATGGAAAAGTTTATTTTAGGCATCTCTGGGGCCTCTGGTATCAATCTTGGTCTACGTTTCTTAAAGGCTCTGCCAGATGATTTGCAAATTTATGTAGTCTTTAGTCAAAATGCCAAACAAGTCCTTCTTAAAGAAATGCGGCAAAATAACATCCAGGAAGTTCAAAAGAATCTTAGCCTAACTAGTCACATCACCTTTTTAGATAGCACAGATATTGGGGCAAATATCGCCTCTGGTAGCTTTGGGGCTGATAAAATGGCTATCATCCCGACCTCTATGAACACTCTAGCTAAAATTGCTTGTGGCATTGCTGATTGCCTTTTAACTCGTGCTGCAAGTGTAATGATAAAAGAATCTCGCCCCCTACTCCTAGCACCACGCGAGCTGCCTCTCTCAAGCATTGCTTTAGAGAATATGCTTAAACTATCAAAATGTAATACCATCATCGCCCCACCCATCCTAGGATACTATGCAGATATCAAGAATCTAGAGCAGATGGAGGATTTTTTAATTGGAAAATGGTTTGACTGTCTTAAAATACAACATTCACTATACCGGAGATGGCAATGATAGCAATTTACCCAGGCACCTTTGATCCCCTTACCAATGGACACTTAGATATTATTAAACGTGCTGCCAAGCTTTTTCCAAATCTCTTAGTCGCTGTAGCAGAATCTAGTAGTAAAAAACCTCTCTTTAGCCTTAGCTCTCGTACACAAATGGTACAGGCAAGCCTTATTGAAGCCAATCTTACCAATGTAAGCGTAGAGGGTTTTAATCACCTCTTAGTAGACCTAGCTAAAGAAAAAAAAGCCTGTGCGATCATAAGGGGCTTGCGCGTAGTAAGCGATTTTGAATACGAGCTTCAGATGGGATATGCCAATGCATCGCTAGATCCAAATCTTGAGATGATTTATTTTATGCCGAGTTTAGAAAATGCTTTTATCTCAAGCTCTATTGTGCGCAGTATCCTAGAGCACCATGGTAAAATATCACATCTCTTACCACAAAGCGTGCTTAAGCTTATTCAAAAAGAGGGGTATGTATGTATGTAGTTTTTGAAGGCATTGATACTTGTGGCAAAAGCACACAGCTTGAGCTATTAAAACCTATTTTTCCTGATGCCATTTTTACCAAAGAACCTGGAGGCAGTCCACTGGGTGTTAAGATCAGAGAAATCCTACTAGATGAAAAGGAGTTTCATCTAGACCCCTTAGCTGAGTTTTTCTTATTTCTAGCAGATCGAGCCCAGCTTTCATCAAGCTTGATTGCCCCTATGCACAAAGAGCATCTCATCCTATCAGATAGAAGTCTCTTATCTGGGATTGCCTATGCCAAAGATGAGCTATTTTCTAGACTATCTGCGATAGATTTAAACCTCTTAGCAGTGCAAAATATCCTACCTGATAAAATCATACTTTTTGAGACTACAAAAGAGCTGCTGCTTAAGCGCCTAAAAACAAAGAATAATGATTCTATAGAATTGCGCGGTATTGAATATTTGCTAGATATTCAAGATCGTCTGAAACATATCACCTTTAAGCTATGCAAAGATAAAGAAATCTTACTACTTGATGCGAGCAAAGATATTACATCCTTGCATACACAAATCCTTAATTTCCTTAAAGACTAATGCGCTGCATAGTATGTGAGGCCCTAAGTCTTAGGGCAATCTGCACTGCCTGCCAAGAAGAATTTCTAGTCCCAAAAATACAAGTCCGTCTTATTGAAAATATTAAAGTCTATAGTTTTTATAGTTTTGATTCACTTCAATTTTTACTCAGTTCTAAATACTATAGCATTGGCTCACGCATCTATACCATTATGGCTAAACGCGCTATGTTATATTTTAAAAACCACCCACCATCTCATATAAACAAAACCACCTATGCGTTAGGTATTGATTCTCCTCTTTATAATGCCTACTCTCATACTGCCATCATTCTACATGCCTTTAGAAAGATCTTTATACCAATTTATGGCGAGCTAAGAGCACAAAATAAAGTTAAATATGCTGGCAAAAGCTTAGAGTTTAGACGCAATAATCCTAGAGGCCTAATCTATAAATCTGGAAATATTGATTGTGTAGTCATGGATGATGTGATCACCACAGGTACAAGTATGCTAGAAGCTAGAGATGTGATTACAAAAGGTGGAGGGAATTTCCTTTATGGTATCACGCTCTGTGATGCTGCTATATAACCACAACCCACAAAAACCTCCAAGCAAGTTAAATAAAAAGTAAAAAATACTTAATACCTCTCTTTTTTCTAGGTTACAAGAATTTTTCTAGTTTCTAGCAATCAAGGTCTGTAATAATGATAAAATAGGAGATTATTAAAGTTAGTACTATCAAGGATTTTTATGCAGAAAAAACAGCAATATAAAATTGCTATCCTCTATATATGTACAGGAAAATATGATATTTTTTGGAAAGATTTCTTTCTTAGTGCAGAAAAGTTTTTCCTACCAAAGCATCATAAAGAATATTTTATTTTTACAGATAAAGAACTCTATGCACAAGATACCTGCTCTAGAATCCATAAATTCTATCAAGAAAATTTGGGCTGGCCATTTAATACCCTCAAGCGCTTTGAAATGTTTTTACGCATCAAAGAGCAACTAAAAAACTTTGATTTTATCTTTTTTATGAATGCAAATTTAGAGTTTTTAAAAGAAGTAAATGAAGAGTTTTTACCCATAGAAGAGAACTTCACTCTTGCACAACATGCTGGATTCTACTACAACAAGCCAGCAGAGTTTACCTATGACAGGAACCCCAAAAGCACTGCTTATATCCCATATGATAGAGGAAAATATTATGTTTGTGGTGGTATGAATGGTGGCAAAACTAAATATTATTTAGAGCTGATACAAACCCTTTATGAAAATACAGAAAAAGATCTGCAAAATAATGTCATTGCCCTATGGCATGATGAATCTCATCTCAATCACTACATACTAGATAGAAATGACTATAAACTTTTACATCCTGGATACTGCTACCCTCAAGATCAGGATAATATCCCTGAATGCGAATGCTTCATCCTAGCCAGAAATAAAGATCGCTATTTTGATACCTTTAAACTCAAAGGCTGGAAACGCCATCAAGAAAGCAAGTTAAAAAAGCTAGTTAAAAAACTTATCCACAAAAAAGTTAGAACTGTTATTAAGTCCTTACTAAAATAACACAAACATGCTCATAAAGTCAAAAATGCTTTAAACTAATTTACTTTTTTAAAGTAAAATTTAATTGCATTATATTTTAACTTAAGGATGTGATTATGAAAAAATTTCTTGCTTTTTTAGGATTAAGCATTGCCATCAGCTCACTTCAAGCAGCAAGTCTAGATCTGCAAAACGCAACTACAACCTGGACTGCCTATAAAACAGAAGATAAAACTCCTGTAAGTGGCTCATTTGAAAAGATTGAATATAAATTTGGTAAAAACATCAATGATATAGCCAAAACTCTAGAAGGCGCAACTGCCATGATCGATCCAATGAGCGCTGATCTTAAAGATGAGGTAAAAAATGCCAATGTTCGTGGACACTTTTTTGCTCATTTTGCAAAAAAAGATTCTATTAAAGTAAAGTTTTCTAATGTATTTCTAGCCAAAGATAAAGGTAGCCTTCTTGCTTCTGTTAATATGAATGGCAAAACTATAAAAGTACCTATGCAAATTGAAATATCTAATGGAAAACTTGTAGCAAAAGGAGTGATTGACATCCTTGCCTTTGGTGCTAAAGATGCACTCAAAGCTTTAGCTACACAATGCTTTGACTTGCACTCTGGCATTACTTGGCCACAAGTAGAGATTAGCTTTTCTGCTCCTGTCAAATAAATAAGGGGGTGCCTACCCCCCCCCCCTATCTTGCTTTATTTTATATTTTTATATTATAATTATCCCCGTGTGCGCGTATTAGCTTATTAATCAAAGGTTCTAAATGCGCTTTATTTTTCTTTTTTTTACCCTACTTCTTAGCCTCAAAGCAGAAACACTTCATATCCTGGCAGCTGCCAATCTATCCAAAGTTCTTGAAACAATCAAGCAGGAATATATCAAGAATCATAAAAATGCCCATATCTCTATCAGCTATTTAGCATCAGGCAAAGCCTATGCACAAATAAAAAATGGGGCAAAGGTTGATATTTTCATCTCCGCAGATACATTCTATCCTCAAAAGCTCTATGAAGCCAAGCTTGCTTCTAAGCCTATCATATATGCACAAGGTGTGCTCGTGCTTTTTAGCAAGATAAATAAAATAGATTCTCCTAATGATCTTTTAGAAGCTAAAAATATCGCGCTACCTAGCCCTGATCTAGCACCATATGGACGCGCAGCAAAAGAGGTCATACAAAAGCTAGGGCTTTATGAGGCATTAAAACCTTCTTTGCGCATCGCCACATCCATCTCTCAAGTCCATCAATGGGTAGATACCAAAAATTGTGACTTAGGATTTGGCACACTTAGCCTTATTGATCCTAAAAATACATTTTTTATCAAACTAGATCCCCTACTATACAGCCCTATAAACCAAGCACTCACCATCACCAAAGAAGGTGAAAAAAAGCCACTATCTCAAGAGTTTATAAATTTCATTCTAGCTTCTATGGATATTTTTAAATCCTATGGCTACCTTATTCCAAAGCAATGAATTTTTTTGATACTGAGTTTCTAGCCCCACTATTTTTAAGCTTGAAGCTAGCAAGCATTACTACAATCATCCTATTTCCTATCGGGATCTTACTGGGTTATCTACTAGCCTTTTGGGATAAATGGTGGATCAAAATCTTAGAAACCCTTATCTGGCTACCCCTAATATTGCCTCCAAGCGTTCTTGGATTCTACCTCTTGCTTACCTTTTCTCCAAACTATGCTTTTGGAAGTTTTTTAGAAAATACACTAGGTATTAAGCTTGCCTTTAGCTTTTGGGGGATTGTTATAGGCAGCATCATCTTTTCTCTACCCTTTATGGTAAATCCGATTAAAAGCGCGCTAATCTCTCTGCCAAAAAATCTAAAAGAAGCCAGCTATACACTGGGCAAAACTCCATTGCAAACACTTTTTCTTGTCCTTTTGCCAAATATTATCCCAAGCCTCCTTCTAGCCTGTATTACAACCTTTGCACATACGATCGGAGAGTTTGGTGTTGTTTTGATGCTAGGAGGCGATATAGAAGGGGTAAGTCGCACAGCAAGCATTGCTATCTATACTCAAACTGAACTTTTAAACTATATGCAGGCAAACTACTATGCACTTATTTTAACCATCACAAGCTTTTGTCTTCTTTTTGCAGTTATCCTGCTTTCCTCTAAATTTGGCAAAAGGAGCATCCTATGATCACCCTAAAATGCCAAAAATATCTCCATGGGAAAAATGGCGGCTTTAATCTGGATATTAATACAAGCTTTGAAGCGGGTAAAATACACGCCATATTTGGGGAATCTGGTAGCGGCAAAACTAGTATTTTAAAAATGCTAGCTGGGATTTTAAGGCCTGATTGTGGTGAGATAGAAGTAAATGGTCAGTATTTTTTTGATTCCCAAAAAGGTATCAATCTAGATATTTGGAAGCGCGAGATTGGTTTTGTCTTCCAAGATAATGCGCTATTTCCTCATCTAAATGTCCTTAAAAATATCACCTTTGCAAACAAAGTAGAAACCCAGATGCTAGAAGAGATCATCCATATATTAGAGCTCAAATCCCTTTTAAAACACAGAATTGATAAACTCTCTGGAGGGCAAGCCCAAAGGGTGGCTCTTGCTCGCGCACTTTGCTTCAAGCCCAAGATATTGCTTTTAGATGAGCCATTTTCTGGACTTGATATAGAAGGCAAGCAAAGACTGCAAACTAAGCTTAAAAATATATTATCTTATTTTAATCTTACAGTTTTTCTAATTTCACACGATATTAATGATATGCTTTTTTTGTGTGATATGATTCACCATTTGAAAGACAATAAGCTTAGCTCTAGCAGGTCTTGGGATTTTTTTCATAATAAAAATACTTACCTAATGGCTAAAATCTTAAGTATTTCTCAGGATAGTATCAACTCAAATAGTATAAATCTGGTTGTACTTGTGCAGAATCTCACCCTAAATATCTATTTAGATAATATGCCAAAAGGCCTTAAAATAGGGGATTTTATAAGATTGGAAAATGGTTTCTCTCTTAAATTTGATAATAGAATCAAAAAAGTGGAATAGTTGTTGCTTTTACCATGGTACATATTTTTTCTAAAGGATTTTTTATGAAAACTACAACAAGAAGGTTCTTACTTGGTTCTTTAATGATTAGTGGCTCTCTAGCTCTTAGTGGATGTGGTAACTTTGGTGCAATGGGTGGAGATGATACAAGTCTTGTTCCACCTTCAGCTGTTTATCAGCCTGGTTCTGTGCAGTCTCCTGCTTATCCTCCAGTAGGTTTTAACAACCCTAATTTAGTAGCTGGAAATGGTCTTCCTGCTCTACCTGGAGATTCACCTCTACCAGATACAAGATTTGATGCTCCTCCTGCTGGAGATGCACCTTCAGCAGATGTAGCACCTGGCGGTACAGCTAGTGAAGTAGGAATCCAAAATAGCCCTATCTTAACACCAAACAACATCATTGAGCTAAGCGCAGTAGGTATGGGCGTGGCTCCAGAAGCTACTATCTCTCCATCTCAAGCACTTGCTCTAGCTAAACGTGCTGCTATCGTAGATGCTTATCGTCAATTAGGCGAGAAAATGTATGGTATCCGCGTCAATGCACAAGATACTGTAAGAGATATGATTTTACAAAACTCTACAGTGAAAACTAAAGTTCAAGCATTAATTAGAAATGCTGAGATTACAGAAACTGTATATAAAGATGGTTTATGTCAAGTAAGCATGGAGCTAAAACTAGATGGCCGTGTATGGTATCGCGCTCTTAGCGGAGATAGAGGCTAAGGTTTAGTCAATGTTTTCATCCAACCTTCTTTCTAAAGCCCTAGTCATCCTAATGACTGGGGTTTTGGCATTTTTACTTTCTGCTTGCTATGGGGCTAATCGTCTCTTTTCTGGGCAGCCTATACGTCCTATACCTCAAGCAAAACAGGATCAGCCATCCTCGCCACCAGACTTTAAGATTCTCACTATTAAAAGTCCAATTTTTACCTATTATGATTATGCGCTTATCCGCACTCAAGATAATGCACTAGTTATTGAGCTTTTTAAACTAGGAAATAACATTGGCAATATTACAATTGGGAAAGATAAAATCTGCTTTATGAATGACTGCGCGCCTAAGTGGCCTGCTGCAAAAAAATTCTTTGGCAAGGTAGCCTATAGAGATATGTTTGATGATATTATCATGGGACGTGATATCTTTAGAGGCAAAGGGAAGATGATAGGGGCAGACAATGCCACGATACAACGCTTCCAAGAAGGTGGAGAAATACTCTTTTATGAGCGAAAAGAAGGGCATATTCTCTTTCGCAATCTAAGTAATGGCTTTGTTCTGGCTATAGATGACTATGTAGATCCAGCCAAGCAATATGACATCATAGATGATGATGACGCTTTTTGATAAACCCGATTTATTAAAAAATCGCAGAATCCTTCTTGCTGTTAGCGCATCCATCTCTGCTTACAAGGCATTAGATCTCATCTCTAGCCTAAAAAAACTAGGCGCAAAAGTACGCGTAGTCATGAGTGAGGAGAGCAAAAAATTTATCACTCCTCTAAGCTTTGAAGCACTAACTCACTCTCCTGTTTTACATGCTGATAGCGAATCTTGGAGTGGTGATATTACAAATCCTGATAGCAAGGATATTTCCTGCAACCACATCTCTTATGCCAAATGGGCAGAACTGCTTATCATCATACCCGCTTCTGCAAATACGATTGCTAAAATTGCTCATGGCATCGCAGATAATGTCTTATTATCTACCATCCTAGCTTGCAATGCAAAAAAACTACTAGCTCCTGCCATGAACACTCAAATGCTCCAAAATCTAGCCACTCAAGATAATATCAATATACTAAAAAATAGAGGCTTTGAAATCATCCCCACAAGAAGTGCGCTTCTAGCATGTGATACCTATGGGGATGGCGCGCTAAGTGAGATTGACCAGGTTATCTTTAAGAGTGCTAGAGCGCTTTTAATAGATCAATCCTGGGAGGATAAAAATATATTTATTAGCGGTGGAGGCAGCGTAGAATCAATTGATTCTATTCGCTATATAAGCAATCATTCTAGCGGACTTATGGCAAGTGCATTGGCCATAGCCCTATATCTTAAGGGGGCTGAAGTTAGCTTTATTAGCTCCAGCTTCCCTACTACTCTTCCAGATGATGTAAAAAAGATCTCTGTAAAAAGCTCTAAAGACTACCTCCATGCCCTAGAAGATGAGATCAAAAAGATCACATCCCCCTCCTATCTCTTTATGGCTGCAGCGATTGCTGATTTCATCCCTAATAACCCCATAAATGGCAAGATCAAAAAAACTAGCAAAGAAAAGCTAGAACTTGTTTGTGATAAAAATATTGATATCCTCACACTTATTAATCATCCAAAACTTAAGAAAATTGGCTTTAAGGCTGAGTTTGATTCTCAAAATTCCATTGCCAATGCTACCTATATGCTTGAACAAAAAAAATGTGAGGCTGTGTGTCTTAATACCCTAAGTAAACACAATGCTTTTGGCTCTAAACAAAATACCATGGTCCTTATCTCAAAAAATAAGCAAGTAGAACTCCCGCTAGCCAATAAGCTAGAAATAGCCCTTCAAATTACCAATTTTATAGCAGAGCTATGATCTCAAAAGTCGCCTCATTAAGTCAAAATATCACAAAAATTGCCCAAAATAAGGAATTTAACAACACTCTTCCTGTGCTTCTAAAAATCCTAAGCAAAGAAGGTGGAGATCTCTACTCTATTAAGATTGGGAATCTTACCCAGCAAACCAAAAGCCTCAAAGAACTTCAAATTGGCACACGTTACTTTGCTAATATTTCTAAAAGCTCTGTAGGCACCACTCTTATTTCTAATCTCACCCCCTACCCAGAACGTCTTAGCAATCTCATATCTTCACCCTTGCGATTTAAACATAATGAGCTAAAAGCCCTACTTGAAAGTAAGGATTTTGGCAAAGATTATAAAGATTTTCTTACCCAGCAATTTGTGCAAGCTAATAATAAAAATGATTTTTTCTTTTATGGCAATATGCTTTTAGCGCTACAAAAAAATATCTATAATTTTATAGTTGATGAAAATGGGCGGAATAAAATCCTGCAAATTAAAGCAAAAAACACTTCTTCTCATCTTGAGTTTTACGCCCTATTTCCAGCCCTTGGGAATATCTCTGGGATGGTTTATTATGACAAAGATGCTCAAATGGGGCTAAATTTAAATACACATTTTAAAAGTGTAAAAAGTCTACTTGAGAGGAATCTAGATTCCCTACATGGCTTTAAACAAATAAATATCTCTGTACAAGAAAACATCCCTCCGCTTTTCACCCTTGAAGATCATCTATTAAATATCACGGGTTAGCCACATAGCAAGCCACAAACCCTCTATCAAGCCTTGCATAATCACGATAAAACTCTGGCTTATAGCTAAAATGCTCTAGCTTTTTTTGCATACTTTGGCGTTGGTCACACCCCATCTCACAAGCCAAAATCTTAATCTCCCTCTCTGCGCTAAGTGCTATAATCTCGCTTAAAATCTCATCTCCCACTTCCCCGCCAAAAAGAGCAATATGAGGTTCTGATAGCACATCCAAATCAAGCTCTTCTCCTCTGGCAATATAAGGTGGATTAGAGATCAATAAATCAAACTCCTCTTTTATGCCATCTAAAAGTGATGTATGCCTAAGGCTAATGCGTTTTTTTAAATCAGAATCTATAGTGCTAAAACGCTCTAAATTTACACTTGCTACCTCTAGGGCATCCTTTGAAATATCAGTTGCGACAATCTGCAAATGCGGGTATTTAAGCGCAAGAGTAATAGACAAAACTCCACTCCCAACACCAATCTCAGCAACCCTTGCTACATTATATTCCCTAATATAGAAATCTAGATTATCAATCAAAAGCTCACTTTCAGGTCTAGGGATGAGCACAGAAGAATCAACATAAAAATCTCTAGAATAAAAACTAGCTGACTGGATCAAATAAGCAATAGGGATATGAGAAATGCGCTTTGAAATAAGCTCTTGAAAATCCTTAAACTGATCTTCTTCTACTTGCTTTTCTCCCCATGTATGCAACCACTGACGTGTCACACCCATCACATGAGCCAACAAAATCTCTGATTCTAATCCGACTCTTAAGGTTTTATTTGAGGCGATTAGCTCACGCTTGGCCCACATCAAGGCTTGAGCAACGGTCATATATCATACTCCAATGCCCTCAATCTATCCAAAAGTGGTGGATGGGTATAGTGAAATGCTACATAAAGGCCATGAGAATAAGGGAAGGATTTATTCTCATTAACAATACGAATAAGCGCATTGGCCAAAGTAGTCTTTGAGCTTAATGAAGCACCAAACTCATCAGCCCTATACTCTGCTTTTCTTAAGAAAATACCCAAAATAGGCATGATCCAGAAAAACACAATTGGACTCCAAAGAACGACACATGCAAGCACTCCGCCCTCACAAGCAATACCAAATGCTTCTAAAAGCCACTTACAAGCCACACCAGCCAAGAAAAAGATCAAAAATAGCACGACTGTATTTAAGACCATATTTCTTAAGATATCGTGATTTTTAAAATGCCCAAGCTCATGTCCTAATACAGCTAAAAGTCCATCCGTGCTAATATTTTTTAAAAGCGTGTCAAATAAAATAACTCGCTTGCTTTTAGACAGTCCGCCAAAATAAGCATTTAAACGCCCATCGCGCTTGCTAGCATCCATCACAAACACGCCATTACTCTTAAAACCAACAGAATCTAAAAGCCCCTCAACACGCTGCTTTAAGTTCTCATCTTCTAATGGGGTAAAACGGTTAAAAATAGGTGCTAGGATAGTTGGATAAATCGCATTAAGCACAATGCCTAAGACCCAAACAAATAAAAATGCCCATAGCCACCATAAGCTAGTATGCTCAATAAATGCGATCACACCTCCAGCGACAATCCCTCCAAACAATATAGCAAGCACTAAGCTTTTTATACAATCAAGCACAAAAAGCCCTAAGGTAGTTTTGCTAAAGCCAAAACGCTTATCTAGAATCATCTCTGTATAAAAACCTAATGGCAAGGATATTAAAATGTGGATTATCAAAAATCCTAGAAAAAATCCTAGATTCTGCCAAAATGAAGAAAGACTAGTAGATGTCCAAAAAGACTCCAAAGCCTCAAATCCAAAACCAAACCAAATCAAAAATAACAATCCTTCAAAAATTGTACTAAATATTGATAGCTTGAGTTTTGCTATTGCATACATTCCGGCCTTTTGATAGTCCTCTGCATTAAGGATTACTGCTGGGGAATCTAGCTTTTGTTTGACAAATTTCAACTGAATAAAATCAATCAATATCTTTGGCAAAATATAAAAGCCTATAATGAAAATTCCCAAATATACTAACATAGCTAGCTCCTTAATAAAATACATAAAAATTCTAGACTAAAAACATAAATTTTTATTAAAGATTAAAGCTGGTTTTTGTAGGATTACATTAAAAATTTTAAGAAGGTTATAGTATGCAATCTAAAGTAGAACCCAAATATATTTTTGTCACCGGTGGTGTTTTAAGCTCACTGGGCAAAGGTATCTCCTCATCCTCCATCGCTACACTCTTGCAGGCATCGGGCTTTAAGGTATCTATCTTAAAAATAGATCCCTATATCAATGTAGATCCTGGCACCATGAGTCCACTAGAGCATGGCGAAGTATTTGTTACTGCTGATGGCGCAGAGACAGATCTTGATATTGGCCATTATGAGCGGTTCTTAAACACAAGTCTGAAGCGTCAAAACAACTTTACAACAGGGCAGGTCTATCTGTCTGTTATTGAAAATGAACGAGCAGGTAAATACCTGGGCAAAACCATCCAGGTCGTCCCTCATATCGTTGATGAAATAAAAGTGAGAATCAAATCTGTAGCCAAGAATCATGACTTCCTTGTCGTAGAGCTTGGTGGCACTGTAGGGGATATTGAGGGTATGCCCTATCTTGAAGCTATGCGCCAGATGAAGCATGAGTTAGGAAGCCAGAGGGTTATTAGCATCCATGTGACACTCATCCCTTATATCAAAGCAGCCGGTGAACAAAAAACTAAGCCTACCCAGCATTCTGTCCAAGAGTTAAGACGTATTGGGATCACTCCTCAAATCATCCTTGCTAGAAGCGAAAAACCCGTAAGCAAAGAGATGAAAAGAAAAATCGCTCTCTCCTGTGATGTTGATGATAATAGCGTGATTATTGCAGAGGATGCACCAAGTATTTATGCCTGCCCTCTTAATTTTTTAAAAGAAGGGATTTTAAACCCCATTGCTAAGCATTTCAACCTAAACCCCATCACACCAGATATAGAATCTTGGGATCTCTTAGTAAAAAAAATCATCTCTCCTCAACATCAAATCACCATTGGCTTTGTGGGTAAATATTTAGGGTTAAAAGAATCTTACAAATCACTTACAGAAGCCCTGATCCATGCTGGTGCACATATGGATACTAAGATTCATATTAAATGGATTGATAGCGAAGAGCTCAATGAAGAAAAGCTAGATTTACTTAATGATGTTGATGGGATTTTAATCCCTGGGGGATTTGGGTCTAGAGGGATAGATGGAAAGATCCGCGCCATCTCTTATGCAAGAGAAAAGCAGATTCCCTTTCTTGGGATCTGTCTTGGCATGCAGCTTAGCATCATAGAATTTTTACGCAACAAGGCTGGAATCAAAGAGGCTAATTCCATTGAGTTTGATAAAAATACCACAGAGCCTGCAATCTATTTGATAGAAGATTTTATTGATCGTAGTGGCAAGACACAGATCAGGACCCATCAAAGCCCTATGGGGGGGACGATGCGCCTAGGGGAATATGAATGCAAGCTTAAAAAAGATTCTATTATTTATCAAAGTTATGGGAATTGCGAGGTTATCAAAGAGCGTCATCGCCATCGCTATGAAGCCAATCCAAAATATCAAGAGATACTAGAAAAAAATGGGATGAGTATCTGTGCTGAAGGCAAAGAGGGGCTTATTGAAGCTGTTGAGATCAAAAATCACCCCTTCTTTGTGGCCGTGCAATTCCATCCAGAATTCACCTCTCGCCTGCAAAACCCAAATGCCATAATCCTAGCCTTTGCTAAAAAAGCCTTAGAGTATAAAAAGTAGATGACCCACTCTACTCCTATGCATCCAAGTGATGCGCCCTTAAGCCTGGATGATTTGAATAACATCTTATCATCACGCTTTAAGGATGATGAGTTTAAGAATCTAAAAGATATGCCCCATCCCCATACACTCAAAAATTGTGAACTAGCGGCCAAAATCTGTGCACAAAGCATCCAAAAAAATCACAAGATTCTCATCATTGGGGATTATGATGTAGATGGGGTGATGGCCACAGTTATTATGATGAAATTTTTTGAAATGCTTAATTATCAAAATATTAAATACACCATCCCTAATCGCTTTGAAGATGGTTATGGCATTAGCAAGGATATTATCACACGATATGAAGATGTTGATCTTATTATCACTGTTGATAATGGCATCGCTGCATTTGAGGCAGCTCAATACTGCCATGATCAAAATATCTCTCTTATCATCACAGATCATCACAACATTCAAGATGATATACCTAAGGCTAAAGCGATTATTAATCCCAAACAAAAAGACTGCTTATTTGCTCAAAAAGATATATGTGGAGCAGCTGTAGCATGGTATTTTTGCAATGCTATTAAGCTCGCACTTCATGAAAGCTTCTCACTCCAACCACTACTCAAATATGTGATGTTAGCTACTATTTCAGATATGATGCCATTAATAAATCTCAATAGGCTTTTTGTCAAAAAAGGCTTGCAACAATTTATAGCTTCAGAAGAAAAAGCAGATGTATTATTAAAAACACTTTTAAAAAATGCTCAAATAAATGCGCAAGATATAAGCTTTTATATCATCCCTCTTTTAAATAGCGCAGGAAGGATTGGGGATGCTAGGATTGCCTGTGAGTTTTTCCTAGCTCAAGATGAAGCCTATATCAAAACCATCTTTCATGATCTTAAAAACCTCAATCTTGAGCGCAAAAATATCACTCAAGAAGTCTATAAGCTTGCAAAAAACTCTTTAAAACAGACACCAAACTATGTCCTAGCCTTTGGCGAAAACTTTAATGATGGAGTGCTTGGCATCGTAGCTGCACGTCTTGTAGAATCATATCTGCGACCAGCCTTTGTCTTTACAAAAAAACAAGATGGTAGCTTCAAAGGCTCTGGGCGCAGTGATGGTAAAATCAATATCTTTGAAACCCTTCTTCCCTTTCAGGATAGCTTTTTACACTTTGGTGGGCATGCCCAAGCAGTGGGTATTAGTTTAGATTCTGCAGCGCTAGAAAGGTTTGATGACTTTTTTGCCTCTTGCATCCTGCTAGATGAAGAAGAAAGGCATGATATTTTAGGGTATTTAAAATTAGAAAGCATTGATTATAAATTATTAGATATCATCAATAGTTTTGAGCCCTATGGCCAAGGCAATGAGCTACCAAAATTTCACATCAAGAATCTAAAAATCACTCAATGCAAAAAAGTCAAAAATACCCATCAAAGACTTGAGTTTGATCGCAAAATCTGGGGTGTAGAGTTTTTTTCCAAACAATTTTATGAAATTGGGGAATGTGTAGATATTACTTGCTCACCTACCCTTGACTTTTATAAGCAAATATCCTTGCAAATCCACTCAATCACTCATGCCCTTTAAATACAAGCTCCTCACATCTAATAAACCCGCAACTGCCACCAAGATCCTAAGGGCACTAGGCTATAACAATAAGGAATCCCAAAAGATCATCGATAAAGGGCGTATGCGCACTCTAGATAATCAAATCATACAAAAAAGCCAAATTATAACTGGGGATTTTTGGCTCTACGATTTTGAGCCAGATGGAGAGATTGCTCCTTTTTTCATCCATCAAGACTTTGCACTTTTTAACAAACCTCACAATCTACTGACCCATCCAAAAGGGCAATTTCAACACCAAAGCCTATGTGATAGCATCAAGACTTTTTTAGGCAAGCAGGCACAGCCACTTCACAGGCTAGATTATGAAACAAGTGGGATCTTGCTAGCCAGTAGAGATAAAAAAGCAGAGATAACACTAAAAAAGGCATTTGAAGAAAAAAGGATAACAAAAACCTATCTTGCATTAGTCCATGGGATAGTCAGCCAAGATTGCATCATTGATGCACCAATCCTCACACCAAGAAAAGATAGACAAGGTGACCTATCAATCCGCTGTAGTATCCACCAAGATGGCAAAGCCTCTCAAACCCACATACAGCCCATAGCCTATATAAATCAAATACAAGAAATCCAACTTCACAAAAATTGTCCACCAGAAGATATACATCTTTTAAAGTCACTAGGGACAATCACAGATAAAAAAATTGCTGCTATCTATACTCTTTTGAAAGTCTATCCCCTCACTGGGCGCACCCATCAAATCAGACTCCATCTAGCCCACATCCACCATCCTATTGTCAATGAACCTCTATATTGTGATGATGCAAAAGCTAGGGAGTATTTGGATAATAAACTAAAAATCACAGATGATAAAAGATTTTTGCGCCTACATGCTTTAAGTTTAAATTTTAGCTATAAAAATATTCAATATATTTTTAAAATACCTTGTCATAAAGATTTTTTGAAATTAGAGGATTTTTAAAAAGATTAGGGAAGCCCCTAATCTTTAAGATTAACGTAAGGTATTTAGCACTTGATCATAAGCCTTTTGCATTGCTCTTTGAAGCATTTCTTCTTTATCTGCATTACTTATCTTAGCGCCCTTGCCAATACCTAATATTTTTTTACCATTAATTTTTAAAGATTGCTCACTATTAAACTGTGTAGTGCTGCGATCTTTTTTAAGCATAAAGGATACTTTGATCCCTGCTGTAGCCTCTTGATTATCCGTAGCAATACCCTCCTCATTTTGATAGTTCATATAACTAGAAACATTAATATTAAAGCTATAGGCATCTGGATTCTCGCTTAAGGCTAGACAGGAATCTCTATTCATACTTTGCTCAAAAAACTTTTTAATATCCTCAATACTTACCTCAAGCTCATTTTCACCTAGATTAATCTCAGGTGTACTAATATAGGCAAAAGGACTTTCGCATTTCTCCACCTTTGCCTCAGGGGCTTGAGGTGCAAACATAGAACACCCACTAAAAATAATTGCGATTAATGAAAATAAAGCAATATTACGCATTTAAAACCTCCAAAAATATAAGCTAAATTATATCCAAAATATCCAAAGCATATTAATGGCGCGCACTAAAATCAATGATGCAATTAGCCACATATTCTGCCTGCTCTTTTGTCACATGAGCACCCATAGGCAATGATAAAATATCCCTATCCCAATTGCTAGCATTTGGCAGAGGATGGATAAGCATATGAATATGGCTTTTTAGCTCTGGGATTTTATTAAGGGCTAGGGGATAATGGATGTGAGTTTGCACACCCTTAATCTCAAGAAACTTCTGAAGCATCTCTCTGCATCCAGCAAGCCCTCCGATCAACCTGATCACATAGTTATGCCATACACAAGCATCAGGGGATGATGGTTCTGGGCAAACAACCCCTTCGCATTTGCTTAAAACTTCATGATACACTGCTGCAATCTCAGCCCTATAAGCATTGTGAGTATCCAAATCTCGAAGCTTTAGGCTTAAAAACATAGCCTGGATAGAATCTAATCTTGAGTTTCTACCCACAAATCCAGGCTTACACTCTAGCAAGCTGTGATTAGATATATTTCTTGCCCTATCTAGGAGCGATCTTGTATTAGAGATGATCGCACCACCATCCCCAATAGCACCCAAATTTTTACTAGGATAAAAGCTAAAAGTCCCCACATCACCTATGCTACCTACGCTTTTAACCTCATTTTGTATCTTGATCCTAGCTCCATGGGCTTGAGAGCAATCCTCAATTACCAAAAGCCCATAGTCCTGTGCGATCTTCATAATCACATTCATATCACAAACTCGCCCATAAAGATGGACAACAATAATGGCTGAAGTTTGTGGTGTTATAGCAGATAGGATGGCTTGAGGAGAGATATTGTAATTTTCATCACAATCTACTATCACGGCCTTAAAACCCATATTTAGCACAGCTTCAGCAGTAGCCTTAAAGGTATTAGCCGGCAATATGATCTGACTTCCCTTAGGGAGATTAAGCGCCTTTATAGCGATCTCTATAGCATCTGTCCCATTGGCCACGCCCACACAACCCAAAGCCCCACAATACTTAGCAAACTCCTCTTCAAACTGTGCACACTCAACACTCTTAATAAAACGAGAATCAAAATACATCTCTTTAAACCTATGGGAAAACTCTTCATAATAAGGTCCATTCACATAGGATAAATCCAAAAACCTTACCTCCATTTCAATCCCCCTTAAGCACTTATATAGCAAGCCAAATCAATAATTCTATTAGAATAGCCCCATTCATTATCATACCAAGCCATGATCTTGGCCATCTCTCCAACACTAAAGCTTAAATCACTAGCCACTATACAACTATGACTATCACCTAAAAAATCACTACTCACACCATAGCCATCATCAACCTTCAAGATCCCTTTCATTTCCTTGTCTGCATACTGCCTTAAAAGCTCATTTAAATTTTCTAAAGGATGGGCTAGCCTGATGCTTAAATCCAGCATCGATACATCCGCCACAGGCACACGCACACTATGCCCATGTAGCTTTCCTTTCAAATCTGGTAACACCCGGTAAAGATTTTTGGCCGCTCCTGTTGTAGTAGGGATGATATTTAGAGCTGCTGCCCTGCTCCTTCGCTTATCAGTTGCATGAGCATTATCTAGTAATTTTTGATCAAAAGTATAACTATGGATAGTAGTAATCACCCCTTCTTTGATCCCAAAATGAGAATCTAAAATCTTGCATAATGGTGCTAGACAATTTGTCGTACAAGAGGCATTTGATACCACCCTCTCTCCATTATAATCATGCTCATTCACACCCATGACAAATGTAGGCATATCATCAATAGATGGAGCAGATAAAATAACCTTTTTAGCTCCTTTTTTTAGGTGATGAGAAATACTTTTTGTATCCAAAAATTTTCCAGAACTCTCTATAACTATATCCACTTCCCCAAAATCCACATCTATAGGATCACTATAATTAGAAATACTTACTTCTTTTCCATCAATAAAAAGCCTATTTTCCTCATATCTCACCTCTTTAAGAAATGCTCCATGCGTAGAATCTAAGCGCAAAAGATAGCTTAAGATCTCAAAATCACAAGGATCATTAATTCCTACCAACTCCACATCATCACGAAGAGAAATCACGCGAGCAATGCAACGCCCTAAACGTCCAAAACCATTGATGGCAATCCTAAGTTTTTTCACTACAAAATCCTTTATTTCTTAGCATAATTATAACGCTAATTTAATGAGTAGTTTGCACTTTCTTAACACTGCTAAAGTAATATTTTTAAACAAAAATTATTATAAAGGAGCAATCATGAGCCTATATGATAGAACCCAAACTTATGAGCAAAGCACAAGCCTCGTGCAAGAAAATGCGATGGTCAATTTTGTAAAAACCACCTATAAATTTTTTGCTGCCAGCTTAGCTCTTGGTACAGTTGGTGCACTTTTAGGTTTGATGAATTTTGAAACTGTTATGCAAAATCGATGGGTATTTTTTATCTTAGAAATCGTTGCATTTTTTGGGCTAATGTTTTCTAAAAATAAGCCTGGCTTAAATATTGCCATGCTTTTTGCTTTTACGACACTAAGCGGTGTTACTCTTGTCCCACTTCTAGGATTTGTTATTTCTAAAAATGGTCTTGGTGCAGTCTGGCAAGCACTTGGGATGACCACTATTATTTTTGGTGTGATGAGCATCTTTGCTATTAAGACCAAAAGTGATCTTGCTAATATCGGGAAAATGCTTTTTATCGCATTAATCGTTGTAGTGATCTGCTCACTTATCAATCTCTTTTTACACTCTCCAATGTTTCAAGTGCTTATTGCTGGTGCTTGCGCAGTGTTATTTAGTGTTTTTGTAGCATTTGATACACAAAATATGCTAAAAGGCCTTTATGATAGCCCAGTAGATGCTGCTGTTAGCCTATATTTAAACTTCTTAAATATCTTTGTATCCATCCTGCAGCTTATCGGTCTACTTGGCAACCGCGAAGACTAAAACTTTAGCCTAGATTCTAGGCTAAAGCCCTTATCCCCTCATAAACTAAATCTATCCCAAAGATTCCAAATACTATCCCTGCTAATATATCAACCACCTTGCTATGTCGTATAAACTTATCTAAAAATACCTCAATAGTAAAAAGCCTCACAACAATATAAAACCACACAAGCGGGATAATAAGCATCACAAATAATAAAGAACAATCAATCAAAAATGGGGTATATAAAGGCAGTTTAGAAAGGATGATGGATACAAAAATAGGGGGTTTTGGATTGGCAATATTGGTGAGCAAACCTGTATAAAATGCTGCTTGACCACTCTCTTTAGTATCATAGTCTTGAGCAATAGACTGTTTTTTCAAAGATTTAAAAACCTGGGAAGCCATCCATATCAAATAAATCCCTCCACAGATCTTTAAAATATCAAAAAGTGCCCCTCCACCCAAAATAGTAATGAAAAAAAATCCTACTATAAGCCATATAAAAGTCCCTGTAACAATACCAAAAACAGCCATTATTGCAGCCATCTTTCCCTTATTAATGGCCATACGGATGACCAAAAACATATCTGGACCTGGCATCATAACTGCTAAGATCCAGATACTTAAAATACTAATAAAAGCCTGTATATTTGTGAGCACAAACTCCATTTTATTCCTTTTTAATTTCTAAAATTATACAAAAAGGAATATTTAAGAGCCTCTATTTGCCAAGATACACTTGACGTGGACGAGTGATCCTAGCCTGTGGATTTTTATCATGTTCTATAAGCTGTGCGCACCATCCAGGCATCCTACCCATCACAAAAATTGGTGTAAATAGCTCTCTTGGGATTTTAAGCGCAGTTAAAATAATACCGCTATAAAAATCCACATTAGGATAAAGCCCTCTTTCTAAAAAGTAGGAATCAGAAAGTGCTACTTCTTCAACTTTTTGAGCTATCTCGCTTAGATGCGCATCCATCCTAATGCCTTTTTTATCAAGCTCATCTTTAAGCTTTTTTAATGTTTTTGCCCTTGGATCATAGCTTTTATACACGCGATGCCCAAAGCCCATAAGACGAAAAGGATCATTCTTATCCTTAGCGCGCTCGATAAATTTATCCACATTTTTTATATTGCCAATCTCATGCAATTGGGCCAATACCTTTTCATTTGCTCCACCATGTGCTGGTCCCCAAAGAGCATTGATCCCAGAGCTGATAGCCGCATAGGGATGCACACCTGTAGAGGCGACATTTCTCACTGTAGTTGTAGAGGCATTCTGCCCATGATCAGCATGCAAAGTGAGAATCTTATCTAGTGCCTCTATCTCTAAAGGCGTGACTTCTTGCTCACCATCTAGGCCATATTTCCACCTAGAATGAGGATAGCCACGCAACATATAAAAGAAATTTTCTACATAGCTCTTGCTCACATCTGGTTCAATAAAGGGTGCCCCTACAGAATTGCGATAGCAAAAAGCCACCATCGTAGGAGTTTTGGCAATAATTCTGCGCGCCATTGTCTGATAATCATCCTCATCATCCATATCCTTATGATTGGCATATAAAGTAGCTAGCACAGATACAATCGCACTTAAAGTCGCCATGGGGTGGGCATTATCTGGGAAGACGTCAAACACTCGCTTAAGCTTTTCATGCAAGAAGCTCCTATGGCGCAACTCCAAATCAAACTTTTTAGATTCCTCATCACTCCTTGGCAAGGAACCTGAAATTAAAAACTGGCAGATATCTGTAAATTGATACTTCTCTACAAGCTGCTCAATGGACACTCCCCTATAAAGTAGCTCACCCTTTTTCCCATCAATATAGCTAATAGTTGACTCACAACCTGCTGTAGAGCCATATCCCGGATCATAGGAAAAAATCCCTGTACTTTCAAAAAGCTTAGAAAAATTTACTGCCTTAGGACCTCTTGTGCAATCGATTAAATCAAAATCAAAGCTTTGTCCAGTTTCATTGTTTATCAAAGTTACAGTTCCCATAAAATATCCTTAAGTGTTGAACTAATGTTTATACATTGTATAAAACTTTTAGCAAAAAAAGTAAATATTTTTTTGCATTTTATTATTATGCGCTAATGCTGACTTGATGTGTAAAATATCAAGAATCAAGTCTTTAAAAAATCATTGCAAAATCTCATTAATTTCCTCTATAAAATCTGCTAAAATCTGCCCTCAATCTAAGCCAAAAAAGGAAAAATATGAAAAAAATCTTTGAGACTATTTTATGGAATACACGCCTTATTGTGATTCTAGCAGTGATCCTTTCTCTAGTTGGATCTGTACTATTATTTATCGTGGCTAGTTGGGACATCATCCATGCTGGCATTAAGACTATAGGTTATTACAGTGGAAGCACAACTGGTCATGATGATATCCACAATCTTTTGCTTAATGCCATTATTTCTTCCATCGATCTTTATTTAATCGCTGTGGTTTTGCTCATCTTTAGCTTTGGACTTTATGAGCTTTTTATCACCAAAATCTCTATCAAAGAACTTAGCAATATCAAGGTATTAGAAATCCACACGCTAGATCAGCTTAAAGACAAGCTTGCAAAAGTTATTGTCATGGCACTTATTGTGGCCTTCTTTTCTAAGGTTTTAAGCATGGATGTAAAAAGTACACTTGATATGATCTATTTTGCTATATCCATACTTGCACTCTCTTTGGGCCTATATTTCCTACACAAAGAAAGCAAGCACTAAAAATACTTAAATCTTTCTTGCAAACATGCAAGAAAGATTAGATTCTAAGATCGAGCATAGGCGCATAATACCGCCACAAAAGAACACAACGCCACAAAACCTAACCACACACCAGGGATAGCTGCATTATTTGTCAGTGCGATAAAATAAGTTGAGATCATCGGGGTCAGTGAGCCAAAAAGTGCTACAGCCACAGAATAAGCAAAGCTAAACCCAATGGCACGCACCTCCTTTGGCACAATCTCTGAAAGCGCGACAGCCATAGTGCCATTATAAAGCGCATAAATCATACTTAACCATAGCTCTACCCCTATGAGCATGGGAAAATTTAGATTCCTCACTAATAATAAAAGCGCGGGATAAGCGGTAAAAAATCCCAAAACTGTGGCAAAAATCAATACTTTTTTACGACCGATTCTATCGCTGATATAGCCTGAAAGCAGCAGCCAGATAAGATTACTAAAAGCAATCATTACTGTCACTCCAAAGCTCTGAGCAACGCTAAAATGTAAGATATTTTTAGCATAAGTAGGAGTATAGACAGTGATGAAATAATAAAATGTTGTTGTAGTCATCACCATCATAATCCCTATACTCATCAATCGCCAATTTAAAATCGCATTTTTAATAATCTTACCTAAGGGCTGGGTTTTATGCGGTTTATTGGCAAATTCAGGACTTTCTTCAAGACTTTTGCGAATCAAAAATAAAAATGGGACTACCAAACAACCAATAAGAAATGGGATGCGCCACCCAAAAGAATCTAGCAAATCTTGACCAATCATATAATGCAATTCCAACCCTAATGCCGCAGCAAAAGCAGTAGCCAACTGTTGGGATCCACTCTGCCAAGCTACATAAAATCCCTTTAAACCACTAGGTGCAATCTCACTAAGATAAATCACCACACCACCAAGCCCTGCACCAGCCGTCCTAAGACCACGATCAAAGGAGCAAGAAACCCAATGCTATCATATCCAGGACACAGGGCAATAGAAGCAGTACCAATAGCCATGAGAGATAGGGTTAGCATCAAGCCCTTTTTGCGACCATACTTATCCATATACGCGCCCAAAAACATCGCACCCACCGGCCGCATAAAACTCCCCACTGCAAAGACCATAAAAGTTTGCACAATTGCTATTAGAATATTTTCACTAGGGAAAAACACCTTGGCAATCATAGGTGCATAAAGTCCAAAAATACTAAAATCATACATCTCTAAAAAGTTTCCGCTACCCACCTGAAAGATGGCCTTAGCATCTTTTTTAAACCTTGAGTAATTCATAAAAATCCTTTGTCTTTCTCCTATCTTAGCCAATGCATATTAAAAAGTTAAATAAAAGTTAAGAATAAATTAACTAAATAACAAAAAGTAGCGTATAATTAAATATTTTTGTATAAAAAACATTGAATAGAAGATAAAACAAAGATAATAAGAAGAGATTCTAGCCATCTGGCTAGAATCCAAAGGGCAAAGACTTGCCCAAGACAAAAAGAAAGAAAGTTACTGTTTGAGTTGCAATAAAGTATTTAATACTTGATCGGATGTGGTTACAGCCTTAGAGTTAGCCTGGAAACCTCTTTGCACAACAATTAGCTGAGTTAAAGATCTAGAAAGGTCCACGTTACTCATCTCTAGCTTAGATCCAGACACACTACCCCTACGTCCTGTATTAGCTGCACCGATAATTGGCTGACCTGAGTTACCAGAAGCAGAGAATACATTTCCGCCCTCTGCTTGTAAACCTGCATTGTTGGCAAAGTTTGCTAGGGCAACTTGAGCTAGCGCTAGAGTTCTACCATTGCTAAATCCACCAAGCAAAGAACCATTACTATCAAATCTCACATCAATCAAATCTCCAGCTTGATAACCATCTTGATTGATATTATAGGTTTCAGACTGCTTATCCACACTAGTCAATCCTCCAAAACCACCACTCTTACCAAAGGCAAGATTGATTCTTTGTGGCGCATCTGCACCATTTTTAGGATCAAACTGAAGTACTGGTGGATTCATACTAGCAAGACTTCCATCACTATTAAACTTCACACGACCACCCTCAAAAATATTAGGACGAGAAGGTGAAGAACCATAAAGCTCGCTTGGCTCTGGCACGATAGCACGGAAGTTCCACTCTGATCCTCCAGACTTATAAAACTCAAATCTAATAGTATGTTTTGTACCTAAACTATCTACTACATCCACGCTTGAAGTATGCACTGCATGCCCTATCTTAGAAGATGAGCTAGCAATACCACCCTCTACCAATGAAGCAGTATTAAGCGCCTTCATAGTATCTTTGAAAAGAACGTTATTGGTTACATTTTCACTAGAATAGCCTGAAACAAAGATATTAAGATTCTGCTTTTCAGTATCTCCATTATCTTTATTCTGGATTTCAAACATTCCGTATTTATTTACCTTCACAGATACGCTAGCTGTAGAGTCGGCATAAGGCTGTGTAGGATCTTTGATAAGGTTTGCATCATATTGCATCAACGCACGCAAATCCTCAGTGGTACGGAACTGACCTGTACCAGAATCTGGACTTAAAGAGCTTGTATAGCGATAGCGGAATGAAGTAATATCTGCATCCCCTTCTACAAAGTTTGCAAATGCTCCTGTACCACTAGCAGTGATTCTGATATTTTTTACACGCTCATCACCATCTAATTCATTTTTATTTTCTAGTCTTAAAAGTCCGTTATCTATATACGCTTCTACACCTGTTTCATGCTTATGCGCATTGATAGCCATTTGAGCAGCCATAATAGAACTCATCCCACTCACACCAGAATCATTAGTAAAAGATACCGTTGTTCCATTAATCTCTACCGTGCTTTCTTCATTACTATCTTGGATTTCATTTCTCATTTCTGAAGTTTTATAGCTTACCCAGATACCTTGATTTTCTGTTAGGGTAAATGCATCTCCATCTTGATTAAACAATGCAGCAAAATCTTCACCCTTCTGTGTCAATCTAGAATCTGAATCATAAACTGGATTCACTCCATCTGCTGGAGTTTTAACTGCAGAATCAAGTGCAAAGATATTTCCTGTTTGCTCGACATGTTTACCAGCTGATAAATTAGCACGTAATGAAATTTTTGTACTTGCACGTGCTGGCATCACCATCGCAGGGTCAATCTGGATATTTTGGATAGGCCCTGTATTGTCCACTTTAAAAAAATCTGCATCACTCATCTTAGATGCATTCTTAAGATCACCCTTCATCCATCCTTGTACTACATATCCACCATTAGTCACCAAATTCCCATTAGCATCAAACAAAAACTCACCATCACGAGTAAAGTTTTGAGTAGTACCACGATCTGGAGAGATGATGAAAAAACCATCACCATTAATTGCAAGGTCAGTTTTTACATCTGTATTTTGCGTATTACCTTGAGAAAAAACCTTTGTTGTAGAGTTTACCCCAACACCAAGACCTACAGAGAAGTCATTCTGTCCCCCAAGTCCATTCTGATAAGGAGAGGTAGCAATCAGCTTAACCTGACTGAGCATATCAACAAATGATGCACGAGAGTACTTAAAACCTACTGTATTAACATTAGCAATATTGTTGCTCTCAACATCAAGTGCAATTTGGTGTGCTTGCATACCGCTGACACCAGACCAAAGTGAACGTAACATTTCAAATCCTTTTTGTAAAATTTGAAATACTTAAAGCAATAAACGTTCCATTTTTTGATTTTTATTTATTAAATATTATAAACACGGATTTAAATTAAAAAGAAAGAAAAGTATAAGAAAGTCTTAGAAGCTAAAAGAGCCTAAAAAGGCTCTTGAAATCACTGGAATGTTGTCCCACCATCAATCACGATAGTCTGACCTGTAATCCAAGCACTCTGTGTGCTATCGCATAAAAAGTAAGCTGCACCTGCTAAATCCTCTGGCAAGCCCATCCTCTTAAGTGGGGATTGCTCTTCTACCTTAGCCTTAACCTCATCATAGTCAGGAAATGCACGCAATGCATCTGTATCAATTGGGCCACCACTTACTGCATTTACACGGATGCCAAACTCACCAAGTTCAGCAGCTGCATATTTTACCATTGTCTCTACTGCATTTTTAGAGTTGCCATGGCCAGCATAGTTTGGCATATAGACTAGATTCCCCGTAGAAGATAGAGAAACAATAGCACCTCCACCCACTTCCTTCATACGCTTAGCTGCCTCTTGAGCACCCACGACAAAAGCAAGCACAGTAGCAGTATAAATATTATTCAACCCTTTTGGCTTTAAACGCATAAAAGGAGCAAATCCTCCCACAACACTGCGACCATAAATAATTGCGTTAGAAACGAAAAAATCTACACGGTCAAAATCTTGATCAATTTTACTAAAAAGCTCAATATACTGCTCTGGCTCAAGCACGTTTAATGGATAATAACGAGCCTTAATACCAAACTTACTTTCTACATCTTGAGCAATCTTTTGCGCCTCTTCTTCATTCTTATTATAAGTAAAAGCGACATTCACGCCATTTTGAGCAAACTTATATAAAATAGCCTTACCAATGCCACGAGTAGCACCGCTAATGACCAGGGTTTTACCTTTCATATTATTTTCACTCATAATCGCACCTCGTAATTTTGTAATGTTGTTTCAATTAGTTTCATATGCTCCTTACTTGGGACAAGTAGCGGCAAGCGATACTCTAGGCTATCTAGCAAACCAGAAAGATACATGGCAGCCTTAATAGGTATAGGGTTGCTTTCGCAAAATAAAACTCTATTTATAGCATAAAGTTCATTATTTATCGCTTTAGATTCACATAATTTTCCACAAAGTCCATAATTTGTCAGTGCAGCTATCTTGTCTGGAAGCAAGTTTGCAGTCACTGAAATCACCCCGCACCCGCCATTAGCCAAAATCGGATAGTTAATTAAATCATCACCGCTAAAAATCATCAAATCTTTGGCATTTGTATTTAGCTCAATAATACTTTGCATCTGACCATCAGCCTCTTTGATGGCAACGATATTTTTAACATCCTGGTGAAGTCTAATGGCTGTCTTTGGCTCAATATTCACCCCAGTGCGCCCTGGCACATTATAGAGCATAAGAGGGATTTCTACAGAATTAGCCACGGCTTTATAATGCTCATAAAGTCCCTCTTGTGTAGGTTTGTTATAGTAAGGGCTAACACATAAAATCGCATCAGCACCACATTTTTGGGCAAATTGAGCTAGCTCAATCGCTTCTTTTGTGCAGTTACTTCCAGCACCTGCCAATACCTTAGTATTTGTATTCTTGCATGTCTCTACAGCTATTTCTATGCACTGCATATGCTCACTATGGCTAAGTGTAGCAGATTCTCCTGTTGTGCCCACAGGCACGCAAATTTGAGTCCCATACTTTATTTGACGCCTAATCTGGGCAATATAACCTGCTTCATCAATTTTGCCATTCTTAAAAGGAGTGATAAGCGCTACACCTGATCCCTTCATTTCTTCCCTCCTTTGAGGATAAGTGTAGTAGAATTTTTAGATACAAGATACTTCTTAGCCACACGCACCAAATCCTCTATTTTTAGAGCATCAAATCTTTCTTCATATTCTAATAAAGGCTTAATATCCCCTCTAGCAAAATAGCTACCAAAGAGATCTGCCACACTAGAGCTATCCTCTAGACTTGCATAAAAGTCTGCTTTGGTGCTGATTTTTAGCTTATCTAGATCTTCTTGTGTTATCTCTCCATTTTGTAAGCGCAAAATAATACTCTCGATCTCTCTTTTAATATCGCTTGCCTTGACCCCCTCATTTGCTGCAGCAATAAACATAAAAATACCCTCATCAATCAAATCCATGTTATAACCATAAATCTGATTTACCATGCGCTTAGAATCAACCAAATCTTTATAAAGAATGCTGCTTTTACCATTACTAAGTAACAATGAAAGCGCACTTAGAGCAACCTGATCTTCATGGTTAAAAGAAGGGATCTTATAGCCAAAAGCCAAATATTCAATCGGGCTATCCTTATAAATAACGGCCTCTCTAGCTCCATCCTGTTCAGGCTCTTTGGTATGGACTTTAGGGATAAAATTGGTTGTATTTTGTATCTTGCCAAAGTATTCCCTAGCTAAAGCAAAAGCCTCTCTTGCTTCCACATCACCAGCTATGAGCACAATGGCATTTTGAGGCTGATAATAAGTAGAGTGAAAATTCTCTATATCCTTAATATTCCAATTTAAAATATCATCCATAAAACCTATAGGCGTCCAGTGATAAGGGTGATAAATATAAGCTGTATTAAAAAAGCGGAAATACAAATAGCCAATTGGAGAGTTGTCTGTGCGCCAGCGACGCTCTTCAGCCACCACATCCCTCTCTGGCTGGAAGTCCTCATCCTTAAGAGAAAGATTCCCCATCAATTCTGCAAACAACTCTAAAGACTTTGCCAAATTTGGCGTGCTAGATTTAATAAAATAATGAGTATAGTCAAAGCCAGTGGATGCATTATCTACCCCACCAAACTTTTTAACAATCTCATCAAACTCACCTGCGCGAAGATTTTTAGTGCTTTTAAAATTCATATGCTCTAGCATATGGGCAATCCCACTTTTACCCATCATCTCATTACGCGAGCCAACTTTATAAAACACCGAAGTTTGAATAACATTAGAATGATTATTCATAGGAATAACAACCACCTGCAAACCATTCTCAAGCATCAAGCTCTCATATTTTGGCAGAGCAGTTTTTCTAGGCATATCCTCTTGTGTAGCAAATACCAAACTCATACAAACTCCTAAAATACTCAAAAATTTCCTCATAAATCTACTCCCACAGCCTGTGAGATGTGATCAAATCCATCTCTCCTTAGTCTTTCTAATAATCCAGCATTAAGATCCTTACTCAAGCTTGGACCATGATAGATAAAATGACTAAACACTTGGATAAGAGAAGCTCCTAATCTAATCCTCTCATAGGCTTCATCCACACTATCAATGCCACCTACAGAAACAAGCACCGTCTTTTTGAAAAAACTTTGGGCTAGAATCTTAAAAACTTCTTTTGATTTTTCCCTCAAGGCTCTGCCGCTTATCCCGCCCCTATCTTTTGGCGCCTTTAAGAGCGCATAATCAATAGTTGTATTTGTAGCAATGATCCCACTTGCACCCTTTTTAATTGCCATTTCACAAGTTTTAAGCATGGAATCTACCTCCATATCTGGAGAGATCTTAAGCAAAATAGGCTTTTTAGTGAACTCTCTGGCCATACAAAATAACTCATTGACAAAATCCACATTTTGTAAATCACGCAGATTTGGAGTATTAGGCGAACTGAGGTTAAAAACATAATAATCCCCAAGATCTAAAAAATCCTTCAATACTTCTGAATAAGAATCTAATGCGTCTTTAGCATCCTTATTCTTACCAAGATTAATGCCAATTGGGATAGAAAATGGATAAATCTTAGCGATATTTTTGGCAATGACCCTAGAGCCATTATTATTAAATCCCATTGCATTTTGCAAACTCTGCTCATCAATATGGCGCCAAAGTCTAGGTTTTATATTCCCACTTTGAGGATTCTTAGTCACTGTGCCAAGCTCTAAATATCCAAAACCAAGCAGCCCAAGTCCCTCAACCATCACTCCATTCTTATCAAAACCAGCTCCAAGACCTATAGGATTAGGAAACTTTAAGCCTAGCACCTCATTTTCAAGCCTAGGATCATAAGAGAAAAAATTTGATAGCATCACATCTTGGATGAAAGGTTTATTGGCCACCTTGCTTAAAAAGAACTCCGCTAAATGATGGATCCTCTCAGCATCAAATCTAAAAAGAAAGTCACGTATGATAGGATACATAATCAAGCCGCCTTTTTAAAACTACCAAATACTATCAATGCTGTCTCCATACACTAATATCACCATTTTTCTTGACCAAATAAACATTATAAGGCTCAATAAAAGTGCTCTGCTCCATACCTGGAGATCCTATAGGCATACCTGGCACTGCCAATCCCGCAGAATCACTAGGATGCTTTTTTAAAAAATCTTTAATATCCTCTACTGGGATATGCCCCTCAAAAAAGTAGCCATCTATGATGGCGGTATGGCAGCTTTGCATCTCTTGGGGTATCTTATATTTTTCTTTGATCTCTTGCATATTTGCAGCTACAGATTCTAGACTATAGCCATTTTCTTTCATATAGCTAGCCCATTTCTCACAGCATCCACAAGATGGAGATTTGTACAACTTAGCTGTCTCCACCTGCGCCTTTGCTGCCCAAATATATGCGGGTAAAAAAAGTCCAAATAGCAAAAATAAAAACTTTAAATAGATGCTCTTTTTATTTCCTGCCTTATATTGTGTTGCATTCATTTGCACTTCTTGGCTCCTTTTGCTAAAATAGTGCCCAATTTTAACATAAAAATATGCCTTACATTTAAACAAATAAACTCAAAGCAGGCCACTCAAATATAAAGGAGCGCTTAGGTGAAACTAGGGAGAATCTTGGTACTTTTTGCCTTTTTTGGATTGGCGCTAGCTCTAGCTGCCCAAAGCATCCCGACAGTCAATCTCTCACTCACTGCCCCCAGCTCTCCTCGCCAGCTTGTCACCACTCTTAATGTCGTTCTTGTCCTCACGCTCCTCATCCTAGCTCCAAGCCTTATTTTAGTGATGACAAGCTTTACTAGATTGATTATTGTCTTTAGCTTTCTTCGCACCGCCTTAGGGACACAGCAGAGCCCGCCCACACAGATTTTAGTATCTCTAGCCCTAGCCCTTACTTTCTTTATCATGGAGCCTGTAGCAAAAGAGTCTTATAATACCGCCATTAAACCCTATATGGATAATAAAATCTCTTATGAAACTGCTTTTGAGAGAGGTGTAGAACCTTTTAAAAAATTTATGCTCAAAAATACACGCGAAAAAGATCTTGCCCTCTTTTTTAGGATCCGCAATCTCCCAAATCCAGAATCTGAAGCCAATGTGCCCCTTAGCGTGCTTATCCCAGCCTTTATGATCTCTGAGCTTAAGACTGCTTTTCAGATTGGCTTTTTACTTTATCTGCCATTTTTAGTTATCGATATGGTGGTAAGCTCGATCCTCATGGCGATGGGTATGATGATGCTGCCTCCTGTTATGATCTCATTACCATTTAAGATTCTAGTCTTTGTGTTGGTGGATGGGTTTAATCTACTTATTGGCAATCTAGTGGCCAGCTTTCATTAGATTCCATAATTAAAGAAAGGACTAGATTATGAAATTTTATGGCAAAGATGATTGTGATATTAATTTATTAAAATCAAAAAAAGTAGCCATGTTAGGCTTTGGTGCACAAGGCTCTGCCCATGCGCAGAATCTAAAAGATTCTGGTATAGAGGTGATTGTGGGACTTAGGGCTGATAGCCCTAGCAAGCAAAAAGCCCTAGACCTTGGCTTTGAGGTCACAAACATAGCTGAAGCAGTCAAGGCTTCGGATCTAATCGTATTTATGATGCCAGATGAGCTTCATCAAGAGGTATTTCAAAAAGAAGTCTCCCCTCATCTTAATAGCTCCCATACCCTTGTTTTCTGCCATGGCTTTAGCATCCATTTTAAGCTTGTGATTCCGCCCAAAGATGTAGGCGTGATCATGGTCGCACCAAAGGGTCAGGGCAAGGGTGTTAGAGATGAGTTTGTCGCCGGACGTGGGATACCAGATTTGATTGCCATCCATCAAGAAAATGCACAAAATAATGCCAAAGCCCTAGCCCTAGCATATGCTGCTGGTATTGGCGGGGATAGAAGCTTTATTATTGAAACTAGCTTTAAAGATGAGTGTGAGATGGATCTTTTTGGTGAGCAAGCTGTCCTATGTGGTGGGCTAAAATCCTTAATGCTAGCTGGCTTTGAAACCCTCATAGAGGCTGGATATGCACCAGAGCTTGCCTACTTTGAGTGCCTCCATGAACTTAAGCTTGTGATTGATCTTTTCTATCACAATGGCCTAGAGGCCCTGCATAAAAATATCTCCAATACCGCAGAATACGGGATGATCACAAGAGGAGATAGAATCATCACACAAGAGAGCAAAAAAGCAATGAAAGAAATCTTGCAAGAGATTCAAAATGGGTCATTTGCTAATGAGTTTATGGCAGAATATCATAATCAAAACCCCCTAATGCTACAAAAGCGAAATGAAGCAAGAGAAAGTCTAGCTGAACGCGTAGGCAAAAGCTTAAGGGATAAAATCTTTAATCACAAATGAAAGGAAAAATATGGCAGAAGTTATTACCATTACTTCAGGGAAAGGTGGGGTAGGCAAGTCCACCTGCACGGCTAATATCGCTGTAGGCCTAGCCCAAAGTGGCAAACGCGTTGTGGCAGTAGATTTTGATATTGGTCTTAGAAATCTTGATATGATCTTGGGTCTAGAAAATCGTATCGTTTATGATGTGGTCGATGTGATGGAAGGTAAATGCAACCTCTCTCAAGCCCTCATTAATGACAAAAAAACCAAAACTCTCTACTTCCTGCCTGCAAGCCAGAGCAAGGATAAAAATATCCTAGATAAGCAAAAGGTAAAAAATCTCATTGAAGAGCTGAAAAAAGATTTTGACTATATTTTACTAGATTCTCCAGCTGGGATTGAAAGCGGATTTGAACATGCTATTTTTTGGGCAGATAGAGCACTTGTAGTGGTCACTCCAGAGGTGAGCTCTGTAAGGGATAGTGATAGAGTGATAGGCATTATTGATGCTAAGAGTGATAAGGCAAAAAATGGCCTTGAAGTACAAAAACACATCATCATCAATCGCATCAAACCAGAGCTTGTAGCCAAAGGCGAGATGCTAAGCACAGAAGATGTATTAAGCATTTTGGCTCTGCCACTAATAGGACTAGTGCCAGAAGATTCTCGTGTGGTCTCTGCGACTAATACAGGTGAGCCTGTGATCTATACAAATAGCCCATCTGCTAACTGCTATAAAAATATAGTGCGCAGGATCCTAGGAGAAGAGGTAGAGTTTACCAACCTTACTCCAAAAAGCTGGTTAAAAAGGTTATTCCAATGAGTTTATTTAATCTATTTAAAAAAGATTCCTCTGCATCTAGGGCAAAAAACCGTCTTAGCCTCATGCTAGCCACAGAAAGAAGTGTCAATCTCCCATATATGGAAGAGATGCAACGTGAGATTTTAGAAGTTGTGAAAAAATACACCAAAAGCTCACGCGTGAATGTCAAAACTGATTCCAATCAGAATATCAATGCACTTGAAATCGAAGTCCTACTAGAATCTTAAATCTAGCAGGGCTGGGATACCAAGTATCAATGAAAAGCAACTTTATCTATCATCCCCTTTCTTTCTCCTCGCTCCCAGAGGCCATCACAGAGAAGCTAAAACTCCTAGATAGGATCAAACAACCAGTAGAACAACTCTTTTATACAGGCAATCTAAAACTCTTAGAATCAAAAGCCATTATCGCTATCATTGGCTCCCGCTCACCAAACCCCTATGCCAAAGCCCTCAGCGCACAACTAGCAAGCAAGCTTGCCAAAGCTGGAGCTAGTATTATTAGCGGAGGGGCTATGGGCATTGATATTATCGCTCATCAAAACTCATTGCCCTCTACAATTATGATCTCTCCATCTAGTCTAGATCAAATCTACCCCCCTACTAATGCTAAAACCATCCAAGAAATCGCTAAAAAATCCCTAATCCTAAGTGAGTATGAAAAAGCTTACAATCCGCATAAATACTCCTTTTTGATGCGCAATAGAATTATCATCGCCCTAGCAGATGCTATCATCATCCCTTATGCAGATTTAAAAAGTGGCTCACAAAATAGTGCTAATGTAGCCCTAAAGCTTGATAAAAAGCTCTTTACCATCCCTCACAGATTAGGGGAATCAAATGCTACAAATGCTCTTTTAAGCGCTAAAAAAATGGAGGCTATATATGATATTGATGAGTTTATCACCTCTCTTGGCTTGCAGGAAATGCAAAATGATGAGATTCTAGACTTTTGCTCACATATGCCTAGCTTTGAGGAAGCATCCCTAAGATTTGGCCAAAAGATCCTAGAATATGAGCTAGAAGGTAAAATAGTGCGTGAAAATGGCTATGTGAGGGTAAAATGATCCTCGCACTTGATATAGGACTAAAAAGGATTGGCATAGCAGGGCTTATTAGCGGCGTGGTGCTGCCACTAGATCCTATCTTAAGGCATAATAGAGATCAGGCTGCACAAGATGTGAGTAAGCTTATAGAATCTAGAGGTGCCAAAACCTTGCTCATCGGGCTGCCTGAAATAGAGGATACAAAGGCAAGAATCTTGCACTTTGCCTCCTTGCTAAAGACAGATGCTAAAATCATTTATATAAATGAAGATTATAGCTCTAAGGAAAGTCAAAGCTACATCACTCATCTTAAAAAAAAATCTCGTCAAAATGCAAATAAAGATGGGCGGTTAGATTCTCTTGCAGCATGCAGGATTTTGGAGCGATATTTGCTAGAGTATAAAATCTAGCAAATGTTATAATCAAAACAATCACAAGCTTAGGAATATGAGAAAATGTCATGCATCAGACCGCTGCTTTTGCTTACTGCTGTGTATACCTCTATGCATTCTATTGGTATTACAAATGTAAATAGTAATATCAGCATCATTGCAAGCTTGCCTCTTGATAAAAATTTTTTAAAAACTCACGAAAAAAGCATCTTCCTAAAGCAATATCAAAGCCTAACAGTCAATATCCAAGCAACCGGGACCTACAATGGTAGTTCAACTTCTTTATATGGAATCCTCCTTAGTGCATCTAATAGTGATGTCATCACCTATAATGGCTATCAGAATCTAACCTTTAGGATCGATACTTCAGGGATGAATGGAGAGAGTGGTTCTATCTTCTTCTCATCTAAAGGGACTTCAACGATTACATTTGATACAGATACGGTTATTAATTTCATAGATAATAGCAATATCGGTAAAGGGGTATTTTATAGTGCGCCCTATCAAAGCAGAGACCCAGCAGGCAATGATCAAACCGGAAAATTTATATTCAAAAAAAGCCTAAGAGTGGATGCTGAAAATACCAATGATGGTGCTGGAAAGGCTAGCTATATCTTCAATCTTGATCAAGCACAAGCACAAGCCTATGTCAACTACAATGATATCAATGGGCATAAGGGAGAAAGCCTAGGCAATGCCAACACCATCCAACTAACTGGCAATCTACGCCTTAATGGTAAGAATGCTACCTTAGGTATTAATCTAACCAATAAAGATTCCTATATCTTTGGTAAAGAA
>CASFYB010000008.1 GCA_949298825.1 uncultured Helicobacter sp.
GAATAGAGGTCCTAGGGGTAGGATTATATTTGGTGGGAATTCAAGACCATTACCAAAGGTGATACAGGAGTGAGGGGATAAGGCTTGATGATTTTATTTTAACCTTAATTGCCTGAAGCTTTTTGCACTCACACCATTCTTAAATGCTTCTATCATTTCTCTAGCTAATTTAGAATCTAATATTTCTATAAGACTTTGTTTATTGGCATCACTTAAGTATGATCTTGCCACAACCATCCATCCTAGCCAGCACTATGCTTGCCAAAATACCATTGACATGCTAAAATAAACTGTCCCTTAGGGATATAGTCCATTCCCTTGTTCTATCTAGAATGCATATCTTGGCAGACTTTATGTATGCGGGGGCATTTTTTAATTATCTTTCTTATACCTAATTATTACCCAGTTATTTTTTTAAATCCTTGTCTATTGAAAACTGGCTATATTCTTGTTTATGATTTTTAGTGCTATTAATTGTATAATCTACTTTGCCAGTCCTGTTGGCCGAATATTGCGAAGCCTGTAAAAGCGTTTGCGAGATAGAATTGGTGTTTGGGGACTGGTATATTATTTTTGCTCCATTGTTAAGTTTATTTTTAATATTTCTTTCTTCTTTTACACCATTAGATATACTCACCAAATGTTCCCCATTATCAAAGCTTACATTCACAAAGTATTTCACATCTTTTAAAAGTTTTATTAATAAAATATTCTCCTTATCTTTAATAATCATATCAGGAGCTTCTAGTGTAGCTTTTATTTGTTTTATAAATCCTTGTCTATTTTGCAATACTAGTTTTTGTGAGGTGAGTTATGAAATGGTGTGAGGCATGAAGGGTGTGGTGATTTGAGGGGTAGGTGAGGCATTAATGAAAAAATTTTTAGTGAGGCGATTTTAGAGACATGAGTGCTATGCGTGGTGGCTGCTTTTGACAAATAGAGTATTCTTAAAAAGTCAGGTGAGAGTGTGGGGCGATGAAAAGGCACGGATTTGATATTTTTTATTAATCATAGGGGCTTCAGCATTGGGGCTAACAAAGAAGGTACACAAATTCCCTTAAAAAATTTAAAAAATTATATTAGATATTTTGGCTTAAAGCCCTCATTAATTGCACATCCATCAAAGACATTATCCTTATATTCAACATGTGAAAAAAGCCACATGCTAATATCCTGATTAAAGCTCTTAGCACCTGCAAACATGTAAGAGAAATCATCTGCCCCACTCACATCCCAGGAATCTAGTGGTTGGTTGAAGCTCTTAGCATCTCTAAACATATGATCAAACCACTTAATCCCACTAACATCCCAAGAGTTTAGAGGTTGGTTGAAGCTTATGGCACCTGCAAACATGTAAGAGAAATCATCTGCCCCACTCACATCCCAGGAATCTAGAGGTTGGTTGAAGCTTATGGCTCCACGAAACATACAAGCCAAGTCTCTGATATTATCCATCCTCCAGGAGTCTAGTGGCTGGTTGAAGCTTATGGCATTTTTAAACATATCATTCATCAGTATAACACTACTCACATCCCAAGAATCTAGAGGTTGATTAAAATTTATGGCGCCCTCAAACATATAAGCCATAGTAAGAACCCTACTCACATCCCAAGAGCTGATATCTTGATTAAAATGCACAGCACCTCTAAACATATGGTGCATTTTTTCAACTTTGCTCACATCCCAGTTCCCAATTCCAGAAAAATCTTCTCTTTTAGAGTTTGCAAACAAATGGCTCATATCTGTGATTAAACTTGTATCAATATCGCCAAGATAAATATTCTCATCATCTACTAGCTTTTTAAGTTCTTCTGTGTTTTTTGGCTGGTACTTCATAAAAACTTCTTATCAATCTAAAATATCTTTTAAAATCTCTTTTAATTTGTAATATTTCTCTAGCTCTTTTTCTAGCTGATCATTTTTTATCAAAAGCTCCATGATTTTGGCAGTTTGAGGGCTTATCTTATCAGCACTTGTTGCATTATTAAGGGTATAGCTGGATATGTCCATAAGTTCTGCAAGCTCCTTTTGGCTAATCCCCTTTTTAATGCAATATTCTTTTATCTCATAAGCTGTCATTATAACCCCCGTGATTTTTGATAGCTAAAAGATTTTTAGTAGAAACTTTCAATTCTTTGCCGTTTACAAAAATACCATCAATAGATGCATAATCTCTAACTTCTTGATTTTTCAAGCACCATTTAGCAAGCTTTTTAGCATCTTTATCATCAAGGCCACCCATCTCATCATCATAGAGGTGATCTAAATGTACATCCCTAAATCCTGGCACTAGAAAATCAAAGCTTTCACCATCATAAAAACTGATAGACACAATTTTATCATCTTTATCTATTTTTTTCAAAGAAGGGATGATGGCAGGATATAAGCTTAATGCACAAATAAAATTTTTAAAAGCGTATCTAGCTTAAGTTCTAAAACCTATTCAATAATCTTTGGCACTATGAAAAAATCACTATCGCTTTTTGGTGCATTAGATAAAACGGCTTTAGAGATGCCATCATCATGTGGGTTATCATCACGCAAGGGAGTGTGCAGAGTGTTATCTGGCTGGATTTCTTTACATTCTAGATTCTTCAAATTGTCAATAAAACCCAGGATTTCTTCCAAATGCGCTCTTGTAGAATCTTTATCTGTAATCTCCAGCATGCTCAAACGCTCTAATTTACTCAAAGTTTCATCATTTATCATGCCTTGCCTCCAAAATAACTTACTAACAGTTCAATATCTTTCAATACAATAGCAAAAAATCCCAAATAAGGCCAATACAATGTCAAAAAATACACAAAATTGGACTAAAAGCAGCTGGAGGAACTTCCCCATCAAGCAAAACCCAACCTATAGGGATAAAACCGCACTAAAAGAAGTGGAAAAAAAACTATCAAAGCTTCCTCCACTTGTATTTGCCGGAGAAGCAAGAAAGCTAAAAGATGCCCTAGCTCAAGCTAGCAATGGAAGAGCATTTTTACTTCAAGGGGGAGACTGCGCGGAATCTTTTTGCGACTTTACTGCCATCAATATCCGCGATCTATTTAAGGTCATCATACAAATGAGTGCTATTTTGACCTTTGCTGGTAGCTGTCCAGTTGTCAAGGTAGGAAGGCTTGCTGGTCAGTTTGCCAAACCAAGAAGTAGCGATACAGAAAGCATGAATAATATCACTCTCCCTAGCTATCGCGGTGATATTATCAATGATATTGAGTTTGCCTCATCTAAGCGAGAGGCAGATCCATATAGAATGCTAGAGGCTTACCACCAAAGTGCTGCCACCCTTAATCTTTTACGCGCATTTGCGCAAGGTGGTCTTGCCGACCTAAAGCAGGTCCATCAATGGAATCTAGACTTTGTAAAAAATAATGAACTAGGTCAACAATATGAAGCACTAGCCAATCGCATTACAGAAGCACTTGGCTTTATGGAAGCATGCGGGATCAACCCATCAACTACGCCCCTACTCAAAGAAACAGACTTTTATACAAGCCATGAAGCCCTACTCTTACCCTATGAGGAGAATCTAACTCGTCAAGATTCCCTAAGTGGTGATTTTTATGATTGCTCTGCGCATATGCTATGGATTGGGGAGCGCACACGCGGTATTGATGAGGCGCATATTGAGTTTTTATCCGGGGTGAAAAACCCACTAGGAGTGAAAATCGGCCCTAATGCTACAAAAGATGAAATACTAAAAATATGCGATAAGCTTAATCCAGAAAATGAGCCAGGGAGACTAAATCTCATCATACGCATGGGTGCAGAAAAGCTCAAAAGCAACTTCCCATCATTGCTAAAATCCATATTGCCAGAAGGACGACATATACTATGGAGCACTGATCCTATGCACGGCAATACAATCAAAGCCAGTAATGGGTATAAAACAAGAGATTTTCAAAGCATTTTGGCCGAAGTTAAGGCCTTCTTTGAGATACATCAAAGCTTTGGTAGCTATGCTGGAGGAGTACATCTAGAAATGACTGGTGCTGATGTGACAGAGTGTATTGGTGGCTCACAAGCTATCACAGAATCAAGACTTGCTTCCAACTACAACACACAGTGTGATCCACGTCTTAATGCCACACAAAGCATAGAGCTTGCATTTCTAATCGCTGATTTATTAAAAGCTAGAAAGTAAAAAAAAAGGGGGGGGGGGATCATTGATATCAACCAATGATCCAAAAGGATTTATTGCATTTGAGCCATGACTTCAGAAGCAAAGTCTTCTACTTTCTTCTCAATACCTTCACCCAACTCAAAGCGTATATATTCTGTAATAACAATATTATCACCAAGTTCTTTAGATTTTTGCTCCAAAACCTGTGCGATAGTTTTCTTATCATCCATGACAAAAAACTGCCCCATCAAAGTTAAGCGCTGATCAATTAGGGTATTATCCGCTATAAAACGATCAATCTGACCTGGGATGATTTTATCCCAAATTGCTTCTGGCTTACCTTGATTTTTAAGCTCTGCTTTTAGTTTTTCTTCCTGGTTTTTCAAAACAGATTCTGTAAGCTCAGAGCGACTAATAAACTCTGGAATCACCTTTAGTGGCTTACCAAGTCTTTTTAGTTCTTCATTTTCTTTTTCAAGTTCTGCTTTTAGAGCTGTTTTTTCCTTCTGGATAAAGTCAGGGCTAAAAGAGCTATAATCAAGTACTTGTGGCTTCATAGCTGCTGCATGCATACAGATATTACGTATCAATTCAGAGATTTTTGCCAAGTTAGCTTCATTCTCACACTTTGCAGCGATCAAAACCCCTACACGAGCATTAGAATGTACATATCCTGTAACGATACTTTTTGCATCAGCTTTTAAGTTGCTAAGACGTCTTACTACGATATTCTCTCCGATTTTAGCGATCTGAGCATTTAGATAATCGCTAAATTTTTCAGATCCGATTTTTGATTCTACAAGCGCATTGATATCGCTGATATTATTTTCTTTTATACAAGAGAGAGTTTGATTGACTAATTCTTTAAAACCATCATTCTTGGCCACAAAGTCAGTTTCACTATTGATCTCAACCATAACTGCACTTTTTAAATCATCAGCCACACTCACAGCCACCACACCTTCAGCTGCGATCCTATCAGCTTTTTTAGCAGCCTTGCTCAAACCCTTTTCTCTAAGATATTCAACTGCTTTATCAATATCTCCATTGGTTTCTACAAGCGCTTTTTTGCAGTCCATCATCCCAGCATCAGTCATCTCACGAAGTTGTTTTACTAATTGCGCACTGATTTCTGCCATCTTACTCCCCTTTTGACATTTCTTTTTGGATATCTGCTGTCACTTCATCCATAAGCTCTTGCTTCTCTTCATCACTAGCTGGAGCTACTTGGGCTTCTGCTTGACCTTCTGCGCCTACCATTGCACGGCCTTCAGTGATAGCTTCGCTCATTTCTTTGCAGAAAAGCTGGATAGAGCGGATAGCATCATCATTGCCTGGGATTGGATAATCAACCAAATCAGGATCACAGTTTGTATCCAATGGAGCGACCACAGGGATACCAAGTCTTCTAGCTTCAGCTACTGCGATTTTTTCTTTTACCACATCAATTACAAAAATCATATCAGGAGCTTTTTTCATATGGCGGACACCACCAAGATACTTATTTAGCTTATCCTTTTTGCGCAAGATCATTAGCTTTTCTTTCTTGGTAAGCATATCTATTTGCCCACTCTCTTCCATTTCCTCAATGATCTCTAATTTACGGATAGACTTTTTAATAGTGCTAAAGTTTGTCAACATACCGCCAAGCCAGCGATAATTAACATAAGGGATTTGGATTTTCTCTGCATATTCTTTTAAGGTTTCATTAGCCTGCTTTTTAGTCCCTACAAACATAATAGTCTTGCCCTCTGCAGCAGCATCACGAACAATATTATAGGTATATCTAAAATAGCGTAAAGTCTTTTGCAAGTCAATAATATGGATATTCTTTCTTACACCAAAAATAAAACGCTTCATTTTTGGATTCCATCTTCTTGTCTGATGTCCAAAGTGGACACCACACTCTAGTAAATCTTTCATTGTTACCATGTTCTTCTCCTTAAATTTGGTTTTTCCTCCACGCTCATTAGATGACGCCTTAAGCAATCACCAACCATTGAAGAATTAGCGTGTGTGATTTTTAACAATGGAAGCTCGATTATAGCATATTTTTCCCATATTTATCCACAAACACATCATACCTAAAGCTTGGCCTATTCTTAATCTTTGGTTTTTCTAAATCCTCTCTTGTTAGCTCATAAGCTATAGCTATTGGTCCTTTATATTTGTAGCTATAGCAGTTTATATAATATCCCTTATTGAGAACTTGATCACATTTTTTAAAAATATGGGCTATTCTACTGCTTGGGCTATAGGCAAATACTAAAGAGATCAAAAAAGAAAAGATGATGATTTTCATACACTCTGCAAGCTATTCATCTAATCCTTCTTTTAAGGACTAGATACAACATTTATAAACTAAATTGAAAACTAATTACTTATATCTCTTTATCCAAATATTATTTATGCCAATCTATTTTATGTTTAAAGCTCTTGGTATTATTAAACATTTTAAAAGTATTTTGAACCCTGCTCACATCCCAGGAATGTAGTGGTTGGTTGAAGCTTATGGCATTATTAAATATAGATTTTATATTCCTAACCCTACTCACATCCCAGGAATGTAGTGGTTGGTTGAATTTTATGGCATTACAAAACATATTAGTCATGTCTTCTACCCTAGATACATCCCAATTATTTAGTGGCTGGTTGAAACTCTTAGCGCTTTGGAACATAGCACGCATATCTTTTACACTAGATACATCCCAGGAATCTAGTGGCTGGTTGAAACTCTTAGCGTTCATAAACATTCGCGATACGTTTTTAACCCTGCTTACATCCCAATTATTTAGTGGCTGGTTGAAACTCTTAGCGCTTTGAAACATGCAAGCCATATTTTTTACACTACTCACATCCCAAGAGCTTATATCTTGGTTAAAGCTTTTGGAAGCATAAAACATCCCCCCCCCCCCATATCCTCTACACTACTCACATCCCATAAGTTTAGTGGATGGTTGAAGTTTTTGACATCAGAGAACATGCCTCTCATAGTTTTCACATTGGATACATCCCAATTTTTAATTCCAGAAAAATCTTCTCTTTTAGAGTTTGCAAACAAATAGCTCATGTCATTAATTAAACTTGTATCAATATCACCTAGATAAATACTCTCATCATCTACTAGCTTTTGTAATTGCTCTTTATTTTGTGGTTTGTATTTCATAAAACCCTCTATTTATTTTTTAAATATTATCAGACCATTATAAATCTATCTTAAGTCTTGACCTTTTTTAGTGGTTTGCAGTAAGCCTCATCTTAAGCAGTCTTCTAGCCTCTTTTAGATCCAGATTTACACTACCCTGGCCAATCTCATACCCATAAAAGATTGATTATAATATCTCTTTTATATCATAAGGCCTAGCTAGCCTTAAAATCTCTGATATAAATTGACCATACTGACTTCTCCAAAAGCTAGCATCACATACTAGAATAAAATACTTTTTAAGACGGCTAATGGCCACATTTAAAGTATAAAGAGCCTGCAGATTCCTAGAATCTGTCATGGGATAGCAAAGTCTTACAGGCGAAAAAACAACAACTTCAAACTCTCTCCCCTGCGAAGAGTGTATAGTCATAACAGCATCTGAAGGGATACCCATTTTGATGATCTTTATCCTTTGAGATACAAAAGGAGTGATAATAGCCACATCCCTCTCTTTTAGCTCCCTAAATAGATGTGCACTAGCTTCTGCTTCACTCAATGCAATATTTTTATCTTCTCTTGCTTCATCCTTGCAATCAATATAAAAAATCTGCGTATCTGATTGAAGACTAAAAAGCCCATTATGATAGACCGCCCTATCAAGGAGTGCTGCTAGGTTGCTCCCATATCTATAGGTCTGATCAAGCTTAAGACAATCTTTAAAGCACAATAAGGCCTGATCTTGAAAATCTTTTTGCAACAACCCGGGCAAATCATTAAAAAAATCTTTCATAAAAATAGCAGAAAATCCCCAAAGCCTAGCACAAATAGCCTCATCAACCATCAAGCTTTCTGGCATCTCACAAATTGGGGCTAACTGCTTGTGATCACCCAAGAGAGTAAGTGGCGTATCATCCACGCAGATACTAAGAGCCTTTATAAGCGGGGTAAAAGCGCATTCATCCAAAAAAATATGATCAAACTTTATATTCATAGTAGGGTATTTTTTGATAAACCCATCAAGTGTCATGGCAAAAATATGAGCAACCTCATAACGCTCCTGCAAACTAGTTGAAAAAAGATGTTTTGCTTTTCTTATATAAGTCTCGCATACATTAGGGTATTTGTGCAAAAAACTAGCACTTGGGGTGCCTAATCTCAAAGCACAATCATTATCAATACCAAAAAGCTCCAGCTTTTGCAACAGCACAAACAAAATCTGTTCTAATGCATTATTTGTAGGGGCAAGGATGCAAACTCTTTTCCCCGCCTTAAGTAAAGATAAAATAGAATAGAAAAGGACATATTGAGTCTTTCCACTACCGGGCGGACCCCAAACATAGCTAAGAGAACTAGATAAAACCCCATCAACTGCGCTAGCTTGTGCTTTGGATAATGCCATATCATTATACGGGCTGACAGATGGCCTATAAACCGGTAAGGCCGGGGTGTATTTCTTGAAAAAATCAATAAGATTATTAACAAGAAATCTCAAGTCATTATAAACCTTCAAGTTCTTATCAAGCAATGCTTTTTTAAGCTGATAAAAAAGCTCGATTTCACATTCAATCTCTAGCCGCTCAAGCTTATCGTAATATGTCCTTTGGATAATAGCAGAATCATCAAGCATCAGCTCAAGACCATCTGGCAGTATAAAGACTAAATTATCCAACATCCTAAGCTTGATGCTAAAAGAAATCTCTAATCTGCCACTATCTGTTTGTTCATCTAAAAAGCTGAAATCTTTGATTTCAAGCTCATAGATTCCCTTATTTTCCTTTTCTAAAAATGCAAGATAGCAAGAGCAGGCTGATAGTATCAAACTAACTCAAAGCCTTAATAGCGTATTTCTCACCTAGCTCAAATGCCTTAGTATTTAGATCTGCTACCTTTTTTGGTACTTTAGAAATCATCGTTTCAAACACGATATCTCTATCTACACATTTTGTAAATACAACTGTAGCAGCCAAAGCGACGACAGATTGAGTTACCACATTTCCTACCTCTTCCTTAGCGATAGTAATGATAGGTATTTCATAAATCTTATAATTTTGCCTATCTTCATCACTTGGACTTACCAGATTTGGCTCAAGCACCATGATTCCGCCTTTTTTCATGCCACTTTTAAATTGATTGTAGCTAAGCTGGGCGACTGAAAGCATAAAATCAATTTCACCCTCATTAGCATAGGGATATAAGATCTCTTCCTTATCAAGCAGGATATCCACCTTGGTAGGACCGCCACGTACTTGAGAAGTATATGTAGAAGCCTTAAGACCATAGCCTCCTGCACGTATCTTTGCCTCTGCTAAAATCTCTCCAGCTAGAAGCACTCCCTGTCCACCAACACCTGTAAATCTAAGCTGTGTTTCCATACACTCTCCTTTTACTTGCCCTGAAGTCTATTAACAACCTCTTGATAAGAGGCACAATATTCAGCCTTATTTTCATCTTGCTTTAAAATACCAGTTGGATACTTTCCTATCCTTTCTTCATCATTCAAGGCTTCATATTTTTGCTTTGAAATAGTTCGAGAATCAATCCACTTCAAAACTTCTACAGCCTCTCCCATTTTGTTTTTACGACCTAGATTGATATGGCAGTTACTATGGATATCAAAAAAGCTAAAGCCCTTATGCTTAAAGCCCTCAATAAAAATTTTCTCAATTTTTGCAGAGCTAAGAACAGATTCTCTAGCCACAAAGCTTGCACCAGCAGATTCTACAAGTTTACAAGGATCAAAGTTATTATCAATGCTTCCATATTGGGCAGTAACCGTCCACATGCCCTTTGGTGTAGTAGGTGAGGTTTGAGAGTTTGTCAAGCCATAAATAAAATTATTAACCAAAATAAAATTGATATCTATATTTCTTCTGGCTGCATGCATTGTGTGATTCCCACCAATGGCTAGTGCATCACCATCTCCACTGACCACTATTACATGTTTGTCTGGATTAGCCAGCTTGATCCCAGTAGCATATGCGATAGCACGGCCATGTGTAGTATGCACAGTATTGCAGTTTACATAGCTACTCATACGACCAGAGCAGCCAATCCCACTTACCAAACAAACATCATCCATATTCCAACCCAATGCATCAATAGCGCGGACAATAGATTTTAAAATAACACCATCTCCACATCCCCAGCACCAAAGTGTAGGAAGCTTATCTACACGCAAATATTCATCATAATTAAAAGCCATTTTACATCTCCTCCACTTTCTTTACAATCTCGCTAGGTAGAATACTTCTACCATCAGCCTTACCAAAAAACTCAACCTTTCGTTGCATAACACGCTCGATTTCTTCAACATACTGACCGATATTAAGCTCAATGACTAAAATCTTCTTAAACTTCTCTCCCAATGCTTTTAGCTGCTTCTCTGGGCTAGGCCAAATTGTGACAGGACGGAAAAGGCCTACTTTTTTGCCCATAGATCTTAGCTCCTTAATAGCTTCTTTCACTGCCAATGATGCTGAACCATAAGCAATAATAGCCACATCTGCATCTTCTAAATCCACCTCTTCAACATGAGTGATCTCATCAATCCTAGAATCAATCTTTCCAAAAAGACGCTTAATGAGCTTATCTGCCATCTTTGCATCTTCAGTTGGGAAGCCTATAGGGCCATGATGCAAGCCAGTCACATGATAGCGATACCCCTTAAAAAATGGATTTAGGACTGCTGGTTGATTATCTCCTACTCCATAGGGTTGATAATCCTTAGGGTCTCCGCTAAACTCCTGTCTATTGATAACACTCTTTTTTACTTCTTCTAAATCTGGCAATATAGCCTTTCCATACATATGCCCTATAGTCTCATCCATAAGCAAAAACACAGGGGTCATCAACATCTCTGCAAGGTTAAAAGCACGGATGGTTTCTGTATAGGCTTCAGCCAAAGTCCCAGGTGCTAAGGCCACTGCCTTAAAATCACCATGCGTTGGGTTTTTCATAAAATTAATATCACCTTGTGCGACGCGTGTAGGCATACCCGTAGATGGTCCAGAGCGCATTACATTAGCCACCACCAGTGGAATCTCTGCCATAAATCCATATCCAATCTGCTCTGCCTTCAAAGATATCCCCGGTCCAGAGCTACCCGTCATAGACTTTGCTCCACTCATAGAGGCTCCAAGAGCCACAGAAATACCACTAATCTCATCTTCCATTTGGATAAAAGTGCCCCCAACCTTTGGTAGCATCACGCTAAGCTCATGCATAATATCTGATGATGGTGTAATTGGATAACCACCATAAAACTTACATCCAGCATCAATTGCAGCCATTGCTACCAGTTCATTACCACCAGAAATAATCTCTCTCATCATCAACCTCCAAGCCTACAATATATATCCATTGGCCTTGATAGCCTCAGCACGCATCTTTGCTTCTTCGGTCAATTTGGCAAACTTAAAATCTTTGCGCTCAGCAACATAAATGGCAAAATCAGGACAATGCAGCTCACACTCCCTACAGCCAATACACGATTCTGGATGGATAACCTTGATAATCTTGCCTAAAACCTTTGTATGATCTAGCTGCATTGAAAGTACTCCAGCTGGACACTTTGATACACATATATCACACCCCTTGCAACGCTCCTCATTTGTCCAGACTGGCACGCCCTCTGGAGTTAGCATATTTGACATTGTATTCTCCTCAAGTAGTTTTTAAAATATTCCCTGAAACTTTAATATTTTAAATTTCTAAAAATATATCATTTTTTGAAATATTTTGAATGCAACTGCAAACAATAATTCAGACAAAATCATATATCAACTGATTATAATGATTTTTTTAAACAAAATTCAAATAAAAGTAAAAAAATCATTTACCTATATTTTGACGGTGTTGTTTAAAGGTTTTTGAAAAGGTATGGGTCCCATTTTTATTTTTTACAAAATAGAGATAATCCACTTTAGCTGGATTAATAGCAGCCTTAATCGCATCCATACTAACACTACCTACAGGATTTTTAGGGATACCAAATTTCTTATAAGTATTAAACTCTGTGGTATCCTTTCTAATACGATCTGGCGTGACTTTGGTATGAGAATATTTACCATAGTTCAAGCTCCCATCCATCTGCAGTGGCATCCCCTTTTTGATACGGTTATAAATCACAGCGCTAACTATTGGCATTTCAATTACATTGGCTGCTTCTTTTTGGATAATAGAAGCAATGCTTACATATCTAAACCAACGCTTCTCATCATACACGCCCAAAACCTTTAAAGCAAGCTCTTTATGCTTTTTCATCGATTTATCGATAAGAAAACCTATCAAAAAGTCCGCATCTGCACCAAGTGGTAGCTTATAAGTATCTGCAAAAATAACCCCATCTTTATAAGGGGTCTTTTCCTTAAATGCCTTTTGCAAATCCTCAACCTTAAGCCCAAAAGCCTCTGAGAGAATCTGATTGAAAAAATACATCGTCTCACCAGGGATTAAAGTCACCTCTTTTAGAGCGGCCTTAGATTTACTTAAGGCGTATAAAAAATCTGCCTTACCCATGATAGAATCTGGCATATTTAAAAACCCACTTTGAGGCCTTCCTATAAAGCGCAAAAAAAACTTATCAAAACCATTGACATCATAGTTATTGCTGCGCAAGTGTGTTATAATTGCGTTAATCGAACCTTTTGGGACTAGAAGTGTCCTTTCTGTTGATATTGGCATACTAAAATAAAAAATAATGGTTAAAAAAATGAGTAAAATAAAATCCAGAAGAATATTGGGATTAAGTATTTTTTTTCTTATCATCCTGATCCTATTTTTTAGCTTCTACAAAATCCTATCGCATGGTATCCGCATAGAAAAATTGTATCTTGGCGGTATTTCTGCAAAGCAATTGTATCTAAAACTTGATAATAAATTTATCCTAGAATTAAAAGAGCTAAATCTACAAAAGATTCTCAATAAGCCTTCTAGCACTCCATTTGATATAGAAAAAATCGCCAAATCACTGCGCTATTTCACATGGGGGATCGCCTATTTTCAAAATCTTAATATCAAATCCATCATACTAGATAAAGATAAAATAGCATCCATCACCTATGATGGCAAGCAATACAAATTACTATTCCCATCTATTAATGCTGTTTTTGATATCAAAGAAGATACTGGCAAGCTCAATCTTGATATTCAAAATCTAATGTTAACAGACTTTGGCACTAGCATTAAAGGTAAAATCGCCTATGTACCTACACGTCATGAAATGGCCTTTAATCTCAATGCAGTAAGAGAAAAGAATGTATTTTCAATCATAGGAAGCACGGATCTAAAAAGATTGAGAATCAGTCTAAAAAGCTCTCCTCTATCCTCCCTTGACTTTCTAAAAGTACCGCTAAAAAATATCGATAATCCAGCCCTAAAATCTTGGCTTTTTGAAAAAGTTTTTTTTGACCAAGCCATAATCAATAGCCTAAGCTTTAGCACAACGCTTACCAAAAGAGGCTTCCTACCTGGATTAGAATCTACTCTTGAAGGTAAAATCTCCATAAATGCCGCTGAAGTAAGTCTTTTTAACGATGTAGATTCTCTAAAAGCAAAAAAAATCACCGCGACTTTAAAAAATAAAAAAATCGAGCTTAATCCAGAAAATCTAACCTATGGACAAACCAACCTTGAAGGCTCTAAAATCTCTTTTGAAAATCTTTTTAGCCATCCAAAAATGATCTTAAATATCAAATCTCCCTCTTTCTTTTATAGCACCAATCTTACAGATCTGTTAGATCATTATGATATCAATATACCTTTAGAGCAAATTGATTCTCCGCTTAAGGCTGATCTGCGTCTAGCTATGGAGTTTATGCCAGATCATATGCATAAAGTCAGCTTTAGCGGTGGCATCACCACTCAGCATTCCAATCTCAAGCTATATGGCATACCCCTATATGCAGATCTAACTAATATAAACTTTGATATAACACCTAGCTATAAATATATTTATATCAAAACCAATGGCACCTATTACTATAATATGCTTACCAGCGATCTGGATGGAGTGCTTGACTTGGTTAATTCTACCTATAAAACTCAAGCAAAAATATACCGCCTAGCCATCAATACTAATCAAAACATTAACTTTGAACAGCCATTCTTAAAAAAAGACTTTAAACACAATCCTGAAGACTTCCTTGATGCTAAGACCAACAAACAGGTCAATGATGAAGATGAAGATGAAGAGGGTGAAATCTCAAGCCCTAATAAGGCCACTCAAAATACTCAAAATACTCAAAATACTCAAAATACTCAAAATACTCAAAATACTCAAAATACCTCTGATCTAGATACCGAAACTCTTATAGAAAAAGAAAGTATCCAGGATGAAAACAGCTCTATAAGCAACCCTGAGCCTTCCTTAGAGGTAAATACTCAATCAAATCAACCCATAGACACACAAACCCCAGATAATGAAGATAAAAACGCCTCTTCACCAGAATCTATAGCTCAAGAAAATAATACCACCAAAACAGCCAGCAAACTTGATAAAACCTTTACCAAAGATCCTAATAAAATGGCGCCTATAGAGCTAAAACGACTTATTATAAACTCTATTAAGGAAGATGAGAAGCCCTATACCCAAGAAATACTAAGCATCAATGGCTCGCAGGATATAACACTGGATATAGAGATTGATTTTAAAGACCATGATAATATCATGATCAATCTACCAGACTTCAAAACAAGTCTTACTATCAATCCCAATAACCACATTTTCAAACTTGATGATATGGCCAAATACAGACCATACTCCCCTCTTATCCAATATCTAGATATCAAAAGTGGAAATGCCTACATCACCACTCAAGATTTCAAGGACTTCACCCTTCTATTTTCAATCGATCAAAGCACACTTCCACTTTATGATTTTAATGGGATTGGTGTTAAGACGCTTGATTTTAGCGGCACGATCCAAAATGATGTCATACAAATATCATCCTTAGATAAAAAAATCAGCTTTGTACGCAAAAATGCTCAAAACAAAATCAACATCAAGGGTTATAACTTTAATCTAGAACAGTTTTTTAATAGCAAGATCCCAGCTATCCAACAAGCCCTACATGGTAATAACAACGGTATCTCTCCAACCAAAGAGCAGGTTAAAAATAAGCTAGAATTTCTCCGCCACAAACACCAATACCAGCGTCGACATCACATCAAAGCTGAAATCACAAATATCGAAATTGATAATATGAGTATCTATTATAAAGACTATCTCATCCCCACTGATAGCATATCTATTCGCTTCCGCGATCAGAGGATCCTTGCGGATGCGACTTATAAAAATGGTATTGCTAATCTTGATTTTATCGATGGAGATATTTATATCAAAGCCACAAACTTCAGTGCCAACTTTGTAAATTTTGTCACTCAAAAAAATCTATTTAATGGTGGACTCTTTACTCTTATTGGAGCATATAAAAACTCATCTTTTAGCGGTGAGCTAAAGGTGCAAAATACCCTATTTAAAAACTTTGCAGTTTTACAAAATATCATCAATCTTATTGATACAGTGCCCTCACTCATTGTCTTTAAGAATCCAAACTTAGGTGCTCAAGGCTATCAGGTTAAAAATGGATCTATAACATTTGCGATTAATAAAGAATATCTGGGCTTAGAAAAAATCCATCTTATTGGTGATTCTATGGATGTGGATGGGAATGGTGTGATCCAGCTAGATAGCAAAGAGATTAATGCAAATCTTAAAATCTCTACTATTAAGAATTTTAGCTCGATTTTATCTAAGATTCCAATTGTAGGTTTCTTAGTGTTAGGAGAAGGTGGTAAAATATCCACTAACGTAACCTTAAATGGAACTATAGAAGATCCTAAAACAAGCGTATCTTTAGCTGAGGATATCATCACAGCACCATTTAAGATTTTACGCAGGGTTTTTACACCTATTGATGTTATTGTAGATGAGATTAAGACTGAAATGAAAGATGAGGAATACCGAAAATAAAGGATCATTCATGCATACCCTAATGATGGCACCACTTAATAAACCATGCAATATCAAGGCTATTCATACTGATGATGCCAAGCTACTAGCACGCTTTATATCCTTTGGGATCAATACAGGAACAAGCGTAATCCCCCTGCATCACTCCTCAAGGCATGCTACACTTGCCCTGCAAGTCCAAGGCACACAAATCGCTCTTAGAGAATCAGAAGCCAAAAAAATTGAGGTAGATTACTGATGGCCACTAGTCAAAAAAATAATTTGGCAAAAGATTCCAATCCATCAAAAAAACTATCTAAAAAAGAACGTGCTCAAATCATCAAATCCCTCATGCTAGAGCACTTCCCAGCGCCAAAAACAGAGTTAAAATACAATAATCTATATGAGCTTTTAGTCTGTGTCATGCTATCTGCACAATGCACAGATAAGCGTGTTAATATCGTCACTCCAGCGCTATTTGCCAAATACCCCACTGTAAGCCTACTAGCAAAAGCTGATATTAATGAGCTAAAGTCTCTTATCTCATCTGTTTCATTCTTTAATAACAAGGCAAAAAATCTCATCACCATGGCCAACCAAGTTATGGATGATTTTAATGGAGAAATACCTAAAGATCAAGATTCTCTAAAAAGTCTTGCTGGCGTAGGACAAAAGACGGCTAATGTCGTACTAATAGAATATTTTGAGGCCAATCTCATGGCTGTAGATACTCATGTATTTCGCACTTCTCACCGTCTAAATCTAAGCAATGCAAGCACTGCCATCCAGACAGAATCTGACCTATCCAAACTATTTAAAACAGACCTGGATAAACTTCATCAGGCTTTTGTGCTTTTTGGACGATATACTTGCAAGGCGCTAAAACCAGAATGCCAGAAATGCTTTGTCAGCACTTTTTGCAAAACAACAAAAAATTTCAAACCACTCTAAACGCCTAGACTTAGTAAAACTTGAAATAAAAAGGTATAATAGAAGGGATTAATTGATTTTAGGAGTTTTTGTGGATTTTTCTATACTTAAATCTGCGTTTATTGATATTTTAGAAAATACCATCCAAATCACACCAGAAGAGATACCTGCAACAAGCCATTCAGGCTATCTTTCCAGCATAGAGCTTATTGGGATGGGCATCATTTCTTATGCTAACTACAGTCAAGAGTTCTTAAAGATTTTTTCTAAAATTATGTTAGGAGATGAAAATCCAAGCCAAGATATGATGCAAGATATTGCCAATGAATGCTGCAATCTTATTACCGGTAGGGCTAAAATGCTAATGGAGAGCAGTGCTACACTCTCCATCCCTAAGCATTATGGTTATATAGATACTCCACAAACATATGATCACTCTTTTTCTTTTCTTATCAAGCCAAATGCACTAGTTAGTCTCTATATTGAAATAAAGGAAGATAAATGAAAAAAAAATCCGCCTTTGATCAAGACAATCAAAAAGAACAAGAGCTTACTACCTATTTAGAAGAAATGATCCAAAGCTATGAAGGCCTACTTGATATTGAAGCCGTCTTTACAGCTGAGCTAGGCAGTACAAAACTCACACTAAAAGAGATTCTAAACTTTGAGCGTGGCAGTGTGATAGATCTAGGCAAGCCAGCTGGTGAAAGCGTAGATGTTTTTATCAACAAGCGTATCGTTGGCAAGGGGGAAGTCATGGTTTATGAGAAAAATCTCGCTATCCGCCTTAATGAAATTCTTGATTCTAATGCCATTGTTTATTGTCTTACTAGAGAATCATAAGGAAGTTCGATGAGATTTATTATTTTATTTTTCAGTTTAATAGCTCTATCTTTAGGCACACAAAGCCCTAATCCCCATAATCAAGATAAAATAAAAGCAAACAAAGTCGATGAAGCCAGTCTAGCTCATCTTGATTCTATACGCTATATTTCTAAAAAAGATTTACTAACCATACATTTTAACTTCAACACCCCACTAAAAGAATCACAAATCTCTAAAACATCAAAAAAATATTTTAGCATCGCTGATATTGCCCCAATCAAACCCACTAAAAAAACTCCCCCTATCCTGCTTAAAAATCTCTATGTATTTTCAAATAAAAATACTCTTTTTATCGCGCCAGATGCGACCACTCCATTAGATATTAGCTTTAAACTAAGTCAGGATCAAAAAACAGTTATTTTTCAGCTATCACCCATGCTCAAAACCCAAAGTCCTATTAGCAATACACAATATATCGCTGCTATTCTTATCCTCATTCTTGCATTCTTGGTATTATTTTTTATCAAGCGCAAGCTTAAATCTTCTTTCACATCACCACTAACTTTTCATAAATATTTCATCGATTCTAAAAGCTTTGTTTTAGAGCTTAATATGAAGGGTGTGCGTTACTTCATCCTCTCTACTCCACGTGGACAGATCCTACTTGATTCTGAACCAAAGGCAGCCTTTAATGACCTATTAAACTCCATGGACAAAAAACAGAATAAAGATCATGCTGACTTCCCCAAGAAAACAGATATTGCCAAAAATGATGAGGCCAATCTTTTAGAAAAACTCAACCTAAAACTGCATAAAGATTTCTATACTTCTCCAAATATCTCAAAGGAACTAGACAAAAACACATCACAAGAGATTAAGCAAGAAGTATCAAAAACACAAGATGCTATCAATGAGCTCTCAATACAAGCTATCATCTCTCAAGCAAAGCCAATCCATACTTACACAAAAGCACTTCAAAAACAAGAGGCCTCTTCCACAAATACCACTCCTTTAACAAAAAACGATGACTTAGAAAGCGTCTTTCCATCTAAGCAGGATCAAAACAAGCAAGAGGAGCCAGAGTATATCTACCTATCTCCTACCCAAACTCCATCAAAAACTACCCAATCACCATCAACACCAAACCCCCAAGTCAAAAAACCTGCACAAATACAAAAAGTAAAACCTTCGCAGTCTCTCAAAGAAACTAATAAAATCCAAACAACTCCTCCTAATGTCACATTCCTTAAAGATGAGGACTATGAACATGATGATGAAGAGTTTGAATATGAGGATAATGATGCCCTGCTCAATGACTTCTTCTCTCAAGTACATGAGCCTACCATCAAAGATAAGTTATCATCTCGATTAAAAGGAATCTTGAAGTCTTTTAAGAAAAATGAAAAAGAATAATCGCTTTTTTATCTCATTTCTTATCTCTCTGCTGCTCCATGGTTTGATATTTGGTCTGCTCGTGTTTTTAAAACCACAGCAGCCCCAAAAACAAACTCAAGTAAAACTAGACAATCTTCTTGTACTAAAACGTGGCTACAGTCAAGATAAAAGCAAAAATACACCAGGTGCCAGAAAACCATCCATCGCTGCTAAAAGTATCCAGCCAAGTCCACTCATCACGCCAAATCAAAATCCACTAGCCAAAGCATCAACCCCGCCAAAAGCTCAACAAAAAAAGCAAAAAGATACTGATAAAAAAGCTCTTGATTCTTACAATCCTTCTTCATTTGATGCTAGAAACCTCTCTTTACTTGACCCATCCCCATCCTATATGCAAAATAGCACTCCACAAAGTGCTACTCAAATAGATAAAGGCACTGACCCCCAAACCATCCAAGAGATTGATAAGCTATATGGAGAAGAATTTGGTGATCTAGGAAGCGCAGAAAAAGACTTTATTAGAAATAATTTAAGAAATATCGGGCGCATCACACAACGCTATCTATCCTATCCACGCCTTGCTGCTTATTTTGAGCAAAGTGGTGTCAATGCCGTAGAATTCACCCTTCATCCTAATGGTGATATTTCAGGCCTTAAAATCATCAAAAGCTCTGGTCTTAGCTCATTCGATTCTCAAACACTTCATACTATTCGCATCGCCTATAAAGACTACCCAAGGCCTAGCACCCCTACACTTATCCGCATCCATGTAACCTACTCTTATTTTGGTAGATAGAGCCAAATAATATGCCCAAATAGCGCAATTCTAGTGTATCATTCAAAAAAACAATAAGGAATATTATGAGAAAAGTCATATCACTTAGTTTTGTCCTATCTGGCATCATCTTGGGCAATATTACTGAAGAGCAATTCTTCTATCAAGATTATATGGATTTTGGACAAAATAGGGGTAGATATACAGCCGGTACACAAGGTGTGACCATCACGCAAAGAAAATATGATCCAACCACCAAAAAGTATGCTACAGTATATGGAGACTACTCTACCAACCCAGAGCAAAGCAAATTTTTTGATGTCAAAATGCCTGATTTTAGCGGTCCTGTTGATAGGACTTTTTCTAATCTAACAGCCATTGGCGGATCTTATATAGCATCAGTATGGCATGTGACCGAATTACCGGGAGTGACTTATTTCTCAGGTCCTGATTTTCGCTATGACTTTGTTGAAAAGCAAACAACTGGTAATCAAACAACCGATCGCTCTCTTGTAAGATTGAATAAATTTTATACCGGTGCTACTGCAGAAGTGATAGAAGTAAGCAAGGACAAGCCTCTAGATGCCAAACGCTATACCCACTTTTGGCGTGCAGGTCAAGGAGATATGTACTATACCAATAATAAAACCATAAAAAATGGTATACATCAAATCGGGTATGGCTTCCCGGGCAATTATAAAACCGGTGGGATCATAGAATACATAAACACTGGTGCTAATAAAATCAATTTTCATGTTAAAGCCAGTACTTTTTTCTCTAATTTTATTACCAAGGGTGATAGCGGATCTCCACTATTTGCATGGGATAGTTATGAGAAAAAATGGGTGGTCATAGGATTTGCCAGCTCTAGTACAATCTATACAAATGGCAATCCTGTAACTAGCCATAACACTCAGTTTACATTTTTCTATCAATCAGAGCTTCAAACACTTAAAGATAAATACACCAATGGCACTCTAGCACTTGATGGAAAAACACTAGAATGGAATGACTTACAACTAGGCACACTCACTACTGCTAAGGAAAAAGATACCTATCTTACTGGTGGGGGTACTATCAATCTAACAACAGCGGTAGATTCTGGAAGTGGGGGCTTTTATTTCCAAGGTAGTAAAGGTACTACATATACAGTTACTGGGACTTACACAAACTCTAAAAACCAACATGTCGCTTCCCAATGGAAGGGTGGTGGTATCAGCATTGATGAAGGAGTGGTAGTCAATTGGGATATCAATGGCTATAGTGCCAGTGATGGCCTTTTTAAGATTGGCAAAGGGACATTGCGAGTTACTCAAGAAAATATTAGCTGGCTAGATCTTGGGGATGGTACAGTCATCTTAGATACAGATAATAAAACCTTTAGCCGTATAGTCATGGTTAGTGGACGTGCCACACTAAAGCTAGGTACTGGGAAATCCAAAGCCCTAGATACTTCTAAGCTAAACTTTTCTAAAGATGGTGGCAGACTAGATATCAATGGCAATAACCTCACATTTGATAGAATCCATGCTTCTGATATTGGTGCTAGGATCATTAATACTGGAGATAATGCGACTATTACCATCACAAATACAAGTAGTGGAGATTATGCCTATCATGGTCAGATAGCCAGTGGTATCAATCTAGTCACAACGCAAGCTAAAAATACACAAAGCATCATCTTTGATGGCAGCATCAATGCACCATCAAATACACTGGAAAACAAAAAAGGCATCACCGCCTTTCAAGGGCATCCCATCATTCATGCTTACTTCTCAGTCCGTCCAGGCTCACCATACTATCTAGTGCAACAAAGTCTCCCTCAAGAAGTCTTTACCACACCAACTAAAGTGGATCAAAAAGATTGGGAACATCGTGTTTTTGTACTAGATTCTATTAAGATTGATGGAAATAATACAGACCACCCTACGCTCACTCTTGCACAGCATGCTACCCTGCTATCAGATATCTATGCCATACAGGGAAATATCAAATTTGGCGATGTAAAAGTTTATGCAGATGCCAAAGATGGAGAAAATGCCCTTGGGAATAATGGCAACTTCAATCAAAACCTGACAAACAGAACCAGTGATAAAGATAATTACTTTTTTGAAGGCAATATCACTTTAAAATCCAACTCTAGCCTTAGCGTAGATAACACAGAGAAAAATCCTATCAAATTTGGTAGTTTTTTAGGAACTGATAAGGGGAATGGCACAAGCAATGAGCTAAAAGAAAAAATGCTAAACTATAACCTTGCTCTAGATGATACCTCAAGTGCTTCTATCAAGTACCTAGATCTATATGCTGCAAATATCTCTACCCTATCTAGCACAAAAGATGCCAGCACACTCTCTATGTCTCCATCAAACCCATCCAAAGGTACAATCACAGTAGAGAATCTAAATATCCATACAGGCATCTCTAGGATTAATGGTAGTGGCAAGCTAGAGCTAAAAACTACCTCAACCAACTCAAAGATTATATTTGACAATCTAGATTCTATATTGGTTTTAAACAATCAAAATACTTTGATGCTAGATAGCACGACAAAAATCACTCTAAATAAAATATCAAATGTAGATAACTATAAAGCGCTTAAATACAATGCAGATTATATCCTCATAAAAAGTGATGAGAAAATAAGCGATAATCGTAGTGATAAAAATATCAATGTCATCTCTCATAATCTAGCTGACTTTATTAAAATAGATTCCATACATAAAGATCATGAGATTGGCATCAAGCTTGTGCGCACCACTCCTATTGATTTAAATGAAGCTTCTTGGATGGATAAATGGCTAGATAAAACAATCACACCTAGCACAAGCTCTTCATCAACATCCACTCAACTAAATAACATCAAAGAGGCAGTGGGCAAATATGAAGATATTTTTAGAGCACTAGCACAGACTAATATTAATGGCAAAAAAGTCTATGAGGATGTGTATCTGGATAAGATCGTAGATGATGCTGCCAATGGCAATAAAGCTGCTCTGAGCAAACATCTTGAAGATATCAATAATGCCATCAAATCAATGGATGAATATAGATCAAGCACCGTAGAATCTATGCTAAATAGTTTTAGTGCCTATACTTATCAAAAAGATGCTAGAGAAAATATTTTAAGACAGTCTGGCTTTAATATGCGCACATCATCTTTATTAAAACAGATCCTAAACACCCATCTAGCCCAAAATGAGCAAGATAAAACCTCTGATATCAAGAGTGATGCTAGACCCATGGATATGATAGCAAGTCTTATCTCCAGCAATAAGCACCATGCATGGGCTGATGCTCAAGGATTATTTTTTGGCGGAGAGGGTAAAATGGCCTATGCTGCTGGTCTAAGCGCTGGCTATGACTATTATATACTCAATCAAAAAGATAAATTCCTAAGCCTAGGGCTTTCTTTAAGGTATAACTTTGCTAGTGCTAGGGCCTATGATGTGCAATCACAGCTGCAAAACCTAATTGGTGCTCTGCACTCACAATATATCACAGGACATAATGAAATGCTATTCAACCTTTATCTTGGTGGAAGTATCGCTAGACTAACTAGCTCATCTAGGACTAGCAATGATATGTCTATACGCATAGATGGATATTATAAATACCGTTTTGATCTCACCAAAGGTAATAATTATTATCAAGCTATTAAGCCGGTAGTGGGTATTGGCTATTCTTATGTGTACTTGCCTCAAGAGATTTTCAATGCATTTGATAATGATGATTTTATAAAGATTGCAAGCATAAATCAAAATATCCCCTTCATAAGAGCTGGCGCAGAATACAACCTAGCCACACAACATAGCATCAATGCCATCTCACTACTTGCAACCTATAATGCTATTTCTCATTTCTCAAGACAAGTTTATATCGGTACAGCCAATCCTATAGGCTATGATACTACCATCTCTCCTATATGGCTAGAGCTAGCCTTTAGTGGGAATTATGATCTTACAGATAGCTTTTCTCTTAAATATATGATAGCAACCCAGTATATCCCCACAGCTAGCTTTGGGGTATCTGGCAGTATTGGTGGCAGCTGGCACTTTTAAGCCAAATAGGGCTTTTATAAAAAACCTATATTTTCAAAAAGCTCTATCTCCTCTTGGCGTATGATCACTGCGCTAATACAGTATTCATAGTCTAACTGATGTTTAAAAATATAAAATTGTAAGGTTTTTAAGATTCTATCCATCTTTTTAGGGGTGATCGCATAAAGAGGTTCAAAGCTCGCCCCACTCTTTACCTCTACAAAATGTAGCACCTGATCTTTTATAGCAATAATATCAATCTCGCCAAAACGAGAATGAAAATTTCGCTCTATAATCTCAAACCCAAGCTCTAATAAGAATCTACATGCCCTATCCTCAGCATCCATCCCCCTAGCTCTTGCAAAATGATTTTTTAAATTTTTTAGCACCCTAAATTAATCCTGAATACGGATAAAAAAAGTCTTTTTAGCTATGAAATCCTGCTTATCAATCTCTTTTAAGGCATTAATGATTTTTGATTCCATACTTAAATGAGTGATGAGCAAAAGCTCAGCTATCCCATCTTTAGTCTCAGGCTGCAATAATACCTGTATGGATATATCATGACTGCTAAAAATGCTAGATACTCTAGCTAATACCCCTGCTCTATCATGAGTTCTTAGGCGGATATAGTAGCGAGATGAGATCTTATCTCTTGGCATTAGCTTATGGGTTATATTTTTACCATCAAAGCCAAGCATACTAGAAGACTTCTCTCTGGCAATCTCAATCAAATCGCTAATAACAGCACTAGCTGTGGCATCACCTCCAGCACCAGCACCATAATATAGCATCTCCCCTACGCAATCACCCACCACGCTAACTGCATTCATCACTCCATCTACTTTAGCTATCATCTCTTCACTTTTTACCAATGCTGGATGTGCGCGAAGCTCTATTTCTTCTCCACGTTTATTAGCAATACCCAAAAGCTTAACAACATAGCCAAACTCCTTAGCAAAAACAATATCACTAAGCTCTATCCCATCTATCCCTTCGATAATAATATCTTCAGGATGTGCATCAATCCCATAAGCAAGCGATGCTAGAATCAAAAGCTTATGACCTGCATCCATACCATTAATATCAAGCGTAGGATCCTTTTCAGCATAGCCCTTATGCTGCGCATCCTTAAGTGCTGAGGCAAAGTCTGCATTTTCTTTTATCATCTTGCTTAAAATATAATTGCTTGTGCCATTTAAAATCCCACTAATAGATAAAATATGATTAGCTCCAAGCCCATCTTTTAAAGCCTTGATAACCGGTATCCCTCCACACACACTAGCCTCAAATCCAATCGCACTTCCCTTTGCCCTAGCCTCTAAATCATAACGATGATAGGCTAGCATCGCCTTATTAGCTGTGACCAAACTCTTGCCAGATTCAAGTACTCTGCAAGCTATATCATAGGCCTTATCTACTCCCCCCATCAGCTCTATGACTATCTGGATACTAGGATCATTAATCACATCCTCTATTCTATCACTAAGCTCAATATCTACATCCCTTATCTTGCTAAGATTACTAACCACACCCCTCCTAACGACAAATCTAGCACCGGTGCGAGCAGAAATAATATCTTGGTTTTTTTGCAAGATCTTTACCACACTGCTACCTACAACACCAACACCAATAATCCCAACACCAATCTCTTTCATCAAAACCCTTTAATTTTTTTCAAAGTGGATTCTAGGATCAATCCATACATAAAGCAAATCACTTATCAAAGTCGCCAACAACCCCAATAAAGTAAAAATATATAAACTTCCAAATACCACTGGATAGTCACGAGTAAGCAGACTATCATACCCTAAAAGTCCCAATCCATCAAGACTAAAAATCACCTCAATCAGCAAAGAACCTGAAAAAAACATCCCTAAAAAAACTCCAGGAAAAGAAGAGATAACAAGAAGCATTGCATTTCTAAAAATATGCCCATAAAAAATCTTACCTTCTCCAACGCCTTTAATCCTTGCATAGATGACATAAGCCTTGCTCATCTCATCTAAAAAAGAATTTTTCACCAAAAAAACTAAAGTCGCCATACCACTTAAAGAGATACAAAAAACAGGCAAGGCAATATGCCACAAATAATCCTTCACCCTGCCAAAAAAACTAAGATTCTCAAAATCATCGCTAACAAGCCCTCTTAGAGGGAAAATATCCCAATAATTTCCTCCAGCAAATAAGACTATCAAAATAATGCCAAACAAAAATGCCGGGATTGCATTAGCAACAACAATAACAAGGCTGCTTACCACATCTAGTCTAGCTCCATCATTTTTTGCCTTATAGATTCCTAAAGGGATGCCAAGCAGATAGATTAAAAGCGTACTAAATAATCCCAAAGAGATAGAAACAGGCAGCTTTTCTTTGATGAGATCAAGCACACCTATCTGGCGATAATAGCTCTCTCCAAAATCAAAATATAAATAATTTTTTAGCATCAGCCAATATCTCTCATAAATGGGCTTATCAAAACCATAAAGCTTTTTTAGCTTCTCTACCATCTGGGGATCTAGTCCATCTTTATGATACTGACTAGCTCCTGATCTCATCTGATGGGCCTCAAAGCCCGTCTCTACATGCTCAATCTTAGCTAGCATCCTCTCTACTGGACCACCTGGAGCTAGCTGAATGATGAAAAAATTAATCGTGATGATCAAAAATAAAGTAGGTATCACCAAAAATAATCGCTTTAATATATAGCCAAGCATTTATTTTCCTAAATTTTCATCCCACCATATATATGGGTTTAATCCATAAGGGGGTGATTTTTCTGGCATTTTGATATGCTTCCAATAAGCAATCCGATAAGCTGGCATATAAAAATGCGGTATGACATAAAAACCCCAACTCAATACCCTATCTAGTGCGCGCACTAAACTTAAGCGATCTTGATAATCATGCGATTTTATGAGGCGCTCTATAAGGTCATCTACTACTTCATCGCTTATGCCAGCATAGTTTTTGCTACCCTTGATAGTGGCTGCCTTAGAGCCAAAATAATATCGCTGCTCATTACCAGGATAAAGCGATTGAGGCACAACCCCCACAATCATATCATAATCAAAATTACGCACCAAATCACCATATCTTGCAGAATCTACTTTCTCAATCCTAAGCCTAATGCCCAATACTTTTAGATTCTGAGCATAGCTTAGTGCCAGACGGTCAAATGCTGCATTATCTAGCAATAAAGTCAACTCAAAGGGCTTTTTACTCTTTTTATCCACTAGCCTAAAATCTCTAATCTCATAGCCTGCTTTTTTGAGTAAACTCATCGCATATTTTAGATTCTCCCTTAGCTTAAGATCATCAGCATAAGTCCTAGGGATCTTAAAGCTAGAATGCAAGATTCTCCTATCTTTGGCATCAAGCTTATCTTTATATTTAAGCAGTTTCTCTCTTTCTTTGCCACTTACCACACCATTTTTCATAGCATAAATAGAATGATCAAAATAGCTCTGTGTAGGCGCATATTGAGAATAAAATAAATTTTTAATCGCCCAGTCCACATCAAAAGCATAAAGCAAAGCCTCTCTTACTAAAGGATCTTTCAGCACATCCCTACGCGTATTTAAAAAAAATCCCTGCATACCACTTGGCATCGCATTCTCTAGCATCACTTTTGCTATCTTGCCATCTTTTAGGGCACTACTTTCATATCCACGTGCCCATACTTTTGCCACATTTTCAAAACGCCAATCATAATCCCCCTTTAAAAAAGCCTTAAGCGCTACTGAAGCATCTTTATAATAATCTATCTGTATCAAATCAAAATTATAAGTCCCCATATTAACTGCCAAATCTTTAGCCCAATAATTCTTATTTCTTTTATAAGTGATATAGCGATTGATCTCATAAGACTGGACTACATAAGGACCACTGCCAATAGGAATATCTAATACCTTTTGACCAAAGGTGTTCTTCCCATCTTTCATATAAAAATGCCTGGGCAAAATAGTAAGTTGACCCAAAATCATAGGCAGCTCCGGGTTATCCTTGCTTTTAAAAATAAATTCTATATGCTCATCATCTAATACCCTTGCCTCTTTGATGCCTGCATAATATTGTGCAAAAATCACAGAACCTTTTTCTATCAATGTATCAAAGCTAAACTTCACATCCCATGCACTAACCTTTATGCCATCGCTAAAATAAGCCTTAGGGTTAATATGAAAAATCACCCCACTATGATCATAGGCTAGCTTCAGGCCATCTGCTATTAAAGGATATTGGCTATAGGGCTCATCTAGGCTTTGAGACATCAAGGTATCATAAATCAAACTTAGCTCATCAGCAGGATTCCCCTTTAGTAAAAATGGATTGAGGCTATCAAACCCACCTAAAGCAAATCCTTTTAGTCTCCCTCTTTTAGGTGCATTTACATTCACATAATCAAAATGCTTAAAATCATTTTTATATTTTGGTATATCTAGCAATGATATGGAATGGATATATTCTTTTGGATATAGTCTTGCCCTCAAATCCTTATCATATGGGCTAGCCTCTAAGAATCCAGCCCATAACAATAAAACAAAAAGAATACACCAAATCCCCCTAATCCCTACTAATCCCTTAGCCATTTTGCCACTTTTTGCATATCTATATAGCTGGTGAGATTGACACTCATAGGAGTGATGGATACATAGCCATCTTTAATAGCGCTAAAATCTGAAGGGAGCACATCACCCCCTTCAATATCCAAATATTCCCTCACCACATCAAAGCAGCCATTTATCTCATCATTTATCATTTTTCTTTCTCGCCAAGATAGAGGCTGCCCACCAAGCCAGTAATATTCATTTCCTCTTGGATCACGACATAAAGATGCATCATTACCATATAGCCTAAAGCCTTTTTGAGTGATCTTATAGCCTTTACATTTTTGAGAGGAGATCGGAGGGATATTAATATTTAAAAACTTCCGATCCCCAAGCCTAAGATCAGTTTCAAAAAACTTTTTAACAAGCTTAATTGCCACCTCTCTAGCCAATGTAAAATCAAAGCTAGAGGCCAAATTTTTATCCTTGATAACTTGAGAAAAAGCCATCGCTGGTATACCATGCAAAACCGCTTCCATAGCACCAGCTACAGTACCAGAGTAAGTAGTATCCTCGCCCATATTAGAGCCAAGGTTGATTCCAGAAAGTACTAGATCTGGTTTTAGCCCATCTTTATAAATCGCATTCAAACCCAAATAGATACAATCTGTAGGGCTGCCATCATCAAGCTTATAAAAATCATCATCCACTTTATGGAATCTTAATGGCTCTGTTAGATTGAGCCCATGTCCACATGCAGACTTCTCCCGCGCAGGAGCCACTACCAAGACCTGAGCTTCACTCCCCAGTGCCTCAAGCACAGCCTCCCTTAAAACCATAAGCCCTATAGAATCAAACCCATCATCATTAGTCAGTAAAATTCTTTTCATATAAAACCTTTTTAGAGAATCTAAATTTCTTTAAAATAACCCTTTAACAATTCGCTTAGATTTTCTCTCAAAGCATTAGGGAAGCTCTCCTGCATCAAAACAAGCTCTTCTCTAAGACCCGCTAGCTCTTCTCTAGCCCCATCTAGTCCAAGTAGATTTACATAGCTATTTTTTATACTATCATTCTGTGTGCTTTTACCAGTGCTTGCCTCACTCCCTACACAGTCGATAATATCATCTCTAATCTGAAAATACAAGCCCAACTGAAGCCCAAACTCTCTAAAAATTTTCAAATCATCAATCCCTGCTATCACACCACCCATCTGCAAACTAGCTGCAATCAGTCTAGCTGTCTTATAATAATGGATAAATTTAAGCCTATCTAAATCTAGAGTTGTATTTTCAAAATAACAATCTAAGGCCTGTCCTATAATCATCCCAAAAGGCCCGCCATCACTAGATAGAATCTTAACTAGCTCAACTATCTGCATAGGGCTTAGCTCTGCTTGGGCTAATAGATTAAAGGCATATGTGTTTAACCCATCTCCTACCAAAACTGCCGTTGTCTCATCATAGCTTTTATGCAAAGTCATATGCCCTCGACGCAAGCTCGCATCATCCATACAAGGCAAATCATCATGGATCAAAGAATAAGTATGCAAACACTCAAGTGCCAATGCTGGCAAAAAAGCCTTAGTCACTAAATCTGGCCTAAAAGCATCTACCATAGCAAAAAGTAAGGCTGGGCGAAAACGCTTGCCACCAAAAATCAGCATCTCCCAGAATGCCTTTTCAAACTGTGGATGGAATCCAGGTATATTTGGTGCACTTTTTTGTAAAAAAACCTCAAAATCATTTAAGATATTAGCAAGCCTATTAGTCAAGCTTCCTGCCCTCTTTCATTAAGATAAATCCTTCTTTTTTCTTTTTTGGTGCTTTTGGCTTTAATGCTTCTAAGCGCTCATCATTAAAGTGATTTTTAGGCTGTATTTTAATATTAAACTGAAAGCCATCTCTAGATATTAGCATCTCTATATATCCTTTTTGAAGCAAAGCATCACTAAGGACATGCTTAAGATTCCTAAAAACATCTCCCTTCATCTTTAAAACATCAATCTTATTAATCTGCAAAATCTGATCGCCTCGTCTTAGCTGATCTAGCCCATCTACTTGAGGGTGATGGACTTTTTTGATATTTAGCTTATTATCTATCTTAATGCCTTGTGATTCAAAAAAACTATCCTGCAATAAAAGCCCGCCATAAGCACGTCTCACCATTATAGTAAACTCCAGCTTTTTAGGATCTTTTTCTAAATTTTTAAAACTTCTAAGCACCTCTATACGCGCTAGACTTTTTTCAGGTAGGTTGGCTATTTCCCATTCGATATTCTCAGATGTGATAGGCACATTATTGATACTTACAATCTCATCTCCTGGCAAAAATGGATTCTCCTCAAAAAATGGATCTATGATATCTATAATAGCTGTATCCTCTCTAAGTCTCACGCCAATATCTGCATAATAAGGCTTATCCTGTGATAAAAATCTATCAATATAACGCTTAGTTAATAATCCATTTTCTGTCGTGATCCCATAAATCTGATAACAAATATTACCCACTACTTGATTGCTAGAAGTCTTGCTATCCAAGCGACCATATTTCAAAAAGCCCCTCTGCTCACTTATGATCTTTGTCTGCACAAAACCAGAAAAGCGCAGCAAAGCAACATTATATTCCTTGGCCATAAAATCTACATCCCTTAGCACATAGCCCTTTACTTCCTTTTTTGGATTGATTAAATATAGTCCTATAAATGGATCAGATTTAGCTATGGCTCTATCTAGTATAGGAGTTTTAGAATAGTAGATAAAATATGTCTTGCCATTATAAAGCACAGGCGTAGCATATCCATCTTTAAACTTTAAAGCTCGCATCTGATAATGCTTGAGGCAATAAGAAAAGTCATATCCAAAAAGAAAATGACTACCTATAAAAATCAAAAAAAATAAAACACGCATCTTAGATTCCAAATTTTTTAAAATCAAATCCACCTAATCCACCAAGCATCCCCAGCGCTGTGCTCTTTTTGTTTTCCTCTACGCTTTTAGACACTTCATTAATAGCGCTAATTAGCAAGATCTGCAAAGATTCTCTATCTTCTAAAAGACTTTCATCAATATTTAGATCAATCACTTCTCCAGCACCATTCATGCTCACACTCACCAAGCCCCCACCACTTTTAGCTGTAAAAATATTTTCCTTGGTTTTTTCTTGCATGGATTCAAGATTTTTTTGTATATCGCCAAAAAGATTTTTTAAATTCTGCTCATCAAACATCATCACACCTTGTCTTTTATCATACTGATTTGATTTTTCTCATCTACAAGCACCACCTTTGGGGCATAGTCTTTTAGCTCCTCTTGGCTATAGAGTGCATAGGCGATGATGATGATAATATCTCCTATTGCGACTTTTCTAGCTGCCGCACCATTGATGCAAATCTCACCTTCCTTATCCCCTAAAATCACATAGGTTGAAAATCGCTCTCCATTATTGACATTGACGATATCTACCTTGATCCCCTCATATAGCCCAGCTGCTGCTGCCAATTTAGAATCAATAGTGATAGACCCTACATAATTTAAATTAGCATCGCTCACAGTCGCACGATGTATCTTTGAATAAAGCATCTCTAAGTGCATATTCCACCCTTATTTTTTAACAATTCTATCTAATTATTGATAATCCAAAAAGCCACTCTTAGGCAATATCAATCTCATACTTTTTGGCATATAGTGCAAGATTTTATCAAATAAAATTTTCTCTCCTAAAAGTGATCCAAAGATAAAAACACTCTTAGCATGAAAATTCACTCCCATATCTCCTATAAGATTCCCCAAAAACTCCCCTAAAGAATCAAGGATCCCATAGCACAAAGTAGCATCATCTAGACCAGCTATTTTAAAGCTCATCGCTGATTTTAGCACCAAGATATAGTTAAACTTAAGCTCATCTTCTTCATTCTTAATGATTTTATAATCAATTCTAGGGCCCTTATCACGCACATAAGTATAGGCATTGGCAAAAAGTTGATGCACATTTTTAAAGCCAAGGATAAAGGCTACAGAATCTAAAAAATCAAAAATATTTTTTGATTTTTTAGTAGGCTCATTAGATCCTTGGAAAGATGAGTAAAGCTCAGGGCAATGCTTTTTAAAGTTTTCGCACAATTTATCGCCATCCTTAGTGGCTAGAATCTCTTGAAATAACTCATGCAAAGAACATTCAAATTCAAAATCAAGCACGCTCTTAACCCCATCTCCCCTAAGCCAAAAAAACATCTCATTTTTTTTGCTCAAAAACATAATCAGGCTAGAAGCCTGCAAATTCTTACTAGCATCCTTAATCTCTAGCTCCATTTTATGGGCATTGATGATTTCTTGCAAGCTCTTAGCACTAATCTCATCATAAAGTATGAAACCATCTTTTGATACGACGATTCTATGAGATTTGGGAAGATTTTGATCATATGATATAAAAGGTTCTTCAGAGCTTTTTACAAAAAAGCTAAAAGCAATATCCTGCTTCAAACAATATGCTGATAACACAGATAAAAATGCATCAAATGGCAAAATGCACTCTCTTATCCCTCCGCCTAAAGTATCACAAAAGATCTCTTTTGGCATCAGCATCATACTTGGCTTTTCAAAGCTAGCGAGTGCTTCGACCTGGCCACTCTCTACCCTCATATGAGTTTTGAGCATAGAAATATCCCAAAATAGCAATTTAGCATCTTGGGAAGATTCCTTGCTTAATGCCTCTATATTCACACCAAATTTAAAATTGCCAAGCGCGGTTTTAATCACCAAATTGTTTGCCTTTAGGCGATTGATGCACTCATTTAAGGCAGCTGGGATATCCTTGCATTCAAAGTTATCCAAATACTTAGGTAGTTTATTTGGATCATTAGATAACTCCTGCATCAAAGATGCATCTAAAACTAGAGGCAAATCAGGCACTAAAGAAGGCTTAAAGTCATCAGATTCTATATTTTTGAAATGTAGAAATTTAAAGTTTAAAGATAATGGGATGCGCTTAGAGATCTCATCACAAAATCCCAAAACCTCCTGCGCTTCTCCATTGATCAAAAAAGCATATTCATCCTCATCAAACTGCTCACAAAAAGCTAGATCATAAGGCTTAATACTGTGGATTAAAATCGACCTTAAAGCCGTATACTCATCCCTCTCTACAGCAAATCTTAGCTCATAAATCATCAATACCCCTAAAAGAATGATCAGCTACAATTTGCAAGGATATATCCTTGATCTTTTGGGCTTTCACTCCCCTCAGCTCTAAGTAAGATAGCACCTGATCCTCCATGATCTTAGCCCCATCAATCACCCCAGAACTAAGCTCAAAACTAGTATCCTCGCCAATCACATAAGGGACAATCCCTATAATCTCTACAGGCGGTAAATCTCCCATCACTTCAATCATTCTCAAAGTCTGTAGCATCTCTACTTCATGCGCACTGCCAGCCCAAGTGATGATATTAGGCACTTTAGAAAAAGGGAAGCGATATACCTCACCTACCTTAGCACCATCTACACTCACACAATCTAGTATCAAAACATCATCATAGGAAGTGATAAGAGGGATGAGGGACTGTGCTAGCGTCCCTCCATCGATAAAGTCAAGTTCATGAGTAGTATCAAAGGCATAGTTGACCTTCAAATAATTGCATAAATGGACACCTATGCCCTCATCTCCAAATAAAATATTTCCTACCCCTAAAACAAGGATTCTCATCTATTTTATTTACTCTTTTGGTAGCGTTTACCACTAACAATACTATCCACACCACCATTTGGAAACTTGATAGAATTCCATACAGCTAAATAAATGTGCACAGGGATAAAGATCACAAAAGCCCAAGTAAGGATATGATGAATAACTCTTACATTAGCCAAACCACCACAAACTAGCTCTACCCACTTAAAACAAGGAGCTAGCGCGCCTCCCAATCCAGAGTGATACACATGCGTATATAGCGAAATACCAGTCAGTGAAATCAAAAGTACTAAAACTGCTAAAGAAAAATACACGACAATCTGCAAAGGATTATAAGCGCCCTTGATATGAGGGTGGCGTCCTATCCAGAGATAAGAAAGTATCACGCCAATCCATACTTTAATATCCCCAAATTGAGAAAAACTTTCTCTCTCAAGCTTACTTTTTTTGTCAAAAATAAATAAATAAAGTCTAAAAAAACTAACTCCAATTAATGCAAACCCTAAAAATAAATGCCAACTACGGATAATAGCCTGCAAAAAGCCCACAGGCTCATGATTGGGATTTGGCTGCAAAAATGGATAGGCGATATAAAAACCAGTAGCAATCAAACCAAAGATAGCAAATGCTCTAATCCAGTGAAAAAGCCGCACAAGGCCTGAAAACTCCTCGTGCGAACTAAATTTTTCTAGCTTTTTCATAGAATCTCCTTTTTAGATTCTAGCAAAATTAGGCTGTATTTTATACTCACCAAGTGCATTACCCTTTGTATCCATCATATGCACAGAACACGCGATGCAAGGGTCAAATGAGTGGATCGTACGCACAATCTCAAGTGGTTGTGTCAAATTAGCTATTTTTGTGCCTATGAGGCTTGTCTCATAAGGTCCTTTTTGTCCCTTATGATCTCTTGGGCCTGCATTCCATGTTGATGGGACTACAGCTTGATAATTTTTCACAACGCCATTTTCAATCCTAACCCAGTGGCTCAACATACCACGTGGCACATTTCCGATATAGCGTCCCTTATACTCTTTATTTTTATCAATGACATAAGGTGCGCAAGTAGCAGTATCTGATTTTAGATTCTCCACTAAGGCATCAAATGCTTTCTTACCATGATCACAGATCACTACAGCTTCGATACATCTAGCTGCTGTTCTGCCCAATGTACTAAATAGCGCTTCCACTGGCAAGCCACTATCTTTTAAAAACTTTGTTGCTACTGGAGTGATATAAGGATTTTTAGCCGCTAGTCCTACGACGATAGTAGCCAGTGGTCCGACCTCCATAGGCATATCATTGTATCTAGGAGATTTGATCCAAGAATACTTACCCTTCATATCAATAAGCTTGGAATCTACCATCTTCCCATCTGGACCATAGCTTTGACCATCTTTAAAGCCTGTATACTCTGGCGTAGTCTGCCCATCATAAGGATGAAGCGCAGGCTCATTAGTATTCTCATATTTATACCATGAGTTAGTCACCTCTTCTTTGATAAGATCTTCATTGATATCTAGCACCTTAGATAGATCGCCATTAAGCACGATACCACTGCTAAAGAGATATTCATCAGCACCTATTTGCATTTCTGCATGAGAGATAAAGTTTTTAAGATTGCATCCTTTTAGTACAGAAGGCTCTTTATTAAACGCTTTAGCCGCCATCACGACATCAGCATAATAGGCATTGTGGATAAACTCACTTACCCTATCAAACTTAGCACTCCACTCTCCTAAACGAGTAGGATCTAAAACATCCATAACAGAAGTGATACCACCGACTGTAAGGCTTTGAGGGTGAGGCTGCTTAGCTCCAAAAATCGCCATCATCTTGGCAATCTCACGCTGGATCTCAAGCAGCTTTAGATAATGTGATAGGACGATGAGATTCTGCTCTGGGGTAAAATGATAGGTCTTATGCCCCCAATAAGCATTCTGGAATGGCCCAAGTGCACCCTGCTTTACAAAGTCACCCACACGCTTTTGCACAGCTCTTAGCTCATCTTCCCCAGTGCAAGTAGGGGTTTTAGTATATTTAAATGCCTCTTTTGAAGCCTTGGCTGGATCGGCCTTTAGCGCGGATGTGATATCACACCAATCTAGCCCATGAAGCGTATAAAAATGCACCACATGATCATGCAAGAAAAGTGAAATATTCATGAGACTTCTGACCATTTGAGCATTAAAAGGTATTTTGATACCCAAAGCATCTTCTACTGCTACGATCCCTGCCTTATAGTGAGAAAAAGTACAAACCCCGCAGATTCTCTGTGCGATAAAGCCAGCATCCCTAGGATCTCTTCCCTTGATGATCGTCTCTAGTCCACGAAATAGCGTAGAAGAAGAAAAAGCATCTGTGATTACATTATTCTCATCTACGATAACTTCAATTCTTAAATGCCCTTCGATTCTAGTGATGGGGTCTACTACAATTCTTTTTGTCATACTCTCTCCTTAAGATCTTATTCTTCTGTTTTGCTTTTTGTCATGCTAGATACGACAGCATGCGCTGCGATACCAATAGCCGTAGCTGCTAAAATCACAGTGCCTACTGTATCAGCAGTCTTATCAGCCCCAAGGCCATTATATGAAGTTTGATAAAGCTTATTGCCTAATGGCTCTTCAAATGGACTCATAGTATCCCAGAAGTTTGGCTCACTGCAGCCGATACATCCATGTCCAGCTTGGATCGGCCAGCTTGTATGTGAGTTGAAGCGAAGTTTTGAGCAGTTATTAAATGTATATGGTCCCTTGCATCCTACTTTATAGAGGCAGTATCCCTTCTCAGCATTCTCATCGCCAAAATGCTGTACAAACTCTCCAGCATCAAAATGCCCTCTTCTTTCGCAAAGATCGTGGATTCTATGTCCGTATGCCCATTTTGGACGATTAAATGCATCTAGTGCTGGCAATGTCCCAAACATCACAAAATAAAGCACATTACCTACGATATTTTTTTCACTAGGAGGGCATCCAGGCACATTGATGATAGGCTTGGAAATAATCTTACTTAAAGGTGCGGCTGAAGTAGGATTTGGATAGGCTGCCTGCACACCGCCAAAGCTCGAGCATGTCCCGATAGCAAATATCGCTGCTGCTCCCTCTGCTGCTTCCCTGCAAGTTTGAGCCCCTGTGCGTCCTTCAGCACCGATGGTTAAAAAGTGCTCAACAGTAGGGATGCCACCCTCTACCATTAAAATATAATTTCCCTTATGCTTTTTGATTGCATTTTCCAGATTATGCTCAGCCTGATATCCAGCTGCAGCCATGATAGTTTCATGATATTCAAGATTGATCGTATCAAAAATAATTGAATCAATGCTAGGATCTTCAGCCCTTAGCAAGCTTTCACTACAGCCAGTGCACTCTGCCATATGAAGCCAGATCACAGGCAGTCTTGAAGCCACTTCCGCAGCTCTAGCTGTAAGTGGTGCAAAGCTAGCAGGTAAGGCTAGTGCTGCTGTCATCACTCCAGCCCATTTCATAAAGTCACGACGCTCGATCCCTTTTTGACTAAGCAAGGTTTCAAACTCCTTATCCTCTTTAGCCATAGGAAGCTTAGATAGAGTATCTAATCTCTTAGCAACCTTATTTAAAAGTTGTTTTTCATCCTTCACTGCATTCTCCTTAGTTTGTATTTATGCTTTGCATTGCCTCATTTATCTGAAGCTCCAAAAGTCCGCACTACCTCAAAAACGAAAGCATGTTGCCAAATTATACTTAGATTTTTCTAATTTGTCTGCACTCTGCGCTATAGTTTCATTATTTTTTAACCAAAAAATTATTAAAAATAGACAAAATTCTATCATTTCTCCATATCTTTACTTTGTTTAAATCTTCATCAATGAATTCTGCTACAATAAATCTATTAAAGTTTAAAAATCAAAATAACTCAAAGAGGGAATCTGGCGAAAGGATTTAATATAAGGTTTTGAAAAAAATACAAAAATCCAATCTAGTGTTGATTCTTTGCTTTATACTAGCCATCTTTCATGCCTCAATGAATGCCAATGGCTTTAAAATCCAAGAGCAATCTCTCAATGGCACTGCGCTAAACTCTGCTTATGTAGCTGGAGCTAGGGGAGCTGATGCGAGCTATTACAATCCAGCTAATATGGGCTTTAGCAATGACTGGGGGGAGAATAAAAGTGAACTTGAGCTCTCTACCTCGCTTATCCAGATCCCAGGCTTTAACTTCCAAGTCTCTACGACCAATCAAGGGCTACGATCTCACACAAAGCTAAGCTATACATCAGGCCTTATAGCTGCCTTTGCCCCTTCAGATGTAGATATCATCCACTCTACCCCAGATGCCCAAATCGTCAATGGATCTACAGGCACTACCAACTTCATCCTGCCAAAGTTTTTTTACAAATCACGCACGGTAAATGGCCTCACCTTTGGGGCTAGCTTCATCGCTCCTAGTGGTCTTGCCATGCAGTGGAAGGATAAGGGTGGGGAGTTTTTGCAAGATGTGTTTATCATGATGGTAGAGTTCTCCCCTTCTGTGAGCTATACAGTAGGAGATCGCTTTTCTATCGGGTTTGGTCCGCGCATCCTCTACTCTATGGGTAGCTTTAATAACGTCGTTTATGTCCCTATGCAAGTAAAGGGTGCTGATGGCAAGCTTACCAACTCTTCTATCACCCTTACAGGTAAGGATATGGATGAGATTGGGATTGACAATATCCCTAGCGAGCTTATCAGCGATAGTCAAAAACAACTTTTAAAAACCTTACTTGGGAATCCCATCTTATGCAAATTCATCGGCCTATCTAAATGTGATGGCCTTGTAGATATTTTGAGCACCTCTACTACCACTATGTATGGCACTACTAAAGTCTATCAAAAGTCTGAAGGCAAAGACCTCTCTGCAGGCTATCGTCTCTCTGCCTCTCTCAAGGTCTTTGATAGTGGGATGCTCTCTGTAGTCTACAACTCTAGCGTGCCCTTCCATATGCAAGGCACTCTGCAGGCGACAAGCTATGTAGGCGGTGCTATGGGAGATGTACTGACTAAGACGACACTAGATATCGCTGTAAATATGCCACAGATCCTAACCCTAGCCTATGCCCATGAGTTTTTCAACCATCGCTTGAGGATTGAAGGAGTTTATGAGCGTACCTTTTGGGCCAAGGGGCCTAACTTCCTTGTCACCCCTGACTTTGCTAATGCCCAGTATATAGGACTTAGCGGGCTAGTAGCCCACTTCCCATCACAAAAACTTCAAAGTATGGTCGGTTTGGCCGATTTCTCTGGAGTGAGTAATATGGGTGCAGGATGGAGAGATACTAATACCTATAGACTAGGTGTCACCTATACAGATAAAAACTTCAAGCTTATGGGGGCTATAGCCTATGATGAAGCGCCAAGCCCTCAAGATGCTATCGGGATCCCTGATAGCAATGGCTATATGTTTTCACTAGGTGGGAAGTATCGTTTTGGAGATTTTGTACTGGGGGCAGCCTACTCTCTGACTATCAAGGACAATCGCCAAAGCCTCTATCAGCAAGCAGCCAATCTAGGTCAGCTTAGGATCCTCACTGCTAGCCTTGAATATCACTGGTAATCTCAAACTTAAGGAAAATCATGCTTGATAATAAAAGTATCCTCATCACTGGCGGCACTGGCAGCTTTGGGAAAAAGTTTGTCCAAACCGTCCTCAAACGCTACAAACCCAAAAAACTCATCATCTATAGCCGCGATGAGCTTAAGCAATATGAGATGGCACAAAGTTTTAACGCCCCTTGTATGCGATATTTTATCGGAGATGTGAGGGATAAAGAGAGGCTAAAACAAGCTCTAAATGGTGTAGATGTCTGTATCCATGCTGCAGCACTTAAGCATGTCCCCATAGCAGAGTACAACCCACTTGAATGCATCAAAACTAATATCAATGGCGCAAGCAATGTGATTGAAGCTGCACTCTTTAATGGCGTCTCTCATATCATCGCACTTAGCACAGATAAAGCTGCCAATCCTATCAATCTCTATGGTGCTACAAAGCTTTGTAGTGATAAGCTTTTTATCGCTGCAAATAATATCAAAGGATCAATGCAATCAAAATTTAGCGTAGTGCGCTATGGCAATGTCGTAGGCTCTCGCGGCTCTGTCGTGCCTTTTTTCAAGAATCTGATTGAAAACAATGCCACAGAGCTGCCCATCACCGATCCTAGGATGACACGCTTTTTTATCACATTACAAGAAGGGGTAGACTTTGTGCTAAATAATCTTAAAAGAATGCATGGGGGAGAAATCTTCATCCCCAAAATCCCTAGCATGAAGATCACTGATCTAGCCCATGCCCTAGCGCCCCACCTACCTACAAAAACCATCGGCATCCGCCCTGGAGAAAAGCTCCATGAGATCATGATCCCTAGTGATGATTCTCATCTTTGTCTAGAATTTGATACATTCTTCATCCTCACACCTAGCATCCAGTTTCAAACCCCTATCAACTACACACTCACAAAGCTAAATGAAAAGGGCACTCCAGTAGAAAGTGGCTTTAGCTATGCTAGTGATAGTAATACTTCTTGGCTTAGCCACTCAGAGCTTTTATCCATGCTATGACCTTTTTATAATGAAAGCCCTAATAGCCCAATTTCAAAATCTACCCCCACTCTTTTGGGTGATGTGCGTGGGATGCTGCAGTCTTATTGTGGCTTTAGATTTTTATCTACACTCATCTCTTACTTCTATGCTCGCTGCTTTTAGCGGCGTGTGCTTTGCCTTTTTTGCCGGAGCGATGAGGCTTATTTGCTATTTTTTCGGGCTATGCTACTGCATTAGCTATGCTATCATCGCTTTTGAGGCCAGGCTTTATGGAGATGTTTTTTTAAGTCTAGTCTATCTGCCTTTAAATCTCATCGGCCTTATAGAATGGCATAACCATCCATATAAAGAAAAGATCAAGCTAAAAAGCCTAAAAAGCCTCACCCCCACACTCATCCTCATAGCTCTTAGCAGTCTTGCTTATGGCTTTTTCTTAGATTCCATCCATTCATCCTATCCTTTTTTAAACGCCTTTTCTGTAACCCTCCAGCTCTTTGCTACCTATCTGCAGTCAAAGCGCTATATCCAGTCTTATCTACTTGTGACACTGGCCAATATCATCATGTGCTATATTTGGTTTAGGCTATCACTAGGGGATACTAAAATGTTCTTACAGTTTTTTAATGCCTGTATATTTTTGATCATTGGGATTGTCTTTTACATCAAATGGCATAGAGAATACAAATCTCAAAAGGAAATCTAATGTCAAAAACTGCCTACATCCTAGCCAATGGAGAGTTCCCCCGCACAAAAGATAGGATAAATGAACTAAGGCTAGCAGACTTTATCATCGTATGTGATGGGGCTATCAGACATTTAGAGCGCCATCACATCACCCCTAGCCTTATCATCGGTGATCTTGACTCCATCCCCAAAAAGCTAGCTAAAAAATATGCTCCCATCACCCTGCATATAGCTGAGCAAAATAGCAATGACCTATCTAAAGCCTTTTATCATGGGCTAAAACTTGGATTTGATAGCTTTGTAATTTTAGGTGCTGGTGGTAAAAGAGAAGATCACGCTCTAGCAAACTTTGCCCATCTCATAGAATATAGCCAGTTTGCCAAAGTGATGATGCGTAGTGATTTTGGTGAGTTTAGCATCCATACTACCCCTTGTGCATTTAGCACACATCAAGGGGAGCAGCTTTCATTTTTCTATCTGGATCCTAAAATCGCGCTAAACTCAACAGGGCTAAAGTACCCGCTAAATGGCTTTTACCCGCCAGCGCTATACTCCGCCACGCTCAATGAAGCCTTAGGCGATGAAGTGCTCATCACTTCAGATACCCCGAGCACTTTCATCCTTTATCGTGCGTATAAAAGATAGCATCATTTCACGACGATGGTTTTCACTCCATTTTTTGTATACACTAAGATTCTTTTAGTTTTACCACGGAATTTATTTAGCGCATTGCTAAAATCATTTGTATCTTTGATCGTGATATTCTCAATCTGTGAGATCACATCCCCTGGATTAAACCCAGCCTCTTGCGCTGGGGAATCATCTGCCACACTAGTGACCAACACTCCATTAATATCATTTGCGATTCTATATTGTTGGCGAATTGCTTGTGTGATAGTCTCTACCCTAAGACCTTTTAGCTCACTTTGATCATCATTTTTTGTACTTACAGATGAGCTCTTTTTATTTTTATTGCGTTCTGCAAGCTTAAGTGTGATAGTCATCTCTTTTTTATCACGAAGTATTTTTAGCGTGACATCTGTATTTGGTTTTAGCGTGCCTATATAGTTTTTCAAGTCCGCGCTATCTTTTATCTTTCTGCCATTTACCTCAGTGATGAGATCCCAGACCATAAGCCCTGCCTTCTTAGCTGGGGAATCTTTTTCAATGCTAATAACCACTGCACCCTCTAAGCCATTATAGCTATCACGAAGGTCATTGCTTACATCCTGTATCCCCACTCCAAGATACCCACGCTCTATCTTACCATCTTTGATTAGCTGGCTAACTACGCTTTTTACCATCTCTGAAGGGATAGCAAAGCCAATACCGATATTACCACCAGAGCGTGAGATGATAGCCGTATTGATCCCTACTAGCGCACCACGCGTATCTATAAGCGCACCACCAGAGTTCCCCGGATTGATAGAAGTGTCTGTCTGTAAGAAGTTTTCATAGTTATTAATGCCGATGCCATTTTTATTCAGTGCTGAAATAATCCCTTGTGTCACAGTCTCCCCTACGCCAAATGGATTCCCTATTGCAAAGACCACATCTCCTACTAAAACATTAGAGCTATTAGCAAACTTGATAAAAGGCAAACCCTGCTTATCAATGCGTATCACAGCAAGATCAGAATCGGGATCTGTGCCTACAAGCGTAGCGTTATATTCCTTTGTAGAGTTTGGCAAGGTAACAACAATCTTATCTGCCCCATCGATCACATGATTATTAGTTACAATATAGCCATCACTAGAGACGATCACCCCGCTACCAAGCGCACGTTCTATCCTATCTTTTGGTATTTGATTATACAAATCTCCGAAAAATTGCTGGAAAAATGGGTCATTAAACATTGGATTATTTTGCAAGGCATTTTTTATTTTTTTTTGAGTAGAGATATTGACTACTGCTTGTGTAGCCTCTTTGATCGAGTCATGGTAAGAATACACACTATTTGACTTGCTAGCATCTGGGCTGATACGCTCTGTCACATCTGGCACACTCTGGATCTCAAAAGCACCCAAAATACCAGCCAAAGCAATACTTAAAAACATCGTCTTCTTCATACAATCTCCTTACAGAAAAACTTCAAGTGGCTATTTTAGAAACTGCTTTTAAATAAAAAATAAATATTTTAAAAAGTTTTATTTATTTTTAAGCATTTATTAGATATAGCGGAGAAATTTTATCATCCCCAGTTCACCCCTACTGAAAAGAAAAAATTCTGCGTGGCTATGCGCTTAGATGAGCTATAAAGTGGCACATACCACCAGCCCTGGATATTGAAGTATTTATACACCAAACTTATGCCTGCACCTCCGCCAGATAGCATATTTTGTGCGCTGAAGTTTAGATCTTTCACATAGCCTGCATCAAGCCCTATGCTAGGGACTAGCTTTAGCTCTTTATATAGTGGTATGTATAGATTAAGGTCATTGCGATAGATCACCCCTATCTGTCCGCTATAGCTAAGCCTATCAAACCCCCTCACAGTATACCTCCCACCGATCACAAAGGCATCATTAGCATAGATCCCGCTACTGCCTACCTGTGTCCTGATAGAAGATATATAGCTTAGATCAAGGCTTTTTATCTTGAAAGGATAGTACAAAGTGAGATTAAGCGTAGGCAAAAAATAGTGACTTGCATCTAGCAGCCTATTTGCCAAGCTATAGCCGTATAAAAAACTAGAATCCACACTAAAGCTAAAGCTCTGTGCCAAATAAGCATAGTGCAGAAACAAAGAGTTTTGCACTACTTTCCTATCTTGAGCGATGAGCAAAATATCTTCTAAAAAGCTCTTAGAAAGCCTAAAACCAAAGTCATACCCCATAGATAGATCATGATTTTGATTCCTCAAGATGGAGTAGCTAAGCTTTGTATCATTGTTGAGATTATACCCGCCATAGGCTGGAGTGAGATTAACAAGCCTTATTTGATAGCTGCTTTTAGAGTATGACAAGCTCTCTTCAAATACAAACTTCAAAAAAGGCAGTCGGTAGCTAAATGAGCCATAAAAGCTGTGATTTTTCTTCACACTTTTGTCAAAAGGGATGGATCCAAGCATATAAAACTGCAGCTTATCTGCAAGCTTCAAGGGATTTTCCCAGGCAAAAAGCACTATATGCTCATAGTCAAACTGCAAGTTTCCATTATCCAAAGTATAGCTAGCAGATATGGGGGAGCGCTTCTTCCTTGCTTTAATGATCACATCACTATAGCCATCTTTTTGAGCTGGGATGATCTCCATCTGGCTTGTGATATGACGCATACTCTTGAGATTATGCATGCCCGCTTCTATATCTCTAAGATAGAGGATATCCCCCTCTTTGATGCTAAAGTCTTTTTTAGGAAAGGCAAAGATGCCATCATAGTCATAAGTGATCTTAGATATCCTCCCAGGCTCAAAGGAAATCTCAAGCTTATGGCTTTTTAGATCTTGAGGCTTGAGACCAAAGCGCGAGGTGAGGTATCCCTTTTGTATAGTGATGTCATTTAAGGATTTAAGAAGAGTGTTTAAGGATGGAGTATCTATGCAGCTATGCTTGTAGCCCTCCATCAAAGCATAAGCATAGCCAAAGCCCTTGGGCAGGCTAGATGCCTCTTTTTGAGTATCTAGGAATGTGATCTCATCTATCACAAAGCACTTTCCCCATCCTAAGGCTATAGAGGATATAGACAGGATGAGGAAGGCAAGCTTTTTAGAATGTATAGTTAAATGCAAAAAATAGCTGGAAAACATTACTTATATTTGACTTAAAACCAAAATCAGCTAGATTACCACCAAGTGAGACATACTGACCAAATGGATATTTTATACCAAACTGCATCATCGCCTTGCCAGTCTCACCAAATGCCTTAAAAAATCCAAACTGCGCATAAGGGAGATTCTTATGTCCTTTATTCATATCTACAATAGGCTGTATTGCATTAGCAAAATCATAAAAACCCCAATCATAACCACCACCAATAAACACACCTGAAGCATTTGGCTTATCACTAAAAGATAGCATATAATCAAGCGAAGCACCAGCCTGCATAAATGCCCAATCACTTACATTTGAGTAATCATAAGTACCAGTAATCTTAAAGGCATTATAGTTATTAATCCCCCAGATAAAACCTAGTCTCACACCATAGTCCCCTTGAAAGGTAAACCTCCACTCTCCAGAGACAACCTGACCATTAGAAGTGGCCACTGCACTAGTCTTATTAAGATTAGTTCCTATATTTGCTCCGATAAAAACACCTGTAGGCAAAGCCGATAGGCTTCCCATACCTAAAATACCACTTAAAACCAAAAGTTTGAAAATCTTTTTCATTTCTACTCCTTATAAAAGAATGCTAGATTCTAGAAACTAAAATCTACCAATCTATCATAAGAGGCCAAAAGGCCTCAAAAACTAGAATACAAATTTATATCCCATCATATAAAAACTATAGTGATTTTCAAATTTCTCTATTGTAGTAAATGCAAAATTATCATCCTTAACGATTTCCGGTTTAAAAATAGGAATACTGGCATAAAGTTCCAAGCGATGTCTACCATTAAGCATTAAACTTATGCCTGCTCGCCAATTATGTATTTAAAAATAAGTGACTCCCATTAAACCCATAAAGACTCTTGGATGCCCTAAAGTCTGCACCATTAACCCTTAAACCACTTAATGTCAATGTTAAATCCTGATAATTAACATCTCTTGTTTTAAAATGTGCTTTTAATATCTCTGGAGTTATACCACCAAAAATACCTAGACTAAATTTATCACTACTAATAGGAGTAAAAAATAAGTCTAAACTACCACTCAAGCTGGTGTGATAAATATCCTCAATCTGCGTATTCAGTCCAGATATTTCAGAGCGTATTCCCCTCCAAGTCCCATTATTGCCAAAACCAAGATTTAACATCCATCTAAAACCAAAAAAACGAGAAAAATGCTCGGTACCAAAGTTTATACCAACCTTAATACCATCCATCGTTGTATTTAGAGTATAAAACTGATAAGGATTATATCCTGTCAACTCTATTGTGCCAGACATATTAACTCTTTCTAATGAATAACCCCCTTCAATTCCCAAGAAAAATTTAGCTTGTGCTGTAACACAAAAAATACATCCAAGTATTACTTTTCTTAAAATACTCATTGTCGACCCTAAAAGGTGTAATTAAGTGCTATAAATAATGAATACAAATTGCTTCTATAGCTAGTGATACTATCTAATCCAGTGTTTATTGTTTGTTTATCGTAGTTTCCAAAAGGATATTTTAGGCCAAATTGCAGCATTGTATTACCATCTTCACCAAATGCCTTAAAAAACCCCAATTGAAGATATGCAAAATCTACATTAACGTTATCTCCATTATTTTTATGTTTTCTTAAATAATTACCCCATTTATAAAAACCCCAGTCATAACCACCACCAATAAACATACCCCATGCATTTGGTTTATCATTAAAAGATAACATATAATCAACCGAAAAACCAGCCTGCATAAAGCCAACATCAAAGAAAGAAGAGTAATCGTAATTTACTGTAATCTTAAAGGCATTATAATTATTAATACCCCAAATATAACCAAGTCTTAAGCCATAATCCATTTGAAGCTTGGTTGTTACACCTATATCAGATGTAACAGTATGACTAGTCGTGTTACCTACAACACTAAAGCTCTCGCTACCCGAACCATAAGGAGCTTTATTTGCATTTGCCCCTAAACTAGCTCCTATAAATACACCACTTGGTAAAGCATATAAATTACAGATGGTTAGCATACTTCCTATTAACAAAATATTAAAAATCTTTTTCATTTTTACTCCTTATGAAAGAATGCTGAGTTTAATAATAAACCCACCAATCTGTCATAAGACAGACTTACTTAATACGCAATCCAGATATTGCAGAATCTACTGTTTGTATTTTTGGGGAGTTACCATTCTTGATACTTTCTTTAGAAATATGAATATCTGCATTAACCGTAGGTGCTAGCAAGAGACTACCAGTCTGTATATTGCCATGAAAGGCTTCTATCTTTCCGCCTATAAGAGTGGTTGATCCACCCACCTTAATATCTGCGATACTGGCATCTATGCCAGAGCGCTTCTTGACATCTACTATACCTCGCATATCTGGATCAAAGCTAAAATCCTTTAGTGAAGTACCCATAGACGCACTCACGCTACCAGATACAGAGATATCAGGAGTGCTTGCCACAAACAGATCTCCACCTACGCTAGCTCCAAGCAAACCAGATTGAATATTTCCACCCTTAATAGTCAAATCTTTATCTGTATTGATCTGCAAACTATCTGTCTCTAAGCTAGAATTATGCTGCTTAATATCTAAACTACCATCAAGCTTTCCATCTGCTTTCATAGAAAAATTATGCGTCTTAAGATCCGCACTTATACCATCGGCCAATGTCGTATCTTGAGTGGATATCAGATTAAGATTCTGTGTTTGTATTTTTCCAGAGTTTCCAGCAAGTTTTGATCCCCTGATATTTGTATCACCAGATGATTGAATATCAAAATCGCCTAAAGTAACTTTTGATTCTACCTGCTGGGTAACCTTTTTATTATGATTCTCATAAGTAGTATTGCTATTAACTGCATTTTTACTATTACCAAAAGCAAAATCACCACTTATGCTAAAGCTATCATTATGTTCACTAGAATGCTTTGCGCTAGAAACAATATCAAGATCATTTGTTTTAATCTGAGTTTGTGTTGCATGAAGCTCAGATCCCTTAATTGTAGTGGTTTGAGAAGTTTGGATGTTAAGCTTTCCTACATCAACATTAGAGCCACTAAAGGTAGTATCTGTTTTGCTTGTGTGCTTCTTGGAATGAGATCCATTGCCAGCCATATTAAAACCATTGCCAATACCAAAAGAACCACCGCCATTATTTTTTATCTCATTTTCTTTATTTGTATTCTCACTTTGGTAGTCTGTAATATTTAGATTCTTAGAGATGAGATTAGCCTCACCATCCACCTTGAGTTTTGAACCAATAATATTGGTATCTTTTGAAGTATTTAGATTGAGAGTTCCAGCCTTGAGAGATGAGATTACATGAGTTGTAGATGTATCATGAGTTTGTTTTTTTAGACTACCTCCACTTGATTCCATAGCGAAAGAATGAGAACCAATCGTGGTACTACCACTAATATCAAGGCTATTTTGTGTTGTATCTTCAATAGTAGTATTTGTAATAGCAGTCATAATAAAGCTATCAGCCTGAATATTTGCCACACCTGAAACATTAATATCTGATCCTTCAACCTTAACATCAGATTTAGCATTAAGATTGAGATTTTCTACATCAAGCTTGGATCCTACATGAGTAGTTTTATTTGTATCAACATGCTTATTGCTATTACTATAAGACCCTCTGATTTTAACCTCTGCATCTTCTCCGATATTAGCGCCAACTCCAAATTCTATAGTCGTTGACTTTGTAGTATCACTGCTTATTTCTTTTGTCTCAATAGCAGCAATATTAATTTTATCTGCATCAATATTTAATTCTGTAGCATTGATATTAGATCCAATAATATTGGTATTCCCATCTGAATGAATATCCATCATTCCGGCATTTACATTAGTACTGGCAGCACTTGTCTTTACCTTATTGTGTTGTTCTACATCATTTTTATTTGTAAAGTTAGTTTCAACCTGGGTATTCTTAGGCTTCTCACCAACCTTGATAATGTCACCAAAAACCTTATTGCCTACTTTTTGCAATGCATATTTTACGGTATCTGCATCTACGCTAAAACCGATACGATTAGAAGTCGTATGCTTTGTAGAAAATGAATTTTCTTGATTTTGAAGTGCAGCAACATTAACCTCTGCACCATTTAATGCCACATTATCACCATTTAAATTTGTCGATTCAATATTTATCAAATCTATGGCATTTAAATCAATCTTATTAGCATTAATATTTGTGTTATTATGTGTAAGCTTGTATATTTCTTGATGTTCATCTGTAGTATCCTTGCCCACACTTATAGAGATACTCTTTTTAGTGGCTTTTCCTTTGAAACCACTTTCTGTTGTATGTTTATCTGTGATAGTTTGTTCTAAATCTGCCTTATTGCTTAAGGTTATCTTTCCTCCAGAGACCACTTTAAATTCATCAGCCTTAACATTAATGTTATTAGCACTAAGATTGCTTTTTAAATTAATATCTACTTTCTTACCCTCAAGATTAGAGGCTATATATTTAGTAATAGATTTTTTTTCTACTTCATTTGTGATTTTACTTTTAAATATATTTCCCTTATAGCTTGCAGTCTTTTTGCTAGAATTATTCTTGGAGATACCAGCATCAAATAAAATGTTTTCTCCCTCTATTTGTATAGCATGATTTGCCCTTAAATCAGTTGAGATAATTTCTTGATTATCAGCACTTAAACTAATCTTATTGGCAAAGAACTGTCCCCCTACTTGATCTGTTCTATCCCCACTTTCATGCCGATTGCTAAAGTTGCTTTTTAATTCAACAGTTCCGAGATGCAAGTTATTTGCCTGAACATTTATACCATCTTTTGCTTCAAGTGTTATAGCATTTAATACAATCCTATCAGAATTAAAATCAATATAATTTCCAACAATCTTGCCCGCAGAATTAAGATTTGATGATAAGGAATTACTATTATTATTAAAGAAAGCAGAGTCATCTTTTGAGGTTTCTATCCGCATATCTACCAAATTACCAAATACAGCATCATCTGATATGACAGAAAAATTTTCAGAATTAGTATTAAGGTTATTTGCCTTTATAATATTTGCATTAATAAAAATATTCTCTCCTGTTAAATCTGTGCCAATATTTGTAAGACTACTACTTTTGCTAACCCTAGATCTACTATAACGACTCTTACTCCTATTTATTGTGATAACTTCATTAACAGCAGTATCAAAATTAACTTGTTTCCCGGAAATTTCCAATGTTTTTTCAGCATTTATTGTAGATGCCGAGATATTCTGATTATCCGCCATTAATGATATATTTTTGCCATCCAACCTTGATATCGATTGTGAAATCAAATCCTGACTATAATTACCAGTATTTTCAGCAGAAATCAATTTAGTTGAAAGAATATCTAGTTTATCTGCTTTAATCATCAGTAAATCATCTGCTTTAATCATTCCTCCAATAACTGAAGTAGAGTCTGCATTAATAATAATGTGATTCCCAGTAATGTTACCCATAGAAACGAGATTATTTTTATAACCTATATTTGTACTAGAGTAACTATTCTCAACACTTGAAGTATTTAAAAAACCATCTGCTTTGATATCTATGCTATCACCAGATATCTTGCCTCCCTTGTTAGCAACACTCCCTCCGCTAAGAGCTAGAGACTTGCCAGAGAGTATCTCGCCATTTTCATTTATAAACACACTAGAGGCTACATAAATACTATCTGCGCTCATAGAGCCTGAGTTGTAAAAGTCATCAGAAGTGATGTGCATACTAGAAGCACTGATGCCTAGAGAGAGGCTCCCTCTAGCAAAGATATCTAGGATAGAAGGATCTATCAGTGTAGCTGCATCTACACTGCCTACTAAAAGTGAGTTTAGAGTAGCGCTATCTTGCATATAGGCTATAGGTGCGGTAGCGCTAGCTCTAGAAGTCCTGATAGCCTCAGAGAGGTATCCAGTCATATCTTGAGCTGTGATCTCTGGGAGATTATTATCAATATATTCTATATCATCAGCACGGTTATAGGCATAATATTTACTTGTGGAGGCACAGTTCCAGTTCTGAGATCCAAAGAGCCAATGCAAACTACAATCGCCATATCTATCATAAACCTTTCTTGTACCATTATAGCTGGTGATCCTTTTTGCCTGTGGATCTATGTTTTTAAACTCTTTGCTTTGATTATCAAAATTATTAGTAGCTTTGATGATAGCAGTATCATTAGTAGTGGTATCTGACTTGATAGTGATATTACCCCCTAGGATAAGTGCTGGAGAGTAGGTCTGTGCCTTAGTGACATGCTCTTTAGTAGTAATTGCATAATCATATAAAGTCCAACGATGATCATCTCCACCAAAAAACCCATTTACATTAGGATCTCTGGAGTAAAAATGCGATGTGCCTACGACCCTATCTTCAAACTCAAGGCTACCTTGATTGAGCACGGTGTGTGCTTCTATGCTCAGATCACCTGCAGCATAGAGGATAGAGTGGTTGGCAAAGTCCTTTGCCTTGATAGTGAGACTAGAACCAGAAAAGAGTGCCGGGGCAAAGCCCTCTTCTTTAGCCTCTGTATCTGTAGTGGCTTCTGTGAGGTCTATGGCTTCTTTGTGTAAGTCTAGGGCTAGGGCTCTTTTGGGAGCTGATATCTCTAGCTTGCCATTCACATCGATGCTAAAGCCCCCATCACCTTCACTCACAGATGCAGTACTCGCCATCAAGCCAGAGCTACGCACACCTATCCCCTCTTGCGTAGCTACTATATAGATACTCTTGGCCACTGCTCCACCCAGATAGGCTACATCTAGTGCTAGGGCTGGCTCATCACTCTTAGCTAGCTTGATAGGCTCATAGAGCAGCACACTGGGAGAAAACTCAACATGATTAGCCCCTAGCAGCATACGGATCTTATCCCCACCACTAATCATACCATCCACCTCCATACTCTTAGCTAGGAATGTCAAGCTTTTGGTATTTCTCGCATCTAGCGCTTGGGTAATGATCTTACCCTGCGTGATATCTAGAGAGAGGCTCTTTAGCTCTTGGTAGCTTTTAAGCAGAGCTAGTCTTTCTAGCTCACTTTGTGAAAATCTACCTGTAGCCAAAGTCAGATTCTCCACATTTAAAAAGCCACAACCCTGGCAGGTGATGCCATTTGGATTAGCAATAATCACATCAGCACTCTTGCCTGCTACTTCTAGATATCCTAATAGCTTTGAGATATCATTACCTGTGACTTGGTTTAAGATGAGCTTGGCTGAAGAGGTGAGATTATCATTAGCGCTGATATAGCCTGCGAGTATACTTTGAGCTAGCTTATCATCTTTAGCGATATTATTGAGTATCAGACCATCTTGAGAGACATTAAAGTCAGTATAGAAGTTATTAGAGATGCCAGCATCATTAGGCTTAGCAATCTGGATGATATCAATGCCATTTGGCGTCTTATCTAAGGTAGGATGGCTGCTAGATGCACTCATATCGATCTTGATGCCATCAGCTAAGACTTGGGAGCCCAGCAGGCATAGAGCATTGAGCACTGAGAGAGACTGTTTGAAATATTGATGGGGGGGGGGACAAACTTATTTGCCACCCTCTTATCTATCATGCTCTTTTTTGCTTTGCTTAGCATCCTATTCCTTAAAATTTATTTACATATTATCGACATTTATTGATATTTTTAAGATTTGTGATTATATCATAATCACAACTTAGAAAAATAAAAGTTTACCTTTCATCCGGGGTATTTTACCTCAAAATCATAAAAAATCATTTTTAATAATAGATATCCTTTGATATTAAATGATTTAAAAAAAAGGGGGGAGGGGCTAAACAAAAAAAAGGGGGGGGGGCTAAACTGCCCTAAAAGCAAAATACCTGCTTAGCAAAAAAGAACAGATCGTATAGATAGCAGCAGAAAAAAGCTGAGAGATGATAGCCTCATAGCCTAAAACTCTGTATAAAACAAAAAGTGCAAAAAGATTTGCCCCATAGGCTAATAGCACGCAAAAAAAGAATCTAGCAAAATTGCCCTTTTTACCCCGAAAGGTAAAGCGCGAGTTTAGTACATAAGAGATGCAAACACCGATACTATAGCCAAGCAAGTTTGCCAGCTCTGGGATGAGCACCAGGCCAAATAAAAGCACCAAGCCAAAACCTATAATCGTATTTACAACCCCTACAAGACAGTAACGCACAAACTCCATCAATCACCACTCCTAATGCGCGCTAAAATGCCTAAACTCTTTGTTATCCCCGACTATAAACCTCTCTAGCCCATAATGCTTGGCATAAAGCTCATTGACCCAAAAGTCAGCCTTAGTGCTAGGCAGTCCCCAATCACTGTGATAAAAACCTACAAAATTATCCCAAGGGATCACCACCTCTTTAGCACCTAAAGACTTTTTATAAGCAATATAGCTTTCCATCTTATGCCATTTATAGCCCATATACCCCCAGTTAATCATACAAGATGCCGTGCTTAAGGCCAGAGCGATGAAGACTATCTTTTTTAGCAAGTCTTGGAGCTTAAAGCGCGCATAAAAGTCTAAAAACATCCCTAAAAGCAAAGTGTATAAAATGAGATTCCCGCCTAGCTGTGCGCGCTTAGGCAGACCTAATGGCAGCTGGAAGACAATCGCCCCTATAAGCACCCATGATAAAAACAATGCCCCAAAGGCATAAAACTTGGAATCTATCCTAGCAAGTCTTAAAAACATCACAAACACTATGCCATACACCACAAGCCCTGCTAAATGCCTAGCAACTACCAAAGCCATGATCCCGCATAAAATACCAAAAATATAAAAATACCACTTAGCCTTAAGTCTCTCTAGGTAAAAGAATATAAAGGCTATCAAAAATACCGCGAAGCTTTTAGCATACAGGTGATTAAAAGAGCTGAAAAATAGCCATAAGGAATCTAAAAACCCCCTATCTAATAACGCAGAAAAACTGATAAAAGAATCTTTTGACACCAGAGTGCGGAAGGCCGATCCGGGTGAAAAGTATAGACACAAATACCCAGCTAAAAAACACACAAAAGATAAATACCCAGCCACAGGGAGCCGCACTCCCATATACCAAGCATAAACAAACATCGCTACCCCCATAGCAATACTCCATACCCCCATCTGCTCACTTCCCATCCCGGCAAAAAAGGATAAAGGCGCTAAAAAAAGCCATAGCATCCTTGCAGATCTTTGCATGGCTAAGCCCTGATGCCCTCTTAGGATCTTTTGCCAAAAGTACCTAAAAGGAAGCCAAAAAAGCATGATAAGCAGACATCCAAAAAGGTAGTTAAAATAGCCAGAGTTCCACAAGAAATTTGCAGCAAAGTCATTAAGCGTGATAAGACAAAAGCACAAGAAGCAAAGATACATCACATCTCTAGCATCTCTAGGCAGGCGTGCAAAAATAAGCATAAAAAAGACAAGCACAAAAGCTGAGCCCATAAAAGCACCCAAAAGATCAAGCCATACACTATTATTAAAACGTGCAAAAAACCCTACATATAAAATCTCCCCTATCCTGCCATTCCAGTGAAAGTAGGAGTACAAAAAGCCAAGTTCTGGATTGGTAGCTTTGAAATAATGGCTATAATCATCACTCTGGGCTGGGAAAATACACTGAAAGAAAAATAGCACCACAAAAATAGCTAAAAATGCACACACCCATATATAACGAGCGCTAAAACACTGCTCTTTTAGACTACTTTTCATCTTGTTTGTCTTTTTTGAGGATATAGTGGGGGCGGTTTTTGATCTGCTCATAGATCCTAGCGATATACTCTCCAATGATCCCAAGCACGATAAGCTGCACCCCGCCCAAAAACATCACCACGCAAATAAGCGATGGATAGCCTCTCACAGCATTGCCATATAAAAGCGTCTGGATGACCATCACACATCCATAGATAAAGGCAGCTAGACTAACGATAAACCCTATCACAAAAGCCAGCCTCAAAGGCATCGTAGAAAAGCTGATAATCCCCTCAAGTCCGTACTTAAAAAGCTTATAAAGGCTAAAGCTGCTATCACCACCAGCGCGCGGGATATACTCATAGTCTAAAAACGCACGTTCAAACCCCACCCACTCAAAGATGGCTTTAGAGAAGCGGTGGTATTCTTTTAGCGATAGTATGGCATCTACCACTTCACGCTTTAATAGTCTAAAATCACGCACGCCATTTTGCAGCTTGACCTCAGAGACAAAGCCATAAATCTTATAAAAAAGGCTGCTTAATACCTTACGCAAAGCACTATCACCAGCCCTATCCTTCCTTCTCACACAGACTATATCTACGCCCCTTTTATCCATCACTTCAAACATCTTTGGCAAAAGCCACTCAGGGTCTTGCAAGTCCGCATCCATAAGTACTACATACTCCCCCCTACACTCTCTAAGGCCTGCTAAAAGGGCTGATTCCTTACCGAAGTTACGAGAAAAGTCAAGAGTTCTGATGCCTTTGTAGGTACTTTGAAGTTTTTTTAAAGTCTTTAGAGTATCATCCTGACTACCATCATTGACAAAGACAAACTCATAAGAAGAGATAAAACCCCGCAAGATGAGAATCTCAACTTGCTTGATCACTTGAGTGTAAAAAAGCTCAAGGTTTAAAGCTTCATTAAAACAAGGGATGATGATACTTAAAAGCGCTCCCCCCCCCCCTAAAGGAAGAAGGAGAGCCTGAACTTGCAGAATCTGAGGTATAAGAAAAGCTAGAGTACATCCAAAACCTTTTTATAAATGTGGTTTTGAATTATATCTAAATACTAAAACTGTAGCTTTAAGATTGCATTTTCAGCCATCTTTGGGATCCAGAGTGTATTTTTATCATGGTCATAGAAAATATCTGCTGGACCTGCCATATCAGGAAGATCTACCTTTTTTACATTACCAGATCTATCGATGCTATAAAGAGCACCTTTTAGATTCTCTCCCCAAGATGTGACTAAAAGATTGCCTTTTTTATCAAAGGCTACTCCATCAAGTGGGCCTTCAAGATCTGAAAATACAGTGATCTTTTTATCTTTAAGATTGATTTTTAAAACACGGCCATTATCCTTGCCATTAGGATCATAAGTTACAGTAATAAGTTCATTGCCATTTTTCAAAAGTCCATTTGGCCCCATATACTCAGATGGGATTTTAACTAGAGTTTTATATCTAGCATTTTTTAAATTCACCTCATGGATGATACCTGTACCAGTATCACTTACATAAAGTGTATTAGAATCTTTAACTGCGATATCATTAAGGAAGATCGCCCCTTTTATAGGCATTTCAAAAACTTGCTTTTTAGTCTTTAGATTAAACCCACGTAACACATCAATATCTACTACATAAAGCACGCCATCTACAACACTCATACCCTTAGGCGCATTGATACCTTTGATGAATTCTTTTTCAATCACATTGCCATTCTTATCTAGCTTTGAGATAAATCCATCATTATCTTTAGCTAGTGGATCTAGCTTAGGTCCCACATTTGAAACAAGCACATATTGAGAAGTCACATACACACTCTCAGGTGATGCAAATCCTTTAAACTCTTGAGTAGCCATATTTCCTGCAAATGCCACAGAAAGCACACTGCTTAATGCCAAAGCTGTAATCTTTTTCATTGGTAATCCTTTCATTCAATATTGAGATGGGATTATAAAAAAGATAAATTTTAAAAGCTATCAGTTTTGTGATAAAAAATACAAGTTTTTTGATATTTGAAATTGTTTTGGGGTGATTCCATAGCGTTTTTTGAAGCGATCGATAAACCAAGCAGGAGAGTTAAACCCCAGGTCTTGAGAAATCTCTGTGATATTTTTATCGCTAAATTCAAGTAAGAATCTCGCCCGCTCAAAACGCTCATTATCCAGCCATTCTTTTGGGCTCACTCCAAGCTTTTCTTTAAACTTTCTACTAAAGCTAGCCTGAGACATTTTAGCGCTCTTTGCCATCATAGAGACATTCTCATAAGATAGCTTCTCTGGCAAGATATCTACAAATAACTCAAAATCAAGACTTGCAAAATGTGATAAAAAGGCGATAAAGTTTTCTCTATTTTTAGGATCTTCTAGCAAATATAAAAAAATCTCTTCGTATTTCAAGGATAGAATCTGTGGTTGATTTTTCAGCTTAATGAGTGCCAGAAAGCTTTCAAAAAGTGAGCACAAAAAAGTATCAGTTTTGATCAAAAATTCGACAGATTGCTTGGTTTTATCAAGATGGAAGAGATCATGGTATTTATAAATAAAATCTCTAATCACAGCATCAGGGAAGAAAAATAATAATGAACTATAGCTATTATTTGAAGAATCTAAAATCTCACTTAGCAAATATTGATTTTTAGGGATAAAGATGGCTTCTTTGGCATGGATTGAGTACTCTGCACTCCCTGTAAGTATCCGCTTCTCACCCTCAAGCACGAAAATCAGTGCATTATGCTCAAAGCACACCTGCTGTCTAAAGCAAGACTTTTTCTGACGATAGTGCGCAAAGATATAATCTCTTGCCCCGAAAAAATCGATATCCTTGCTGAATGCGGAAATCCCGCTGGGTAGTGCTACCATCACTTCTCGATTATAATCATTGCCTTATTGTCTTTGATCTCAACATAAAGCTCTTTATAATCCCTTGAACTATAAGTCTGCGTATTTCCCTTAAAGGCATTATACTTTTGCATAAAGCTTAGCCTAAAAAGTTTCTTACCCTCTTGGTTGGGATAAGGGCTTAGATTGATTTGACTGATTTTAATAGTCTTTTTTTCATTCTTTTTAAATACGCGTGTCTTATAGCTGCTAAAGCTTTTTAGCCCCATGCCATCAGAGCGCTTAAAGCTAGGCGCATAGAAGCTAAGGTATTGATTGATATCATTGCTTATCCATGCATCTCGCCAAGTAAAAAGCATCGCTAAGATTTTGGCTAGATCTGCCTTTTCTACCTTGGGCATCTCTTTATCATAAGAGATAAGTAAGGTTTTGGAATAATCAATATCCTTATCAAACTGCTTGATAAAATTATTTTCTACTGCGATGCACCCTTTGGTGTTTTGCTCTTTTCTATCTCCATTTAATGGCATACCATGGATCCAGATCCCACTACCAGAACGCTTTAAAATACGATCATAAAGATTAGGATAGTTTGTAGCAAATGCCATGGGACCATAGTACTGATCTAACTTGGTAAATTTATCGACAAATTCATACACGCCAATAGGAGTGATTTTATCCCCTTCAAGCTTCTTAGCCCCATCGCCAATGCCTACGATGCTATTTACTTGATGAAGCTGGGTAAGATGTGAGTTCTCAATCTTATAAAGCCAGAGTGTAGGTATACTCTTATCAGATACAAAAAGATAGCGTATGCTCTCATAATAGCCAAAATCTGTATCTTTATTTTGCAGGGCAGCCTGCCAGTAACTCTCTTTGGTGAAAAAGCTCTCAAAGATTTTCTGCGTTGAGCTGATGCCATTTTGTCTATAGTCATCAACCACATCATAAAGACTCATTTCTGAAGCTTGAGAGTTTTGAAGCATAAAAAAACTCAAAACCATTGCACACACTAATTGTTTTGTTCGCATTGACATCCTTTTTTATAAATCAAAATCATAACCAAATTTTTTTAGCATATCCCTATCTTTGCTCCACTTCTCTACAAAAACATTAAGTTCCAGATAAATTTTTTGATCACTTAGGGTTTGTATTTTTGCTCTAGCCATTTTACTAATGCGCTTTATTGTAGTGGCTTGCTTCCCTATCATCATCGCCTTTTGGCTTGCTTTCTGCACATAAATTTTAGCAAAAATTTTAATCAAATCCCTACCTTCAAGCACTTTCTCAATGCGCACTTCACTTTCATAAGGTATCTCATCGCTTAAATTTTCAAATACACTCTCACGGATAAGCTCTGCATAAATCTCGCGCAAACTTGAAGTAGTAAGGTCATCTCCATCATACAAATGTGGACCCTCTGGCAAAGCCTGATGGATGACTTTTAAAAGAGAGTGGATGCCCTGCTCTTTTTTCACACTAAAGGGGATAATGGCTAAAAATCTATCTTGATACTTCTGAAACTTGGCCAAAAGGGCCAAAAGCTCCTCTTGGGAAATAAGGTCAATTTTGTTTAACAAAATAATATGTGGCTTTGGCTTTAGCTCTTCATCAAACCCCTCAAATCTCTTAAAACTTAGATCCAAAAACTCTTCATAAGAATCTAAATCATCCTTAGGTGTGGTAAAAAAAAGTATCAAATCACTATCTTGATGCGCCCTTAATGCCTCTTTTAGCATAAATTGATTGAGCAGCTTTTCTTTATGATGCAAGCCAGGAGTGTCTACAAAAATAATCTGAGAGCTTGCCTCTTGATCCTCATAGGGCAAGATAAAGTTCATTTTCTTGCGCGTGGCATTTGCCTTATGGGATACTAGGGCTAGATTTTGTCCGATGATCTTGTTTAAAAACGCGCTTTTACCAGCATTTGGCTTGCCAATCACTGCTACATAGCCACAGCGTGTTTTCAAAGAATATACCTTGTTAGGTCCGTGTTTTGCACTAAAGAATCTAGCCTTTCTTGCACATATTCTTTAGTGATGATGTACTGCTTGCCACTATACTCTTCTGCCTCAAAGCTCACTTCATCTAAAATGCGCTCAATAATTGTATGCAGTCGTCTTGCTCCGATATCTTCAGTCTTTTCATTAGCCTCTTGGGCAAGTCTAGCCAACTCTTTTAATGCCAAATCATCAAATACAAGCTCTATACCCTCTACCCCAAGAAGTGCCTGATATTGGCTGATGATAGAAGTTTTAGTCTGGGTTAAAATCTTATACATCGCTTCAGAATCTAAACTATCTAGCTCCACGCGGATAGGAAATCTTCCTTGAAGCTCAGGGATAAGATCGCTAGGCTTACTTAGATGGAAGGCTCCAGCTGCGATAAATAGGATATGATCTGTCTTAATAGGTCCGTATTTAGTATTGACCACACTGCCCTCTACAATAGGCAGCAAATCCCGCTGGACCCCCTCCTTGCTAGGATCTTGACGCGCACCATCTTTGCTAGCTACAGCTACTTTATCAATCTCATCAATAAAGATCACACCACTTTTTTCAGCCCTATTTAATGCTTCAGCACGCATACGCTCACTATCTAGAATCTGCTCGCTAGCCTCATCTGCTAGCGCCCTTTTGGCCTCTTTGATAGTCATGATCTTTTTGATGCTCTCCTGCTCTCTAGAGAGGACTTTGATGATACTCTCTTGCACTTTGATAAGATCTGGTGGCATACTCTGATCACTCTCCATAAAGCGCTTCTGCACAGAGATCTCTATCTCAGTATCATCCATAGCCCCAGATTTAATACGATCTTTGATCTTTAAAAGACTATTGTCATACTCTCTTTTCTTCTCATCACTGGCTTGACTTGGCAGAGGAGGTAGCAAGGTCTTAGCGATTTTATCGATGATATAAGCATCAATGGCTTCTTTAGATCGCTCCTTATACTCGCTCTCTACTAAATGCAAGCTCGCTGCGACCAAATCTCGCACCATTGATTCCACATCTCTACCTACAAACCCCACTTCAGTATATTTACTAGCCTCTACTTTGATAAAAGGCAAAGACATCATCTTAGCCATCCGGCGTGCAAGCTCTGTCTTGCCCACACCTGTAGAGCCTATCATCAAGATATTTTTAGGCGTGATCTCTTCTTGTAAGCTTAGATCTAGCTGGATTCTACGATAGCGGTTACGCAAGGCAATAGCAATAGCCCTTTTGGCATCTCTTTGTCCTATGATGTATTCATCCAAGTATTTAACAATCTCTTTTGGCGTCATATTTAGCTCACTCATCTCTTAAAGCTCCAAAATCTTAATATTTGTATTAGTATAGATACATAGCTCACCAGCGATCTTTAGTGATTCTTCTACTAGCTTTTTGGGCTCTATATGGCCAAATCTATCTAGTGCTCTAGCTGCTGCAATAGCATAGTTCCCCCCACTGCCAATAGCAGCCAATCTGCCATCTTCAGGCTCTACAACATCTCCCGTACCTGAAAGGATGAAAATATGCTCCTTATCTAAAACAATCATCATAGCCTCTAATTTTCGCAAATATTTATCCTGGCGCCACTGCTTAGAAAACTCTAAAACCCCCTTGATCAAATCACCCTTCTTATTTTCTAAGATATTTTCAAACATATCAAATAGACAAAAAGCATCAGCCGTGCTCCCAGCAAAACCACTTAGAATCTGATTGTTATAAAGTTTTCTAATCTTTGTGGCATTGTTTTTTAATACACAGTTACCAAAGCTTACCTGCCCATCACCACCAATAATAGCATAGCGCTTGCCCTCATACTCTCCGCAAAATCCAAGTATTGTCGTAGCCTTAAACATCATCACACCCCAAGATTACTGTGCGATCACTCGTACTTTTAAGATTCCATTTACTCCAGAGCCAAGCTTTACTTCGACTTCATATTCACCCAAAGCCTTGATAGTTTCTTTAAACTCGATATCCTTTTTGCTGATCCCATAAGGATGCTTGGCATTTAGCGCCTCTATGATCTCTTCTTTTGTCACCGCGCCAAAGAGCGCATCATTAGCCCCTGTTTTTTTAGCGATCTCTAAAGTAATATGGCTTAGATTCTCAATAAGCTGCTTTTTTTCAGCTAGCTCTAGAGCCTCTTTTTCTTTTAAATTTCGCTGCTCGGCCTTATAGCGGTTTATCACCTCATTGGTTGCATGCTTAGCTTTATTTTTAGCGATTAAAAAGTTTTGAGCATAGCCATCTTTTACTTCACAAATCTCACCCTTTTTGCCAAGTCCTTTCACATCCTCTAAAAGCAATACTTTCACGCATTATCCTTTATGTATAATTTCATGCAATAATTCTAGCACAAGAAAGAAACATGCAACCTAATTCTATAAAAATCACCAAAAGAGCGAAATCCCGCACCATGCGTATGCGCATCGATGAAGATTTAAATATTTTAGTCTATGCTAGCAAGGCATTTTCAGATGCCCAAATACAAGCTTTTATCAATCAGAATCAAAAGTGGATACAAGAGCAGCTAGAAAAGCAGCTAAAAAGCAAAAATAAAATACAAAAAATCCTTGATGATCACCCAAATCAGATTCTCCACTTTGGCACCTGGAAAAGCCTAGAATCTATAGATCTAACAAACAATGCCTGCCTAAAAAAAGCCCTCCTAGAAACCCTGCATCAAAGGGTCTTACACTTCTCTAAGGCCATGGAGCTATACCCCAAAAAAATATCTGTACGCCTCAATAAATCCGTGCTAGGCAGCTGCAGCTATGATAATAAGCTTAGTTTTTCACTTCTTTTATACTTTGCGCCACTTGATTTGCTTGATTATGTGATCATCCATGAGCTTGCCCACATCAAACATAAAAACCACTCAACTAGATTCTGGAATCTAGTCTCTAAGTTTTGCAAAGACTATAAAGATAAAAGAACTATACTCCATCAAGAAACAAGACTATATCATGCCTTATACAAACATCTTTTTAAATAGCACAAAGGGCCTTATCTAGGCGAGCAAACCCCTCTTGCATCTCTTCATTGCTTAATAACAATGGTGGTAAAAATCTCACTACATTCTTCCCTGCTTTTAAAATCAAAAGTCTTTGTTCAAGTGCTTTATCTACTATCCTCTCTTGCAAGTTAGCATCTTTGCATACTAAGCCAAGCATCAAGCCAAGCCCACTTACTCCATCAAACTTCGAGCTATATTTTTTGGCGATATCTTGCAAATTTTGCAAAAAAGCCCTAGATAGCTCTTGCAATCTCCCGCTTCTCTCCAACTCCTCTAAGCACTCAAGCACACAGAGTCCAGCGCGCATAGAAAGGAAATTGCCCCCAAAAGTGCTACCATGATCACCGGGGACAAAAATATCTTTTATTCTTGTAAAAGTAGCCCCTATGGGTATACCTCCACCAAGCCCCTTAGCTAGGCTAATAATATCTGGTTTTATTTCATACACATCAGAGGCCAAAAACTTCCCGCTACGATATACGCCACTTTGTATCTCATCTACAATAAGTAAAATTCCTTCTTTTTTGAGCATCTTTGCAAGATCTTGTATCTCTTTTTTATCAAATGCCCTTACACCCCCTTCACCTTGAATAAGTTCCAACATAACAGCACAAGTTTTAGCATTTATCATCTGATAAATACTCTTAATATCTTTAGCCATATTAAATCCATCTGGAAAGGGATAGAAATGCTCATGATATTTTTCTTGACCTGTGGCTTTTAGTGTGGCTATCGTACGTCCATGAAAGCTTGATTTTAATGTGATAATTTCATAGCAATCCCTAGATCTTCTCTGGCCATATTTACGTGCAATTTTAATAGCACATTCATTTGCCTCAGCACCAGAATTACTAAAAAATACAGCGCCATCACCCATTAGTGAGACTAGCTTACTGGCCAACTCTGCCTGGATGGAATTAGCATAGATATTAGATAAATGCATTAGTTTAGAAATCTGTTCTGTTAGAATCTGTGTGTATTTTTGATGCCCATACCCTAGAGCATTCACACCTATCCCACTACCAAAATCAATATAATCCTTCCCTTCTGTATCAAAAAGTCTTGCCCCCTTGCCATGATCAAACTCCACCCATTTGCGTGCATAGGTGTTTAATAGGCTGCTATGGGATTTTTCTAAATCTATCATTCCATACCTCTAAAACTTTAATTTAGCTAAGCATTCTACATCAAAAAAAGAAAAAATTAAGCTTTATAGGCTACAATTTTGAGACTTCAACAAAAGGTGCTTCTTATGGAAATACTAAAACAAGCCTTTGGCCCCTATGGCACTAATTGCTATATTCTAAAAGATGGCCTAAAAGAGTGGATCATCGACCCGGGGATGGGTGCTAGCAAATGGATAGAAAAAGAATGTCAAAACCCTGTAGCCATCCTTATTACCCATGGGCATTATGATCATATTTTTGATTTGGCTAGATTAAAGGACATATTCCCCAACCTACCAATATATTGCCCAAAAGATGATGCCTTTATGCTAGAGAGTGATTGCTTTAATACAGGCTTAGTGCCATGCAAGCCAGATCATCTGATTTTTAATGATAGTGGGATTTGTGATATTTCACTTGAAGGCAAAAAATTTAGCTTTTATCATCTACCAGGTCATACACCCGGTTGCAGCATTATTGAGGTAGAAGGGCATATTTTTAGTGGGGATTTTATCTTTAAACGCAGCATAGGGCGCTATGACTTTCCTTATTCAGATGCTAAGCTTATGAGAGATTCTCTTTTGCGCTTTAGCAAACTAGAGTTAGATAAAAATACCCCTATCCATCCTGGTCATGGTGAAGATACTGCATTAGGTGATGAGCTAATTCACATTCCTACTTGGATAGCTAGAATCTAAAGAGCTTTAATGCTATTTAAAACCACAACTATCAAAGAAGCGATTAAATCTAAAGAAATCACTCAATCAGAGGTCATATTCCCATCAGTCAAGATTGATTATAATGGGGGTCATAGCAATTTTCATCTCACTGATATTTTTGGCAATCATCATAAATTTTTTAGACCCTATGAATATGAAACTCAAGCTTTTAGCGTACATGTATTACCGGGTGGCTTTTGTTTTAGTAATCACGAAATAGCCTTCAGCAAAAGTAAAAAAATCCTAATAGAACAAACCAGCTATCGCACCCACCCACTCCTACCTCAAGCTATACTTTTAAACACACAGGGGGGGGGGGTATAAGCTAAGATTATATCTTGAAAAATTTATCGCCCTAGCCAAACAGGTAAAAGCTAGGATAAAACTCCTTCAATCTAAAAAAATCCAAGGTAATATAGCCCTTATCACACGACCTGATATACAAGAGTGCTATGGACATGCCATCTCAGATCTTGCTATTAGTCTTTATCAAGTGCTACTCTTTGCAAAAAGGAGCAAAATAGAGATTGATTATTTCATATTTCCTCAAAAACTTTCTTTCCAAAGGGAGCTGGCTAAAATTTTTGGCATTGAGAATAAAATCATCCCATCAGAGCAAAACTCCTGCCTGCAAGCTAAGAATCTGATTTTGCCTACATTATTTACTGATTATGAGATCGTGGAGTACAGGGGTATATTACACTATAGGCATATTTATTATTTTAATTTTCTCAATACTCTATACTCTGATTATATCCACCAAAATACCAACAATCCAATCAGAAAGATCTTTCTTAAGCGCCCTGAAAACTCAAATAGAAACTTTAGCAATGCCAAGGAGGTAGAAGCCATATTTCAAGAATTTGGCTTTGAGATCATCCTGCCAGATAGCATGTCTTTAAAAGATCAGATTGAGCTTTTTTCTCAAACCCTATGTCTTGCCTCTTTGCATGGATCTGGCCTTGATAATGTACTTTTTATGCATAAAGAAACATTCGTATTTGAAATTTTCTCAGAATCCTATTTCGATGCTAGCCCCCAAAGCAAAGCTCTTATAAAAAAATGTCATTATTTTTATCTAATCGGGGAAACGCAAGACACTTCTACTCATCCGCAATTTGAAAACACCTACCTAAATCCAGAAAGACTAAAAGAAGCGCTAAAGATCCTAGATTCTCACATATACAACTATGGCACCAAAGCAAATATGCTAAAATCACACTAATATTTTTCAAGGAACTCTATGTCCTCACCCTTTTTCTCTATCATCATTCCTGTTTATAATGTACAAAAATATATTGCAAGATGCTTAGATTCTGTGGTTAATCAAAGTTTTAAAGATATTGAGATTTGCTAAGGAATATGCTAATAAAGATTCTAGAATTAGAATCTTAAAAAATAGTGAGAATAAAGGACTTTTTCATACTAGGATTGAAGGCGAGAGAGTAGCTAATGGTAAATATATTATGCATGTAGATTCTGATGATTTTATAGAGTTAGATGCTTGTAAGACTTTATATGAAAATATCATAACTTATAGGGGGGGGGGATATAATGAAAGTGGCTTGATGCCAGATATTGTGTGTTTTGGTTCAGCATTTTACCCAAGTGAGTTTGGCACACTACTCCAGCCAAACCCACCAAAAGAGTTCACCCCCGATGATAATCCATGGCTTAGCATCTTTATGATGGCAAGCTGGTCTATATGGAATAAAGCCTACCATAAAAATCTTATAAAGATCACTCATGACTTCATCGCTACACAACCTACTATCCCTCATATTAGCATGGCAGAAGACTGTCTTAAGACCTTTCTTGTGGGGATCCTAGCTAAACGTGGAATCTATATAGATAAAATCCTCTATCACTATCGCTGCAACAACAACTCCTCTCTAACCAACACGCAAGATTTAGATAAAAAGAAACGTGGTTATCAAGATTTTTGCTTTATACTAGACTTTGTCAATCAAATCCCTTCTACTACAAAAGCCACCAAACAAGCCAAAGAGTTTTTTCTAAAACGCCTTTATATAGATTCTGTGTTTTTTAAATCTAAAATCTATACGCCAAATCCAAGTCGCATCAAGCAAGTCGCTCTTTCTGTTTATGCTCATCTCTCATCTATAAAATATCAAACCCATCCATCAAGCATCCTAAAAACCATTATTACAACTATTAAATGTATCTTGATGCTAAGAAAATAGCTCTTAACTACGTTATAATTTCTTAATACTATATATTAGATATTTAAGGAAAATAAATGTCATCTCCTATGCCCTTTTTCTCTATCATCATTCCTGTTTATAATGTACAAAAATATATTGCAAGATGCTTAGATTCTGTGGTTAATCAAAGTTTTAAAGATATTTAATCAAAGTTTTAAAGATATTGAGATTATTATAGTTGATGATTGTGGGAATGATGATTCTATAAATATTGCTAAGGAATATGCTAGTAAAGATTCTAGGATTAAAATCTTAAAAAATAGTGAGAATAGGGGCACATTCCACACAAGAATAGAGGGTATGCGGCAGGTTAGAGGCCAATATGTGCTTTTTGTAGATTCTGATGATTTTATCACGCCTGATGCATGCAAAGAGATTTATAAAACCATCAACCATCAAAATCCTATAGCCACTAAAAAGACTAATAATTGCTGGGGGGGGGGGCAAGATTTAGATATTATTTGTTTTGGCGTGGAATTCTATCCGCAAGAAAAATTTTCATTTATGCCCAAAAATCCCCCCACATCCTTTAGCCATAAAGATAATGTTTGGGATAAGCTCATTAAAATCAATGGCTGGAATCTATGCAATAAAGCCTTTAAAAAAGAATTAATAACAAAAACGCTAGACTTTATGGATACCCTCCCTCCTATCCCTCGTCTTAATATGGCTGAAGATTGTTTACAGACTTTTTTGTTTGCCATCTTTACAAAATCAGGGATCTTTCTTGATAAAACACTCTATTACTATCGCAGGAATAACGCCTCTTCAATCACAAAAACAAAAAATCAAGAAAAAATCACCCAATCACTAAAAGACTATCAAGCCATCATTGACTTTGCAGATAAGATCCCTAATCTAAATCCCACTCTAAAATATAATAAAACAATGCTAAAAACGCTAATGTGCATTGAGCTCTACATCTTCACAGTCAAGGCAAATAAAACCTTCAACTCTCTAAGCTTTATGATCGCCCATCTTAAATCACTAAAATATGACCCTAGCCATCGCCCCCTCATCCAGGCAAGCATTCATGCTATAAATATCTCTAAATCTATTTTGATTAGGATAGTTTTCAAAATCTTTAGAATCCTTTCTCATTCTTCCAAGAAATAGTGATTTTAGTCCCCTTGCCCACCTTGCTCTTAAGCTTGATGTCAAACTGATGCAAATTGGCAATATGCTTGACAATCGAAAGCCCTAGCCCCGTGCCTTCAATCCTTTTTGAATGGCTCTTATCCTCGCGAAAGAATCTTTCAAATACGCGTTTTTGATTCTCCTTAGAGATGCCAATCCCGCTATCTTGGATACTTAAGCTATTTTCTGTGATAATAATTTCAATGCTTCCATTCTTTTTGTTGTATTTAATCGCATTTTCACAAAGATTAAAGATCATATCTTCAATCAAAGTTTTCACTCCATACACCTCTCCATGCCCCTTGACATCTACTTGCAGGCCACCTGTTGGCAGCTGCTCTAAAATGCTCTCTACACTCTTAAAAAGATCTATCCTCTCTTTTATATTCTCATCACTTTTACTCTCATCAAGCTCTGAAAGCTTCATAATATCATTGATCAGCTCCAAAAGTCTTTTTGCTTGATTCTCTATCTTTCTGCCAAACTCACTCACATCACCAGCCTGCACTAGGTTATTTTTCAAAAGCTCTGCATAGCCTGATATAGATGTAAGCGGTGTTTTTAGCTCATGAGAGACATTAGCGCTAAATTCGCGTCTAAGATTTTCCCTCTCTTTTTTCTCAGTGATATCTAGGATAAATAAGATCACCCCTCTAGGCTTAAATGACTTCTTCCTCCCTCCTTCCTCATCTAAAATCCCACTAGCTAGAATCTGATAATGAGCCCCATCAATGCTAACATCACACTCACAACGTTTAGATGCTAAAGCCCTAAAAGCAGTATCTAGAACCTCTTTATGATCAAATATTTCTGCTAGCTTCTTGTGATGATCTAGGCTTTTAAAGATTGATTTTGCCATTTTGTTAAAAGAGATGATCTTCAAATCCCCATCAAGAAGTATAAAGCACTCCTGCATGTTCTGCGTGATTGTATTAAACTCTTGATTTTTCTGACGCAAAATTTTGAGCTGTTTTTGTATAGTCTTTTCTTGTTGAGATATTTTATTTAGAAATGGCAAAAACTCCTCATACACACTAGATTTTGAAAGATTTTTGAGATTGAGCGATTCTAAAGGAGAGAGGATAAGACGGGATAAAACACGAGCCAAAAGCAAGCAAACAGCAATGCTAAATATAAATAAACCTATCCACCAAAAAATAGAATCTAAAAAGATTTTAACAAAGTTATCCCTATTGCTAGCGATGCGCAAAATCTTCCCATCCTTTAACTTCAAGGCATAATAAAATGTCTTTTGATGCAAATTAGCAGAAAAGCGCTTAGATACACCCTCCCCTTTTTTTATAGCATCTATGATTTCTGGACGATTTGAATGACTTTCTAATACTCCTTGCAATACACTATCAAAAGCCACTTCCCCATCATCCTCAATCACGCTTAATCTTTCAGGGATTTTAATCTCTGAGATCTTTGTTGAAGTAGAATCTAATATAGTCTTGATTGAATAGGCTTGGTTACGCATAGAAAGCAAAAGGTTTTTTTCAAATTCTTTTTGCAAAAAATAGACACAAAATACCGCCCCTAGCAAAAATATCAAAAAGCTGGCACTAAAAATAGCCCAAAATATACGTCTAGTCACTTATTTCATCTCTTCTTTAAATAATGCTGTATTAAACAAATACCCCAAACCACGAATAGTAGAGATCATCACACCATATTTTCCGAGCTTTTGGCGCAAGGTCTTAATATGCATATCAATGGTCCTACTCGTGCTAATAAAATCATCACCCCATACTTCAAGTGCGATCTGCTCACGACTAAAAACTTGATTTTGATGACATAAAAAAAGATGCAACAAATTAAATTCCTTAATCGTAAGGTCAATATTTTTAGAATCTATGCTTACTTGATGACTCAAAACATCAAAGCAAAACCCCATAAACTCAAAATGATCTAATCTATTATTTTTCTTTTTCCTAAGATTGGCTTTGATCCTAGCAATAAGCTCCATCACGCCAAAAGGCTTTGTGATATAGTCATCTGCACCCATATCTAGCCCTTTTACCTTATCAAACTCACTATTTTTAGCCGTCAATAAAATCACTGGAATATCACAAAAACGCTTATGCCGCCTCAAATGCTCAAGCACACTCAAGCCATCAACCCCGGGTAACATGATGTCTAAAAGTACTAATTCTGGCAAAGCAGAATCTAGACTTTTAAAAAACTCTTCAGCGCTACTAAATCCCATAGGATCAAAGTTTTGCGTACGAAGTGAGTATAGGATTAACTCCCTGATACTCTCATCATCTTCTAAAACAGCAATCATTCTTGCCCCTTCATTTCTTAGGCTTAATCTTAACGATAAAATGTTAAAAAATTATAAGATTACTAAAGATATAATATACCTAGTTTATGTTTCCAAGGATCCCTATGCCCTTTTTCTCTATTATCATTCCTGTTTATAATGTGCAAAAATATATTGCAAGATGCTTAGATTCTGTGGTTAATCAAAGTTTTAAAGATATTGAGATTATTATAGTTGATGATTGTGGGAATGATGATTCTATAGGAATGATGATTCTATTAATATTGCTAAGGAATATGCTAATAAAGATTCTAGGATTAGAATCTTAAAAAATAGTGAGAATAAAGGACTTTTTCATACTAGGATTGAAGGGGAGAGAGTAGCTAATGGTAAATATATTATGCATGTAGATTCTGATGATTTTATAGAGTTAGATGCTTGTAAGGAGATTTATAATCATATTTCTAATGGGGGGGGGGGTAAAAGAGAATCTAATAAAAATTTCTTAGATTCTAATAGTCCTTTGATAGCTCCTTATGACTATCCTGATATTGTATGCTTTGGCATGAGGTTTTATCCTAGGGATA
>CASFYB010000009.1 GCA_949298825.1 uncultured Helicobacter sp.
GAAAATACAAAAAATAGCAGAGAAAAGGCCTGGAATGATAAAAATCAAAAGCGCACAAAGCCCCAGGCCCTCCAAAGCTAAAACCTATCTAGCAGCATAGAGCCACTAGATAAAAACCTAAATAAATCCCTTAGAATCTATTAATAAGAACTACTCTTCAATATAGTTTTTAAGCTTTCTGCCAACCTTAGGATGCTTTAGTTTTTTGATCGCGCTAGATTCTATTTGGCGCACTCGCTCACGAGTGACATTTAGCTCCTTGCCGATCTCCTCTAAAGTACGATCACTCTCATCATCCAAAAGTCCAAAACGCATCCTAATCACTGCTTGTTCACGCTCACTCAACTGATCTAGCACTTCAAAAATCTGTGCACGTAGATCCTCTTTCATAATCTGATCCATTGCGTTAGTAGAGTTTTTATCCTCGACAAAATCCCCAAACTTACCATCCTCATCCCCACCTATAGGCGCTTCAAGGCTGATCGGCTCTTTGGTGATCTTGATAACATGCTTAACCTTATCTACGCTCAAGCCCACCTCTTCTGCGATAGTCTCTACATCAGGCTCTTTTCCAGTCTCTTGGATATGCTTACGCATGATCTTATGTATCCTATTGATAGTCTCAATCATATGGATAGGGATCCTGATCGTACGAGCCTGGTCTGCTATCGCACGAGAAATAGCCTGTCTGATCCACCATGTAGCATAGGTAGAAAATTTATAATTACGCTTATAATCAAACTTATCAACCGCCTTCATAAGACCAATATTACCCTCTTGGATCAAGTCCAAAAATGGCAATCCACGATTGGTATAACGTTTAGCGATGGACACAACTAGACGCAAATTAGATTTTGCCATCTTATTTTTTGCCTTATCAGATATGACCTTACCACGCTTGATCTGCTCTAAGATCTCTTTTAGCTTTTCTGGGTCAAGATCAAAGCCATCTTCACTAGCCTCTTTTGTCTGGAAAAGCTTTTTGATATCCATATAGATATTTACCATAGTTGCTTCAGGGACGGCTGCTATGATATCATCTCTTGACATTTGTGTGATATTTGCAAGTATTTTTTTATGGTTATCCACTAAGATATCATTAAATAAAGGCAGCTTATATTCAAGACGTTTTAACTCTTTTTCAAACCCATCATCACTCTTTAGAGTATTTTCCATCGCCTTAACCAGCTCAGCTATAAGTTTACTTGTAGGCCCAAGATCAAGAAGCTTTTCTTTAAGCACTCTCTGCTTATGGGCTAGACCTAAGACAAATACCCACTCATCTTCATCCTTAGGCGCTCCAGCATCTAGATACTTCAACCAATCTTTTTTAGCAGTATCTAAAGCCTTAAAGCTTTCTAAAACCTTTTCTACACGTTTTTGGTCTTTTTTAGAGATTGCCTTCTTTCCATCCTCTTCACCCTCATCCTCATCGCTCTCATCATCGCCACTCTCTCCATCTTCTCCATCATCAAAGCTCTTAAAAAGTTCTTTGACACGTCTCTCTCGATTAATAAGCGCTTCACGATAATCATAAATAAAATCAATCAAATAAGGAACAGAGCAAATCGCATCTAAGATGATATTCTCCCCAAGCTCAATCTGCTTAGAAAGCTCCACCTCATCATCCTTGGTAAGTAGCTCAATCTGCCCCATCTCTCGCAGATACATCCTTACTGGGCTATCGCTCCTGCTCCACTCCAAAAGCTCACGCTCCTTCATGAGGTCAAACTCAGAATCTAATTCTTCATCCAAAAGCTTTTTTCTCTCTTGTGCCTGTCTGATTCTATCTTTTGTATTAAGCGTCTTAGCTAGCTCTGATGAGCTTACAAGCTTGGTTTGGTATTTCTGGCATAGCTCACGTATCTTTTTGACCTGGGATGCAGTGGGCATCTTACCAAGCACTTCAGCCACTTTCTCAAAGGAGAGTAAATCTTCTTTATGATCGACAAATAGGGTTTCGAGCTTTTGATTGATATCTTTTGAACTCATTATTTATTTCCTTGTTGTGGTTTTTGCTGATGTTTTTTTGGGTGGTTTTGCTGGCTTATTCTTAGGACTTGTGCCCAACTCCCTAAAGCCCCATTCTTTAGCCAATTTTTGAATATCATGTGCATCTATCTCAAAACAAGCAAAGCCATCTTTTTTGCTCATTTTCTCAACTACTTCGCCATCAGGATTAGCAATAAAGCTTTGACCATAAAATTCCAATTCACCACTTTGGGTTTTCACTTTGCCTGTACGATTGATGCGCACCACCATACAGCCATTACACAAAGCACGCATTGAAAGCAAGGCCTCCCATCGCCAAGCACTCTCAAAAGCACTAGCACTAGGGACTAATACCATATCGACATTTTCATTTTTAAGCTTTAGCCACAGTGCATCAAAATGTGCCTCAAATCCAAACATCACACCTACCCTCATACCATCTTGCTCAAAAATATAAGGTGTTTTAATGCTTTTAAAATCTTGCTTTGTCTTAGGATTATCAAAGAAAGCTTTTTCATCCCAATGCGCATAATCAATCAGAAATTGCTGAGTATAAAAATCACTACCCTTAGAATCAATAATAGCAATTTGCTTGTAAATCTTATTTTTTTCTACCGCTATAAGTGGAGTGACTATCTTTAGCTTATAGTGCTTAGCAAGCTTTTGTAAAAGCCCTACTTTCTGTTCATAAAGCTGGGCAATAATCTCTTTTGAAGTATCTCCCAATGCCGTAAAAAATAAATCAAATACATATTCTCCAAATGCAACTATGCTACCTTTTTCTAAATATTTAAAATAAGTATGCAATGCCTCCTCTTGCAGTGGCATTACACTAGCCTGCGCCAAAACAACCTTCACTCTTGATCCTTTGATTTGATTTCTTCATATTCAAGCTTAGCTTTTTTTAAGAGCTCTTGAGCCTGTTCAAGCTCTTTAAAACCCTCCTTATATAAAGCTACCCCCTCTTTTAAATTAAGACTTGGGGAGCTTAGCTGATTGAGTATATCTTTTATTTTTTCTATCTTTTGCTCAAAGCTTAAATTCTCATCCATCTCTTCTCCACTTAGCTTTTATTATAGGTTTTGATATCTAGCGTGCCAAGATTCTTATCTGCACAGATACTTGATACCATAGCACCAGAGACATTGCTTGCTGTGCGTGCCATATCAATAATAGGATCGATTGCTAAAATAATACTCAACATTACAAAATGTTCGCTAAACCCCATCCCTGTTAGCATAATGCTAGCTGCCATCGTCGCACTTCCTGGCACTCCTGCAATACCAAGTGAACCAAGCACAGCAACAAACAAAGCTGCAACAACAAAGCTCACGCCAATCTCAACACCCAAACTATGAGCCACAAATACCACTGCTAATGCTGGAAAATAGCCTGCACAGCCATTAAGCCCTACTGTCGTCCCAATACTTGCAGTAAAGTTGGCCACAGCCTTGCTAACCCCAAGCTTTTCTTGCAAGCAAGAGATAGTCAAAGGTAATGTCCCTACAGATGAACGTGATGAGAAGGCAAACATCCATACATAAAAAGCCTTTTTGACATAAGTGAATGGATTTAGGCCATTAATGGCAATCAAAATAAGATGAATAACAAACATAATAACCATTGCTACATAAATCAAAATAATAAAATTACCCGCACTTTTTAGCGCTTCAAAGCCATTTTCTAGTATCACTTCACTCATCATGCACACTACAGCATAAGGCATAAATCTCACGATAAATAAAGTAATATCCATAACAATCTGATAGACAACCTGCACACAAGATTCAAAAACACTATAGGCTGCCTTAAACTCTGCTTTGTTTCGCACCCCATAAGCACCAAAGCCGATAAAAAAGCAGAAAATTACATAGGCAATAATATTATTTTTCCCCATCGTCTCAATAATATTACTCGGGATAAGATTAGATAAGATAGCTGGTAAGTTCTGCACTTGGCGGATCTCACTTGCTTGCGCATATGAGGTTTGCATCCCATCTCCAACGCCAAAAGATATCCCCAAAAAGAGCCCCACTAAAGTCGCTAGCCCCACGGTAAATAAAATCCAAAAAAAGGCCCTGCTCAAAAGTGCTGAAATACGCACCTGAGTGGTCACCTCTAATAAAACCTTAATGATAGAAATACCTACAATTGGCAAGACTAGCATTTTGATAAATCCAAGGAATGTATTGCCCAAAAAGCCAAACCAAACCCTAACCTCATCTAGCCAGATACTCTGTGGGTTGATATACTGAAGCAAAAAGCCAAACACAACTCCCGCTACCAAGCCCACAAAGGTACGTATTGAAAAATCTATCTTGCGCTTATCTAGGAATCTTAAAATATAAAAAATAACACATAAAATAGCCAAAACTACCGCACTTTGCCAATGCGAAAGCACTAAAAAATTTGAAAAAAAATCTTTCATTTAATCTCCTTTTGGCATAAAATCAAAGTGGCAATACCAGCACTATAAGTTTTTTTTAGTCTTATATTTAAGCCATATTTTTTTAAAATTTCACTCAATTCCTCTGTACTTTTGAATCCTTCTATGGAATTTGGTAAATAAGCATAAGCACGATAGTTTCTAGATATCATACCACCTATCAAAGGCAGAATCTTAGTTGTATAAAACCCCATCAATCTATCCAAAACCCCGCGCTTCTCCTCTCTCATAAACTCCAATATTAGTAAGATTCCTCCATTTTTCAACACCCGAGCAAACTCTCCAATCCCTGCTTCTAAATCGGTAACATTACGTATACCAAAAGAAATAGAAACAACATCCATACTATCAGAATCTAGCATATTTAAATCCTGTGCCATCCCTTGATGTAGCTTAATATTTTTCAGCTCCTTAAGCTTTTTGCCAGCCACTTCAAGCATACCAGCACTAGGGTCTATGCCAGATAGATCGACCTCTCTCCCACCTAAGCCATCATGCCAAAACTGTAGCATATCACCTGTCCCGCAAGCCACATCTGCTATCTTTAGTCGCTCGCCCTTACACAAGGATAATGCTTTTTTAATACCATCTCTCCGCCAAGATCTATCAATCCCAAGACTTAAGATGCGATTGGCCACATCATAGCTCTTGGCAATATCATCAAACATTGCGATGATTTTCTTTTGTTTTTGCATCTTAGTTTCTGACATTTTCAATCCACTCTCTTAAATTCCTTATCTGATCTTTTGTATTCTTGCTTGCCGTACCGCCAAATGAAGTACGCGCATTCATGGAATTTCTCAAAGATAGCACTTCAAGTATATCAGCCTTAATATGGGGACTAAAGCTCATCACTTCATCTAGCTCAAGCTCGCTAATATCACATCCTCTCTCCTCAGCTCTAGCGACAATGCGCCCTGTAATATGATGAGCCTCACGGAATGGAATCTTAGCTTCCCTTACTAAATAATCAGCCAAATCAGTAGCGCACAAATGTCCTTTTTTAGCTGCCTGCTCCATAGCCTTAGTATTGATTTTTAAAGTTTGCATCAGCTCTTTGAGGATCTCTAGTGAAATCTCTGCATTCTCAACAGAGTTAAATACAACCTCCTTATCCTCTTGCGTATCCTTATTATAGGCAAAAGGCAGGGCTTTCATTGTGGTTAAAAGTGAGATTAGATTCCCATAAGCGCGTCCTGACTTTGCCCTTAGCAGCTCTGGCACATCTGGATTTTTTTTCTGCGGCATGATAGAGCTTCCTGTAGCATAAGAATCACTAATACTAACAAATCCAAACTCGCAAGTACTCCAAAGCACAAGCTCCTCTGCAAAGCGAGAAGTATGCATCAAAAGCATAGCAATATCATAGAGTAGATCAAGGGCAAAATCTCGATCGCTTACACTATCCATGGCATTTGAAGTAGGTGCGCTAAACTCTAGCATTTGCGCTAAAAAATCCCTATCATTCCCATAAGGCGTGCCTGCTAGCGCCCCAACTCCAAGAGGCAAATAATCATTACGTTCATAACTTGATTGCAAACGCTTAAAATCGCGTCTTAAATTTTCGCACCAACACACAAGATGAAAACCAAAGTTGATTGGCTGGGCATGCTGAAGATGCGTCATCCCCGGCATAATGCTCTCTGTATGCCTACTAGCTAAATCTAAAAGCACCATCATTAAATCTATAATCCTATCTTGCAGACCCTTTGTCTTATCCTTGACATACAGGCGAAAATCAAGTGCGACTTGATCATTACGACTACGGGCTGTATGCAGCTTTTTACCCACATCACCAATCTTTTTAATAAGGGCAGATTCTATAGCCATATGGATATCTTCATCTTCTATTTTAAACTCAAATTCCCCACGCTCAATCTCTAGCGCGATCTCTTTTAATCCCTGATGGATCATTTCTAATTCATTAGAATCTAAAATGCCAATTTTATGCAACATAGCAGAGTGGGCTAATGAGCCATTAATATCATACTTCCAAAGTTTATAATCAAAAGGTATGGAGGCATTAAAACGCTCTAATAAGGCTGCACTACCCTCACCAAAGCGCCCACCCCATAGCTTTTCTACTCTATTTTCTTGTGCCATAAAAGCTCCTTAAAAACGCACTACCACGCAAACAACAATTACAATTAAGATTAATGTAGGGATTTCATTAAAGAATCTAAAAAACTTTCCACTAGCAGGACATCTATCAGAAGCAAATATGCGTAAAAAATAGCTACATGTAAAGTGAAAAATAAGCAAAAATATCACAAATAAAAGCTTAATATGAATCCACATACCACTATGAAAGATCGCTGGCTGGAAGTGCAGCATCATAGCCCCTGATACTAGGCTAACAATCATAGCTGGATACCCAATCCCCCTCATTAGCTTACGCTCTTGGATCTTCACTATATCTGTATAAGATTTGTTATTGAAATTTTCACTATGATAGACAAATAGCCTTGGTAAATAAAAAAGTGCTGCCATCCATGAGATCACACTGATAATATGCACAATCTTTGCAAAAGAATAAAAACTATAAAAATCCATGATCACTCCTTAGTCATTTTGATATGCTTGCAAAAATGCTTCTTTCAGCTCCAAAGTCGCTTGCAATCTAAGACTTATCTCATAAGCCCCAAAATCTTCTTTTATAATCTCTACCTCATATTGTTTGGCTAAATATTTTAGCCTAGAAAAGGCAGGATATTCACACACCATATCAAAACTTTCTTTCTTTAGATACTCATCAAGCGCAAGAGGATGAGACTTGATACAATCTACCACACTTTGAGTATAGGCGCGCACTAACCCCCCTACACCAAGCAATGTACCACCAAAATATCTCACCACAATAGCAGCCACATTGATCATATCATAACCACGCAATACATTTAAAACTGGCATACCTGAGCTGCCCTTTGGCTCTCCATCATCACTAAAGCGCTCAATAATTTGTCCATCCTCTATCTTACGATATGCAAAAACAAAATGCACTGCTTTGGGATGTTTGGTTTTTAAGGCTTGCATCTGCTCTTCAAACTCAATATAAGGGAGTATAAAACTAAGAAAATTGGATTTCTTTACTTCTATGCTATGTTTAATTTTTTGATTGAGCGTTTTCATTTTTCTTTAAATAAATCTGTGCGTTATCACCTTTCAAAATCATAGCATTTTTACCTTTCTTTTGCACAAAATACGTCCCACTTAGATTCTGCGATAGGCGCAACTCAAAAATCATCGTCTTTGGCAAAGAGCAAAGCTTCCTTGTAAAAATAAGCTCATAGATATTGATACGATCTGCATCCTTCCAGACATAATTTGCAGAAAACTGATTACAAGCAGCCATCCCATAGATTTTATTTTGCTTAGTATCAAAACTCCATGTAGATATCCCATCACTCTGAGCTAATTCTTCTAAATCTTGGCGACTTTCTTTGCTCTCATCCTCATCTTCAAATCCCAAGTCCTGATCTGCCTGCTTATTTTGAGCAAAGTCATAATCAGGGTCATTAAGCTTAGTGCGCGCATCCTCTCTTAAAGCACCTAGAGCAAGATAAGTCTTATCCCCTATGACAATCTTTTCAATCTCCCATTCTTTGGCATCAAAGCTTCCCTGAAAAAGATTTAAAAAAGAGCATCCCGCCAAAGTTAGCAGCGATAAAACAATAAAAATAAAACCTATTCTATGCAAACCATACTCCCAAAATCACTAAAAATTTTAGAATCTATCCAAACTGATGATACGACTTGACTAATGATGAAAGCTATAATTTAAGAGAGACAAGAGGTTAACCCTCACATAAAAATCAAGCTCAATTTTGGTTAAAAAATATCTGACATTTTAACACAAAAGGTCTCTAAAAACCAAACCTTTGTCCTAAAGAAGGCTATAATATCTAAAAAATTAAGGCCAGTTTGTGAAAATAAATAATTATCTAAAGAAAATACGACCCATAAAACTCTGCCATCAATTTTTTGGCAGCCTAATTAGTTTTTTTATATTTTCTTATGCAATGATTTTTGCACAAGAGCCCAAACCATCAAATTTTAGCTTCAATGGACTTGCATCAATTTATAGCAAAATCGGCTTTAATTCTCAAAAATACGACCCAAATAACAATATTTACCCCACAGATTCCTATGCTAGTCTTTTGGCCCATCTTAATATCGGTTATCACTTCTTAGAACACTTTGATCTCAAACTAGGTGTAGCACTCAATGGTTTATTTTTTGATTCCACGCGTTTTCAATCCCCAAACAACCCACAAGCCCCATCTATTTACAACTATATTGGCTTTTATCAAGGCCATAGCGGACTTGGCCAGCTCAATGAGCATTTTGCCTTCATCCACAATGCTTACTTTAACTATGAACAAACCTTCAATCAAACAACCTATCAGCTAAAAATAGGTCGCTATGAGACAGAAAATCTTGACTGGTTTAGTGATTTTAATCAAGGTTTTCAAGCCAGTATCATGAAAGATGGCTTTGAAGGGTTGATCCTTTTTTCAGATGCCAGAGCATCTGCTTATGGAGATTGGTTTTATGATTATGGTCGCTACTATACTCAAAACCACCCTCTTATCATCCTGCAAGCTGGCTACCACACCCCAAACCTTCTTTTGCAATCCTATCTTTATGAAAGTCCCAACTACTATAGCGCCCCTGGATTCCATATAGAGGGTATTTTTGGCACTTCTTTAAAGTCTAAAAGCACTCTTATAGGGCTTTTTCCATTTCATCATCACACAACTCCAGATACCACAGATGCGATAGTCTTTAATCAAAAACTAGATTCTTTTAGTGCCTCTTTACTTTTAAAAGAAGAATTGCTTTTTAAAAACTATACATTTGGCGGAGCTGTGTATAAAAACTTTGGTAATGCCAATGGCAGAATCGGGATCTATGGTGATCCCATTAATAGCAATATCTGGGCAGGTAGCCTTTATGCAAATACCTCTTTGACAGATATAGTTAGCCGCGATGCACTTAGCAGCTTTTTATTTTTCAATACTTCTTATGATAGATTCTCCTATGGTCTCATGGCAAGATATACCCATTCTTTGCGAGGACATGAAGAGGCCTTAAGCCTAAATTTCTCAAGCCATATTACCAAAACCTTAGATCTTGCCTTAAGGCTAGAATACTTCCTAGATACGACCTTCAAGGGCCAAATGCTAGGAGCACTAAATAAGGATTTTATGCCTATTACCCTTAAACAAACCCTAAGAAATGATCGATCTCATATGATGCTATGGCTTACTCAAACCTTCTAGCCTTAGCCCAAAGCTCAAATCTTGATTTACAAACAATTATTCTTCTCTTTTTATAATCTTTATCAACAATAATTTAACTTTGTTTAATTTTTAAATTCCACAAAATCCAATTTTCAATCCTTAAAGGAGATATGATGCTGCAAAAATTTTTACTTAAAAAAATATTGAAAAAATGGCAATTTGGCGACTATGAGGTTATATTTTGGGATGGAGAGAGGCTAAAAATTGGTAATGGCTCTAAATTTAGCATTCATTTTAAACGCCCCTTAAAGTACTCTAAAGACTTGGCACTAAGCATTGCTGAAGGTTATATGGATGGAGATATTGAGATCTCAGGATCTATGGATGAGATCATGCGAGTGCTCTATCTTTTTGGAAATGCCAAACATCTCAACAAACATGAAAATGCTCTATCTAAAATAAAACCCATGCAAGAAAAAGAAAATATAAAAAGCCACTATGATCTTGGCAATGACTTTTATAAACTTTGGCTAGATGAGACGATGAGCTATTCTTGTGCTTATTTTAAAAATGAAGATGATTCCTTATATCAAGCCCAGATTAATAAAATCGAACATACTTTGAAAAAACTAGATCTACAACCCAATGAAAGACTCCTTGATATTGGCTGTGGATGGGGATGGCTAGCTATAATGGCTGCTCAAAAATATGGGGTAAAAGTTGTAGGCATCACCCTTTCTGAAGAACAATACAAAAAAGGTAACCAGAGAATCAAAGAATACAATCTAGAAGATCAAGTAGAAATCAGACTACAAAACTATCAAAATCTTTCTGGAGAAACTTTTGATAAAATCGTTTCTGTCGGTATGTTTGAGCATGTGGGTAAAAACAACCTTCCTTTATATTTTATGAAAATCAAATCCTTATTAAAGCCAGGTGGTAGCCTTCTACTCCACTCGATCATCTCTATGTTTGAGGGCGAAACTAATGCATGGATTGATAAATATATATTCCCTGGTGGCTATCTCCCAAGCCTTAGAGAGGCTGTTAGTATTATGAGCGAGTGTGACTTTCACCTCCTAATGGCAGAAAGCCTTAGAATCCATTATGCAAAAACTCTAGATATGTGGTATGAAAACTTCATGGCCATCAAAGACAAAGCAAGCCAAATGTATGATGAGCGATTTGTTAGAATGTGGGCACTATACCTTTCTAGCTGTGCTTCTGGCTTTCGTATTGGCAGCATTGATATATTCCAGTTCTTACTTACTAAAGGTGTTAACAACTCCCTTAAACTAACTAAATCCTACATTTACTCATAACTAATGCAAAAAAATATGGTTTTTGGTAAAATCATGAGGATATTTTAAAAAATAGGGAATGTATATGGCAATTGATGAAAGACGACAAAAAGCAATAGAGCTGGCACTTAAACAGATTGATAAAACTTTTGGAAAAGGTGCTTTAGTAAGATTAGGTGACAAACAAGTAGAAAAAATAGAATCTATTTCTACAGGATCTTTGGGTCTTGATATGGCACTAGGTATCAATGGTGTGCCAAAAGGCAGAATCATAGAGATCTATGGACCTGAATCTAGTGGTAAGACTACACTAAGCTTGCAGATCATTGCAGAATGCCAAAAAAATGGTGGGATCTGTGCATTTATTGATGCTGAGCATGCACTTGATGTCTACTATGCCAAACGCCTAGGAGTAGATACAGAAAATCTATTGGTATCCCAACCTGATAATGGCGAACAAGCCCTAGAAATACTAGAAACGCTCACCAGATCAGGAGCGGTTGATTTGGTGGTTATTGACTCTGTGGCTGCACTCACCCCAAAGGCTGAAATTGATGGTGATATGGGAGATCAGCATGTTGGACTTCAAGCAAGACTGATGAGTCATGCATTGCGAAAAATCACAGGCGTGCTTCATAAGATGAATACCACACTTATTTTCATCAACCAAATCAGGATGAAAATCGGGACGATGGGATATGGAAGCCCAGAGACGACCACTGGTGGAAATGCATTAAAATTTTATGCAAGCGTGAGGATTGATATACGTCGTATTGCAACACTCAAACAAAACGATCAACAAATTGGCAATCGCGCAAAGGCCAAGGTCGTCAAAAACAAAGTCGCCCCACCTTTTAGAGAGGCAGAGTTTGATATTATGTTTGGAGAAGGGATCAGTCGTGAAGGTGAAATCATCGATTATGGAATCAAACTTGATCTGATCGATAAGTCTGGCGCTTGGCTTAGCTATGGAGATCAAAAGCTTGGTCAAGGACGAGAAAATGCAAAACTTCTACTCAAAGAGAACAAACAACTAGCTGATGAAATCACAGCAAAAATCAAAGAACAAATAGGTGGGAGTGATGAGATCCTCCCTCTTCCAGATGAGCCAGAGAGCCAAATCGAATAAGGAGTAAAGATGGTTTATATTGATAATATTTACGCACAAGAAGTTTTAGACAGCCGCGGGAATCCAACCGTACAAACCCATGTCATACTCTCTAATGGAGCGAGTGCCTCTGCTATCGTACCAAGTGGTGCTAGCACAGGAAAAAGAGAAGCGCTAGAGCTACGAGATAATGACCAAAGTCGCTACCTAGGCAAAGGCGTATTACAAGCCTGCAATAATGTAAACACCACTATTACAGAAGCACTTATTGGTCTTAGCCCTTTTGAGCAAGACAAGATTGATAGCATACTTTTAGAGCTTGATGGCACTAAAAACTATAGCAATCTAGGTGCCAATGCGACCCTGGGCGTAAGTATGGCAGTAGCCCGTGCTAGTGCAAATGCACTCAATATCCCACTCTATCGCTATCTAGGTGGTGCTAATGCCCTCACACTTCCTACACCTATGCTAAATATCATCAATGGTGGCTCTCATGCAGATAACACTGTAGACTTCCAAGAATATATGATCATGCCCACTGGTTTTGATAGCTTTTCTGAAGGTTTGCGCGCTAGTGCTGAAATATATCAAGTCCTAAAAAAGATCTTAAAAGATTCTGGCCATATCACAGCTATTGGCGATGAAGGTGGCTTTGCACCAAATCTAAAAAACAATGAAGAACCAATTGAAATCATCCTTAAAGCCATCCAAAAAGCTGGCTATAAGCCTGGAGAGCAGATTAATATCGCTCTTGATGTGGCTAGCAGTGAGCTTATTAAAGATGGGAAATATCATCTAGCAGGAGAAGGTAAAATCCTAAGTAGCGCTGAACTAGTAGAATGCTATGAGAATCTAGTTAAAAAATACCCTATTGTATCTATTGAAGATGGATTAAGCGAAGATGACTGGGAAGGCTGGAAACTCCTAACCCAAAAACTTGGGAATAAAATCCAGCTAGTAGGCGATGATTTATTTGTCACTAACACTGAAATTTTGCAACAAGGTATTGATCAAAATATCGCTAATGCCATCCTTATCAAGCCTAATCAAATCGGAACAATCTCTCAGAGTATGCAAGCAATACGACTTGCTCAGCGCAATAACTACAAATGCATCATGAGTCATCGAAGTGGAGAAAGCGAGGATAGCTTTATTGCTGATTTTGCAATCGCGCTTAATACAGGAGAGATCAAAACTGGATCAACAGCAAGAAGTGAACGCATGGCAAAATATAACCGTTTGCTTGAAATAGAAAAAGAGTTGTCTAAGAGTGAGTATATCGGTAAGAGTTTGTTTAAAAAAGCTTAACCATGACAAAAACAATTCAGCAATTTATCAGAACCATCTATCATAAAAGGGTGATTATTTTGCTGATTGGGTTTTTTTTAGCCCTTAGCATCTATGCTGGATGGCTAGCTTTCGGTCCACAGTCTTTTGCTGTCCTATCCAGAAATCAAGCACTAGAAAAATACCTTACAGATAGCATCCAAACTCTAAGATTAGAAAATGCCACATTACAAAAAAAACTATTTGAGATCAAAGGACTAGAACCATGAAAAAACTCTTTTTTCTTTCTGTCTTGTTATTTAGTCAAATCATTGCTAGAGAAAATCCATTTGAAGCAATCACTCAACCCAATATAGATACCCATATTGATGAAGATACAAAAGAAAAAATTTTTCAAGACTTTGATTTTAAACTACCCTCTACTGCTAGAATCCTAAAATCTGTAAAAATTGTTTATCAAAATATTGATGGCAGTATCGAAGAGCAGGAACTACCTGTTGATAAAAGTATTGATTGGCATTATCCCTTAACCATTAGCCAAAAAGATGCAAAAATTAATGAAAATACTGATTATGTAAGTGCAGAAAAAATCATATTTTTCACTAAAGATAATAAGCTTTATATCACGACAAACCGCAAACTAGAGCGTGATTTTATCCTACCAGAACCTTTTAGAATCATCCTAGATTTAGAAAAAGAAAGTTCTGATTCTGATAGAAATATCCAGCTTAACCAAAAATATTTTAGCAATATCACTCTTACAAAATATAATAATTTCTACCGTGCTGCCATCACACTAGATGGCCACTACAAGTACAAGATTCACAAAACAGATGATGGCTATCAAATCATCCTAGAATAATGTCAGAATCTTTTTTAAATATCGTGCTAATAGGCTTTATGGGCTGTGGCAAAAGTAGCCTTGGGAAGGTGCTAGCAAAAGAAATTGGTTTTGATTTTATTGATTCTGATTTAGAGATTGCTAAGTCCGAAAATATGGCCATCGCTGATATTTTTAAGACAAAGGGTGAAGACTACTTTCGTCAACTAGAAAAAAATTTTATCCTTAATGCTAAAAATCTAAATCACTATATTATTGCCACTGGTGGTGGGATGCCTATATATGCAGATATCAGAGAAATGGGGTTTAGTATTTTTTTAGATTCTAGCTTTGAGGTTATTAGCCACCGTCTTAGATCTGATCACAATAGACCACTTTTTGATACACAAGCTCATGAACGCTTTATCACTCGCCATCCCATCTATACCAAAAATGCAGATCTTATCATCCCTGCTAATGGCACAATCAAAGAAACACTCAAGCTGATTTTAGAAAAAATCAAATAAATTAATCCATCACAATACGACTTTGATGGGTATATACATTGCATCTTCCCTCACGAGCAAACCCTATAAGCGTGATCCCAAGCTTTTGTGCTGCCTGTATGGCTAGCTGCGTGGTAGCAGCCCTTGAAACAACAATGGGTATATCATGCATCGCACTTTTAATCACCATCTCTAGGCTCAATCTCCCACTCACACAAAGAATAGCAGAATCTAGATTCTCTCTTGCTAAACGTGCCTTGCCAACTACCTTATCTACCGCATTATGGCGCCCCACATCAAAGGCTATAGCAATCTTGCTTCCATCTTTATGCATTAAAACAGCCTTATGCACACAGCCTGTTTGATTAAATAGCTCATTATTTTCATAAAAGTTTCTTAAAATCTCCCATAAAACCCCTATCTTAACACGCACTTGTGAAGCCACAAATTTCTCTACAATCTTGCCCTCAAAATTACCTGTTACACCAACACAACAACCTGATGTCAATGTCTTTTCATGATAAAGGTTTTTTAGATTCTCCTCTTTAATCTGTGCATCAATATTGACACGCAAACCAGATTCTACAACCTCAAGATGCTTAATATCATCTACACTTTCAATCACTGCTTCACTTAGCAAAAACCCAACAGCATGAGCATCCTGATCTTCAGGAATACTCATTGTTGAGAGAATCTTATTGCCATTTAGATAAAGAGCGATGCGTTCTTCACAAATAACTTCATCTATCTTTTCTCTATACCCTCCATCACGCTCAATGCGCATAAAAGGAATTTTGGCAATATATTTATTTTTCACTTTTCAACTCTTTATAATAATAGCTATGCAAAAGAGCTAACTCCTCTTCACCCATATGACCATTAAGAATTGATTCTATTGCTCCTTCAATCGCAAATACAGCCATATAAATATGGGTAATTAGCATGGCTATAACGCCAAAACCAAGAATATTATGCACAATAGCAACAAGACGCAATGTATTAATATCTGCAACCATAAAATGCAGGATAATACCGGTTCCAGCCATGATAAAGCCACCAATAGTAGCTAGCCAAAACCACATTTTCTGCCCTGCATTAAATTTACCAGCTGGAATCTCGCGCTTCTCTTGTGAGAGATACCCACCCATAATCTTCATCCATTCAATATCATAAAGTCTAAAGATAGCAGGCTTAACCCACATTAAAAACATCAAAAATCCAAAAACTACAAAAACCCATGTCGCTAAAAAATGCACCTCTTTAGCCAGACGAATAAGCATCCCACCACCAAGATAAGAGCCAAAAACCATCATAAGCCCAGTGATACATATTAGCACAAAAGGCACTGCTGCGCCCCAGTGCACTATGATGTTGTAGTTAGAAAATACTCTAATCTTCTTGCCATGATGAGAAAAAGTCTTTTTACCGACAATCTTGTTATGACCAAAAAATGCCAATGGCACAAAAATGACAATAAGAAAAAACACAAGTGCAAATACCTTATTTTGCAAATAAGTAAAGCCTTCTCCAAGTCCTTTAAATCCACGTATGCCCTTAATCTCTTTGCCATTATTAGCCAGATCAATCCCTACACCCTCCATCTGCAAGACAGAGCCACTCACAACACCAGCTGTTGGGGAATCAACTCCCCAATTTTTAATCGCTTCAATCTGTGGAGTCCCATAAATTTTCTTGTTATAAGAAAAATCTATGCTTGTGTGCGGATCTTTTGATGGCTTGCCCTCATTTGCATAAGCAAAAGCACTAAGAGCCAAAGCCAAAAATATTGATGAGATAAGATTTAAAACTTTCATCATCTCTCCTTAATCCCCATAAGCCTTGCTCCAAATATAGGGAGTCTCAGCTGTTCCCATACCTTTTTTTACAGCACGCTCACGGATAATTGCACTCACTTCATTAGATCCACCTGCCAATAATGCCTTAGTAGAGCACATTGCCGCACAAGCTGGCACCTTCCCTTCAGCAATCCTATTTTGACCATAAAGCTCATATTCCTTATCGCTAAATGTTTCTTCTGGACCACCTGCACAGAAAGTACACTTATCCATAGAACCACGGAATCCAAAAACATCGCTAGTAGGGAATTGAGGAGCACCAAAAGGACAAGCATATAAGCAATACCCACAACCAATGCAAGTCTTTTTATTATGCAAGACAATACCATCAGCACGAATATAAAAGCAATCTACCGGGCAAACCTTTGCACAAGGTGCATCTGCACAGTGCATACAAGCAATAGAAATAGATTTTTCCTTACCTACAATCCCTTCATTAAAAGTGATCACTCGTCGTCTACTTACCCCTACTGGAAGATGATGAGCCTCTTTACAAGCCACATCACAACCATGGCAATCAATGCAGCGCTCATCATCACAGTAGAACTTGATTCTACTGTGACTTGGGGCATTAAACCCTCCTGCACTAAAGGGTATGCCTGATTGTGTTTTTTGATTTTCATTATTACTCATCTTGCTCTCCTTATGCTTTTTCTACACGGCATAGACCAGCTTTTGTCTCCGGACAAGCCGTATTATAGTCATAACCATAGCCCACTACAAGTGATGCTGCCTCGCCTACTGCATAGGGCTTAGTCCCTTCTGGATAGCGATCGATGAGATTTTCTCCACTATAAATACCAGAGAAGTTTTGTGGCAAGAATACACTCTTTTCATCTACGCGGAAAGAATGCTTGGCCTTAACCAAAATCCTTGTACCACCAACTCCATAAACCCACACATCATCCCCATCATTGATTCCAAGATTAAAGGCAGTATTTGGATGTATCTCTGCAAACATAGTGTGATACAACTCAGCCAAATACTTTGCACTTCTTGTCTCTGTACCCGTACCCATATGAGCGACTAGGCGACCTGTAAGCAAGTTAAGTGGATAGTCTTTTTTCCAATCTTTTTTCTGCTCGCTTTCAAATCTTACATTTGCACGGAACAAGTCTTTTTTATCCGGGAAAGTAGGATATTTACTAACCAAATCTTGTCGTATAGAATGCAAAGGCTCACGATGATGAGGGATCTTATCAAACCAATCCCAAACAATCATTCTTGCCTTACCATTACCATAAGGGCAAACTCCAGCCTCTAGTGCCTTTTCAACTAAAATGTTATTCATACCTGTGCTAAAGCTTGTGCCCTTTGTAGCCTCTTTTTCTTTTGCACTTAGCTTGATGCCTAGCACTTCCTCGATATTATCAGCTGTGATGGCTGGATGGCCGGCAAGTTTTGAGTGAGGCAATTTTCTTGGGCTAAGCATATTAGTACCATCTGGTGCTTTTATGCCCCAGTTTACTCTAAAGCCCATACCACCCTGCATTACAGGTATTGTATCATTGTACATTACAGGGGTACCAGGATGCTTTTCACTCCAGCATGGCCAAGGTAGACCATAATACTGATCCTTCATAGGACCATAACCTTTTAATGTAACCTTATCAAACATATGCCAATTATCACAATGGCTTTTTAAACGCTTGGCACTCATGCCTTGAAGCGCGATAGAGCGTATACTTTGAGCCATCTCTGTAGTCGCATCATCAGGCCAGATAAACTCATCTCTACCATCTTCTTTAGCAATTGCATAAAGAGATCTTTGGAATTCTTCTTTAAAGCCCAATCTATCTGCTAAATCAAACAAGATCTCATGATCTTCTCTGCATTCAAACATAGGCTTAATAACCTGATAGCGCCATTGATAAGCACGGTTAGTCGCTGCTACAGATCCACTTGTCTCCATCTGAGAGGCTGCTGGAAGCAAGAATAGATTATCTTTCCTATCAGTGATTACTGCTACATCATTCACATAAGGGTCAATAAACACAACAAGCTCCATCTTGTCTAATGCAGCCTTTGTCTTATCAAGCAATGAGGTTGTAGAAATTCCATTACCAATAACCACGAGCGCCTTAAGTTCAGTATTGGCATTGTTATTAAAGTTCTGCTCATCTAATACGCCAAAACGCCATGTCGAAAGAGCATATCCTGGTTTTTCCATCATAGCCTTAGACTTGAAGCGCTTTTGCATCCAGTCATAATCAATACGCCAATGCTTGCAGAAATGTCTCCATGCATTCTCACCAAGACCATAATAACCTGGCAATGTTTCAGCTAGATTTCCCATATCTGAAGCACCCTGGACATTATCATGACCACGCAAAATATTTACGCCTCCACCATTTTTACCAATATTTCCAAGGATAAGCTGCAAGATAGGCATAATCCTTGTATTATTAGTCCCGATGGTGTGCTGAGTTAGACCTTGATTCCATATCAAAGATGCTGGTTTTGCCTGAGCCATCTCTCTGGCTACACGTTTAATTGTATCTACAGGGATACCAGTCACATTAGCCACTTCAGCAAGTGGATACTTTTTAGCTTCTTTGAAAATTTCCTCATAGCCATAAACACGCTCTTTGAGGTATTTCTCATCATAAAGCTTATTCTCCACAATATAATTAATCATCCCATAAATAAAGGCCACATCAGTTCCTGCGCGGATTCTGACATATTCATCTGCTTTAGCTGCAGTTTTACTAAAATGAGGATCAACACAAACAATCTTTGCTCCAGCTTCTTTGGCGCGTAAAATATGCACCATGCCCACTGGGTGATTTACTGCAGGGTTTGCCCCAATAACTAAAATAAATTTTGCAAACTGCATATCTCCAAGGTGATTTGTCATCCCACCATATCCAAATGTATTCGCCACACCGGCGACTGTTGGTGAGTGTCAAATGCGAGCTTGATGATCTATATTATTTGTCCCAAAAAGCGCTGCAAACTTTCTAATATAATAGCTCTGCTCATTGCTCACTTTTGCTGAACCAATAAACATTACACTATCTGGACCATATTTTTCACGGATATCTTTTAGTTGTGTAGCTACCTTATCCATGGCTACTTCCCAAGTAGTGCGCTTCCACTCGCCATTTACCTTTTCAATAGGATAGCGAAGACGAGTGGTGCTTCTAGCGCGATCTATCATATCTGCGCCCTTGCAGCAGTGTCCTCCCTGCGAGACTGGATGATCTTGGGCTACTTCTTGACGCACCCATACACCATCTTTAACCTCAGCAATAATACCGCAACCTACTGAACAATGCGTACAGATGGTTTTAATCTTCTGTGAGCCTGGATAGGCTTCTCCTAATTCCTGTTTGCCTGCATTTTTCAATACTTCTTTTGTATCATTTGCAAGTAGGCTTCCCACAGAGGCAGCCCCCGCTAATGCAGACATCTTCATAAACGCACGACGAGACTGTCGTTTGATGTCGTTATTTTCACTCATTTCTCTTCCTTACTTAGCTACTTGATAATAAGTTTTCCAATATTTTGTATCACCAGAATAAAGAATCTCCTCTTTAGGTGATTTACCCTTAATCACACCTTCTTGTGTATCATCGCTGCATCCACTTAGTGCTAAAGACCCCACTGCTAATGCTGCTGATGCACCCGCTGTAGTTTTCAAAAATGATCTACGCGAGTTTACTTGAGGCGAATTTGCTGTGTCTAATTCTTGCATATTGTCTCCTTTTTGGGGGATGACCCCATATGAAAATCTAAGTTTAGATTCTCATATCAGATCACCTAGATTATGCCATCAAGCTAGTCTCTAGCAAAAAGAAACTCTCCATTATGACTGCAAAATGAGCATAAAAACCCTTCTCTGACTTTAGCCCACTAGCAATCCTCTCCCATATTTTTGCAATCGTTTTATTAAATACTTCTCTAGCCTCACTCTCCTTACCCTGCTCTAATAGCTGCTTCATAAAAAGGCATAAAATACCAAGATGATCCTCATTTTCACAGCTCACATCTCGCGATAAGATTAAAGCATGCTCCTTTAACATATTACGCACCATCACAAGGCTTTCCCCGCCATTACACTCTTCAAGCCAAGATGAGAGATACAAGGCTACAGGGCTACTTGGCATTGAAAAAAGTCTAGTGTATTCATTTAAAAGATTCTCAACACCCCTATTCATCTCTTTTTTCATCATATTAAATGCCATTTCATCACCATCTCTCAAAGCAAATTGGGCCAAGAAATCTATCTGTCTTTTTGCCATCTCTAAATGCTTTTCTAAAAACTCATAGAGTAAAAATGAGGCCAAAAAATCATAATACAAGATTCTTGCTGATCGAAAAGTAGAATCTATCTCATTAGTCTGGATGCCAATATTGTGACTTTGAACAATCATGCCTTACTCCTAACTTACACCAAACATAACCTTAACCTTACAGGTATCACAACACTGAAGGCTTCTAAGTCTAGCCTCATCTCCACTAAAAATAGGCGCCATAATAGCAGCGATCTTTTCTACAGATTTGCTAGAAGCAAAGATCTTTCCACACTCTACACACTTAAACCCCTCACTCTTTGCCACCTCATTTTTTTGCAAAAATGTTTCATTTAAAGCAATACCGCCAAAGTCAGTGCTTATGGCCTTCTCTGGGCAAGATGGCACACAATATCCACAAGTTGTGCAAAGACTAGGATGATGAAATAGGCTAAACTCACTGCTACTTAGCGCTCCAACATTACACGCGCCTACACAAGATAAGCATAAAGTACATTTATTAGAATCTACAACAATACGACCATGACCTCTTGCCTTTACTTTTCCAAAATCCCCTCCACGCACCATAGACAAAAGCCTTTGTGAAAAAACCTGATAAAGCGCTTCACTATCATCCTGCGCATAGGTATAATGCCAATCTATTTTCACATCCAAATCTTTTGTCTTCTTAATAGCTGCTATGAGCTCATCATATGAATGGGCTAACAACACTCCATCTATGCCAAAAATAGCCTGCGTAATCCCATTAACCATACCCACAGATTCTTCTAAAAGCTCATCCTTAGATATATCAAAAAGCACTACCTGCTTAGCACTCTCTTGCATCAAGGTAAGCAAATAAGTCTCATTAAGCGCATGGACTTGCGGAGTAAAAAGAGCAAGCGCGTTGCTATCTAGCATTGTTTTAATAAGCTGCTCTTTAATCTCCAATCCTTCTAAATCAGATTCTATTTGGCTATTCATCACCACAGGAGTTATGCCAAAATAAAGCTTAGCTATCTTTTGGGCAGCCTCTAGGCTAAACCCATCCCGCTTAATAGCACCACTAGGGCATACCATCACGCATTTACCACAAGCAATGCAATCTAGCGCAGAAAACTTTAACTGCATCAAAGAATCATCCTTGCTCACCCCAAAGCTCGGACACTCATCCACACATCGATGGCACCACCCTTCACCACTCTCATCAGGTCGTCTTAAATGATACTGACAAAAACGATCATCATAATGCACAGGCGCATGATATTTAAATTGCCCTAAGCGGGAATTTAGTACATCCAAAAGCTCTTGTGGACTATCATATTCACCCGCACTCTCACACCCTGCAAAACGGATCAAATGAGGATCTTCATAAAAAAGGACTATTTGAGAAAAATGTATCTTGCCAAGATTCCCCCCTACCTTTACCTGCGCCTCAAAAGCCCCTAAATGCCCACTAACACTTATCACATCATAAGGAGAAATAACACCTGCCTCATAGCCTTCTTTTTGCAAAAAATCTGCAAAATCTTTAGCCTCATCCCCCTCTCCTAAAACCAATACAGAAGAATCTACCTGCACACTAAAACTATGTAAAAAATCAGAATAATCAGCACTAATCTCAGCAGCTTCATTTAATATTTCTGCAATCTTGTTTGTAGTCTCTGCAGATACAAAAGCATAAGATTTGAGCATATTAAGAAAGGTAGATTTTACGACCACGCCAGACCTCTTAACTTAAATGATGACTCTAAGTTGTTTTTAGTAATTAATATGGATTATAGCAGAAATAAAAGAATTTTTTAAATTTTGGGATATTTTGGAATCATATTGAGCCAAAATCAAGCCCAATATGATACAGAAGTTTAACTTTTTGAGATTCTATTTTTTCTCTGGATTTATTTTTGCGACAATCTCATCCCCCTCTTTTACAAACTCTATATAAGCACCATCTTCTAACCTACCCTCTAAAATCAAATCTGCTAACCTATCTTCTATCTGCTCATACATCGCTCGACGCAATGGTCTAGCCCCATATACAGGATCAAATCCAATCTCTGCTATCAAATCCTTAGCTTCAGGACTTAAGGATATGCTGATAGATTTTTGACTTGCCTTTAGCTCAATCTCTTTAAAAATAATCTCTACAATCTTTCTAATCTCCTCTATCTTTAAGGGATTAAAAATCACAATATCATCTAAGCGGTTTAAAAACTCTGGCTTAAAAAACCCCTTCAAAGCCTCATTAACAGCAGCCCTCTTTTCTTCCAAATCTTTTAGCTCTAGGATTTTTTCACTTCCAATATTGCTAGTTAAGATGATGATGGTATTTCTAAAATCTACTACCACCCCTTTACTATCTGTCAAACGACCATCATCAAGCACCTGCAATAGCATATTAAAAACATCAGGATGGGCCTTTTCAATCTCATCAAACAAGATTACAGAATAAGGCTTTGTGCGCACAGCTTCAGTAAGCTGCCCTCCCTCTTCATGTCCCACATATCCAGGAGGCGCCCCTACAAGCCTGCTAGCTGCATGCTTTTCCATATATTCACTCATATCCAGTCGGATCAGATTCTTTTCACTATCAAAGAGAAATTTGGCCAGGGCTTTGGCACTTTGAGTTTTCCCCACACCAGTAGGACCTAAAAACAAAAAGCTTCCAATCGGCCTATTTGCCTGACTAAGCCCTGCTTTATTTCTTTTAATAGCCCTTGATATGGCCTTGATAGCCTCACTCTGCCCTACCACTTCTGCTTCTAGCTCATTTTGGATATTTAGTATTTTTTCACGTTCAGATTCAAGCATCTTACGCACAGGGATACCACTCCAGCGAGAGACAATCTCTGCTATACTCTCTTCACTAAGGGCATTCTTCAATAAAGTACCCTTTTTTTGCATCTCCTCCCACTGCAAGCTTAGTGCTTTTAGCTCATCATTTTTCTGTGCGATCTTTCCATACTCAATCTCAGCTGCCCTACCATAATCACCATCTCTCTTGGCCACTTCTGCTTGCTTTTTTAAAGAATCAATTGCATTTTTTACTTCTGCTATACCCTTAAAAACCGCCTTTTCATTATCAAACTGCATTTGTAATGTATTTTTTTGCTCATTAGCACTGGCTAGCTCTTTTTCAATTTCTTCCAAACGATCCTTATTTTGGGCATTCTCCTCCATCTTCAAAGCCTCTTTTTCCACTTCTAATCTAGCGATATTACGCTTAATAATACGCAGGGCTGAAGGTTCAGATTCTATTTGCATTTTAAGCTCAGCTGCCCCTTCATCAATGAGATCAATCGCCTTATCTGGTAAGAATCTATCTGTAATGTAGCGATGAGAAAGCTTGGCTGCAGCCACAAGCGCAGAATCTGTAATACTTACATTATGATGGGCTTCTAAACTCTCTTTAATGCCCCTTAAAATTTGAATAGCCTCATTTACGCTTGGCTCATTAAGCATAATGGGCTGAAAGCGCCTTGTAAGTGCTGCATCTTTTTCAAAATATTTGCGATATTCTTTAAGCGTCGTAGCACCGATGGTATGGAGCTCACCACGCGCTAAAGCCGGCTTTAAAATATTAGCCGCATCCATACTCCCCTCACTAGCCCCAGCTCCAACAATAGTATGTATCTCATCGATAAACAAAATGATATTGCCAGCCTTTTTAACCTCATCAACAATATTTTTTAATCTTTCTTCAAACTCTCCACGATATTTAGCCCCAGCCACAAGCGAGCTCATATCTAGGGATATGACCCTTTTATTTTGCAAAGAGGTGGGCACTTCTTTTTTGGCTATCATTTGGGCTAGCCCTTCAATAGCTGCTGTCTTCCCGACACCAGGCTCACCTAGCAAGATGGGATTATTTTTGGTTTTGCGGATAAGGATTTGCATCATTCTATTGATCTCCTCATCCCTCCCAATCACCGGGTCCAAAAGCCCATCAAATGCCTTTTTAGTCAAATCTACCCCGTATTTTTCTAATGATTCTAAAGCTTCATCATCACCCGCACTCTCTATCTTGCGTCCCGCACGCAAAGTCTGTAAATTTTTCTTAAGCTCTAAGATATCAAAAGAAGCGATATTTTTTAAAGAATCTAGATTAGCCAAAAGAAAGGTATCCACAGCAATAAATTTATCCCCATTCTTGCTTGCCAGCCCCCACGCCTCCTCTAAAGCTTGCCTTAGATTAGAGCTTAGGCTCATATTTTCCCTGTTTATTATTGAGCTTTTGGGTAGATTTTCTACATACGATTTGACCTCTAGCTCAAGCTCGCTAATTGCTGCATTGCTTTTTTGCAAAGCACTAACTAGCAAGGAATCATTTTTAATCAATAATGCCCAGATTAAGTGTGAAAAATCTGCCTCTTGATTCTTATAATGCAAGGCCAAAGCCAATGCAGAATCCAATCCCTCGTGTAATTGATTGGTCATTTTTTCAAAGATATTCATACCAAACTCCTCAACTTTTATAGTTTTGGTATTATATAACTTTAGTCATTTACTATCAATTTATTTTATATTTTTTGGCTAATAGTTTAATAAACCGCTTTTATAGAATCAAAGTTAGCAAAATCTAACCATTCTCTGATAGAATTTTGACTTCATAAACATAAAAACTTCTAGGCGCATCTAATGAAAACACAACAATACTCTACTAAAACTCTAGTTTTTACTTTGATTCTAGGGGGCTTATTTCTATTTCTGCCCATATTTTTAAACGCTGAGGGCGTAAAAACTTCAAAAAAGCCCGGCCAAAAAGATAGGATTGAAGCCTATAACAAACTTACAAAAATCATCAATACAGTTGAGAGCTATTATGTCGATGATATTGATATTGATGAGATCATCGATAAAGCTATTTCAGGACTTTTGACCAATCTTGATGCGCATTCTGACTATCTAACAGAAAAGAAGTTTAAAGACCTTCAAGCACAGACAGAAGGTGAGTTTGGCGGACTTGGCATCACAGTGGGCATGAAAGATGGAGCACTCACTATCATCGCTCCACTAGATGATACTCCTGCTCAAAAAGCAGGACTAAAAAGCGGGGATATTATCCTAAAGATCAACAATGAAAGCACATTGAATATGAGCATTGATGATGCGGTTAATCGCATGCGCGGCAAGCCAAAAACATCCATACAGCTTACCATCTACCGTAAAAACACTGCTAAGCCTTTGGACTTTACCATCACTCGTGATATCATCCAGGTAAAATCCGTCTATGCTAAAACCATCCAGGATGAGCCCTATTTATACATCCGTGTCAACTCATTTGATAAAAATGTAACCCAGTCAGTCTCTAGCGCCTTAGCTAAAGCTGGAAAGATCAAGGGGCTTATTTTAGATTTGCGCAACAATCCTGGCGGTTTACTAAATCAAGCTGTAGGGCTATCTAATCTCTTTATCAAAGAAGGGATCATCGTCTCTCAAAAAGGTAAAGTGAAGGCTGAGAATCTAGAATATAAAGCTGATGGCAAGGCAGCTTATGCAAACCTTCCTATTGTCGTGCTTATTAATGGCGGTACGGCTAGTGCGAGCGAGATCGTATCTGGCGCCTTGCAAGATCATAAGCGTGCACTAATCATTGGTGAAAACTCCTTTGGGAAAGGTAGTGTGCAGGTTGTCTTACCTGTAGATTCTACCTCTGCTATCAAGCTTACTACAGCTAAATATTATCTCCCAAGTGGTCGCACAATCCAAGCAGTAGGCATCACGCCAGATATTTTAGTACATCCAGGCTCTGTACCACAAAGTGATGGTGGATTTGAGATCAAAGAAGCAGACTTAAAAAATCACCTCCAAAATGAGCTTGCCAAGCTTGATGAAGAAAAAAAGTCAACCAAAACAAATGCGTCAAAAACAGAGAAACAAAACCAAAAAGATATGATCACACTAAGTGATATCAACAACGATATTCAAGTCAAAACTGCCATTGATTTATTAAAGAGCTGGAATATCATCAAAAACCCTACTACCAATACAAAAGACCAAAAAACTTCAAAGGATAATAAATGAATCTCAATGATCTTATTCAAGAGCAACTCCAAGAGCAACTCTATGAAGGCAAGGGAAAGAAAATCTTCTCTACTACCAATGCTGATTTGATTATTGCGGAGTTTAAAGATGATCTTACTGCCTTTAATGCACAAAAAAAGGGCAATGAAGATGGTAAAGGGGCTCTAAACTGTCAGATTACTAGCCTACTTTTTGAATTGCTTGAGAAAAATGGTATCAAAACCCATTTTAAAGAGCGTCTAAGCCCAAATCACATCCTTTGTCAAAAAGTAGAGATTATCCCGATAGAAGTGGTTGTTCGCAATGTAGCTACCGGATCTCTTAGCAAGCGCTTAGGGATCAAAGATGGCTTAGAGCTGCCATTTGTGCTTGTTGAGTTTTACTACAAAGATGATGCCCTCAATGATCCCATCATCACAGATGAGCATTGCAAGATTCTAGGTATCACGCAAAATCAAGATGACTTAGAATTCCTAAAAACTCAAGCTAGAAAAATCAATACTATCCTTAAAGATTTTTTCATAGCGCGCAATCTTAGACTTATTGATTTTAAGCTAGAGTTTGGCAAGCTTAGCGATGGATCTATCATACTAGCTGATGAAATCAGTCCTGATAGCTGCAGATTCTGGGATAAAGATTCAGATCAAAAGCTAGATAAAGATGTTTTCAGACAAGATCTAGGGAATGTCAAGGTCGCCTATGAAGAAGTGCTTAAGCGCATCCTATCTTAAATAAAAAGGAAAATAATGAAAGCTCATATTTTCATCACATTTAAAAATGGCGTACTAGATCCAGAGGCCAAAGCGACGCAAAATGCACTTCATAATCTAGGTTTTAATAGCATCCAACATGTAGAGATGAGTAAAAAAATCACACTAACTTTTAGCCACAATGATGCCAATCTTGCCAAAACAGAAGCTACTCAAATGGCTAATGACCTTTTAGCCAATACAGTCATTCAAGATTTTAATATTATTATTGAGGACTAAAATGGTAGCTATTATTGAATTTCTAGGCACAAACTGTCAATATGATATGCGCTATGTATATGGCGAGATTCTAAAGCAGGAGTGTGCCTTAATATGGCACCAAGAAACAAGCCTACCTAGCCATACAAAGCTAGTCATCCTGCCTGGTGGTTTTAGCCATGGAGATTACTTGCGTAGTGGGGCGATTGCTAGCAGTGCTCCCATCATGCGTGCTATAAAGAAATTTGCTGATAATGGTGGCTTTATACTAGGGATTTGCAATGGCTTTCAGATCCTCACTGAAGCTAAGCTTCTACCTGGTGCGCTAAAACGCAATTCTAGCCTTACTTTTATTAGCAACACTCAAGAGCTTATTGTCCAAAATACAGATAATGCTTTTTTAAAAAGCTATCAAAAAAATCAAATGCTCTCCATCCCTATAGCCCATGCAGATGGAAGTTACTTTGCTGATGAGGCTACCTTAGAAGAGTTAGAATCCAATCATCAGATTCTCCTCACTTATAAAAATAATCCTAATGGATCACTTAAAAATATTGCTGGAATCTGCAATAAAGATAAAAATATCTTTGGCCTTATGCCTCACCCAGAACGTGCGAGTGATCACTTGCTTGGCAATACCCAAGGTCTAGCGATGCTACAAAACCTCTTAGGGTAACTTTTATGTTCAGATTTCTTTTTGCCATTTGTCTTGGTCTATCCTTTCTCTTAGCCCAGACAAACCTAGATAGCCTAAGCTTCTCACCATCAAAAATTATTTACATCAAAAACACAACACCCAAAGAACTACTAGATAAAACACTCTATATAGGCCAAAAAATCACAATCACCTATTCATTGCTCTTGCTTGATGGCTCAGAGCTAGTCAATGTGGATTTTGATACATCTCCTCGCAATGGCGTTGAGCTTTTAAATGAAGATTCTATTTCTTGGCAGCTTCAAGATAATGGCTCCTATCAAGCCAGCTATACTTATAAAATCCTCTCTAAAAAAGCCACTATCCCACAAATCAGAGCTACTGCTATCACACAGAATCAAAAATATAAAGATATAGCCATATCACCCAAAATATCGCTTGATGTCTATAATCTCAAAAATAATCCAAAATATTCTGGCGTCATCTCATCTTCTCTTAAGGTCCTCCATGCAAAAACCAAAATATTTGATGAAGAAAATGTAATTACCATCCTTGAACTTGAAGCAGATAATGCAAATTTAGAGGATCTTTCTATCCCCAACCCCCAAATCATCAAGCAAGGTTTTCAAGCCATAAGCCAAGCATCAGAGCAAAATATTCAACATGGTGTTTACTATCTTATTTTTCCTAAAAATATCACCAATCTTAGCTTTGAATTTTTCTCTCTAGCAAAAAACCAATTTCAAAATATCTCCATCCCCATCATCATCAGCCACGATAATGTCGCTGCCCAAGACAACCTTAAGCCAAAAAATATTTTCTTGCTCTACTCTACGCTTTTTTTAATAGCCTCCATCCTCATCTCTCTAGCGCTTTATATCCTTATTTGGAGGCATAAGCTTGTCTTGCTAGTGGCGATACTTTTATTCCTCATACTTTTGTGGCATATTTTCTACCGCCATACAACAATCATCAAAACTGGAGAGCAAATAAAAATCCTCCCCACACATAACTCTACTACGCTATTCATACCATCCCAACCGCTAGAAGTCCAGATCATTGGCTCGCATGGCGACTTTTACAAAATCCAAACACCTGATGATAAAATCGGCTGGATAAAAAAGGATCATAAATGAACAAACTAAAGGGTATCTATGCTGGCTTAGTGATGGCCATAGGCCTTGCTATTATTATTATCTTCCTCTATTTTACGCGTAAAAAAAACAATGCATTCAATGCAAGAAGAAGCTGCAAGATCTGGTTCCCACTCTGTAGATTTAAGCTCGAAAAGATCGGTGAGTTTGATCATAGCGCAACATTAATCATCCTAAATCATCAAAGCCTAACTGATATCATGTGCCTTGAGGCCTATCATCCTCAAAATATCTGCTGGGTAGCCAAGAAAGAGCTTGGTAAGATTCCATTTTATGGGTATGCACTAAGGGGCCCTGAAATGATCCTTATTGATCGTGAGGATAAAAGGGGATTGGCCTTTTTGCTTAAAAGTGCACAAGAAAAGCTAGAGCAAAAACGCCCTCTTGTCATCTTTCCTGAAGGCACACGCAGCAAGGGTAATGAAAACTTCCTTCCTTTTAAAATGGGAGCCAAAATCCTTGCTGAAAAATTTCATCTCAAAATCCAGCCAATCGTCCTTATTCATACCAAAAAACTTTTTAACACTTCGCCTGTAGAAAGTCTTACTAATAATGCTAGGATGGTCATACTTCCTGCCTTCCATCCTGATGAGTGGGGTGATGAATGGTATGAAAGATTAGAAAAAACTATGCATGCTACCTACTTAAAACACTATCATGAAATGGAGCACAATCTTAAAGGCTAAAAGCCCTAAAAATCTGCTATAATCTCACCACAAACTAAGGGGCATTAGCTCAGTTGGGAGAGCACGACGCTGGCAGCGTCGGGGTCAGCGGTTCGAACCCGCTATGCTCCACCATTTATACTTCAGATACTCTTCTATAAATCAATTTTATAATTTTAAACTACAATGATTCTAAAAGTTCTTTTAGCTTACTAGAGATTCTTCTGCCATCAGCATTCAAATCCTTAGCCACTGCCATCACCTTTCCCATATCCTTTGGTGAGGTTGCCCCACATTTCTCAATCAAAATTACTAGCTCTCTTTGTAAATCCTCATCACTAAGCTGTGCTGGCAAATACTCTAAAATAAGTGCCATTTCACCGCTCTCTTGGGCATAGAGATCTTCTCTACCAGCAGCCTTATAGGCATTAGCAGCATCCTCGCGTTGTTTATAGGCAGATTTCAAGATTTTAATAACATCCTCATCTTTAAGCACAATCCTCTTATCCACCTCTACTTGTTTAAAAGCACTATTTAGCATACGCAAAGCATCCCTTTTAAAGGTATCACCATTTTTCATTGCCATTTTAAGATCTGCATTGATTCTTTCTTTGATCTCACTCATCCTATACTCCTTAGTATTGTGGAATAAAACTTGCTTTATTATAACCAAAATAGTCTATAAAATATCAAGGATGAAATGATGAAAAAAGCCCTAAATATCGCTAGTATCATACTTATACCACTAGCCCTAAAAGCCTATCAACCAGAAATTGATCTCAATCCCCCAAGCTATGTAGAAGAGATGCCTAGCAAAGACTTTGTGCCAGATTTCTCCCAGCCTGGCAGCCTCTTTGGTCAAGGAGATAAGCCACTATTTTCTGATCGCCGTGCGATGCGTCCTCATGACCTTATTACAATTGTAATTAATGAAAGCTCTAGTGCCAGCTATTCTTCATCTAAATCCTATAATAATAACTCATCTGGGATTTCTACATCTCCTCGTATCAATTACAATGGCCTAAATCCAGACAAACGCCGCACCATAAATGAACTAGATGATCAGACAAACTATACCTTCACACGCCCTACCACCACAAACACCTTTAAAGGTGGGGGGAATCAAAGCAAAAATGAAACCCTAAACCTCACAATCACAGCACGTATTATTAAAGTGCTTGAAAATGGAAACTACTTTGTTTATGGCGATAAGGAAATACTGGTAGATGGCGAAAAACAAGTCATCAAAATTAGCGGTGTAGTGCGCCCTTATGATATCAATCGTGATAACTCTGTAGAATCTAAATTCCTTGCTGATGCTAAAATCCAATATGCCAATCTTGGTGATCTTAGCTCTACAAGTAAGAAAAAATTTGCCACTGATGCAATGGATACAGAATATCCTTATTAAGGCTAAATATGCAACCCAGCAAAGCTAAAAAAGTCGCCATCATACCTGCACGTGGTGGTAGCAAAAGGATACCCAAAAAAAATATTCGGCATTTTTGTGGGCAGCCCATGCTATCCTACCCGATCAAGCTAGCCAAAGAATGCAATATTTTTGATGAGATTGTTATTAGCAGCGATGATAAGGATATACTAGATCTAGCCAAAGATTTAGGCGCCATAGCACTTAAGCGTCCTGATGAGCTAAGTGATGATACCACGCCTACTCTACCTGTCATCTCCCATGCGATCAAAGAGATTGGACTTTTAGATTCTGATTTAGTATGCTGCATCTATCCTGCCACCCCACTTTTGGAATCTCATTTTTTACTTGAAGGTCTAAATGCGATCACAAAAACAAATAATAAGGATTATGCTTTCTCTGTCACAGAGTTTGCCTCTTCACCATTTCGAGGCTTTAGCATAGATAATGATGTTTTAACTATGCTATTTCCTAAGTTTCAGAGCTTTCGCTCACAGGATCTAAAAAGCATCTATCATGATGCAGGCGCATTTTACTGGGGATGGGCACAAAGCTTTTTAGAGCATAGAGAGATTTTTAGCCCCCAGTCTCTACCCATCATACTACCTAGACTATCAGCCCAAGATATTGATACCATAGATGACTGGAATCTAGCCGAGATAAAATACCAGCTCAAACATGCCCAATGCAAAAAATAGCCATCTTTACTGAAAGCTCCCAAAGCTTTGGTATGGGACATTTAATGCGCATGAGATTATGGAGGGAGATCATCCTATCTTATGCCCAAAAAAACAATATGGATTTAGAGTGTGATTTACATATCTATGATGGTCAGGATATTACTAAAGCATGGTTTTATCAAGATAATCTAAAATCTTTTGATGGAGATTTAGCCATCATTGATAGCTATCAAGCGCCATATCAAGCCTATGCACTTGCACTAAAGTCTTTCAAAAAAGTAGCCATCATTGATGATATAAACAGAATCACTTTCCCCAAAGAGTGCTTCATCATCAATGGAGCACCCAACTCTATGGGACTTTATGGCGATCATCCCCATGTATATGCTGGTATAGAATATCAGGCCATCCATCCTGTCTTTAGCCCATCAGATAAAAAAAGAGAAAAACAGATTCTGCTGACCTTTGGAGGAAGTGATGAAAAAAATTTCACCCAAAAGTGTTTTGACCTCCTAGCCCCTATTGCTATTAAGCTACATTATTCTATCCATATTATTTTAGGCCCGCATTATCCTTATGATTTCTATATGCATAATTTTGAACCAATCACCAAGATCCATCAAAACTGCACCCAAGACCAAATCGCCTCACTCTTTCAAAGCTCACTTATAATCATCACAGCTGGAGGTGTGATGCTAAATGAGGCCCTAGCCACAAAGGCCAATATTATCGGGCTAATCACAGCAGACAACCAAAGCCATCAAGTCAATGCCTATGCTAAAGAGAATCTGATTATAAAAAGCAATCTAGAAAATCTTATTGATGATTTTAAGACCCTAGAGCACTCACTCACCTTTAAAAAAAATCAAAAAATTAATAATCTTAGTTTAAAATTTGGTGAAAAAATAGAAGAAGTTTTACAAAATCTTTTATAAGGAAAGAAAATGGCAAAAGTTTTTAAGTTTGAGAATATCAGCGCGATAAACTTTGTCGACCTATCTAAAGAGGATCTCTATAAAATACTAGAAATCCGCAATGATCCAAGAATCTCCAAATGGATGTACAACTCCAATGTGGTTTCCTTACAAACCCATCTTGATTTTATTAAAAATCTTAAATCTATGCCATCAAATGCCTATTGGCTCTTTAAGGAAGGGGATGATATCCTTGGTGTGGGATCTTTAACTCGCATTAATATCGCCCATAAAAGCGCTACACTTGGCCTTTACAAAAACCCAGAACTCTCAAGAGTGGGGGATAAAATCATACAAGGATTAGAGCATATTGCCTTCCATGCTTTTAGGCTACATACTCTGATACTTGAAGTGATAGAGAGTAATTCTAAGGCTATCAAGCTTTATAAAAGAAATAATTTCTCTTATGCTGGATGTCTTAAGGAATTTGTCTATATCAATAAAAGCTATCAGGATGTAATCTTATATCAGAAAGTAAATCCTGCTTGCTAATTAGGATAGCCAATGATTAAAAATCCCACTCCCCCACTGCTTGTTGCTGAAATGAGCGCCAATCACACCAAAGACTTAGAACTAGCCAAAGCAACCATTAAGGCTGCTAAAGATGCCAATGCAGATGCAATTAAAATCCAAACCTATCAGCCCTCCTGCCTAACACTTGATAGCAACCTAGAAATCTTTAAAATCAAAGGTGGGCTTTGGGATGGATATAGACTTTATGATCTTTATACTGAAGCCATGCTGCCATGGGAGTGGCATGATGAGCTTTTTAGCTATGCTAAAAAAATAGGCATTGAAATATTTAGCTCTCCTTTTAGTATCAAGGCATTAGAACTTCTAGAAAATCTAAACTGCCCACGCTATAAGATTGCTAGTTTTGAATGCATTGATACTGACTTTATATACGCTGTAGCAAGCACTAAAAAACCCATCATACTTAGCACAGGTATCGCTACCAAAGCAGAAATCAAAGAAGCCTTAAATGCCTGCTTAAAGGCTGGCTGCAAGGATATCACACTCTTGCAGTGCACCAGTGCTTATCCAGCCAAAATCACTGATGCCAATTTACTAGGTATGGTTAGTCTTGGGGAAGAATTTGCTAGCTTTAATGTCAAATGGGGTCTATCAGATCATACCTTAGGGGATCTATGTGCCATACTAGCTACTGCACTGGGTGCTAGCATGATTGAAAAGCACTTTATACTCAATAAGGACATTAAAAGTGTTGATAGCGAATTTAGCATGGATGCACTTGAATTTAGCAAGATGGCAAAACTCATTAAAGAATCTCATGCAGCTCTTGGAGATGGAAAGCTAAGAGAAAATGAAGATAAAAATAAACGCAGTTTTGCCAGAAGCCTCTTTGTGACCAAAAAGATTAAAAAGGGTGAGATTCTCACAAGAGAAAATGTTGCTTCTTTGCGCCCTTATGCTGGATTGCACCCAAGACATTTAGATAATATTATTGGCAAAAAATTTAAATGCGATCTTGATGCAGGCACACCTCTTTGTTTTGAATATCTTGAGATCTAAGGAGAAAAAATGTTATATATTATATTAGCCTTTGGCGCTGGATTAGCCCTAGCCCTACAAGCCCCTATTAATGCTGCCCTATCTGCAAGCGCATTTAAATCCCCTGTTTTTGGCGCATTTATATCTTTTTTTATAGGTACGCTTTGTCTAGCCATCATTGCTTTTTTATCTTCACAACTTACTAGCGCACATCTTAAATCTTTAGCCCATCTTGAATATTGGAAGTTTTTAGGTGGGATTTTAGGAGCTTTTGTGGTCTTTACCACAACACTATGTGCACCAAAAATTGGCTTAGCGCCTCTTGTGATTTTCTTGCTTATCGGCCAGTTTGTCATGAGTTTGACACTAGATAGCATAGGTGCTTTTGGCCTGATACCAAAGCCAATTAGCTTAGAAAAAATTATTGGATTAATAGTGATTATTATTGGGGTTTGTATTTTCTTTTATAAAGATTTATTAAAAGCTTAAATTACAAAATCTAGCCTCATCTCTCTTGAATTTATCATACTTGACTTTATGATTCCATTTAATTATAATAATGATTATTATAATTAATATATAGGATAATTAATGAAAAGAGGTTTGTTATTAATTTTTTGTACTCTAGCCCCTCTTTGTGCTGAAGATGACATCAAAGAAGAACAACTTGACAAAATTATCAACAATCCCTTTTTAACAAAACTTGATGAGCTAAATCGCAACACCTATGCTGTAGATAAGGAAATGATAAATAATAAAGGCTATAACTCTACTTTTGAGCTCTTCTCTTACATACCCTTTAGCGGGTTTAGCAACAATGGAAATGGTCCTAATATCGATCTTAGAGGTCAGGGTATTAATGCCAATGTTTCTACGCAAGTTTTGCTAAATGGCATTGCAATCAATATGCTAGATTCCTCTCATGGCACCACGCCATTACAATCTATCGGAATCCATGATATAGAAAGCATTGAAATACTACCTGGTGGGGGAGCGGTGATGTATGGCAATGGCACACGTGGAGGTGTAGTTAGCATCAACACCAAAAGAAGGTATCAAAGCCTCTATCTTACCTCTGGGATCAACTACAAATATGCCAATGGTCTTAGTCCACAGGCTGATGTTAAGATCGCAAGTCCAATAGCCAAAGATCTTTATGCACAACTCTCAGCACAGGCCAATATTGGTAGCGGATATAGGGATAATGATACAAAGTTTACTAGCAATCTTGCTGGCAGTCTTACTTATGATATCTCTAAAGATCAGAGTCTTTCTTTTGATATTTCCTATTATAGTGGCGATGAGCACACTTCTCCTGTACTGCGTTTTAGTGATTATCCAAATATAACCAAAGACCTAAGAAACACCCCTGGCAATGGAATCATAAGAATCTATCAGACTAGATTCTCCACTGGGCTAGAGTATCTCATCAAGCTATCTCAAAATCAAAAACTAAAAATCAATACATACTATCAAAACCACAACTCACTCTATAAGCAAAACACTCAAACCCTAGATTATTCCTATCAAGGCAGGCTTTTACCAAATACAAATGTAGTGCAAGATCATGCCTTCTTTACAGATGAAAAAGCAGGGCTTAAGGCCAACTACCAACTCTTGCACAATAAAGGACATCTTATCCTTGGCTATGACTTCTTGTACAATAAAGCCCTGCGCAACCTCCCACTTACTATCAACTACAACTCTGCAGCCATGAGCTATCATCATCAAATACACACCTATGTAGATGCCAAAAAATTTAGCAATGCAATTTATGCCATAGAAAAATACAATCCCAATAAACTATTTTCCATAACCACAGGTATGCGCTATGAGCTGGCCAACTACAGTGGGTATCGTCGATATGATGGAAATGGAATCTTAAATCTTAATCGTCCAACAATGCCGCCCAATCGTCCAAGCAGCATCCCCATAGATCAAAGTCACTTCTACCACCCCATCACTGGGATGCGCCATAATATTGCTGCTGAGCTCATCCCTAGCTTTCATTTTTCATGGGGTGATCTATACTTAAAATATGAGCATGGATTCCGCTCACCAAACCCAGACAACTTAGCAAACAAACCCATTAGTAACAACTATCAAGATAATAATCTTAAATCTGAAAACTATGATACCTTTGAGATAGGCAGCAAACTTTTTGCTAATGATAATTTTATGTTTATGGCTACGCTATTTTATACATTGACACAAGATGAGATTTTTACCACTGGTAGCCCACATAGTGGCTTTGGCTTCTCCACGCAGAATCTAGGGCTAACTCATAGAGGTGGCATAGAGCTAGCTAGTGAGCAAAGCTTTTTTGAAGATAGGCTTAGGCTTATAGAAAGCTTTACTTATATTGATGCTAGGATCTTAAAATCCTCACTCACTACCTATGCCCCAAATGATCTCATACCCTATGTAAGCAACTATAAAGCAACGATAAATATAGACTACAAGCTAAGTAAATACTTTAGCCTCTATACTCAAAACTCCTTTAATGGGGCACAAAGAGATAGTGCACAAAATAAAATCAAAGCCTATAATCTTACAGATATTGGTATTCGTTTCACCACCAAGCATTTTAGTATTACTGGTGGTATTGCTAATTTATTCAATAGTTTTTATTATAGTTTTTATAACGCAGATAGTACAGATAGCGTAGTGGGGCTAGCCTTTCTGCCAGCTATTGGTAGAAGCTACTTTATACAAGGGCGCTATCAATTTTAATCTAAGGAGTTATTATGGACTTTTCTAATATCATCAATCATATGAATGAGCATCATCAAAAAGAGCTTATCAAACTATGCGAAAGGTTTGGCAATGCCAAAGATATCAAGGAAGTAAAGCTTGTGGGTGTTGATTTTGGCGGGTTAGACTTAGAGCATGATATGCAAAAACTAAGGATTGAGTTTCCCCAAAAAGCTGATGAGAAAAGCATCAAAAATACAATTATTGAGCTCTGTCAATCTGTGACAACAAATCAGCATGATGAGATTAAAAAAGAAATAGAGCTATTTAAAAAAGATTTTGGCTCTATTGTTTTAGCCACCATCAGTAAAGATCTCATGCCTCTAGCCTCATATGCACCACTTATCCAAATCAATAATAAAAACTATATTTATATTTCTGCCACAGCTGAGCACTTTGAAAACATTAAAAACAACCCAGATAAAATTGAAGTAATGTTTTTAGAAGATGAGTGCAAAGCAAAATCTATCATTTTACGCAAACGCCTACGTTATAAGGCCAAAGCAGAGTTTATACAAAGGGGGAGTGATGAGTTTGAAAATGCGCTAGACAAACTAGAATCTACCGGCAGTAACGGCATTAAAAGCATTCGCAACTTTGCTGATTTCTATCTTATCAGACTGGATTTTTTAGAAGGAAGATTTGTAAAGGGCTTTGGGGGTGCCTACCTCATCTCTAAGGATGGAGATCCAAGTCACATAGGATCTAACAACCCTCACAATGCTCATCCTCACGGAAGCCATCTAAAGGGCTAGCTTAAGCCTTTAGCATAGTGGCAAATTTTTCAAACAAGCTTCTAGCCTCCTTTGGGCCGGGGCTTGATTCTGGATGATGTTGTACAGAAAAAATTGGAGAATCTTTATATTCAATACCCTCAATCGTACCATCAAAAAGATTGCGATGGGTAACTGTAGCAATCTGCTCAATACTATCTGGCACTGAATAATTATGATTTTGAGAAGTGATCTCTACCTTTCCTGTCTGCAAGTTTTTAACAGGATGATTACCACCATGATGCCCAAACTTTAGCTTATAAGTCTCATATCCATGCGCGATGGAAAGAAGCTGATGGCCTAAACAGATTCCAAACATTGGGATCTTAGCAGCGATGAGTTTTTTAATCTCTGCTACCTCATTTTTCAACACCATTGGATCACCAGGACCATTAGACAAAAATACACCACTAATCTCTCCATCCTTAAAACGCTGGATTAGAGAATTAGCACTAAAGTTACTTGGCAACACCTCTACCTCTAGCCCCACCGCACATAGCTCATTTAAAATATTCTTTTTAATCCCAAAATCAATAGCTACTATCTTTTTGCCATTTTTATTTGGCTTAGCATACTCAAAAGTAGCAAAGTCATAAACCGAACTAGAGTGCATATAGCTCTTAGGCGTACTTACTTTCTGTATGTAGTTAATCTCTTCTATACGTTCTGAATTTTGCAATATCTCTTTTAGTTTATTAGGATCGCTGTATTCAGTAGAGACCACAAGGTGCATAGCACCCTCTGTGCGTAAAATCTTAATAATATCTCGCGTATTCACACCACAAATACCCATGATATTAGCAGCCTTTAAAAAGCTAGATAAACTCTCCTTAGCACGAAAGTTTGAAAAAATCTCATTGTATTCTCGCACTAAAATACCCTTGCAGTGGATTTTTTCACCTTCCCAGTCTTGAGGGTTTGTACCTACAATACCTATTTCTGGTATGCTAAAGGTGATAAACTGCCCCGCATAGCTAGGATCAGTGATAATCTCTTGGTAGCCACTCATAGCTGTATTAAAAACTACTTCACCTACACAACTCCCACTAGCACCAAAGCTCTTTGCCTCAAGGAAAATACCATTCTCAAAATATAGCCATGCCTTTTGCATTAAAATCCTCGACGCTTTAACTCTTCTTGATATAGCTGCTCAAAAACAAGTTCATATTCATCAGTCCCTGCCAAAAGCTTACGCTTATAGTTTCTAATCTTGTCAATCACGCTAGATTCTATCTCTTCATAAGCCTGCGCATAGGTATCAATGGCCTTGAAGATAAGGTTTTTTACCAGGTTCTCACTAACTTTGATTTTAATAAAACCCTCTAAAATCAACTCATCTAAAATCTTATGAGAAAGCTCATTATACCTATCCTCCCAAGATAGTGAAAATCCTCTCTCTTGAGCGATCTGACGCTTGATCATCCAAAATAATTGCTTTTCATCTGCGCGCATAAATTCGATATTTTCTAGATTCTCATCTAAAAGCTCTTTTACTCTTGCATCGATCTCTTGCTCTTTTTTAATATCAGCACTAAAGGCCTCAGCAGCAACCTTCGCAACTTTTTCCAAAGAAGTTTTCATCTCCAAAAGACTAGAATTAGCAATTTCAATAGCAATTTTATTGGATACATAGGGAATATGAGTTGATTTTAGCTTCATATGCTCACCTTATATTTTTTAATTATGATTTTAACGCATCTTGATTAAGAAAGAGAGTAAAAACTAGAATATAAGCTTATTTTCTTCTTCATTAATCTTTTTATCTGGAAGCTTTGAAGTATCTGTATAAAAATACTTAACCCCATCAATGCTTCTTTGATACACCCCTTCTGGAATCTTAAAACGTTTTTGCATACCAGGATCGATCTTTAAAACCCCATTAATAAAGCTAGAAAAAATCGGCGCTACTATACTAGTACCACCACCTACTGTGCCTATAGAGCCATTATTATCATTACCAAACCAAATAATAGCCTGTATATCAGGCGTAAACCCACAAAACCATGCATCATTGTTATTGTTGGTTGTACCTGTTTTCCCAGCTACATCCACTCCTTTTACTCTACTGCGCCTACCCGTACCACTTCTTACTACTTCCTCCAAAATAGAAGTTACCAAAAATGCTTGTTGTGGGGATGTGATCTCTTCTTGTTTGACATAAAAATATTGCACTTTGCCATCACGAGAGATAATCTCTTTGACTATCTCTGGTTCTAAAATAGTCCCTCCATTTGAAAAAAGCGAATAAGCCTTGGCCAAATCTATTGGCGAGGCAATAAGACTGCCTAAAACAATGGTCAGATTTTTTGCTGTGGGCTTAAATCCATAACTTTCTAGCGCATGATAAGTCTTATCAAACCCCACCATATCAACCAAATTAATAGTAGCCAAATTTAAAGAGTGGATAAGGGCATAGCGTAAAGAGACAATACCATTAAATGCATTGCTAGCATTCTTAGGGCGCCAGTATTCCTCATTATTACCAAAGCTTCTAGCTACATCTGGGATCGTTGTTGCTGGAGAGTAGCCTAAATCAAAAGCATTTTGATAAATAAATGGCTTAATAGTGCTGCCTATCTGTCTCTTAGCCTGTGTGACACGATTAAAAGCACTCTTAGAATAATCAATCCCGCCAATAAGAGCTAGAATCTCACCTGTTTTAGTCTGGGTTACGACCATTGCACCATTTAAAGTGCTATCTGTATTCTCAAGCTTATTAATCTTAATAGCATAATCATAACCATTTTGCATAGATTGTTGGGCTATGTTTTGATAATCAAGATCAATGGTAGTTTTTACTATATAGCCCCCTGTTTTAAGATCCTGGATGTAGTTCAGCTTCTTTAAAACCATATCTACTGCATAGGGTGCTTGATTCTGTGCTAAAGATTGATTATAGACTGTAGGCACCTCATTTAATGCCACCTTATATTCACTCTCGCCAATCCACCCAAGAGTGAACATCCTCTCTAAAATATTATTAGCACGTGAGAGTGAGAAGTTGATATTTTTTGTAGGATCATAAAAGCTTGGGGCACGAGGCAAACCTACTATCATAGCTATTTCTTTTAAAGTAAGTTGATCTAAAGATTTTTTAAAATACCCTTGTGCTGCTGTCTTAACACCATAATAGCCATGCCCTAGGAAAGTCTGATTTAAATACCGCTCTAAAATCTCTTCTTTGGTAAGCATGATTTCAATTTGAGTGGCCAAAAGTGCTTCTTTTAACTTACGATAAAGAGTTTTATCACGTGTTAAAACCGTGTTTTTAATAAGCTGTTGGGTAAGTGTGGAGCCCCCTTCTGAATACTTACCATGACGTAGGTTTTTTAAAATCGCACGAAAAATCGCATCATAATTAATGCCATGATGCTCAAAAAATAAAGTATCCTCTACGGCCAAAAGGGCCTCAATCATACGAGGGGGTATCTCATCAAACTTTGCATAAAAGCGAAGTTCATTTTCATAAACATTAGCCAGCAAAGCCCCTTTTCTATCTAGTATCTGGGTAGCGAGCTCTGGTCGATAGTTTTTTATCTTAGCCACATCATCTTGCAAGGATAGCCATATAACCAGTAAAGAAAAAATCCCTACTGCGCATAGCACAAGCAAAATACGCAAAAACTTCTTACAAAGCAATCTCATCAAACCCATCCCTTTAAATCACAGCATTAGGATTGATTTTCTTTTTTTATGGCCTCAAGAATAGTAGCTTGCTTCTCCTCAAACATCTCATCAATACTCAAAATCACATTACTACTTGCATGCTCCATTTCAGAGACATACTTATCTATCATATCTTTTTTCAGATTCTCCGGGCCTTTTTCTATGGATTTAGCCAGCGCATTTGCATTACTATGGACACCCAAATGATAAGCATCTAGCTTTTTGTAGCCTTGAGTATCTGCAAAATGCTCCTTACCCTCACCCTCAAAATACCATTTTCCTAAGCGGCATTGTGTATGATCAACCTGATTAAACTCCTTAGAGGTGCTAAATAAAAGCGCATAAAGATTATTTTTATAAACAGTATGATCCAGTTTGGCCAAGGCACAAAAAATACGATTATTAAGGTTTAGTAATGCATATTTGGCCTTTTTAGCACCAATCTTATGCTGATTGACAAGGCTATAGAGTGTCTCTATTTTTGTACGTACTTGCTGGGTAGACTGATTGGTAGCTTCAATGCTTTCTTGTATCGTGCTAGATTCTTGCTGCATAGATTTGACAACCACTGCAATTTCTTTAGTAGCTTTTTGCGTCTTCTCTGCTAGCTTTCTCACCTCATCAGCAACCACAGCAAACCCTCTACCATGCTCACCAGCGCGCGCAGCCTCAATAGCAGCATTCAAGGCCAACAAATTAGTCTGCTCTGCAATATCATCAATAAGTGAAATAACACTTGTAATCTCACTGCTATGTTGTGCAAGGGATGCAACCAGAGTGATTGCATCTTGCATCTTGGTATAAAGTTCTTCTACATATTGACTTGTTTGCCGGCTTAAATTTAGACCATCATTGCTCTTCTCTTGAGCATCTTCTGCACTTTGTAAAATCTCTTTTAAATCTGTCAAAATATTACACAAAGAGCTTTGTGCATCTGAAATCCCCATTTTTAGACTCTGATGATAAGAAGCAAAAAGATCTATGCCTTCATTATTATCACTTCTAATATCAATCTTACTTAAAAGATGATAGGTCACTCCATTGATCTCTGAGGATTGATTATGATAAAGTGTATTTTCTATAACAACATGCTCTTTAGAAAAATCAATGCCTTCAAAAATGCTAGATTCTATTTTGCGTGCCGCATTATTTAAAAAAACAACACGCCCTTCTTTAATCCCACAAATCATCTCCTCAACGCTCAAATTACAAAGATGCTTATAAACTTCTAGTTCTTGCTGCAATCTTGCAATTTCAGTATCCTTTTGTGCAAGCTTTAGAGCTATTATTTTTGAACTACCAAACACAATTATATTCTCCTTCAAAATGGCCGCAGATTATATTAAGCAAACATTATAATAAAAGTTTTACAATATGGCATTTGATAGCATTTGATTTTTCTATGCTAAAATTGCATAAAAATGAGAATTATAACTATTAAGTGAGGCAATGAATGCAAAATCGACTTGAGACATTAGAATCTATTTTAGAGCGGCTTAGAGTATCCATCAAAAAAAATGGTTTAAAAAACTCCAAACAACGTGAAGAAATCATCTCTGTGCTTTATAAAAACCGCACGCATCTAAGTCCAGAAGAAATTGCCAATGAGATTAAAGTCAAGGATAAAAACACCTCAATTTCATCTATTTATAGAATCTTAAATTTCTTAGAAAAAGAGAAGTTTATCACCACGTTAGAGACAGATAGAAGCGGCAAGCGCTATGAGATCGCAGCAAAAGAGCATCATGATCATATCATCTGTCTTGAATGTGGAGATATACAAGAGTTTGTAGATACTGCCATTGAAGAGCAGCAAATCAAAATTGCAAAAAATAGTGGCTGCAAACTCATCAGCCATGATATGCGGCTATTTGTCGTATGTGCAAAATGCCAAGAACATAATAGAGCCTAAGCAAGCCATCTAAGAGATATCATTAAAGCCAGTTTTGTGCCCTCTCTAGTATCTCTTTTGCACCACGATCTATAAAACTTTCTGCTAATTTTATAGCCATGGCTTCACCCTCTTTGACCTCACAGGTGATAGCATCATGGATACTCTTGCTACCATCTGGCAAGCCTAAGATAGCACAAATATGCATCCTATCTCCATTAATACTAGCATGCACACCTATTGGCACTTGACACCCCCCCTCAAGCCTACGCACAAATGCCCTTTCTGCACGAGTACAAAGGGCAGTTTTCTCATCATTCAATCTAGCAAGCAATCTAAAAATCTCACTATCCTTTCTTGTCTCAATCCCCAATGCACCCTGCCCCATAGCAGGTATCATCTCCTCGATGCTAAAAGGCACAATATAGCGCACATGAGAAGAATCAATATTCAAGCGATTTAAGCCAGCTTTTGCCAAAATAATAGCATCAAAGTCACCATCCTCAAGTCTTTTTAGGCGAGTTTGCACATTCCCTCTTAGACTCTGTGTATCCAAGTCAGGGCGGTGCTTTTTAATCTGCATTGACCTTCTTAGTGAAGTCGTCCCCACACGCGCACCTTTAGGCAATGCCTCTAAGCTCTCATACTTCAAGCTCAAAAAGCAATCCCTCACATCCTCTCTTGTAGTGATACAAGCTAAGTCCAAGCCTTCTACAAACTCCACTGGTACATCCTTAAGAGAGTGCACAGCCAAATCAATACTACCATCTAAAAGCATCTCTTCAAGCTCTTTGGTAAATAGCCCCTTACCCCCGATCTTAGATAAAGGCGCATCTAAGATCTTATCACCCTTTGTCTTTACAATCTTTAGCTTTGATTTTATCCCCAACTCAGATTCTAGGCGAGATTGGATATGCTCTGCTTGCCAAAGAGCCAAAAGACTGCCCCTTGTCCCGATAACAAGCTCATCATCCTTTTGAATACTAGTATCTGATACTTCTATATCAATCACTTCATCTCTTTGAAAGCTTTTATCTCTTTTTTCATCTGACTGCCTTAAGATCGCATAAGCAAACACAAGCAATAAAATACCTATAATATCACAAAGCACTCCTGGCAGAATCAAAAGCACTGCACCAATAACTTTAGCCAAATTTCCACTAAAAATATCTACTAAGCCAAGTCTTCCCTGCATCAAAGAAAGCAAACTTTGCATAAAAGAAAAACGGATGTTTAAAAGCAGCGCAGCCCCTATGAAGACACTTATAATCATCTCCATAAACATGGGGAAAAATCCCATATGCGAGCTAAAATAATAAATACCTATCACCTCTATAATCAAATAACAAAATAATAATGGCTTGATAATGCGCCTCACTGCTCACCCCCTAAAGTCCTGATAGCCTCAAGAATAGCTTTGGTTTGAGATTTAGAGATCACTTTTTTCATCCCATCTCGCTTGATAACCTCCACCTCACCATTCTCTAGCGCATTGCCAATAACAACCCCATAGCTTATACCCACTAATTCAAAATCCTTCATCTTAAAGCCAAAGCGCTCATTTCTATCATCATACAATACATTTAGGCCCTCGGCCATAAGCTCATCATAAAGCTTATCACCAAATTTTCTCTGCTCTTCATCTTTGAGATTAGATACTAGCAAGACAACATCAAATGGTGCGATAGCCTCACTCCATACACATCCAAGTTCATCAGCCTTTTGCTCCAAAACTGCAGGCATTAACCTACTCACCCCTATGCCATAACATCCCATAATAAATGGCCTAGCCTTGCCATTTTGATCCAAAAACTGCGCATTTAGTGCTTCTGAATATCGCGTGCCAAGTTTAAAAATATGCCCCACTTCAATACCTTTTTTATATCTGATGCTACCACCACACAAAGGACATAAATCGCCTTCCTTCACGCAGGCTAAATCTGCATATCTTAGCCCTTCAAACTCCGATAAATCTACGCCCACAAAATGAGAATCTAATTCATTACCCCCACAAATAAGCCCACTCTCTTCTTCCAAATCCAAATCAAAATAAATAAGTTCAGAACCAGTGATGTTCTTTAGGGCATAAGGTCCTATAAACCCTTCATAAAGCCCGACTGATCTGATCTCCTCAACACTCGCATCCACCAACTCCAATGCACCTAGATTCTGCGCATTTAAGGCATTAAGCGCCTTAACATCCTCCAGCTCATCATCCCCACGGATAAAAAAGTAAGCCAGCTCTGGCGCTCTTTGCATCTCTGCGCTAAATATCACCTTTTTAACCACAGCCTTTAAAATATAAAAGGAATCTACTTTAAAAAACTCTGCAACCTCTTCAATCTTTTTTACATTTGGTGTGGGGAATTTGGCTAGCTTGGCCTTGGGAGGAGGGGCATCATTTTGGCGTTTTTTGCGTTTTGCTGCTTCAAGATTAGCCGCATAGCTACAAGAGTTGCATATAGCAATAGTATCCTCTCCACTATCTGCTAGCACCATAAACTCTCTGCTACCACTTCCACCAATAGCCCCACTATCTGCCTCTACCACACGAAAATCTAACCCCAAGCGCGAAAAAATATTGCAATATGCCTGCTGCATATTTAAAAATTCTCTTTCTAAATCCTCATAGCTTTCATGGAAACTATAAGCATCTTTCATCACAAACTCACGCCCTCTTAATAGGCCAAATCTAGGCCGCACCTCATCGCGAAACTTCAGATTAATGTGATAGAAGTTTTTAGGTAAATTTTTATAACTCTTTATAAACTGCTTGGCTAAATCTGTGATGCTCTCCTCGCATGTCGGGCTAAGCACAAAGTCATTCTCTTTTCTATCTTTAAAAGATAAAAGCTCCTTGCCATACTTCTCAAAACGCCCTGTCTGCTGCCACAAAGAAGCCGGGGTGACAAAACCCAATGAAAGCTCTATCGCCCCTGCTTTTTGCATCTCATCTTTGATGATGGCAGAAATCTTATCTAGCACCAACCTACCTAGAGGCAAAAAATGATAAATACCACTACCAACCTGATGGATATAGCCAGCACGCACTAGCAACTGATGGCTTTTTAAAACCGCATCTTTTGGAGATTCTTTAAGTGTGGGGATAAAATACTGTGATAGGCGCATCACTTCTCCTTTTTTTCATATTCGCACTGATAGGCATTAATAAATACACTTTCATCAATGCCAAAGAATGTTTTAATAGATTCAATGATGATATCAGATTCTTGCCTGGTGCTATGATTTCTTAAAATCTGGGTGGGCTTATGCAAAAATACATTAAATGCTTGATGGAGAATCTTCTCAACACTAAACTGCAATTCTTTGGGCAAATAACCCTTTTTAATAGCGCGCTCTATCTCCTTTAAAGAGGCGTTTTTAGCCATTTCTCTAATACTTTTTATTAAAGGTTCTACGCCTAGAGTCTGTATCCACTGGACAAATTCCATCGTGGCTATACCGACAATCTGATAAGCCTTTTTTAGGCTTTCTTGGCGCTCAGATAAATTTTGCTCACTCACCTGTTTTAAATCATCCACCCTAAAAATGCTGATATCTAACTCTCTAGCACGCTCTTTATCAATCTCAATATCTCTAGGCAATGCTAAGTCAAAATAAAATCTTTTCCCCTCTTTTTTAAACTGTGTGAGCAAATCATCATTAATCACAGCTTCAAATGCTCCAGTTGCTGATATGACAATCGGATAATCCCCCAAAACCTTATCTAGTTGGTTGAAATAATTAATGCTAAGATTTTCTGATTCTATTTTAATCTTTTCAATATCTCTAGAAAGTACACACACCTTAAAACCATCACTCAAAAGATGCTTAACAGCAAGGCTGCCCATCTGGCCAAACCCCACTACTAAGGCATGTGGCTTTAAACCATGCTCTTCTTGCAAGGCTTTAGCCTTTTGGGCTGCGATAGAGGCTACTGAGATGGCATTGCTTGAGATTTGAGTTTGATTCCTCACTCTGGCAGCTGTTTTAAAGGCAAAATGCACGATCCTAGTCATCTCCTTGGCACAAAAGCCATTCTCATGGGCAAAACGATAGGCATCCTTAAGCTGTCCTGCAATCTGTGTCTCCCCGACCACAACAGAATCTAAACTACTAGCTACAGAAAAAATATGATGAATAGCATCTGTAGAATAATAGGCTTGTGATACCTCTTTAAGCTTGCTTGTCTCAATCTTTTTAGACTTGGATAATGCCTCTAAAATACAATCACAGGCCGCATCAAACTCTGCTGTTATGAAAAAAAACTCCGTACGATTACAAGTAGAGATCAAAAGGGCTTCTGGAATAAGGCCATTAGATTCCCTTAATAAGGTGCGCAAAAAGCCCCCCACCTCCATCTCTCCATCAAAAGCTAGCTTCTCGCGCAACTCAATAGGGGTCTTATGATGGCTAAAACCCAATGTAGCATAGTGAAAATCTGGCATCACATCTCCTTAAGATCAGGGCTAAAACTCACGAAAAATCATTTCATTGACAATAGATTCTAAGCGTTCATTTTTTTCTTTGCTAATTGCATTTAACGCCTTTTGCCCATAATCTTTAGCGATCTCTTGGCTAAGACTGAAAATATCATTTTCATGCATTTTTGCCAAAATCCACTCTCTAATCTCTAAGCCATCTTGTTTGAAAAAGCTTTTTAGCTTTTGTCTATCCTGAGTGCTAAGCCTTTGGTATAAAAGTAGATAAGGAAGCGTGCTTTTACCTTCTTTAAAATCACTCATTGCAGGCTTGCCAAGCATCTTCTCATCTCCAAAAACATCTAGCATATCATCTACAACCTGAAAAGCAATACCTAGATTCTCCCCATAATCCCTATATTTTTCAGAATCTAGTCCCCCAAGAATAGCAGCACACTCGCTACTTGCAGCGATCAAGGAAGCAGTCTTATCTGAAATCATACGCCAATAAAGCTTCTCATCACTCTGAAAGGCACTGCTCATCATGACATCATTAATCTCGCCACTTGAAAGCCTAACCACGCATCTTGCTATACTTTTGGCGATCTTTATATCAAAAGAAAGAAGCTCATAAAAGGCTTGAGAGTAAAAAACATCTCCAAGCATAATGGCATTTTTATTGCCAAAAACCGCATTCATCGAGGCTTCCCCACGTCTACTCATCGCCTCATCAATCACATCATCATGCAAAAGCGAAGCACTCTGGATCATCTCAACAATCGCACAAAGCTCTAGGATTTTTGGGTGATTTGGGGTTATGGCTAACATAAGCTTAGATCTTAGCATTTTTCCATGACTAAGATGGGAGCTTAGATGAGTAATATTTTCATTTTCCAATGATTTTAAAGATTGATTAATATGAGATTTAATTTTCTCTATCATTGCCATCCTCTAGACCAACTCAATTTTCAGCCATTTTAACACGATTGTTTTAATGCTCTAGCCTAAGAATCTATTCTTCCTCTTGATCTTGGAGTAGATTATTTTCTTCTTTATTTGCTTGCTTTTTCTTCTGTTTTGGCAGCTCATCTACAACATCCATAAAAGCCTTGCTAGCGCTTGTGTGATTGCTTTTGAAATTCTCTAAGGCTTGTTTATAAGTCTGATTATTAGAATCTGCCTTATTTAAAAAGGCATTATTTAAAGTCATTAATCGTACTTTGAAACTACTGCTCTAAGGAAGCTGGTGTATTTTTATCCTCAGCCACACTACTAGAATAAGATATTAGCAGCCATTAAAACTAGACTGCCATAAAAACCATGCCTCATCTCTGCTTAAGTTATTTACTGATTTCAAAGTTCATATCACCTTGCATCAAAAGCTTTATCTTGGCCTTAGCCTCACTAAAACCTTCAAAAACAATTAAAAGCTCATTATGATTTGGTAAATTTTGAGAATCTAGATTTAGCCTAAAGCTTTTTTGCCCCTCATATGGATAGAGGATAAACTGATAGGGGACCTTATCATATCTTAAAAGCATCACTAACCCCTCTTTTTTATACAAAGTCCAACGCAAAACAAGGGGCTTATCTATACCATTTCCAGATACCCTAGCATTAATAAGCTGATCTTTTTTAAGCTCAAAAACTTCAGAAAAACTCCACTCAACTTCTCTAGAAAAAATAATCCCTATAGTAAAAAAACAAAATAAGAAGAATCTAATCACACCTCTACTCGCTAGAAAGAATATTACCCATAGACTGAATGGCAAAATCTTGCTTAGCCATCTCTATTCTTTCTCTTAGTGTACTATCAGAGTGCATTTGCCTATAAAGTTCATCTACCCGACTAGATGCTCCTAAGCTTGAGAGCACTTCTTCTTGCAAAGTAACAAGCTCTAAGATTCTCTGCAATTCTTGGCAAACAATATTTGGATTAGCATGCAAAATCACATCCACCCATTTTTGTAAAACACCACCTTCTGGCTCTAAGAATCCATCATTTTGCACCTGTTGCCAAAGAGCCTCGGCACTTAGCAACTCCTGCTCAATATCCTCATTGCTTGCTTTTGACATAGCCCTATTTATTTCACGCTCAAAGTTCATATCATACCCCTTAAATGGAAGCTTAAAAGTATTTTACTATTTTTATGGATTGATGATGGGTGTAGACTAAGTTTTAAAGTTTGAAGAGGTAGCAAGCGCTACCTCTTCAAACAGCCCTGGATGAATTACCCCTGGGCAGCCTTTAGCATCCAAATGGATTTTTGTAAATGACCCACCTGCTCATCTGCATAAGATGCAGTCACTTTATCATTCTCACTATCAGCACTCTGAGATAGCGCTACAAATGTTTCTAAAAGGTATTCATAGTCTTTCAAAATGCTAGCAAAGATATCTTTTGAATGAAAAGTTGTTTTACTCTCTTCTTTAATCTTTGAGGTTTGAAGTGCTTCAGTCAATGTCACAACTGGCTTTTCCCCCAACTGCACTACGCGCTCTGCTAAATCATCAAACATATCAGCAAAGATCTCATAAATCTTTTCTGTCTCTGCATGCACTTGGAAAAAGTCGCTACCGCGTACATGCCAATGGAAGTTATGAACCTTCATAAAAAGCACTATACTATCTGCTTGAAGCTGTCTTAGAAGTGAAATTGTTTTTTTCATTTTAAACTCCTTTTTCTAATCTATGCAATGAGTTTATAGCAAATTTGTAAATGATTTGATAAAGATTATTTAATGATAATTTTAAAGATTTTTTCACTTTCATCCAAAAGTTCAATGCTCCCATTATGAGCCTCAATAATCTGCAAAGAAAGAGCTAGACCTAGGCCATTTCCCTTAAGCTTTGTCGTCTCAAAAGGCTCAAAAAGAATATTTTTATTCTCAATTGCCTTGCCATTATCTTTGATAAAAAAACAAAGCCCCTGATCACCCAACTGTGTCCAAAGCTTGATCTCTCCTTCCTCCACATCACTATCCTCAATCGCATCAACTGCATTATAAAGAAAGTTTTGTAGCACGATCCCAAGCAGATCAAAATCAAAGCTATAGCTCTCTACATTAAAATCATAACTTACACAAATATTTTTAGTATAGGTATATTGATTTAAAATAGATTCTAACTCTTCTTGCAAATCAGCTAAGGCATGGACTGCACGACTTAGATTTAGTCCCCTTGAAAACAATAATGTCGCCTTGATCTGACGCTCCACTCGCCAAAGTGATTTTTGTATCTCAAATATAATAGGCTTATTGCTTGTCTCCACCCTCTTTAACAGCGTAGCTGCAAGCAAAGAGATAGATCCGATAGGATTTCGTATCTCATGGGCTAAATGCGCTGAGATCTGCCCCATAGCCGCTAGGCGCTCTTGACGCTTTTGTGCGGTAATATCAGTAGCTGTGATAATTAATTTATTTTCTAGCGCATTGCTTTGTAAAAGGTAGGTTTTTTTCCCAAAATCCATCTCTAAAGAATCTAACATGTTTGATTGATTATTGATCATAGGCATTATCATTTCTTGGAGATTTTGTGCTTGAGTATTGCGGTAAAAAATACTCAAATCGTCATTAAAAACCCATATGGCTTGAGGGATGATTTCAATCACATGCTGATAGAGTGCTTTATATTCTCTAAACTCCTCTTCAACCTTATAGCTCTGTGTGATAAATTCATTAAGCAAGTCTAATAATTCTTGTTTATCACTTACGTTAAAATGCTCTAAAATATTCTCTTTAGCATCTCCATCCTGCAGGGATGGATTGCCTTCTTGTATGCACTCTTGCTTATCCATGGCAGCCCCTATGGTTTTTGCCATATTTTAACTAATTTCTTAGCGTTTAAGCGCTTGCTGCTCTTTTAAAAAGTTAAACAAAAGCTCTGAATATCCAAAGCCACCACTAAGGCTTTCTGCCAGAGTATCCTTATACATACTCTGATAAATATCACTCCCTGCTTCTTTTGGATAAAGTGGATTATCTAACTTCAATGATGTATCTAGCAAAGTTTTTAATATCAAAGCCTCAAAAGCATCTGTCTGTTCTCTTAGCTTTTTATCACTTTCTATATCATTTTTTGATTTACTAGCCTCGATCTTAGGGGCAGATTTTTGCATTGCATTTAATGCCATCGTATTATCAATCTTCATTATAACACCTCAATCTCTGCACTGATAGCGCCACTTTGCTTAATCGCATTTAAAATAGAAACCATTGTCTTTGGCTTCACACCCATTTTTTGCAATGCCTTTACCACGCTAGAGATAGTCGTAGGCTTTCCATTTGAGCTGATAAGATTATAGTTTGGATCTAAAAATGCATTATTATCAATCTTTTGAGAATCTTTTTCATCCAAGAAATCTTTTGTCACCTTGATCGTCAAATCTCCACTGCTCACTACCACAGGATGCACGATAATATCCACGCCAGCTACAATTGTCCCACTCTTTTCATCAATAATGATTCTTTCTCGATTGCTATAATCCACATTCACCTCTTGGACTAAGGCCAAAAACTCAATCATACTTAAATCCTGTGGCTTTATCATCTTGATAGTACGAGGATCAATTGCCTTAGCAATGCCTTCTCCAAAAGTCTTATTTAAAATATTTTGCACCTTAATTGCATTTTGAAAATTTGTCTGCTTAAGACTTAAAGTGATTCCCTGTTTGTTATAAATATCATAGTTTACTTCCTTTTCTACGACTGCACCACCAGCAATCGTCCCGCTTAAAGAGTTTTGAGAACTTCCTAGTGAGATGCTACCTTGTGCCACAGCATAAATATTGCCATCCACAGCGCTCAATGGAGTCATAATAAGTGTCCCACCTTCTATGGATTTGGCATCCCCGATAGATGAGATTTGGATATCTAGCCTATCTCCTTGTCTAGCAAACGCAGGAAGACTGGTGGTGATCATAACTGCTGCAACATTTTTAGACTTAATATCATCTGGTGATACTTTAACATTCATAGATTCAAGCATATTGGCAATTGATTGCATCGTAAATTTTGAACTTGTCTTATCACCTGTACCATTAAGGCCAATCACTAGGCCATAACCAATAAGCTGGTTTTCCCTCACACCAACAATATTGGCTATATCTCCTATCTTTTCACCCCATAAAGCAGACAAACACAATAATACAAATAGAATCTTTTTCATCCAAATCCTTTTGGTCTCAATAACTTTCTAAATCATAAAGCAATTTTTATTCCCAAATAATTATGGCTAGGCATAAGGCTTGATAAAAAATCTGCTATAATTTTCCAAGCATTTGCTATCGGAGTATGGCGCAGCCTGATTAGCGCGCACCCTTGGGGTGGGTGAGGTCGTGGGTTTGAATCCCGCTACTCCGACCACTTCTTTTTCTTGCAAAATCATAAAACAAGCCTAATACACAAACATTACTAAAACCCTACAAAATAGGACTTTTTAGCATACTAAAATATATTTTTAAACAAACCCAAATAAAACATAAAACATGCTTTACTGGGGATGGACTGGGGATGAGAAAAGATAAAAAACCTTAAAAAGCTTTATATTTAGTGCGACCTTTTAGAGTTGTAGAGTTTGACTGCGTATCTTCAGGGTTTTTATATTTTGTAGATTCTGCTGGTTTTAGATCAAATTGTGGTTGTTTTAAATTATCTACATGTATCTCATCACAGCTTCTAGAATAAAGGCAAGGGGGCTGCATCTGTACATCAATAGTAAGCCTCTTTCTATCATCAGAAATCTTATACCCCTCAATAGTAAGTATTTTATTTCTTGGAAAAAGCAGTTCATATTGGGTTTCAAAAGCAGCCAACCCTTTAATAGACACAAAGGCTGCTTTTGTCTGTTTGGGCGCTTTGATGTGTAGCTCCACTACCCTTTCTTGAAAAACGCTATTTTTTATCATCGTTGTTGACATAAATCCATAATCTTTATATCGCTTAGAAACAAGAGTATTTAAAATCTTCTCCGCTCCCCCTAAGAATGCCCCTCCCTTATAGATTTGGCTAAATACAGTCTCTTCTTTAATCAAACGAGATAAAAACCCAAGCCTCTCATAACGATAGACAATAAAATTATCAAAAATATAAGTCTTAGATAATGCCTCATCTAGCTTCTTAACCTTTGATTTTTGCTCCTCAGTAAGCGTAGAGACTGGTTTGCCTGCCCTCAAATGATCATTAATCATAAAAAAGTCACCAAAGGTATACTCATAGATAATATCACGCTCTTCTTTGGTAAAGACATTGATTCCATAAATGCTATTCCACCAATCTATGGCATCCTGCCCTTTTGTAAACTCACGATAAGGCGTATCTATAGGTGGCAATAAATTAGATTTGGCTGATCTAAATTGGGATGGATCATCAGATCGCGCATAAAGAGTAATAGCCAGTACAAATAATATAAAAAGGTCTTTCATTATATAGCTCAAATAATTTTTAAAATTCTACTATATAAATCAAAAAGAGGGGGGAAATATGAGAAAAGAGCCAGGCCCAAAGGCCTAGCAGATAAAATTAAAGCTTGCTAGCATGCTCTTTTAGATACTCAGCCACACCTTCAGCTGTAGCTTTCATACCTTTTTGTCCCTTTCTCCAGCCAGCTGGGCACACTTCACCATTCTCTTCAAAGAATGTCAGTGCATCACACATTCTTAGCATCTCATCCATTTCTCTACCTAGAGGTAAATCATTGATCACTGCATGGCGCACGACCTGATTCTTATCAATCAAGAATGAACCACGAAGTGCAACAGCACCATCAAAAAGTACATCATAGTCACGAGAAATTTGCTTTTTAATATCTGCTACCATAGGGAAGCTAACCTTGCCAATACCACCATTTTCTACAGGTGTATTTTTCCATGCAAAGTGAACTTGCTCAGAATCAATGCTTACTCCAATAACCTTAAATCCCTTAGCTTCAAAATCTTTTACTCTATGATCCATAGCTAAAATCTCTGAAGGACATACAAAAGTAAAGTCTTTTGGCCAGAAAAATAATACAGCTCCATTTTTACCAAGATTTTTAGAAAGCTCAAAGTTTTCAACAATTTCATTATTTGGTAATACTGCAGGTGCGATAAAATCAGGTGCTTTTTTAGTAACTAACATGGTTTCTCCTTAGTGTAAATTATAAAATTTTCTGATCATGATAATCAATAAAAATTATCCTTTAATTATCACCGATGAAAGTTAACAGAGAGCCAAAAAGAGGTTAATTTTCTACTAAAGCTTTATGCAAAAATAAGGCTTTTAAATATTTAAAATATATAGCTAAATTAATAAATTATTTTAATGAGGTTTTTATGCACTTTAGGCTTATTTTCCCCGTCTTCTTTTGTTTTCTTTTTTGCCTTCTTTGTATCACAGGTTGCGCAAAGCCAGATTTAAATACCTTTAATCAATCCTACTATAGTGGTGATGCCAAAAAAGCCTATAAAATCGCTACCTCTCACTTAAAAAATGATAAAAATAAAGATGATCTACTCTGGGAAGTACAAGCAGGTATTACAGGCTTTTATCTTGGTGAGAAAAATACCTCAAAGCTCTTAGAGCAAGCAGATACTTTGATGCAAGAAAATATTCAAAACTTTGCTAAAAGTCTTTTTGGTAATATCGGGGCAATCTTAAGCAGTGATTTAAACCTACCCTACCCCATCTATCTATATGAAGCTAGCATGGTAAACTACTATCTAGCACTTGATTCTATGAGTAGACATGATTTTGCTAATGCTAGAGTATATCTAAACCAAGCACTAGAACGCCAAAATGATGCAAAAAGCTACTATGCTAAGGAACTTGCAAATACTCAAAAATACCTTGATGATGTCAAAAAGGCCAATGAAAACTCCTCGCAAGAACAACAATATCTAGCCATTGGCATGGGGTTTGCCAACCAAGAGAGCAATAAAAATATAAGCTTTAATGAACATTACATCAACCCCATGATCATTTATATGAAGGTTTTATTTGAGCTTACACAAAATAACTTTTCTGCCATTAGCGCGCTAGGCAAAGATCTAAACTACATACTACAAGAAGATAGAGATATTATTAAACTAAGACAAAATGGCGATCATAAGCACTATATTTGGTTTATCATAGAAGATGGGAAAATCACCTCTAAAGATACCCTCAAAATCTCCATCCCCTTGCCCATAGATCCAAATATATTTCTCAATCCAGCAGCCATGGCCATAGCACTAGATAGTCCACATGGTGCGATGATCATCACCACACTTAGTGGAGGGATCATGCTTAATTATGCTGAACCAAAGCTTGTGGATAAAGAGATTTTTGCCAAAAGATATAGCATTGATAATCAACCAGCCACACATGTCTTTGAACTCTCTAATCTCATGGAGACAGAATTTTACAAGCGCTTACCTGCTATCCGCACAAGAGCTATCTTGCGATCTATCCCACCAGCTATCACAGCCTATATCGCCCAAAAAGCCGGAGAGAACTCTTTTGGTTTTAGAGGACTTGGAATTTTAACAAGTCTCATACACCGCGCAGTACTTAGTGCAGATACTCGCATGATCACAGCCCTGCCCAATAGCTTTTATCTTCTAAGAGTAGAAAATGATGGCAAGATGAAAGAATTAAAAATTGATGAAACTCAAAGCTTGATTTTTAAAGCTATAGATTCCAGCAAAGATGATATTATTTATATTCGCAATACAAGTAAAAATACCTACTTTAAAAGATTATTAACATCCCAAGGAGAATAAAATGTACAAAAATAGATTCTTATATGCCCTATTGCTGCCTTTAAGCTTTATCATCCATGGATGCACACCCAGTGCTAGCAATGTAGAAATGGATGCTAAATTTGTAACCATGGGGCTAGATTATGATAATTTAAAAAATATCATGAATGCTATGGTGCAATCCCTTATGCAAGATCCCTATGTCCAGAATCTTAAAACTAGTGAGCCTAAAATACTAGCCATCTCTGATATCATTAATGATACAACACAAAAAATTGATGTAGAGCTTCTAGCACGCGAACTAGCACGTGCGATGAGGAAAAGCGGGAAATTCCGCCTCACGATGGCCATCTCACGAAGTGGAGGTAGCACAGATAATATGATCAAAGATGCTAGAGCCCTACGCGATGATAAAGAATACAATCAATACACCACAACAGAAGCAGGTTCTTTAAGTGCGCCAAGCCTTTCTCTATCAGGGAAAATCTCACAAAGCATTCACCGCATAGGCAAACGCAAGAAAGTAGATTACTTTATAATCTTAACTCTTACAGATATTAAAAGCGGTGAAGTAATCTGGGATGATCAACGTGAAGTATCTAAAATGGGCGATGCTCAAATATGGTAATAAAGGAGTAGAAAATGAAAAGAATCTATTTATTAGCAAGCATACTATTTTTGGGAGCTTTCTTTGCTGGCTGTGCTAGCAATAGTATCTCAAAGCAAGCCAAAGAAACAGTAGGATGGAAAAATGCACCAAAATGGGTCCTTAATGGTTATGATGGTGAGTATAGTGCTGTAGGAAGTGCTCCTATTATCGATAAAAATATACAGTTTGCACGCTCTGAAGCCATGACTTCAGCAAGAGGCGAGCTATCTAAGCGCATTGAGAGTAAGATCAAGGCCACTCTTACTAAAGAAGGGCAAAGAGTGGATGATAAACTTAGCGAAAAAGTAAAAAGCATCGTATCTGAAACTACGCAACACAATATCCAGGGCATCAAACTAAAAGATACTTGGATTGATGATGAGGGCAAGAATCTTTATGTACTTATCCATCTAGATAGCTCATCTACAAAGCACCTAAAAGATCATCTCTCTAAGCAGTTTGAGACCCTCCCACCAAGTGCATTTGAAGACATCAATGCCAAGCCCTAATCTCATAATACCATGGCTCATCCTTAGCATCTCTCTATGCCTTGGGGCTGTGCCAAAATGGTTTATAAAGCCAAATGATGATCATCAGATCATCACAGGCATAGGCAGTGCCAAAAATCCCAAAGATGCCAAAATCAACGCACTTAATGACCTGGCTAGTAGCATCAGTATCATGATCCAATCTCAAACTAGCCTCAGGCAAGAACGCGATAAAAATAAGCTAGATTCCTCACTTACTCAAGATATCAATCTTTACATCAAAGATTTGCACCTACTAGGGGTAAATACCCTCCAATCAGAAGAGCATGATGGAATATTTTACATACGCCTAGGTGTCCAAAAACAAAACCTCATCAAAGAATTTCTTACTCAAATTGAGCAAAACCTCAATAAAATCAATGCACTCAATCTAAAACAATGCCAAGCTCTAGACTTATTCAAGTTTCACACGCTTGATAGACTGCTCAAACAAACTAACTCCAAGATTATGATCTTAAATGCTTTGGATGATCAAACACACAGCTATTTGGCATTACAAAAAGCCTATGATATCTTTTATCACAACTCTCCAAAGCCATATGCCCATGCCATATTTGAAGAGCTAGATTCTGCGCTAATATCTTCCCTACAAAAAGAATTGACAAAGTTTTTTAAACTAAAGCCAACAATCTCATCTAATCTCATCACCTTTAAGCTAACCAAAGATGGACTTAATATCACCTTCAAAGACTGCAAGGGTGATATTCTTTTTAATGACCAAATAGATTCTACCCTATTACCTAGAGCAAACTTTATTTTTTATAAAAAAGTGAAAGCCTATCTGAATAGAGAATAAACAAGTCTCTAGAATCTAGCTCAAATCAAAACAAAGGATAATCATGTCTTTATCACATCTTATGTGGCTTAATTTTTTCATAGCCGATGTACAAGATGGTCTAGGACCCTATCTTGGCGTATTTTTAAAACAAAAAGGTTTTTTGGAATCTGAAATCGGACTAATCAGCACGATCGCCTCACTTTGCGCACTAATCTTACTCATTCCTTTTGGAATCTTAATTGACAAAACTCGCTACAAACGCTCCCTTATTGCTTTATGTATCATTGGCATAGCCACCAGCTCATTATTAAACTACATCTATCATTCATTTATCTTTACACTTTTAGCCCAACTTAGCATCGCCCTATGTGGTGCTTTCATAGGCCCCAGTCTTGCTGCCATCACACTTGGCATCACAGGCAATACCGACTATGCAAAGCAGGTGAGTAAAAATGAGGCTTATAAACATGCTGGCACCACCTTTAGCGCTATTATAAGTTTTGGTTTTGCCCTATATTATGGTATTGCCTCTATTTTTATCATCACTATTTTGATGAGTTTTTTCTCTCTTGTCTTTCTTTTTTTCCTCAAAGATGCAAAGATAGATCACAAAATAGCGCGAGGCGAGACAAAAAATCACACCTTCTCTTTAGCTAATATCTTCAAAAATCCTCCTATCATACTCCTTGGAGCTGTACTTTTTTGCTTCCATCTTAGCAATGCCTATATGCTGCCATTACTAAGCCAGAGGGCCTATAGTCTTGGGGTTGATTCTACAGGGGCATATGCATCAGCGACAATCATCATCGCCCAAAGCACAATGATCTTAGTAGCGCTTATTTGCGGAAAGCTAAATGCAAAATACAAACACCATCTAGATAAGATTGCCTTTATGCTCATGTCTATTGCATTATTTGGGCTAATTGTTAGAGGCTTTATTGCAGCTAACTTTCATCATCTTATAGGCATGATTATCGTGCAGCTTTTAGATGGCATAGGTGCAGGGATAGTAGGGGTTATCTTGCCGATTTTAGCAGCACGCTTTCTTCAAGGGAGTGGATGCATTAATACTGGTTTATCTTTTGTGATAATGCTTGGAGGGATAGGCGGCTCTTTAAGCGGTCTACTTGGTGGTTTTATCGCACAATACATAGGATACTCTGAAGCCTATATGGTGCTTGGGCTGATCGCACTTGGTGGACTTATCTTATGGATATATGGCTTTAGTAAACTCAAAAGACTAAATAAGCTCTAGTCAGATTCCCTGCTTACGCTATAATTTCATAAATTTGATTGCAAGGAAATTTTATGAATAAAGTGCAAATCCTAGTCCTTGATTTTGGAAGTCAATACACCCAGCTCATCGCACGAAGATTGCGAGAGATTGGGGTTTATACAGAGATTGTGCCTTATTTTGAGAAGATTGAGGATATCAAGGCTAGAGAGCCTAAGGGTATCATCCTAAGCGGGGGTCCTGCTAGCGTGTATGAGGAGGGGGCGTATAAGCCAGATAAGGGTATTTTTGACCTCAATATACCCATACTAGGGATCTGCTATGGGATGCAGTATATTGCAGATTTTTTTGGCGGAAGTGTGATTAGAGCAGAGGCACAAGAGTTTGGCAAGGCAGAGCTTGAGATCATTAAACCCATGGATATACAAGAAAATCAAAGCTTTTTGCCTAGTAAAGATAAAGAGCAGGTCTTTGCTAAATGGAAAAATTCCTTTTTTGGAGCCCATGGCTTTATGAGCAAAGGGATGCTTGATGAGATTGCTACTACCCTGAAAGAGCGCATTGATACTACTTCTAATTTCTGTGTAAAAACTGATAATCATAATCAAAGCTTAGCTTTTGGAATCTATGAAATCAAAGATGGGGTGTGTGAATTTGAATGCTATATTATTGATAGAAGTCTTTCACAAAAACAAATTACTATTGATTTTTTAGCCCAGCTAGAACATATGGGTGCCACAAGTTTTATAACCCAATGGGATAAATATGACAAATCAGGCCTAAAAGATTTTATTGAGCTTGGATTTGAGCCAGATTCTTCGTTTGAAAATATGGTCACACTAAAAGCACAAGCAAAGGATCTTAATTTAAGTGAAAAAACTAATCACAATGATGCCAATAATCATATTTTTAAAAATATCAAACAAAAATCTATCGTATGGATGAGTCACGCTGACAAAGTTGAAGAGATTCCTGAAGGGTTTGTGGAGTTGGCAAAGAGTGGAAACACGCATTACTGTGCGATTGCACATTTGCAGAGGAGAATCTATGCTTTGCAGTTTCATCCTGAGGTCGTGCATAGCCAGTGTGGGGGAAAAATGCTTGAGAACTTTGCTGTGGGAATTTGTGGAGCCAAAACAGATTGGAATATGCACAATTTCGCAGAAAATGAGATCGCTAAACTCCGCGAGATCGCCAAAGAGGGTAAAGTGCTCTGTGCAGTAAGCGGAGGTGTAGATTCTAGTGTGGTGGCGACTTTGCTCTATCGTGCGATCAGAGAGAGGGTCATCCCTGTATTTGTCGATCATGGATTACTTAGGGCTGATGAGAGAGAAGCGGTGGAAGCGATGTTTAGAGAGAATCTAGGCGTGCCACTCATCAGCGTGGATGCAAGGGAGATTTTCTTGAGCAAGCTTAGGGGTGTGAGAGATCCTGAGGAGAAGAGAAAGATCATCGGTGAGACTTTTATTGAAGTTTTTGAAGCGGAGGCTAGGAAGCACAATAGCGATGGGGAGATTAGATTCTTAGCTCAGGGCACACTCTATCCTGATGTCATTGAATCTGTGAGCATAAAGGGGCCAAGCAAAACGATCAAATCTCACCACAATGTCGGTGGGTTGCCTGAGTGGATGAAGTTTGAGCTCATCGAGCCTCTAAGGGAGCTTTTCAAAGATGAAGTCAGAGCACTTGGAAGAGAGCTTGGGATGCCCCAATCAATGCTAATGCGACATCCTTTCCCTGGCCCTGGACTTGCCATAAGGATCATGGGGGAGGTCAATGAGGAGGATTTGGAGCTTTTAAGAAAAGCAGATAGGATTTTCCTCCAAGAGCTTCATGCAAGTGGATACTATGACAAGGTGTGGCAGGCGTTTTGTGTGCTTCTAAATGTCAAGAGTGTGGGGGTGATGGGGGATAATCGCACTTATGACAATACCATCTGCGTGCGAGCAGTGGAGGCTCTTGATGGGATGACAGCGACTTTTGCTCACCTCCCTCATGATCTGCTAGAGAAGATCTCCAATCGTATCATCAACGAGGTGCAAGGAATCAATCGCGTGGTGTATGACATCACAAGCAAACCCCCAGGGACGATTGAGTGGGAGTGAAATAAGCAAAATCTTTTGATTGCTTATAATGCTCTTTTAAAGGTCTAGAATCTTAGATCAATATAAGAGCAAGTTTCTCCTCATCAACGCTTTGTCAAGCTTTTATACTTCCCCTTAAGCGTATAAATTACATCTAATTGAAGCTAACTTTATGCAAAGTCTTGGCTAGATAAACTCCCTCACTCTCCCCCATTCTTTTATCAGCCTCTCTTTGCTATAGCTTGCATTGGCAGGGCTTGTTGAGGGGAGTTTGATGGATGGGAGATTAAAGTATCGCTCAAAGACGCTCATCGCCATATTTCCATTGCAAAAAATCGCTTCTATCTGACTTTGAGCCAAAAGATCGGCGATATTGTTGGCACTGATGATTTGTAGATTCCCATCGCTTGAGTTGTGATTTTTCCTCTTGCATTCTTTGATACAGTCCCAAAGTGCGATGCGATGGTGGAGCAAAAACGCCTTCTGTCTATGGATGATTTCAGAGGGGCTTAGGGTTTTGTCTTTTGAGCTTGGGATTGGAGTGTCAAAAAGGCTAGAGAGCACATCCCAAAAGCGATTGTTGCTATTGCCGTAGTAAAAGCCAAATTCCTTGGATTTGAGCGAGGGGAATGAGCCGAGGATGAGAATCTTTGAATTTTCATCAAATACAGGATCAAAAGAGTGGATTTCAAGCATAAGTTTCCCTATAATTTTAATCTAAGTCCCACTCCTTATACCTTGCAAGTCTAGCACTATTTTTAGAAAAATATCATCAGTTTTCCCTTCTTGGGATTTTAAACTCCATTCACCATTTTCTTTTAAAATTGCCAAAAAATCAAGGAAATAAAATGAAACTTTTACATATCTTTACCTTTATTTTAGGGACTGCTGGCCTTCTTAATGCTAATTCATATGCACTCATCCAAGAAAGCAAAAATGATTTTGATATCACATTGCAAAAACTTTTAAATAAGCTTGAAGAAAAAGACATGACAATCTTTGCCAAAATCAACCAAGCAGAGGCTGCAAAAAAGGTACAAAAAAGCTTAGAGCCTACAATGGTTGTTATTTTTGGTAATCCAAAAGTAGGCACTGATATGATGAATAAATACCCTCAAATATCCATTGACCTGCCACTTAAAATCGTGATCTTTAATAGGAATCAAAAAACCTATGTTTCATTTATCCAGCCAACAACACTAGCCAAACTTCACCATATCCCCGAAGAAACACCATTTATCAAAAATACACAAAAGTTTTTTGATGCCCTGCTTGCAGAAATCACAAATTAACCAAATAGCCACCTTGCTATTTTAAGATCACTGAGGCCAAAATAGCGTTTATTAGAAGGTGGGTATCGCAGAGGCAAATCAAAATTTGGAGAAAAATATATCGACTTTTCTCGGCAAAATGTCCTAGCACTATACTTTCCATGATAGGCCCCCATACCACTATTACCTACGCCACCAAAAGGTAGATATTTATTAGCCACATGCATAATGCAGTCATTAACACAACCCCCACCAAAGGAAAGAGAATCAATAATCATTTTTTGCTTTTTTACATCTTGGCTAAATAAATACAAAGCAAGGGGTTTTTCAAAATAGCGAATAAAATCAATGCATTCCTGCAAGGAATCATATCTAATAACCAAAAGAATAGGGGCAAAAATCTCTTCTTGCAGGAGCCTTAAAGAGGCTATATCTTTTTTTATCCTGCAAGCTTTCTTAACAGTAGAATCTAAATTATCATAGCCCTCTACTATCTGGCTAACATGGCCCAGATCTATTAATGTAGGGGATATCTTTTGCTTCTTTTCATCTTTCATGCCACCAAAAATAATATCTCCCTTGTTTTTACTAACTGCTTCTTCTAGCAAACCCCATGCTCGATCAAAATGTCTCTTTGATATGATTTTGCCATAGTCACTACTTTGCAATATTGCCTCTGCAATCTGCTTATTAGCACCTCTATATTCATGTGCATAAAGCCTTGTAATATTAGCCTTAAGAGAATCTATTGCTTTTGCTGCTATTTGATTATTGATGAGTAAAAAATCAGGCGCTATACAAGTCTGACCAGCATTCAGGAATTTCCCCCAAGCAATACGCTTAGTCGCTAAAGATAAATTATCAAAATCTTCCAAAATACAAGGATTTTTTCCTCCAAGCTCTAGGGTTACTGGGATAAGATTCTTACTTGCTTCTTGCATAACAATACGCCCCACTTCAACACTGCCTGTAAAAAAGATATAATCAAAACGCTCTTGAAGCAAAATAGAAGCCACATCCTTATCCCCACATACAACTTCCACAAAACTAGCTTCAAAACATTCATTCACAATCTTTTGCAAAACCTTTGTGCTATTTAAAGAAAACTCCGATGGTTTCAATATGACACAATTCCCTGCTGCGATCGCTCCAATCAGCGGAATAAGACTAAGGCTAATGGGATAATTCCATGGAGAAATAATCAATACAACCCCATAAGGCTCATAATAAACCATACTCTTGCCACCAAAATGGCTAAAAGGCGTTTTAACACGATGTGCTTTAGCATAGGTTTTAACCCACTTTTTTGCAACCTTTATTTCTTCATAAATCTGGGTAATTTCAGAAAAATAGGCCTCCTTAGGGTTCTTATCTAAATCCAATGCTAAAGCCTCTAAGATTTCATCTTCATATTTTTTAACAACAGTTTTTAAGGTATCTAGAGCCTGCTTTCTAAAGCCTGCTCCTTGAGTAGCTCCACTCTGAAAATTATCTTTTTGTAAAGCAAAAAGACTTTTAATGGCATTTTGCATATTACCCCTTTAGAATCTTTGATAAGGAGAGCCTATTTTGTTATCATCATCCACCTTCTTGGCTGGCTGCAAGTCAAACTCTGGCTGCCTTAAGTTATCCACATGAATCTTATCACAACTCCTAGAATAAAGACAAGGGGGCTGCATCTTAACATTAATGGTGATGTTTTTACGATCACTAGAAATCTCATAACTTTCGAGTAATAAAATTTTTCCTCTTGGAAAGAGCAATTCATACTGACTATCAAATGCTACCAAATCCTTGATAGAAACAAAAACTGCTTTGGATGATCTAGGTGCCTTGATCCTTAGCTCTACTACCCTATCTTGAAAAACACTATTTCTAATCATTGTTGTAGACATAAAACCATAGTCTTTATAGCGCTTATTGATAAGTTTATTTAAATACCCTTCTGCTCCATCTAAAAATTTTCCATCTTTATATATCTTGCTAAAAACAGTATCAGATGGAATCAACCTAGTAAAAAATCCAAGTTTTTCATAACGATAAACAATAAAATTTTCAAAAATATAAGTTTTTGATAATGCTTCATCCAATTTGGCAACCTTTTCTTGATCCTCTTTTGCAAGCTTGGAAACAGGTATGCCCATTCGCAATTTATCATTAATCATAAAAAAATTACCAAAAGTATAGTCATAAATAATCTTTTTCTCTTCTTGGTCAAAAACACGACTGCCATAAATTTCATTCCACCAATTAATGGCATCCTGCCCATTTTTAAACTCACGATAGGGCAGTTCACTTGAAGGGACTAATAATTCTGATTTTGATGGCTTTAATTCTGGCTTTGGATCGGCCATCAAACTAAAAACACAACATACAAATAAATAAAATATCCCCCTCATAAAAACTCCTTAAAATTCAAATTTCCCCCTCTTATCTCTTATTTTACTACTTAATACCCTTTATTATCTAAAATCCTTTTAGCACAACTTGCTGCTACAATCAAACCACAGGCCATAATACTT
>CASFYB010000010.1 GCA_949298825.1 uncultured Helicobacter sp.
TTGTAGATCTTTTGCATTGCCTGTGATAGTGAGGCTTGAGTTGCCAGTAGCACCTTGGCTATTTCCACTACCTGCGCCCTGACCGATGACAAATTTACCATATTTCTGATTAACTTCACTGCTATCGATATTAATCCCATCGATCACCGCATCTGCACCGACATAGACTTTACCGTCTGTGACGATAGTGCTACCGCCATTTGCCTTTAGGGTCGCAGAGCTGAAAAACTCCATACTCGTGCTAGCATCCCCTGTGTTATACGTACCATTGATATTGATAGACCCTGGCTTAGCACCGGCCTTACCGATATCTAGATTCACCACAGAAGCATTTTTAGCTTCGATGTTGCCATTGATAGTGTGTGTGAAACCAGATTCTGGAGTAGAATTATTTACTTCAGAGCCTAGCTTTAGATTTAGCGTAGCGTTATTAAGATCGATATTTCCAGTGATCGTATTATTTGTGGTTTTCATATTGATATTGATGGTACCTAGGTTTTCACCTTTTATCGCTCCTTTGAAGCTAGCACCCCGATCAAAGTTTAGATTCCCAGTGGGATTAAGTTTCTTAGTGGCATTATTCTTAGCTATCAGCGCGCCATCTAGAGTTAGCGTAGCGCCTTCTTGTAGTGTGATCTCATTTTTACCGGCATCTATGGCTGTGATGGAGCCCTGATCGATGGTATAGTTTTCTGCAGAGCCATTTTTATATGTGTAGGTATGGCCACTATTTGTCACAGTCTTTTTCCCAGTGCCTTTGATATGTAGGGTAGAGTCTTTTTTGATCGTGATAGCATTGGTAGATTGACTTCCATAATCTCCTGATTGACCATGACTTGCTAGCTCAGCTAGTATACCACCAGTGAGGGTGTGAGTGCTAGGGCTAGTGCCATTACCAAAGGTGATGCTATTATACCCGCGACTTATCCAGTTGGTTCTATTCAGGTTCATAGCGGCTGCTATGATATTCCCCTCCATATTACCAGCTTCAAAGGTCACATGATTCCCCACTTTGTTATTAAGCATATTGCTTCCATTAACGTCCTTATCCCCAGCAGTACCATAGGAGATGATATTACCGCTCATGACTGTCTTATTATCCCCACCTTTAAAGATCAACGTCTTTTTGATCGTATCATAGCCAGCATAGTCACCTAGATTCCCCTGCATATTAGCGCCTTTGTCAAAAGTTACACTAAGGCCTTTTATGCCATCGATATTTGCTTGTTTCATGTTGACATCAGAAACGGTATTAATATTCCCCACCAGGTTGCCACCATCAATAGTGATCTTGCTATCACTTGTAGCGACACCTGCAGTACCGTCATTTTTCCCCCCAGATAGCTCGATATTTCCTTTGATGCTTTTTGCAGTGAGTGTGAAGGTATTGCCCCCTGTCGTATCATAGATAGAGACATTGCCTTCAAGAGCTCCTAGATTATTCACAGTTACAGATTTGTTAGTGCCATTATTGAAGGTTACATTTAGCTGCTTATTTACCTTTAAGCCCTTATGTCCAAAGTCTAGCTCCAGGCTAGCCTCAGTGCTTTGTGGCCTTATGGCTGCGAAGATTCCTTTGCTGGGCTGATTAGCTTGATTATTTACGACCATAGTCGTGCTGCCATTGCCAATAAACTCTAGCATAAGGCTATCAATTAGACTATCTTTGACATTGACACCATTGAACCCACTAGTGCCTTTAGGTGTGTAGATATTTTCGCTAAGCTCCCAGGTAAGGGTATGCGTGGTATTATTAGTTTTCCAGCTGTTATTCTCCAGCTTGATATCTCCAAGTTGTGTACTTGATCCTAAAGTTTGAGATCCGATTTTTAGCGTTGGAGTCGTTGGAGTATTTGCAAAGCTCACAGAGCCTAGAGCTAAACTCAAAGAAGTAGCGATAATAGGTTTGAAAAAACAGAATGAATTTTTTGAGGATTGAAGCGTTTGAGAGTTTAGGGTTACTTAACTTTTGCCCCCCCCCCCACTTGCTTAAAAGTGAAAGATTTCATAAAGATTTCCTTATAGTAAATTTTGGATTCCTAAGACTTAGAGAATCTAAAAAGTATTCTAAGTAAACTTTGCTTAAAAATTTCTGAAAGTGATGAAAACACTCATAAATCTAGCCAAAAAAGAGTAAAAAATAAAAAATATTTTAAGAAAGGAAGCTTGATAAATAGAGATTTACCCTGGTGTGAGATGGGGGGTGGGGGAGCTAGTTTGAGCAAAAATAGAACTTTATAAGGGTAATTTAAGATAAAATTTTAAATGTAAAATAGCTTTTAGATTCTTATAAGGAGAGTGCTATGAAGGACTTAGCAGGGATTTTAGAAGAGAGGATCGCAGGGCTTGAGGGAAATATCCAAAAAGAGGTGGATGCTAACTTTGTGGATGTGTTTTTAAAAAGCTTTAAGCTAGGGGGAGAGCTTAAGGGGCTTGTGGAGAAGTATCTAAGCTTGAAGCCGCATATCCCGCTTATCTGGCTTAGCCTTAGTGAGTGTACTGGCTGCACGGAGAGCTTTTTGAGAAATGAAGTGCCAGGGGTGGAGAATCTACTTTTAGACTTTATACGGCTAGATTATCATGATGTTTTGATGGTGGATTCAGGTTTCCATGCTAAGAGGAATCTAAAAAATACACTCCATCAAGGGGGCTACTTCCTTGTGGTAGAGGGGGGAGTGTGTGATGGCTCTACAGAGAGCTATGCGACTTTTGGGGCAGAGGCTATGAGTGCTAAGAGTGAGCTTTTAGAGTTGGTAGAAAATGCAGAGGCGATTTTTGGGGTGGGGACTTGTGCTGCATTTGGCGGGGTGCAGGCTGCCCATCCTAACCCTAGCCATGCCAAGGGGATGGGTGAGTTTTTGAGGGATAAGTCGCGCTATATGACCATCCCTGGCTGCCCGCCTAGTGATATGAATATCGTGCTAAATTTGATGTATGTCTTTATCTTTGGTAGGATGCCAGAGCTTGATGCTTCTTATAGGGCGTTGTGGGCGTATGGTAAGAGCGTGCATGATTCTTGTGAGCGTAAGGCAAGATTTGAGTCAGGGGATTTTGTACAGAGCTTTGATGATGATAGGAATAAGGAGGGCTACTGCCTTTATAAAGTGGGCTGCAAGGGGCCCTATGCTTTTAATAACTGCGCTAAGATGAAGTTTAACTCCAAGACTAGCTGGCCTATCCAGGCTGGGCATGGATGTATCGCTTGTAGTGAGGCAAATTTTTGGGATGAGTTTGGCGTGTATGAAGAGCCGATGAGAAAGGGCTTGAGGCATTTCTCTAAGCCTAGTGAGCTAGGAGAGGTGAGGAGTCTTAGCCTGGATTTAGAGAAGTTTTATGAAGATTTGGGGGATGGGATAGGCGTGTTTTTAGACTCTAAGAATACTGTGATCATGGCTAATGGCGAGAATATCTTAGAGGCTAGCTTTGAGAGTAGTGCGGGGCTTATCTTAGAGGCGCTTAGCAAAAAGTCAAAGCTTACAGCACGACTGGTAGAAAACTACAAAAGAGAGTTTGCTAGTCTTTATGATGCTTGTATGAGCCAGAGAGAAAGCAGGGTGAGCAGCAATGTGGCTGATGTGCTAAAGATCACCCATGAGCTTTTGAGCCTAGATAATGAGGAGAATCCTCACTTGCGTGCGGTTAGTGAGGCGCATGGCTTTGAGTTTAAGCAAATTAGTGATATGGACTTTAGCACTAAGGTTGTGGATGGGAAGATTGTCATTGATGTGAGCAAGGGCTTGCGCCTGCCTTTGTGCTATAGGCTTGGCGGGCTAGAGTATGATGGCATAGCCTATGGAGTTTTGGCCACTTTGTGCAAGGCGCTAAAAAGCGGCATAGCCCAGTATCAAAAAGAGAAGAATCTAGATCCTAGGCCTTTGGTATTAGGCGGGGATCTGGCTCAAAATGCACTGGTGCAAAAGTGGATGCTAGAAATCAAATAAGGAAGGGAATGAGGGAGAATAAGCGCGCGTTACTAATCGCTGGGAATGGTCCATCTCTAGCGCATACAGATCTAGGCTATTTGCCAGATGAGTTTGATGTCTATAGATGCAATCAATTTTATTTTGAAGAGAAGTACTATACGGGTAAGAGGATCAAGGCAGTATTTTTCAATCCGGGGGTGTTTTTTGAGCAGTATTATACGCTAGGGCAGCTCTTAAGGAGGGGAGAGTATGAGGTGGATGAGGTATTTTGCTCGCAGATGAGATGGGGGAGTGAGAATTTTGGGAGTGGGTTTGATGGCTTTAGTGACTTGTACCCTGGAGTGAAGCAGGTATATGAGCTGCTATCTTCTTATCCAAAGGTAGCTGCCTATCTGAAGTATAATGATCTGTATTTAGAGCAGAGGATCACTAGTGGGGTCATGATGCTTTTAGTTGGCGCGATTAATGGATATAGGGATATTTATATGAGTGGCATTGACTTTTATGAAGGGAAGGCCTATGCTTTTAGACATAAGAAAAAGGGGCTATTAAAAGTAGCGCCTGACTTTTATGACAAGGCTAAAAGCCCATGCCATTCGCGCCAGACGGATCTTGAGGCCATAGAGCTGATACAAAAAGAATTTGGATTAAAGATTTATTGTGTTAGTAAAGAAAGCAAGCTTGGTGAGGTTTTCCCTCTAGCAGATAAAAAAAGAGAGGTAAATAAGGCAGAATCTAAGCCTAGAGGCGCGATTAAAGATATACTGATACCAAATGTAAAAAATCCTTTAGAAATAAAAGTATTAGGAAGGCAGAATATTTATAAGATTTTAATTAAAGACTTTTTAACAGGAAGTAGGGGAGTTTTTAGAAGGTGTTTCCAATTTACTAAGAGGCTGCTAGGTTTTTAGTCTATTTGATGGCTAGAAGTGTGGCGAAATTCACCCATTTGAAAATCACTTCAATATGCCTAAAGCCAGCATCTTTTAAAAGCATGATGTTTTCATCTAGGGTGTAGGGGATGAGGACATTTTCTAGTGCTTCTCGCTTGGTGCTGATCTCGCTTTGTGTGTAGCCTTGAGTGCTTTTAAACTGATAGTAGCGCTCAATCATTTGCTTATCTAATGTCTTATCGCTGCTATTTATCTTTTCAGCTAGGATGAAGATCCCCCCATCTTCAAGGGAAGTATGGATCTTTTTGACTAGAGATGCCCTCATGATGGGTCTTATAAACTGCAGTGTGTAATAAGCGCTAATAGCATGATTGGAGCTAAAGTCGGCCTTGAGGATATCCTCGCATATAAACTGGATATCATAGCCATGGGCTAGGGCTTTGTGTCTAGCATGCTCACACATGGCAGGTGAGCTATCTATGCCTGTGAGCTTTATGGGGCTAGTGAGATGTGAGGCTAGAGTGATGAGGAAGTTTCCACTAGAGCTGCCTAGATCTAGGAGGCGGGCATTTTGATATTTAGCAAGGTTTTGAAGTATGAAGTGGACTCCAAGCTCCAAACTCTCACGATAAAAGGGGATGGAGCGCATGATCATATCATCAAATACGCTGGCTATATGGGTATCAAACTCAAACTGCTTATGTTGAGGCTTTGAAAAGATTTCATCTTTCATGAGATTCCTTAGTTTTAGTATCTTTGGCAAACAAAAATAAAAAGGCCACGCTAAAGCAGGCAAAAGCAGCGATGCCTATCATGTGGATAAGCCCTACATGGTGGACTAGAGCTTGAGAGATGATAGGTGAGGCAAACTGGCCTAAAAACATACAGCTAGCCAAAAAGCCATATGCGCGGGGACGCTCAGACTCATCAGCGAGGTTGAAAAGCCAAGAGCTATTATTGATAGTAAAAAAGCCAAGTGCAAGGCCTAACGCGCTAAAACCTATGATGATGCCTGTAAGACTATGCAAGATACTAATAATACCAAAGCCACTTGCCTCAAGGGCAAATGCTATGAAAAAGATCTCATAAATACTAAAAGTCTTGCGTATAGCCTGGTAGCCTAAAGACCCGATGGCCATCGTAACAGAAAATATAGCCATACACACGCCAATACTGCTTTGCTTCATGCCTAGATCATGCACCATAAAAAATGGAATCTGTGTAGGGGCGATATAGATGCATGCAGTGGAGAAAAAGGCCAGGAAAAAAAGAGGGATGAACTTTTTGGTATCAAACTTTGAGGGTTGATTGTGATGGGAGTGGTGGATGGACTTGATAGGCTCAAAGAGCTGATAGGCTGCTAGAAATAGAATCAAAAATCCAAGCAGATAGACAAGGAATGGATAGCGCCAATCAAAGTTGGCCAGATAGCCCCCTAGAATCAGAAATATCCCTCCGCCAAATGCCATGAAAAAAGTCTGGAAAGAAAGGGCCTTCTCTCGTCTATGGCCACTGTAATAATCCCCTATCAAGACACCTACCCCTGTCATCAAAAAAGCAGTGGCTATGCCAAGGATAGCCCGTGAGATAAGAAGCAGGTAAATATTATCTAGCAAAAAGCCAGCCGCTCCAGAAAGACTCCAAAGGACAAGTGCAGCAAAAATCACAGGCAATCTAGCATAGCGCTCAAAGACAAGCCCAGCAATAGGGGCAAAGAATACTAAAATTAGCGCTGGCATGGTTAGGATTAGCTTAGATAGGGTCTCAATGGCTGTGCCAAGATAGGCAAAATGGCTCTGCAGGGCTGGTAGAGATGGGGCGATGATGGTATTACCAAGCACAGTGGTCCCTGCGATAGAAAACAGGGCGGTTTTAAATATTTTGCTTTCGGTAAATTCGTATAATAGGCTTTGGTATCTATCTTGTATTGCTTTCATAAATTTCCTTTAAGAATATTGAGCTAAGAAAGTAAGTGAAATGGGCTTAACTCGTATGGATTGAATTTGTTTGATTTGTGTAGAAATAATTAATAATTGTATATGCAACTAATAAATAAGTCAAGATTTAAAAATGCTAAAATAATCGCCTTAAAATAATAGGAGAGAAAATATACTTAGGAAAGAAATATACCAGAGAGAAGGTGTAAGGAGAGAAAATGTGTAAAATAGGCTGCTTTTTGATACTATGTGCGTGGAATCTCATATGCCTGGCTTTGATGTATGGCGGGCTTTATTTTTTTGATGATGTGGCTAGATTTAAGCATTTTGTGCTTAGCTTTGAGGGGGCATTTTTTGGGTTTTTGCTTATTAGCATAGCTAATTTATTTTCGCTAAAAAAGCGCATAGATAGGCAGGTTGAAGATCTGAAGATGCTAGATCAGACAGAGCGTAAAAAGCAGCGCTTCTCAAAGCTTATTTTGGGGCTAAATATCAGTGCATCTGTATCTAGGATTTTGGCCTATGTGGTTTTTTGTGTGATTTTGTGGGCTTTGATGAGCAAACAAGAGTTTTTTATCATGGCTTTTGTATCTGGAGTGCTAGCCTCTTTGCTAGGCGTAGTTGGACTGCAGATTTTAAAAAGTCTTAGATCCTAAATTCCCCCTGCTTAGGGGTTTTAGGCAATGAGTATCTAGCAAGATAAGATGGCTAATTGGCTATTTTAAGAATCTAAAATAGTGGCTTTTGCATCGTATCTGGTATATCTAGGCCCATGATTTTTAGCACGCTAGCAGCGATATTGCTTAGATTCCCAGAATCTATTTTTTCTACTTCATTAGCCATAATAAAGCACCATACATCTCCTATGGTGTGGTTTGTTAGTATCTCGCCTTTATCATTTCTCATCTCTTCGCAATTGCCATGATCACTTGTTAGTATCACGCCATAATCTAGCTTTTTGGCCTGATCAAAAAGTTCACAAAGGCAGCTATCTACAGCTTCTACAGCCTTGATGGCTGCTTGATAATTACCAGTATGGCCGACCATATCGCCATTGGCAAAATTGACTACGATAAAATCGCACCCTTCTTGCATAAACTTTAAGACACTATCTTTGATGGCAAAGGCACTCATCTGTGGGCACTCATCATAGGTCTTGCACTGGGGGGATGGGATGAGGGCGCGCATCTCACCCAAGAAGGGTTCTTCTATCCCACCATTAAAAAAGAAGGTCACATGCGCGTATTTTTCAGTTTCAGCGATGTGGGCTTGTGTGAGATTGTGTGAAGAGATGACTTCAGCGAGGGTGTTTTTGACATCTTCTTTGGGGAAGAGGATGGGGTGAGAAAAGGTTTTGTCATAAGGGGTCATGGTCAGGATTTTTGGGATTTTGTGCGTAGGGATCTCAGGGATCTCTCCATTTAGCGCCATGATGATCTCTCTAGCCCTATCACTGCGGAAGTTGATAAAGATCACGCCATCATTTTCACACAGTCCTTTGTAGCCCTCAAAGCTAGCTGGCTTGATAAACTCATCAAAAATACCCTCTTTATAGCTAGAATCAATGTAGCTTAAAATATCTAGCTTGCTTTGATTAGCTCCATTTTCAATAGCAGCGTGCGCTTCTTTTACCCTCTCCCATCTTTTATCCCTATCCATAGCATAGAAGCGACCGCTAATAGTGGCTATGTGGATATGGCTATCGCATCGTTTTAGGATGGTGGAGATATAGTCTTTAGCACTTTGGGGGAGGACATCACGGCCATCTGTGATGAGGTGCAGGAAGATGGTTTTTTGAGGGTGGAGGGATAGGATGATATCAATCATCCCGATAAAATGATCAATATGGGAGTGCACGCCCCCATCACTTACTAGACCCATGAGATGGATGTGATTTGTGCTTTCTAAAAAGTGGTTTAGATGCTCATTTTTAGCTAAAGACCCATCCTTTAGGGCGCGTGAGATTTTGACTAGATCTTGATAGAGTACTTGCCCGCTGCCAAGGCACATATGCCCTACTTCAGAGTTGCCCATCTGCCCATCTGGCAAGCCTACATGCATGCCATAAGTTGAGATTAGAGAGTGGGGCACTTCTTTAAAAAGCCTGTCATAGGTGGGAGTGTTGGCAGCCTTGAAGGCATTGTAGTGGTCATTCTCACTATGTCCGATACCATCAGTGATGATAAGCAGGGTTTTTTGTTTAATCTTTGTCATGATATCTCCTTAAGAGCTCATCGTTCTTTAAGCAAAAAGAATTCAGGTTGTTTTATTTTGGAATCTACCTTATTTTCTGAAATATTTGTATCTTTGGCTTGTGCTTTTGTATCAAATATAGTATCTAGGCTAGTGGTGTTTTCTAGCATGGGTAGGTAGGATTTTAGGATCTGTACTTTTTCCATCACTTGGGTGTAGTAGCGTTCAGCAAGGATATCGCTTTTGTGGTTGCGCTTCCAAGAGCTGCCTTTATTGTAGGATTTGATCGTGTTTTTGAGATCACCCCTATCCCAGAATCTAAGCTCATTCATGGCGACTTTTAGCGCAAAGTCAAAATCTTGGATCAGGTATTGGCCTACAAGATTGCGATTTAAGGAAGTATCTTTTAGGGTGGTGTATTTTTTTAAGACATTGGGGATGTGTGCATGAAATACCCCTGCTGATGGATCTTTGAAGTTGATAGGATAGGCACCAGCACAAGATTCTTGCCAGGCGATAGCAGGGAGTATCCATTTAAAGTCAGTATGCCTAGCATAGTCGTAGGTTTTAAGCAAGATTTGCTGCTGCTCTTTGGTAAAGTCGCGAGGATGCTCACATGGTAGGGATATTCTAGAGAGGCTAAGAGTGGAGCTAAATAGGCTAGAGGTTAATATGCTTAGCATAAATAAAAAGGGCTTAGACATATAAGGTATTTCCTAAAACTAGACTTTTTGAGATTATAGCAAAAAAGCATTTGGCCTAAGAGCCTAGCAACCAAATACATAAACTAAAAATGGCTATAATATGTGAAAACTTATAGGTGAAGGAAAGCTGATGCAAGATGCGCAGTTGTTTATAGAGATTTTGGTTGAGGAGCTACCAGCACTGCCCTTTTTAAGGGAGTTTGGTAACTTTGCTGAGAAATGGGAGGCCTCGCTTGCTAGCAAGGGGATTACTGCGAGTGGGCAGTTTTACTTTACTCCAAGAAGGATGATCATATTTTCTTCAAACTTCCCACTAAAGACAGAAGATAGCCTGCAAGAAGTCTATGGTCCTCCTGTGGCTATTGCTTTTGAAAATGGGGATAAAAATGCTGCCTTAAAGCCGGCTGGCCAAGCCTTTTTGACAAAAAATGAGATCAAAAGAGAGGATCTAACCTATAAGCTAAAAGATGGCAAGGAAGTGCTATTTTATTCAAAGCGGGTTGCAGGTATAGAGACTAGCATCTTGCTTAAAGAAGTGCTTGATTGCTTTTTGAAATCCCTTCATTTTGGCAAACCTATGCGATGGGGTGAAGTGCAAAGCTCTTTTATCAGGCCTATTCGTAATGTAATGATTTATCTAGATTCTTCATTTATCCAGTTTTGTGGCTATGGTATTCTTGGTAAGCCATCTACACTTTTGCGCAAGAATGATGGCTATGAGTGGGTAGAGATTTCTAGCTTTTGTGAGTATCAAGAGGTGATGGATAGTCATGGTGTGCTTATCAATCAAAATGAGCGTAGGGCTGTGATTTTAGAGCAGATTGCCACTTTAGAAAAAAAGCATGATATAGCAGTCGAGCTAGATGCAGAGCTTTTAGATGAGGTAGTAGCTATCACTGAATCGCCTAAAGTGCTTTTGGGTAGTTTTGATTCTAAGTTTTTGGAGCTACCAAAAGAGATCATCATCACTTCTATGAAAGAGAATCAGCGCTATTTTGCGGTGTATGAAGATGCAAGGCATGAGAAGTTGAAAAATCATTTTATCGTTGTGAGCAATGCAATGTGCAAGGACTTTAGCCTTGTTTTAAGTGGGAATGAAAAGGTGCTTAGGGCAAGACTTGAGGATGCTATGTTTTTCTACCAAAACGATCTAAATAAGGGGCTTGATGTAGAGGGGCTTAAGAATATTGGCTTTATTGATAATGCGGGCAGTATGCTAGATAAAACAGAGAGGGAGATAAAGATCGCTACCTTTTTGCTATCTTATTTGAGTGTAAGTGGTGTGGATAAAGGGGAGCTAGTAGAGGCAATAAGGCTTTCTAAGGCAGACTTGCTAAGTGAAGTGGTGTATGAGTTTTCAAGCTTGCAGGGGATTATGGGGTATTATTATGCGCTAAAAATGGGCAAACCTCATGCAGTGGCCCTAGCTATTAAAGAACAGTATATGGGTGATGGATCTGTGCTTCCTTCAAGTATTTTGGGAGCTATTGCGGCTTTAAGCTATAGGCTAGATAATATTTTTACCCTATTTGCAAATGGCAAGATCCCCACTGGATCAAAAGATCCATTTGCACTACGTCGTGCAGCTAATGGGGTGATAAGGATCGCGCTTAAGTTTGAGCTAGATTTTAGGCTTGATAGCTTGTTTGCATCCTTGTGTGAAGTCTTGGGGCTTGATATGGAGTATGCTAAAAGGGTCGAGGTGTTTTTCAATGAGCGCTTAGAGGGGATTTTTGAGGTTAATGCCTCAGTGATTAAGGCGGTATTGGCTGGAGAGGCTTGCAGTCTGTGTGAGATGGCACAAAAACTTGAGGCCTTAGACTATGCTATAAAAAATGAAAAACAAGCCTATATCACGACTTTTAAGCGCGTGGCAAATATCCTTAAAGATAAGCCTAATAATGCTTTAAAGATCTCACAAGAGCTTTTGATAGAGGATGCAGAAAAGGAGCTATTTGCTGCTTATGAGGGGATTAAAAATAGCTTTAATCTTTCAGATGAAAATAGTAGGATTAAGGATTATAAAGAATATATGCAGGCTTTATCTGGGCTAAGGGTACAGCTAGATTGCTTTTTTGATTCTGTATTAGTAAATATAGATAATGAGGCATTAAAGAATAATCGCATCGCCTTAGTGGCCAGCATTTATCAAGCATTTTTAAAAGTGGGTGATATGAAAGAAATCTCTATTTAGATTTTACAGGGATTTTACATAAGTTATATAAGATTCTAGTTTATATTTGCCCTAAAGGATGAAGTTGAAATTTAAGCGATATGGTTTTATGATGGCTATGATGCTTGGCATGGCATCTGGCTATGAGATGGCATTAGATGAGTTTTATAAACGTATTGAGCAAAACTCAATCCCACTTATTCAAAATAAGGCAAATTTTGATTCTACATTGCAGGATTATCGGGCAAGTATGTCTTGGGGGACATCTTATGTAGAGAGTGAGATCAGCATGGGGAAGGTTGGCAATAATCAAGCTTTCAATATAGAGAGCACCACTCTTTTGATGCTCACACCTCGTCTTCCTTGGGTGAGTGCTATGATGCGATCTTCTTTTAAAACCAAAAGCCTCCAGTATCAAAAACAATATGATTTATTAAAGACATTAGCACTTATTGGGGCTAAAAGATTGTATTTTGGCTATGAGATTATGGAGGAGAAATATAATATTTATAAGCAGCGCGAGCAGATCTTCCTCTCGCAGCTTAAAATCGCAGAGGCTAAGCTTAAGGCAGGGAGCGTGGCAAAAAAGGACTACACTAATTTTAAAAACTCTTATTATGAAGCTAAGCTAGCAAGGATGGAAACCCAAAAGCAGATAGTAAATTTACGCGCTAGTCTTTTAAAGGCTTTGGGTCTTAGCAAGTATGATGGTGTGATTAGGGTGCGGGATTTGGGCTTTGAGATAGGGTATAGGAAAGAGGATTTAGAAAGTTTTGTGCAAAATTCTCCTTATTTAGAGATTTTAGCATTAAGTGCTAAGGATCATGCGATTAATGCTAAGGCATCTAGTGCGATGCGCTTTGATAGCTTTGAGATTGGGGCTGGCTTGCAAAATACCACACAAGGAAGCCTGCAAGAGAATCTAGCCACTCTAAGAGTGCAAGTCCCCATCCCTCTAACAACAAAATATGGCCATTTAAAAAAGAAATATTTGATCTTACAAAGTGCAGCTCTAAGGGAGCTTGAGGTCAAGAAAAATAATCTTAAGCTAGAAGCGCAAAGCTATGTTGGGCAGCTAGAGATCAAGCGGGAGTATATGGAGCTTCAAAATGATAGCGTGGCTAATAAAAAGGCATTGATGGATATGGGAAAGACAGCCTATGAGTCTCAAAAGATCAGCCTTTTTGAATACCTTAGCTATCAGAACTCTTATATGGAATCTCTGATTAAAAGGTTGGATGCAAAGATGGATTATATTGATGTGGAGACGCTTTTGGAGGAGGCATTGGGCGTGATTTTAACACAAGGAAAAGACAATGAATAGGATAAAAAAGATTGCTATTTTTATATTGTTTATCAGCGCTTTTGCTGGCTATGGTATGGCTAAGCATCAAAATGCCTATGAGCCAATAAAGGTCAATGAAAGTGAGATCAAAAAGTTGGGTATAGGACTGGTAAAAATCACCCAAGGAGGCATCACAAAAAGCGCACCATTTAATGCAATCTTAGATTTTGATTCCACTACTTCTACGACACAGAGTTCCACTTTTGATGCGATTGTCGTGGCTATTTTTAAGCGTGAGGGGGAACGTGTTAAAAAAGGGGATGTGATTTGTGAGATTAGCAGTAATGATTTAAATACTTTATTTTTTGAGCTAGAGAATACTCAAAATCGTTACAACATTGCCCGAGAGATTGCTATGAAGGATGAGCAGCTATTTAAATCAGGTGTAATTTCTCAACGTGAATATCAAGTAAGCTATTTAAATGCTAATGAAATGAGACTAAAGCTACGCCAAGTGCAGAGCACTTTTGATACATTTGGCATTGATGTAGAGCGTCCAAAAGGCAAGTTTGGATTCCGTATTGTGGCTAAAGAGAGCGGTGTGCTTGCCATAGCGCCAAAGCAAACAGGCGATAAGATCACTGCCTTTAGCCCTTATATTAGGATTGCTGATGGGATGGATTTATTAGCAAGGATCCGCGTGCCTATTAATATGGTCGAGTATGTGAAGCCTGGAGCAAAGGTGTATGATAAAAGGGGCAGGGAGATTGGAAATATTAAGACTATTTCTGTGGTGATTGATAAGCTTACAAACTCTGTATTAGCTACAGCTAGCATCAATCAAAGTGGCTTAAAGGTTGGTGAGACAATCGAGCTATATGTAGAGGGTGCAAAAATTAAAGATTCTATTATTATGCCAGTGGATGCGATTATTAAAAATGGTGATGATTATTTGGTGTTTAAACGTATAAAAGATGGATTTATACCTGTTAAGATTAATATTTTAGAAGAGAAGAATAGGGCTTTTATCGTGCAGGCAAATGGGATTGGCACGGGTGATGAGGTCGCAGTGGGTAGCATTATAGCGCTTAAGGGTATTATTAATAATGTTGGTGAGTAGGTTGCATGCTAGATAAAATTATTGCTTTTTCATTGCGTCAGCGCATCATGGTGATTATCTGTGCGCTTGGACTTTTGGTTTGTGGGGGGTATAGCTTTTTAACCATCCCTATTGATGCTTTCCCAGATATCTCAAGCACACAAGTAAAGCTAGTGATCAAGGCACCGGGCATGGCGCCAGAAGAAGTAGAAAATCGTGTTGTGCGGGTTTTGGAGTTAGAGCTTTTGGGCTTGCAAGGAGAGAAGTCTTTGCGCAGTACTTCAAAATATGCCATTGCTGATATTACGCTTGATTTTGAAGATGGTGTGGATATCTATCGTGCTAGAAATATGGTCAATGAGCGGATCATAGGGATTTTGGATGATTTGCCAGATGGGGTTAGTGTCAATCTTGGTCCTATTGTAAGCCCGCTTTCAGATATGTTTATGTTTACTATTGATGGGGATATGCCAGAGATCAAAAAGCGTGAGATCATGGATTTTATTATCAGGCCAGAGCTTAGATCTATCCGTGGTGTGGCTGATGTAAACTCTATGGGTGGCTATGCTAAGGCTATTGCCGTGGTACCTGATTTTAATGATATGGCTAGGCTTGGGGTGAGTATTTCAGACTTGCAACAGGTTTTAAAAGAGAATTTAAAAAATGATGGTGCTGGTAAGGTGGATAGAAGTGGGGAGATGTTTTTAGTCAAGATCCAGTCAGCAGCCATGGATGAAGAATCAATCAAAAATATCACTATTTCTACTAAAAATGGCTATTTAAGAATTGGGGATTTTTGTAATGTGATCCCAAGCTTTCGTACGCGTTTAGGCTTTTTAACTAAAGATGGCAAGGGAGAGGCAGTAGGCGGACTGGTGCTATCTGTGAAGGGGTCAAACTCTAAGGATACTATTGCTAGAATCTATGAGAAATTTGAAGAGTTAAAAAAGGCGTTGCCCAAAGAACTGACGCTTAATGTTTATTATGATCGCTCAGATCTTACAACAAAAGCAGTGCATAATGTAAGCAAGACGCTCATTGAGGCGATTGTGCTGATTGTGATTACATTGTTTTTGTTTTTGGGGGATTTGCGTGCGGCTATTGCTGTGAGTGTGATTTTGCCATTGGCTTTAAGTGTGGCCTTTTTCTTTATGAAAAATACAGGGATAACGGCTAACTTGATGAGCTTAGGAGGGCTTGCTATTGCTATTGGTATTTTAGTAGATTCTGCTGTGGTGAGCGTAGAGAATGCCTTTGAGCATTTAAGCCATAATAAAAAGTTAACAAAGCTTAATGTGATTTATCGTGCTTGTAGCGAGATTTCAGTTTCTGTTTTTAGCGGGATTATCATTATTATCGTATTTTTTGTGCCTATTTTAGCTTTAGAAGGCTTAGAGGGCAAAATGTTTGCACCTTTGGCTGAAAGTATAGTTTATGCCTTGCTTGGTTCATTAGTATTAGTGATGACAGTTATACCTGTGGTAAGCTCCCTAGTCTTAAAGCCAAAACCACATAAAGAAACCCTGCTTGTACGTGGGATCAATTTCCTTTATGTGCCAGCATTGCACTTTTGCCTAAAGCATAGCAAGCTTGTTTTTGGCATGGCTATTTTATTTTTAGTAGGAAGTCTTTCCCTTTTCCCTTATATTGGCAAGTCTTTTATGCCTACTCTTGATGAGGGGGATTTGGTTTTGACTATTGAGACAACACCAAGTATTTCTATCGACCAGGCTAAGGATTTGATGTTAAGGATAGAACATCAGCTGCGCAAGATCAAAGAGGTAAAATCTGCTGTAGGGCGTACGGGTAGTGATGAATTGGGGCTTGATTTATCTGGTTTTAATCAGACTGATATTTTTGTAGCCTTTAAGCCAAAGAGTGAGTGGAGTGTCAAGACTAAAGAAGAGCTTTTAGATAAGGTGCGTGCTGCTTTGAAGGGATTTAGGGGGATTAGCTTTACTTATACTCAGCCTATTGATATGCGTGTTTCAGAGATGCTTACAGGTGTGAGGGGGGATTTGGCTATTAAGCTATTTGGAGATGATATTAAAGAGCTAAATAGACTAAGCGCGCAGATTGTAGAGATTATTGAGGGTGTGAGGGGATCTAGTGAAGTATTTACCGCGCTAAATAAGGGGGTGAACTATCTTTATGTCACGCCTAATAAGCGAGTGATGGCAAATGTGGGTATCACGACAGAGGAGTTTTCTAAATTTATGAAATCTTCACTAGAAGGGATCATTGTAGAATACATCCCGCAAGGTCAAGCTAGGATCCCTGTCTTGATCCGCCAAGATAGCGAAATAGGCAAGGATATCACTAAGCTTAAGGGTCTTGAGATGAGTTCAGAGAAAGATATCCCCGTGCCTATCAGCTCGATTGCTCATATTGAAGAGGTAGATGGGCCTGTAACTATCTATCGTGAGAATGCAAGACGTTATAGTGTTATCCGTTCAAATGTAAGAAATAGGGATTTGGGTGGCTTTGTGGCTGAAGTGCAAAGTAAGATCAATAAGCAAGTCAAGCTGCCAAGTGGATATTATATCACTTATGGTGGACAGTTTGAGAATCAACAACGTGCCAATGCAAGACTTTCGATGGTGATCCCGCTTTCTATTGTGGCGATTTTCTTCATCCTATTCTTTACCTTTAAGAGTATCCCGCTATCATTATTGATTTTGCTTAATATTCCTTTTGCTGTGACTGGTGGGCTTATCTCATTGTTTATCTCTGGAGAGTATATCTCTGTGCCTGCAAGTGTCGGCTTTATCGCGTTATTTGGGATTGCGGTTTTAAATGGGCTTGTTATGGTAGGATATTTTAGAGAACTTATCCATCAGGGATATAGTATTGATGAGGCTGTAGAGAAGGGTGCTAGAAGACGTCTTAGACCAGTATTAATGACTGCTTGTATCGCGGCTTTAGGACTTATCCCGATGCTTTTATCTACAGGAGTGGGTTCAGAAGTGCAAAGACCTTTAGCAGTTGTAGTTTTAGGAGGATTGGTAAGCTCATCAGCACTCACACTTTTGATCTTACCACCTATGTTTAGGGCATTGGCCAAAAAGATAAAAATAGTTTGAGGTATGTGATGTTGCAGGTGATTATTGAAGTTGAGCATAAATCAAAGATGGTAGATTTTTTACTAGATTTTGGACTTGAGGATTTTTATAGTTTTGGTCTGCAACAGTATTTGAGTAAGGAATTGTTGCTAGATGATAAGGAAAAGGTGGATGGCTATCGTGAGTGTATATGCTTTATGCTTCTTTTAGATAATGGGAAAAAGAAGCTCAAAAAAGCACTTAGAGAAAATTTTAATACAGTAAGAATTGTAGAATCTAAGATTGATAAAGCATAAAAGCCTTAGAGGTTTTTATGGCTTTCATGCCAGAATGATTATGGCTAGAAATGCTAGAATCATCAAATAAGATATAAGATATTTTGACTTTCTTTAGCCCATGCAAAAAAGATTGGCGTGAGTCCGCCAAATATCGCATAAGAAATATTATAGGAAAAAGAGATGCCGCTATATCGTATGTGAGCAGGAAAGCTCTGTGTCATGATAATCGGAGTATAGACGACAAGTCCAGCACTAAGGGCTACAAGATAGTACATAGATAATACAAAATCAAGATTAAGCCTATAGGCAATGCCATAATAAAAGCATAGGGTAGATACAAGCATATGCTAAATATGGCGATAGATCTTTTGATCCCAAGCTTGTCATTTAAGATCCCACCAAGGATATTGCCAGATGCTAGGAGAAAGATAGCAATAATCTGATAGGTCACTTTAGAAATAGAATCTAGCTTAAAGACTTCGCTTAAAAGATTTGGTGTTAAAAGTACGGTAATAATAATACAGCCAGTCAAGACCCAAGTGCTTAAAAAAGATTTGATCACACTGGTTTTTGCGGACTTAAAAACCTCTTTTATAGGAAGCTTTTGTGTCTGTTTTAGCGCCATGATCTCTTTAAAAACTGATGTTTCGTTTAAAAAACGGCGCAAGAAAAGAGAGATCACACCAAAAATCCCTCCTAGTATAAAGGGTATGCGCCATGCATATTCTTTGATCTCTTGTGGAGTGAAGTTGAGATTGATGCATAGGGTTATGATGCTTCCAAGTAGGATGCCAGAGATTACTGCGCTAGTAAAGATCCCAAGATGCATGCCTAGTGAGCGTTTGTTGCTATGCTCATAGACAAATACCCATCCTCCAGGTAGCTCACCACCAATAGCAATGCCTTGTAGGATTCTAATAACTAGCAGTATAACAGGAGCAGCATAGCCTATGCTCTCAAAAGTAGGCATAATACCCAGTGTAAAAGTAGGTATGACCATCAGCAAAATAGATAGCATAAACATCTTTTTGCGTCCACTTTTATCGCCAAAGTGAGCCATGATCATGCCACCTAAGGGTCTAGCAAAATACCCAGCAGCAAATGCTCCATAAGTATTCATGCTAGCCCAAAATGGGCTTAGAGTGGATGGGAAGAATAGACTAGAGATAATATTTACAAAAAATACAAAAATAATAAAATCATAAAACTCAAGCATACCGCCAAGCAAGCTTAATCCTAAAACTTTTATTTCCTCTTTTTTAAAGTGTTGTGCCATTGAAACCGCCTTTATAAGCAACTAACTAATGTTTATAAGACTTCTGCTGCATCCACCACTTTTAAATTGTACTAAAAATGCATAAAGCTCTCTAAAATGCGAGCTTTATTTAAATCATCCTAGATTTTTTTAAAAATTTCTCTGAATGATAAAGTGAAATAATCCATCTGATTCTATGATTTCAAGTACATCATAACCATAATTTTTAGCATCTACGGGGACATTATTTATACTTTGTGCGCAGTCGCATACTACTTGTAAAATCTCTCCTTTTTTTAGCTTTTTTAATGCTTTTAGACTCTCAATAGCCGGGTATGGACAGCTATAGCCTTGCAGATCTATATGATAGGAGATCTCATAGTTTTTCAAGCATTCAATATTGCTATGTGGTTTCATATTTCCTCCTTATTTTTTGATATCAAGTAAAATCTTTTTCTTCGCTCTTATCTCAAGCCAGGCTATAAGCCCTAAAAATAGTGCTAAAAGTCCAAGGTTTATAAATAACCCTCCATAGACTCCAAAGCTTTCAAGTAGATTGATCTTTGGCCAGGCTTTGGCTAGAGGCTGGCTAAAGCTATCCCAGGATAAAGCTAGAATAACAGATCCGATGATATTGCCAATGCCTACAATAATATATTGTACTTGCCCTTCCATCGCTCTATACATCCAGCCACACTCACAGCCTCCAGCTATCACTATCCCAAAGCCAAATAATAGCCCCCCAATGGCTACATTAGGTCCTGCCCATACAATTTTTGGCTCTATCCCAAGCAGAATAAACCCAAAGACACCAACTGTCGAGATCATCATCCCAATCACAATCGCACGTGCTGTGATGCTACGTCCTGTTAAAAAAAGATCTCTAAAAGCAGAGGTAAAGCAAATCTGTGCTCTTGAGATGACAAAGCCAAAGACAAGCCCAAAGAAAAGCGCAATACCAAGTAAGCTTTTAGGTGCTATTAAAGAATCGCTTTGCATCAAATAAATGCTAAGGATGATAGAAAAAAGAAGCACCAAGATCCCAAGTGCGTATGAAATGGGCTTGAGGTTGTGTTTTTTGGGGGCATGAAAGGCACCTTTTTTGATATCAATGCCAAGGTTTTGTCTCTGTATCACAAGGATGCCAAAATACACCCCAACAATTGAAAGTAGAGTGAAAATCCATGCATGTAGGCTAAATTGAGGGATCCCAGTAAAAAAGCTAGCTAGATTGCATCCCATACCAAGCCTAGCACCAAATCCAGCGATAATCCCACCAATAAGTGCTTGAAGTATGATTTTAAAAGAAGGGATTCTAAGCTTGAAGCGCGCAGATAAAAGTGTGGCAATAAGAGCACCCAAAAACATGCCAATAATCATAATCCCATCTTTGCGTGTAAAAATACTGCCCTTAAGACCGATGATCTGGAAGTATTCCCAAGAGCTGACATCAATACCAAAAAGTCCTAAAATCTCTCCTCCCCAACGTGTAAACTCTCCTGTGACTGCCCAAGCAGAACCTGTAATACCAAAATAATATGCTGAAAGCACAGCTATAAAAAGAATGCTATAAAATGGGTTGAAAAATCCACCAAAGCATTTTTGTGTAATCTCTTTTAAAAAATGCATAATAAACCTTAAAAAATGAAAAAATGAATGGATTTTTAGAAATGAAGAATCTAAAAATGTATTATCGCCACGCGATACTTCTGTGAAGTAATATTTTAATATAATTTTTAAAGATTATAGACTTAAAAGGGGATGGATGGAAAAACTAAGGGCTTATATTATCAGCTTGAAGCGAAGTATTGATCGCAGGAGAGAGATGCAAGATCGCATAGATGAGTTATTTAAAAACAAGCCCAAGCTAGCTTCAATCTTAGAGTTTAGTTTCTTTGATGCTGTAGATGCAAAGGCTTTGGAGCATTTAGAGTTTAGAGAATGCAGGGGTGATTTTTTATCAAAGATGTTTAGGGGTAAGAAATTAGGTGATGGTGAGAAGGCCTGCTATGCTTCTCACTTTGCTCTTTGGAAGCTTTGCGTAAAGACAAATAGGCCTTTTTTGATACTAGAAGATGATGTGGGGTTTTTAGATGGCTTTGATAGGGTGGTAGAGAGACTATGTATCATGGAGGATAGGCCAGAGTATATGCGCTTGATGGCGCTAAGAAAGTTTAGGCTATGTGGTGAGTTTAAAAGCTTTGAAGATGGGGATAAATGGGCTTTTGTAAGAGAGAAGGCTTCTGGTACTCAAGGCTATTATCTCACACCAAGTGGTGCTAAAAAGTTTATCTCACATTCTAGGCATTTTATTTTTCCAGTGGATGATTATATGGATATGTTTTTCATCCATAGGGTAGAGAGTGTGCTAAGTTTGCCTTATGTACTAGAGGATTTGGGCCAGATCAGCCAGATAGGTGATCGCAAGGTAAAACTCTCTTTAGCATGCAAGCTATCTAGGGAGATTTTTAAGGTATTTTTGGATATTTATAGGGCTATTTATATGCTAATTTTCCCAAAACCAGATAGAATCAAATAAATTTATACCCCCTTAGGAGAGGTAATGGAGATTAAATTTTATTTTAAGCAGCTTGTAAATGCCATTAAGGCGGCTAGGAAACATGCCCTTTATGCAGAATCAAGATTCTTACATAATCTTAATCGCAAGATTCAAACTACAGATTATAAAAAACTTTTACCCCCCCCAGCACAACCTAAAAAGCCTATTATTATCTCTCTAACCACACATAAGCAGAGAATCCACTATTTGCACTATGTGCTTGATTCCCTATTTTTCCAGACAATACGCCCATTTGAAGTGAGGCTTTATTTAGCAAGGGGTGAGTATGCTAGCTTGCCAGAAGTATTAGAAGGCTTTAAGCCTTGGCTTAAGGTGATAGAGTGGGATGATATAGGCAGCTTTAAAAAATATATCCCAATTTTAACTCAAGTTTATGAAGAAGAATCAGATGCTTTAGTGATAAGCATAGATGATGATTTGATGTATCCACCTGATTTTATAAGCAAGTTAGTTGAGCTTAAAAAACAGCATAAAGATGCGATGATAGGCTATCTTGCTGGACTAGATAAGGATGGTAATATTGAAGGGCTTTGTGGGGCGACTGGGATTTTGTGGAATACACAGGTTTTTAACCCAAAGAAAAATCCTTTGTTTTTTGATCCTAAACTTTTTATAGATGAGATGGGCATTAGGAATAATGATGATCCATGGATTTCAGAGTGGTGTAAAGCCCTAAAGATAGAAAATGTGTGCTTAGAGACAGACTTTTTTAGTGTATTTAGGCGAGATTTTATCGCATTGCCAAGTGAGCATATGCATGCCCTCACAGCTGCAAAAAGTAATATAAATATTGCAAAAATTTCTCAAACCAAAATAATGAAAAGACATTTAAATGCTTTGGTAGAAAATGCTATAAAGATCCAAGATTCTATAAATAGGGGTAAATAAAGTATAATTCCAAAAATTTTTGGAAATAAAAATGCCACTTTCAAATCTTAATTTTGAGCAGCTTCAATCTGCTAGAGCTCCTATGGGTTATAATCTTACTATAGCATCAGCAGGTACGGGCAAGACTTCTACGATCGTGGGGCGTATCGCATATTTATTCTCTCAAGGTATTAGTCCAGAGGAAATTTTACTTCTTACCTTTACAAATAAGGCAGCGGCTGAAATGGTCGCTCGCGTGGCAAAGAGCTTTGGTGAGAGGATGGCAAAGGGTATACAAGCAGGGACATTTCATTCTATTGCCTATAAATATTTGCAAAAATACAATATCACATTAAAGCAGCCAAGAGAGCTAAAGGTGCTTTTTAAATCTATAGCAGAGAAGCGCATCTATATGGATAGAGATGGTAGTGCGCCTTATTCAGCGCAGTATCTTTATGATATATACTCACTTTATTTAAATGCCCAGAAGAATCAGAGCTTTGGTGAATGGCTTATTGAAAGAAGCCCTGAACAGGAAAAATATGTTTTGATTTATGAGGGTATATTTGATGAGTTTAGTGCGCTAAAAAAATCTCATCATTATGCAGATTTTAATGATTTATTGCTTTATTTTAAAGAGGATGTGATCAAGTATCCCCAAAACTATGCAGAGATATTATGTGATGAATATCAAGATACCAATCCTTTGCAAGATTCTATCCTTGATGCACTTAGTCCCAAAAGTTTATTTTGTGTGGGAGATTATGATCAAAGTATTTATGCTTTTAATGGAGCAGATATCAAAATTATTGCTAATTTTACAAATAAATATCCCAATGCTAAAGTATTTACATTATCAAAAAATTATCGCTCATCAGGTCATATCTTAGATCTAGCCAATCGAGTGATTGAAAAAAATGAAAGAATTTATCCTAAACATTTAGAGGTAGTTAAAAAAGGCGAGTTTGATTTGCCAAAGCTTTTGGTTTATGAGGAGCTTTTTGTGCAATATCAAGGCATTGCCAAACGTATTGCTAATGGACATAAGAATTTTGATGATATTGCTATTATATTTCGTAATAATGCTTCTGCTGATGGTTGTGAGGCTTCATTAAGAGAGCTTGGCATACCATCAAAACGAAAAGGTGGATCTAGCTTTTTTGATTCTAAAGAGATTGCGCTTTTATTAGATATTTGTGCTTTTCTCTATAATCCCAAAGATATGATGGCCTTTATCCATATCCTTAGCTATATCCCTAAAATTGGCAATTCTATTGCTAAAGATATTTATGATGGCTTTGAGAATCTAGGAAATGGCGATGTGAAGATGGGTATTTTAAAGCCAGAGCAAAAGCGCGCTTATGTGATGCGTGCTAAGAGCTCTCAACTAGGGCTTTTTGAAGATTTGATGATGCTTGAGGCTAGCTCTAGATTTGATGATATATTAGATTCTAGCTTTGCTTCTCATCCTATTTTATCCCATCCTAAGTTTGATAGTGAGTGCGTGTTGTTTTTGCAGGATTTTTATAGGCTTTATGTGGCATTGCAAAGAGAGTATGTGCCCAAAGATATGCTAGAGATGATCGCTCAAAGTGAGTTTTACAATCGTATAAAGCAGATTTTAATCAATCAGAGGATAAAAAATAAGGATGGCACGCTTAATTTGTCTCTAAAAGATAGTGCTAATGAAAAGATCGATCGTAAAATAGTGCTTTTGAAGAATCTAAGTATGCATTATCAGGGGATAGGGAAGTTTTTAAATGCAATGATTTTAGGGTCTAGTGAGGCAGAGCAAGGCAGCGGGGTAAACTTGCTCTCTATCCATGCAAGCAAGGGGCTTGAGTTTAAGGAAGTGTATGTGATTGATTTGATGGAGGGGAGATTCCCAAATCTTAAGCTGATGCAAAAAGGTGGGAGTTTGGATGAGGAACGTAGGCTTTTTTATGTGGCTGTGACTAGGGCTAAGGAGCGACTTTTCTTATCCTATGCTAAGAGGGATGAGGTGAAAAACCTTACTTATGAGCCATCTATTTTTCTTTATGAGGCTCATCTTGTGCATAAATCTTGATTTTTGCTTGCTAGCTCATTGCGCAAGTTTTTAAAAAACTCTAGGCTTTTATTTCTATCTGTGTGCTCAAAAGTTAGGTGTGTATGAGAGTGTTTATAGACCTTATCATAGTATTTTAAGATTAAGATCTCTGTGATTTTTTCTAGATCTCTATGTCCCCAGAGGTTTAAAATCTCTTTATAAAAATTGCTCTGTATATAGGGTTTGATTTTTTGCATCCCATTTAAAAAGAGAGTTTCAGGAATATTGCCATAAAGTTCTTTGATACGTTTGATTCTTAGCTCAAGGGGCGAGGTGATATGGACTTTAAAGGCATTTTGATAGCTACTGGCTAAAATCTTAGGGATGATAATATCTCCTAGGCGCTTTGATTCTGCTTCAATGAGAAGCGGTAGGGAGGATTTTTTATTTTCAAGCTCATAGGCAAGCAGATTTTCAAACATCTTTTGAGTGGGTTGGTCACCTAAGATCTTGCTAGCCATCCCTCCAAAGCTCGAGCCATAATGGCAGGCTAGCCTTTCTAGATCAATGCTAAAATCACTTGCATCTTGTATGATCTCACTTTTCCCACAGCCAGTAGCACCACATAGGGTGATAAAGTCCTCTTTTTTTGGCATTTGGAGTATTTCTAAGACTTGATGGCGATAGCTTTTATATCCACCAGCAAGTTTGCTAGCACGAAGACCTAGAGATTCTAAAACACAAAAGAGTGATTGAGAGCGCATGCCGCCTCTAGCACAGGTGATAAGGATCTCATTTTCATAGGATAGAAGCTTTGAGTTTTTGGGATCTTGCAGGGCTTTAGCGATATTTTCACAAGCATAGCCAGCACCTAGGAATTTTGCCTTTAGTGGGTCATGCTTGTATAGTGTGCCCACTTCTTCATGCTGGGCATCAAGAAGCACGGGGATATTATAGGCATTGGGGATATGAGAGTGTGCAAACTCTTTTGGTGTGCGTACATCAATGATTATTTTTGCCATTTGAGTTTTTGCTTCAGCCATAAGATAGTAAAAAGAACTAGACTGGGTGCATCAAAGAGATAATCTAATGTATTAGAATAATCAAAAAGTGATAGTCCATAGCCAAGTAGGCTTACTGCTAGAAGGCTAGCTAGGATAAAGTCAAAGAAATACATCACAACAATAATGATAAAAGCTAAGGCTATGCTATAGCGTGCATCAAGATAATATAGTTCAATAGGGATAAGACCCAAAAAGCTTAAAAAGATACAAAGGCTAAAAATAATATAAAGCAAGATTCCTTTTTGGTTTATAAAACAGATTTGCTTTTTGCTAAGACTTTGCATGATAAAAAGAGTAAAGAAAATAAGGCTAAAGAGGCTGAAATCAGCGCTAAAGCTAAAGATAATATCGCATAGACTAAGGTGGTTGAAAAAAGGAATATTGCATAAAATGGCAAAGATGATCACTGCTAGGAATCTATATTTATAGGGCAAAACTAAACATAAGAGGGCTAGAAGTGGTATGGTAATAAGAAAGTGCATCATGGCTGTGCCTTTAGATTTGTATTTTCTGGTTTAAAAACCATGATGCCAATATTTTTTCTATCTATGGTGTAAGAGGTGATGATAAACTCATCAAAAACAAGACTAGATGGATAGCTCACTTCGCCATTTGGAGTGGTTGTAGAGGCAAGAGTGCCAATCTCTTGAAAGTCTATCTTATCGGATATATTTTGCAGTTTTGAGAGTTTGAGTAGAGCACGGTTGGAGTTTGTGCCCTTGGCATTATGGATGAGATAGATTTGGTTTTTTTGTGTGATGAGGTTTAGTGAATTATCATCATTTTCTAGATTGCTAGGTGTTAGATTTTGGCACTTATTGTTATTGCATAGTTGCATAAAGAGTGTGTGATCACGTCCATATGAGCGATAGGCTAGTAGATAGGAGTGGATGCTAGTAGGGGTGATTGCAGGTTGCAAGAGGGTATTTTTAAGCGTAGGACGCATGATGTGACTGATTTTATGATCATCTAAAAATATAAGGATGGGGTATTTTTTGGCAAGCTCATGATAGGCAGGTAAAAGATAAAAACCATCCTGCATATTCAATCCAGTATTACGTACTAATGTACTAAGATTGATAAAAGGTGAAGTATGAAGCCTTCCTTTAAATTTGAGTTTTAGATTCTCTTTATCCCAAGTGATTTCATAGTGATAAAGCTTGCTGTTTGCCCAGCCTCCAAAGCTTGTGGCAGTGACAAAAAGATGCAGAGAGTTAGCTTGTCTTACTAAAAGGGGATTACCTAGTTTTTTGATCATCTCACCAGAATCTAAGGAAAGCTTAGAGCGTGATAGGATAGAAAAAGCATCAGAGCTGGCTATTTTTTGATTTTTGCTATCTAGGCTAATGATATTGCCATAAATTTCTACATCCCTAGCCCCTTCTCTGCTACCACCAAAATAGGCGACTAAAAAATCAGCCCTATACTCATCCTTGCTAAGAAAGGCTAGCGAGCTTGAGTGTGTGCTTTTGATATCAGGTTTTGGGAGGATGAGGGGATGGGCTATAGAGGTGGGGTTGTTTATTAAAGATGGGTGGTTTAGATTCTCTAGCTTTTCTTCTTGGGAAGAAAATTGAGGCATTGTGGGTGCTTGCGTATATGCAAGATAGGCAATGGCTAAAGTGGTGAAAATAAATATAATAAAGCGTATCAAAATGTTTTTCTTAAAAGATTTTCTACTTTTAAGATAGTGATGATACTATCTTCTTTTTTGCCAACACCTTGCATAAGATCCTCTTGTTCATTAATGCCATCTGGGATATCATCAATTTCTGATGGCTTAAACCTCATAGCCTGACTTAAATGATCAATCACAAAACCTGCGATTTTATCTTCATGCTTAATGATGATATAGCAGGTGTGTTTATCCGTTTTTTTAGCAGGCATTTTAAACTTAAGGCGCAAATCAATAAGAGGGAAGACATTTCCCCTAAGATTAAAAACCCCTAAGACATAATCTGGTGTGCGTGGGATGCGTGTGTATTCTATGGGCTTTACAATTTCTAGGACATTGAGGATAGGGATGCCAAATTCCTCATCTCCTAGCTTAAAGCCAATAACTTGAAGTTCTTCTTGTGGAGCCTCTTCTTGCTTTTGTGGGGTTTTTTGATTGGCAAATACTTCTTTAAGCTTGTCTAGGTTCATATGATCTCCTATTTAAGACTGGATGAGATGTTGGGGTAGATGGATATGCTGGCGTATGATTTTTATCAGATATTCCTGTGTACAGGGTTTGGTGAGGTATTCATTAATGCCAGATTCTATACCACGCAACCTATCATCTTTTGTATTTTTGGAAGTTAGGGCAATGATGGGGATATGTTTAAATCTATGTATCTTTTTGATTTCTTTGCTTAGTGTGTAGCCATCCATTTTTGGCATTTCAATATCGACTAAAATCCCATCTAAAGCATCCTCGCTAGATTTTATCATCTCTAGTGCTTCAAGGCCATTGCTTGCTTCATGGATCGTGATTTTTAGAGGGGCTAGAAGCTTTTTGATAAGCGATCTATCTGTGTGGCTATCATCAACAATTAGAATATGATAATCACTAGCCTTTGTTTTTGTATTTTGCTCTGTTGCTTGATGATGACTTGCTTTGACTTCCTTTGCCATCTCTATCATCATGGCCACATCTATAATCAGTATGATCTTGCCATCACCACGCACGCTAGCTCCAGCAATACCCGCAGTCCCTTTGAGATAGTAGCCAAGTGATTTGATAACAATCTCTTCTTGCCCAATGAGCTCATCAACAATAATGCCCATTTTTTGATTACCAAGCCCTATGATGACGACATAGGCTTGTTGGCTTGGTTTGATGGTATTTGGCACTTCAAAGATATCTTTAAGATGCACCAGACTTAAAACCTCATCTCTTAGCCGCAAAACACTCTTGCCATCAATAGAGCAGATATCATCTTGAGAGATATGTACAGTTTCAAGCACAGAGGATAGAGGGATGGCATAGCTCTCTTCTTGTGCGGCTACAACAAGGGTTTGGATAATAGCCAAAGTTAGAGGGATTTTAAGCTTTAAGGTCATGCCACAAGAGGGTTTGGAATCTATTTCAATCATACCATTAAGCTGCTCAATATTAGCCCTTACAACATCCATCCCCACGCCTCTGCCAGATACATTTGTGATGGCTGCAGCCGTGGAGAATCCGGGCTTAAAAATAAGATTATAGGCCTCTTTTTCACCCATTGTATCTGCCTCTTCTTGAGTGATAAGGCCTTTTTGGATCGCCTTTGTTTTTAACATATCAGCATCTAAGCCTTTGCCATCATCTTGTATGTTTATTACAATATGATTCCCCTCATTATAGGCGCTTAGTCTGATGGTCCCTGCAAGAGGCTTGCCTTTTTCTTGGCGTATATCTGGCATTTCAATACCATGATCACAGGAGTTGCGAATGATGTGCACTAGAGGATCGCCTATTTCTTCTATGATGGATTTATCAAGCTCTGTTTCTTCACCTTCTATGATGAGCTCGATTTCTTTGCCTAGCTCTCTGGATAGATCCCTTACCATCCTTGGGATTTTGCTAAAGACTTTGCCTATAGGGAGCATCCTTGTCTTCATCACAGCAAGTTGTAAATCTGTTGTGACCATAGAGATAGAGGATACCACTTGATTAAACTCTTCTAAAAGCTGCTCTCCATCATAGCGGTCTTCTATGGTTTTATATATGCGTAGCAAGCGATTTTTCCCAAGTACAAGTTCGCCAATTAGATTCATCAAGCTATCTAGTCTTTTTACATCCACGCGTACGGTAGGATCGATGGCTACTTTTTCTTTATTGGAGTTTGTTGTGCTAGGTTTATTTGCAGGCTTTGTATCAGCTTTTTTGCTGGCTCTTTTTTGGCGGTCTTGCTCTTGGCGCCATGCTAGAAGGCGAGCGATCTCCTCATCTAGATCATCACTCTGTGGGGCTTCTTCTTTGATCTCTTCTTGCTTTTTTGTCTCTTTTTTTGATTCTTTCTTTTTGGCTTTGGCAGGTTCTACTTCTTTTTTGACAGTCTTGGCTTTTGGCTTTTCATCTTTTTGCATGCTGATTTTTTGAAGCTCTTGTACGCAAGATTCTATATCTTGATCGCTTTGATCATTTTGGTATTCTTTGATATGGGCTAATAGCTCTTTCATCAAAGAAGTAGAGCGTAAAATCACATCCATGATATCAGGCGTGATTATGATTTCTTTATGGCGGGCTTTATTGAGCACATCTTCCATGTTGTGAGTAAGGTAGGTTAGAGTATCAAAGCCTAAAAATGAGCTTGATCCCTTAATAGTATGGGCTACGCGAAATATTTTATTTAGAAGTTCAGGATCACTTGGATTATGTTCTAGCTCAACTAGGTCTATATCTAGCTGTTCTATCAGCTCGAAAGCTTCAATTAGGAAGTCTTCTAGTATTTCTTGCATCTCATCCATAACTTACCTACTTTAATTTTATTTTTAGTATTTTACAATGATTTATCCCAAAAATGGGGTAGAAATTTCCACATAAGAAGCCTTAAATACGCATTGCAAACCTTTCTTGTCACAGTGATAGGATGGGATGGCTAGATAGAGGGGAGATGGGTTTGAGGGGATCTGAAGGTTTTTGCCTGGGGTTGCATGGAAATGTCCTTCGATAATAGCACTTATAGATTCTAGGTTTTGATTTTTGGCATATAAGGCCTTGCGCGTATCTTCAAAGTTTGGCATATTTTTTAGACGTCTAATAGGCTTTGTGGCGACTTTTTTGGCTATTTTGGTATAAAGTTTGCCAAAAGTGAGGATATCAAGCAGTTTAAAAAGGCTAAGCATAAGTGGGGTATTCATAAGATAAATATATATTTCATAGTCTTTTTGAAGGTATAAATCACCATGTGCTAATAGCACCTTAGAATCTAGAATCTTAAAGATTGCTGGCTGGAGTGCTCTAGGATAGATCTTTATTTTTGGTAGATTTGGCAGGGCAAAGTCGTGATTCCCTTCAAAATAAAAGATTTCGCATTTTTCACTTAGGGTATCAAGCAGTGCAAGCAGGGATTTATGAGCTTTGAGTGATGAGGGGATGTGAGCGATTAGAAGATGAAAGATATCTCCCATCAAAAAAAGCTGACTGGGTGGATTTTTGATCAATTTATTAAAAAGATTAAAAGCGGATTTATCTTCTGGTAGGAAGTGTGCATCAGCTATAAACAGAGCACCATCTTTAATCTGTATGAAGTTTTGCATTTTTAAAAAAGTGGGATACCAAGTGTAGGGCTATATCCATACATCAAGTTAGCATTAGCCACAGCCTGGGCACTAGCCCCGCGCAAGAGATTATCAATGCTGCTAGAGATATAAATATCCTTTCCACTCATAGCAGCATAGATATCACAGAAGTTACTTCCTCGTACATTAAGCACATCGACTGGATTTTCACAGATCCTAATAAATGGGGAATCTTTATAGAACTCTCTTAGGTGCAAAATAGGGTCAAGCTCAACTTGAAGCGTGGCAAAAATACTAACTAGCATACCTTGAGTGAGTGGCGTGAGATGGGGGATGAAGTGAATCTGCGGGCATGGTTTATGAGCGCCATCATAAGGACTTAGATCCTGATGGTCTAAAAACTGCTGGCATTTTTCAAAGATCTCTATTTGGTGGCGGTGCTTTAGCGGAGAGTAGGCAAAAATATTTTCATTAATATGAGGGTAGTGGGTATTATCAGTGAGCTTTTTGCCAGCGCCACTAACCCCACTTTTTGCATCGATAAAAACACTAGAGCTAACTAGATTGATAAAAGGTAGAAGTGCTAAGAGGCTTGCTGTAGGATAGCAGCCAGGATTGGCTACTAGTCTGGCATCTTTGATTTTTTGGGCATTAAACTCTGTAAGACCATAGATGGCAGATTTTAGATTCTCTAAGTCTTCATGTTCACAATAATTTTTTGCATAATTGTGCGCTTCTAGACGGTAGTCAGCTGAAAGATCGATGATTCTAACTTTTGGGTTTTGTAATGCCTTTTTGGCAAAGATCATACTTTCTTGATGGGGCAGAGCTAAAAAAAGCAGCTCACAAGCTAGGCTTGCCTCTATGGGATCAGCTTTGTTAATGCTGGGTTCTTTAGAGCCTAGGATTTGGCAAATATGCTTTAGCTTAGGATGGAGGCTTGCAAGCTCCCCTTGACCACTGGAGTTAGCCACATATGTGACTTCAAATAAAGGGTGCAAGCTTAGAATCTTAAAAAGCTCAAGCCCTGTATAGCCGCTAATACCAATAATGCCAACAGGTATTTTTTCCATCATTTGGCCTTTGTGGTTTTATTTTCTGTGCATAGCTTCATAGCATTCCAAATAAAGCTAATGCTAAGTGTGATAAGCAGTGTTTTAAAAATAAGCTCACTTTGTTGATGCAGGGAATCAAACTCTGGTGTGGCAGTAGCTGCAGCACCTTGTGCCTGTGCAGCCAAAATAGCCCCGCTATAATAGAATGTAAAAAGGAAGATTAAAATAACGCTGATTGCATTAATAAGAAGTGCAAAATAATTTTTCTTGCCACCTAGATTGAAGCTTAAAAGCTCATAGATAAGGATAATAATCGCAGTGATATTTAAAAAGATATTAAGTCTTGAGAAAATAACACTCATGATTCTCCCCATGTCAAACTTTGTCATGCCAAGCTCAGGGATAATAGAATCTGAACTAAAAATAACAGGTGCGCTAATAGCCCCAGTAGCTATGATAGCACCAATGCTAGCCCCAAGAATAAGAAGATATATAATTGAGATGGGTAGAGATTTCTTCACACAATATCCTTAAAATCATAAAAAGTATAAAATCTGTATAATCATACCAAAATATAGATTGAGAAAATAAGCAGGAAGAGAAGCTATGAAAATCTTTTTTAGTCCAAGTGAAGGGAAGCATAAACCCAGACATCAAGATCTAGCACAAAGGTTGCAACTAGAATCTTTAATGGGTCATCAGATTATTAAGGAGTCTTTAGAGGCTTATTTGGAGCTTTTAAAAAAGGGAGATGATTGTGAGATTTGCAAGCTTTTTGGCAGTAAAAAAATAGATCTAGATACCCTAGAGCTTTGTACAAAGATTTTAGATTCAGAGTGTATGCAGGCTTTGAGGCTTTATAGTGGAGTGGCCTATGATGCGCTAGATTTTGAAAGCTTAGATTCAAACTCTCAAGAGTTTTTGTATCAGAGGACTTATATTTTTAGCAACCTTTTTGGTGCGGTTAATGCACGCAATATGCTGCCATTTTATAAATTTAATCAAAATTATAAAAATAAGAATCTAGGCATCTCTATCTTGTATGCTAGGCTTAAAGAAGTGCTTGATGAGGAGTTTAAAAAAGAGGATGTGCTAGATTTGCGTGCAGAGGTTTATATAAAAAGCTATGAGAGCAAGGGCAGGGTTTTGCGCCCTATATTTTTTAAAAATGGCAAAAAGCTTAGCCATTTTGCCAAGTATTATCGCGGGGTTATGCTAAGGAGTATTGCTGAGGCTGGGATTGATGATTTAGATTGTATAGAGGGGATGGCTATTAAAGATTTAAGGCTTATAGATAAATGCATCAAAAAATCAAAAGATGCTTCAGAGATTATAGAGCTATATTATGAGATATCAAGCTAGCCAACTAAGATCAAGCTAGCCCCCCCCCCCGATCAAGCCCCCCTTTTTTTTAAGCTTTTTGTATAAAGTTTTTGACATTTTCATAGACTTTTTTCATCAGTCTATCTTTAGATTCTCCATAGGCCCAAGCAATATGAGGAGTTAGGAGGATCTGGTCTTGTATCTGTGGATCTAGGAAGGGATGGTCTTTTTTCATGGGTTCGACTTCTAGCACATCACTTCCAAAATAAAGCTTTCTTTTTTTAAGTTCATTAGCTAGATCATCCTCATTGACAATCCCGCCACGTCCAGAGTTGATCAAAATAGCTTCATCTTTTAGCAAGGCTAGCTCATTTTTGGTGATGAGGTTGTGAGTTTTTGGTGTTAGGGGAGAGTGGATGGAGATGATATCACTTTCTTTGAGTAGGCTTTGGAGGTCTTTCATTTTATAGGGCGTATTTTGAGCATTGCCGCTGATAGAAGTGTAGCTGACTTGCGCACCAAATGCACTTGCTAGTCTGGCTACCTCACGCCCGATCTCACCTAGCCCGATAATGCCCCAAGATTTTTTATCTATACCATTTAGTCCACCAGAGAGATACGTAAAGATCTGGCTTTGTATCCAAGCACCCCTCTTGCAATAAGAATCATAATAAGTGATTTGAGAAAGAAGCATGAGTGCCATAGTTAGGGTGTGTTGGGCTACACTTTTTGTAGAGTAGCCAGCTACATTTTTGACCTCAATATTTAGCTCTTTGGCTGCTTCTATATCTATGATATTAGTACCAGTAGCAGTGATGGCAATAAGTTTTAAGTTTTTGGCTTGTTGTAAGATCTCTTTATTTAGGACTACTTTGTTAGTAAGGATGATATCAGCATCTTTGATTCTCTGTAAGGTTTCTTGTGGCTGTGTGGTTGGATAGGCTTTAAACTCCCCAAGGGCATTGAAGGCTGATAGATCTGCATCACCAAGTGTCATCGCATCTAGTAAGACAATTTTCATTGTTTATCCTTTTTTGTAATTTGTGTAGTACTAAATTATAAAAAATATAAGTAAATTTTTACTTTTTTATAGATTTGGTTGATGGAATCTATCTAAGTAACTTATAAATCATCACTTAGCCAGCATCACTCTTTATCTAGCGTGCTAAGCATGATCTTTTCTTTTTTAAGCGATTTTGCACCTTTGCCATCTCGTAGTTTATTATTGATCGCAAAATAATGCCCAAAGGTATAATCAAATATGGCTTGGCGCTCATATTCTGGAAAGTGAAGGCCTGCATATAGTCTTGTCCACCAATTAATGGAATCTTGCCCATTAAGAAACTCTCTATAATATCCCATATCTATACTGGGTGAAATAGCAGGAGTGTAGGTAGGAGTTTGAGTAGAATAAAGATTATTAAAAATAAGCAGCAGACTTAGGAATACCAAAGGCCTTAGCCTATTTGTTATTCCCCCAATTAGCAAGGTTTTACCCAATCATAGCTTAATAGAGTTTGCATAGCATGGATTTAGGAATAATTAAAAATATTTTACTTTTTGTGACTTTGCCTCTTTGGTAAGGATTTGGAGATCACAAAGAGTGGCTTATAGATGTGATTATCTTATAGATGTGATTTATTTGGTTAATTAAAATAATTGAAAAATAAGCAGTGATTGAAGTGGTGCGGAAAAGAGGACTTGAACCTCCATGCCTCGCGGCGCCAGATCCTAAGTCTGGTGTGTCTACCAATTTCACCATTTCCGCTTAAAATCTTTGAGTAATGAAGTCAGCATTATAGCAGATTTTTTATTTTTTGCAAGTTTTGTTTGCAAGGTTTTTGGCCATTTACTTAAAGCTCCTTTTAAAATATTTAGATACAATAGCAAGCCTTAAGCTTAACAAACAAAAAACAAAGGAAACAGAGGAAAAGTAAAAAGGAGCAGCATTTATGGAAAATATTGTCAAGCGTAAAAAAATATATAACCCAGAATCTACAGAAAGTGTTAATGATCGTAAGATTTTTGGGGGTAATCCTACCAGTATGTTTGATCTGAATAAGATTAAATATCAGTGGGCTTATGATCTATGGAAAACAATGCTAGCTAATACTTGGTTTCCTGAAGAAGTGAATATGAATGTCGATAAGCGCGATTATAATGGAGGGTTGACCCCACAAGAAAAGATTGGCTATGATCGTGCACTAGCACAGCTTATTTTTATGGATTCTTTACAGACTAACAATCTTATTGATAATGTCAATCCTTTTATCACAAGTCCAGAGATCAATCTTATTTTAGTGCGTCAGGCCTATGAAGAGGCTTTGCATTCACAAAGCTATGCTGTTATGGTGGAGACTATTTCTGCTAATACTGATGAGATTTATAATATGTGGCGCGTAGATATGCAGCTAAAAAGCAAAAATGACTATATTGCAAATGTTTATTTGGATCTAGCCCAAAACCCTACAGAGCGCAATATTGTAAAAGCAATGTTTGCTAATCAGATTCTAGAGGGGATTTATTTTTATAGTGGATTTGCATTTTTCTATGCATTAGCAAGCTCGGGTAAAATGCTTGGTAGCTCTCAGATGATCCGTTTTATCCAGCGTGATGAAGTCACTCATCTTATCATCTTCCAAAATATGATACGTACACTTAAAAAAGAGCGCCCTGATCTTTTTACACCATCTTTGGAAGAAGAGGTTATAGAGATGTTTAGACGCGCAGTTGAGATAGAATCTGCTTGGGGTGAGTATATCACACAAGGTCAGATTCTAGGTCTTACTACAGAAGTGATCGCACAATATATCCAATATCTTGCAGATACGCGACTATCTAAAGTGGGTATGAGCAAGCTTTATAATGTAGACCATCCTATTAAATGGGTAGAACAATATGCTAGCTTTAATGACCAAAAGACCAATTTCTTTGAAGCTAAAGTGACTAATTATGCAAAAGGAAGTTTGATTGATGACTTTTAAGCAAATTTATACTCTCCAGCCTAGAATCAAGCAAGATTTTCAGAGTAATTTAGACTTTATCCTTGCGCATTTAAAAAATGCTAAAAAAGATTCTATTACTCTGGCTCCAGAGCTTGCTTTAAGTGGCTTTGCCTATCAGAAGATGCAAGAATCAAGCGATTTTTCTAGATTGGCTACACAAAAGATTCTAGAGGTTATGGGTCAGAAAAGCCTCATTATCACGATGATTGAGAAAAATGGCAATCATTTTTATAATAATCTTAAAGTATTTCATAATGGCCAGATTATCCATAAGCAGGCAAAAAGCAAGCTCTTTATGCTTGGGGATGAGCACTTGCATTTTAAGGCAGGAGATATAAATGAGTGCATACCCTTTGTGATTGATGGGATTAAATGCGCAGCGCTAATATGCTTTGAGCTGCGTTTTATAGATATGTGGAGCAGTCTTGGTGATGCGCAGATGATATTTATCCCAGCACAGTGGGCAAAGCCTAGAAAGATGCACTTTGAAACCCTAACTCGTGCCCTTGCTATTGCTAAGCAGAGTTATGTTGTTGCTTCAAATCCTATGAATTTGCAAATGGCTAAAGGAAGCTCTATCATCACCCCTTATGGCCTTGTGCACAAGAATGATAACAAAGAGATCATCTCATTTGAGGCCAATCTCTCTGAAGTGGTGCATGTGCGCAAATATCTCCAAACTCAGAATCTATAAAGTTTTACTAAAGGAGGCCTATGTCTATACAAGCGGTTTTGATGAGTGAGGAGATTGATAAGATATTTCCCTTACAAAAAGAGGTAAAAGAAGCCATAGCAAGCGTTGAGAGGGAGCGCTTTGTCCCTATGGCGATGCGTCTTCATGCCTATTCTTTAAATCCATTGCCCATCCAGGAGAATCAATGGATTAGCTCTCCTTTAACTGTGGCTAAGATGACACAATACCTTATGCCAGTTGGGGCTGATTGCGTGCTTGAGATTGGCTGTGGGAGCGGCTATCAGGCGATGGTGCTATCTAAGATTATTCGTCGGGTTTTTAGCATAGAGAGGATAGAAAAGATTTTACTAGAAGCTCAAAATCGCATCAAACAATGTGGAGCCTATAATATCAATACCAAGCTAGATGATGGGCAGAAAGGATGGAGTGCATATGCTCCTTATGATAGGATCTTGTTTTCAGCCTGTGCAAAAGAGATCCCACAAAGTATTATTAATCAGCTTTCAGATGGAGGAGTGCTGGTAGCGCCAATGCTTGAGAGTGGGGGGCGACAGGTGATTAAACGTTTTAAAAAAATAGGCACACAGCTAGATTCTGGTGAGATTTTAGAAGAATGCTCATTTGTTTCTGTGCTTGATGGGGTTAGTCGTTGATGCTTTCTTTTGGGCTACCGGCTTTATTTTATCATTTTGATATGGGCCTTAAAATAAGCCTTTTTTACTTGCTGCCCCTATCCTTGTTGATGTTTTTCTTGATTAAAAAGGCTGGATTTATGGGGTGGCCTTTGTTTTTAATATGGGGTGGGGTAGCCTGCTTTAATGCTTTGATTTTATTTGTGTATGATATTTATTTTGGTATTTTTCTAGCTAGTTTTTTTGATATCTTTTTTTTATTGGCACTTTGGGATATGCGCTATTTATATGTCCCTTTGTCGCTAAATTTTCTTGCTGTTTTCATTGGGATGTTTAGTGTTATTTTTATCTCTCCTATTAGTTTATTGTATGGTTTTGGATTCTGCGGGTTTTTAAGCTTTTTGCAGGTTTGTTTTCGCGCATTTAAGAGAGAGAGCCTAGGTGATGGAGATATTGTTTTTGCGCTGCCTTTTGGGATGATTTTTGGTTTAGAGGGTAGTCTTGTTGCGCTTTTTTTGGCATCACTTTTAGGGGTTATTTGCTTTGCATTTTTTAGAGCTAGACGTCTGCCTTTTATAGCTCTTTTATTTTTTGGAGTGAGCTTGAGTTTCTTTTTAGGGGTGGTTAATGTTTAAAGATTACCTCTTTAGATCCATCTCTCAGATCTTTTTCCCATTTTTTCTGGTCTTATTTTTTATCTCTTCAGTAGTTTTATTGATCAATCTTGCTAATATCACCCTTGTTGTTAAGATGGATTTTATAGATTTATTGTTGGTGTTTTTATATCTGATGCCCGGGACGATATTTTTTATCATACCCATTACTTTTTTTGCAGCTTGTGTGTTGGGATTATCGCGTCTATCTTATGATTATGAGCTTTTGGTGTTTTTCTCTCTAGGTATTTCTCCTAAAAAGATTTTGCACTTTTTCTTGCCCATTAGTTTGATAGTAAGTGCTGTGCTTTTAGTTTTTTCACTAGCATTAATACCGCTTTCTAAAAGTGCTTATTCTGACTTTTTAGCAGAGAAGCGCACCAAGATTGATGTTAATATCCGTGCAGGGGACTTTGGACAAAAGCTTGGGGACTGGCTTGTGTATATTGATAGGGTTGATGGTAATATTTATGAAGAGTTGGTTTTGTTTTCTGGCACTGATTTGGGACAGGAGAGTTTTGTAGTCGCTCAAAAAGGTAAGGTTGAAAATGATAAGGGTGTGTTTAAATTAAGCCTAGAAAATGGTGATGCTTATTTTGCCAAAGATGATTCTATTAAAAAGGTGAACTTCAAACAAATGGCCATCCAGAGTGAGGCTAAAAAAACCAATCTTAGCTCTTATAATCTTATAGCTTACTGGAAAAGAGCCTTTGGGGATAGCCACTCTCAAGCTAGGCGATTATCACAGGCTATTTTGACTTCGCTTTTTCCTATTGCAAGTGTTTTTTTGATTCTGCTTTTTGGTATAGCAAATCCAAGATTTCATCGTAATTTTTCTTATTTGTATATTTTGGGTGCTGTGGTGGTGTATTTTTTAGGTGTGCATATCCTAGGGGAGAATGCCCCATTACTTGGTATTCTTATCTTGCCACCAATCTGGGTGATCGGATCTTATTATTTTTATAGAAAAAAGATCTTATCAGTTTACTAATAGATGGAGAAAAAGAGAGTAGCCCTAAAGATCGCCTATAATGGGGCTGCATTTTATGGATTTGCTCCACAAATAGATGTGCAAACAGTAGTGGGGAGTTTGGTAGAGGTATTGGCTTCACTGGGTATTGAAGCTTTGATCTTGGCTGCTGGTCGCACTGATAGGGGTGTGCATGCTACAGGTCAGATTGTCAGTTTTGAAGTACCAGTATTTTGGGATTTATCACGTTTAAAAGCACTTTTAAATCAAAAGCTTTACCCCCATATTTATGTAAAATGGATTTGGCATGTAGATGAGGGTTTTCATCCTAGATTTGATGCATTGATGCGTGAGTATCGCTATATTTTTACCCCTAGGTTGAAAAATATTTTTTTAAGCGATTTTATTTCAAAGGAGAGGGTTGGGGATATAAAAAAGCTGCACCAGGCATTAAGTTTATTTATAGGTGAGCATAATTTTGAGTTTTTTTGCAAAACAGGCAGTGATGCTAAGAGTAATATACGCAGAATCTATAATATTAGATTCTATTCTTATGGGATTTTAAATGAAACAGTTTTTGTAGTAAATTTTTTAGGGAATGGCTTTTTATATAGTCAGATCCGATTAATCATGGGTGCTGTGCTTGCCTATTCAAGAGGAGATATCAATCTTTTAGATATACAAAATCAGCTTGAGCTTAAGGAGAGAAGCTATGCTATCCCAGTCTCGCCAAATGGTCTTTATCTATCTAAAGTTTTTTATGAGCAAGGGAAGCTTTTGGGCGGATTGTAAAAAAAGACTGATTTTAGGGGCTCAATCCTTAAATCTTGTTTAAATTAAGCTATATTTAAGCTAAAAGTATTTATAATGCGGACTTTATTTTAAGAAAAAAGGCTTGATTATGGAGATCACAAAAACCGCAAAGGTTAATGAAATCACCCGAGATTGGGTGGTGTTGGATGCCAAAGATAAAACTTTTGGTCGTTTGATTACAGAAATAGCCACTTTACTTCGTGGTAAACATAAACCATGTTTTACTCCTAATGTGGATTGTGGCGATTTTGTCGTGGTTATCAATGCTACGGCAGTGAAATTTTCTGGGATGAAGCTTCAGGATAAAGAGTATTTTACACATTCTGGCTATTTTGGTAGCACAAAAAGCAAGACATTAGCTGAGATGCTAGAAAAGAGCCCAGAGAAGCTATATCATTTAGCTGTTAGAGGGATGCTTCCTAAGACAAAGCTTGGACGCGCGATGATTAAGAAGCTTAAGGTTTATAGAGGTGCAGAGCATCCACATACCGCACAGGTATCAAAAAGTAAGTAAGGGAGCATTGGCATATGGCAAAAGTTTATGCAACAGGAAAAAGAAAAACAGCAATCGCAAAAGTATGGCTAAGTAATGGTAGTGGCAAACTTGTTATCAATGGTATGGATCTTGATACTTGGCTTGGTGGACATGAGGCGATCAAGATGAAAGTGATGCAACCTTTGGTCTTAACTAAGCAGGAAAAAGCAGTAGATATCCATGCAGTGACACTAGGTGGTGGTTACTCTGCACAGGCTGAAGCCTTAAGACATGGTATTTCAAAAGCGCTTAATGCATATGATATTGCTTTTAGAGCTATTTTGAAGCCTAAGGGTCTTCTTACTCGTGATGCTCGTGTAGTTGAGCGTAAGAAGTATGGTAAGAAAAAGGCTAGAAGAAGTCCTCAATTCTCAAAAAGATAATTTCTATGGTATGCCTTTTGGCATGCCATTCTTTTTTATACTACTTTACTACTTTTTATCTCTATTGGCTTATTTTGGAGTAGGTAATGAAAGAAATAGATTTAAGACATGCCCCTATCCCTAAGCTATTTTTTACCTATTTTATCCCGTCGTTTTTTACAATGATGGCACTCTCTACTTATTCTACTATTGATGGTATTTTTGTAGGTAGAAAACTTGGAAATGATGCTTTAGCAGCTGTTGGTATTGCATGGCCGGTTTTCCCTTTAATGATAGCTATGGAACTTTTACTTTCATTTGGAGGGGCTACGCTTAGTTCTTATTATTTGGGTAAGGGTAGGCCAAAAGAGGCTCGTCTTATTTTTAGCTCGGTGTTTTATTTTATAGTTTGTATTTCAGTGAGTGCTAGCTTGTTTTGCTATGTGTATGTAGAGCATATAGCATTGTGGCTTGGGGCTAGTCCTCATTTAAAGGGCTATGTAATAGATTATTTGAGCGTGATTTTTTTAGGGATGAGTTTTATTTTATTGCACCCTTTGATTGATGTGTTTGTTGTTAATGATAGACGGCCAATTTTAGCAACTATATCTATGATTGTGGGTGCTTTAAGCAATATTGTTTTAAATTATTATTTTATGTTTATTTTAGAGTGGGGGATCAAGGGTAGTGCATGGGCTACAATACTAGCTCATTGTATTGGCTTTATGATGATTTTTCAGCATTTTATACGCAAAAAGGGCGATCTTTATTTTGTGCGTGGCTTTTCTATAAAAAGAGTATTGATGGCTGCAAAGACAGGGATACCACAGGCTAGCGCTGAAGTATCTGCATCTATTGTGATGTTTTTATTTAATTTTCATCTTTTAAGCATTGCTTTTGAGAGAGGAGTGGCGATTTATACTATCATGATGTATAGTGGGATTGTGGTATTTACAGTCCTTTTTGCTGTTTCTCAAGGACTGCAGCCTATTGCTAGTTTTAGCTATGGTGCAGGGCAGTTTATGCGTACAAAGTCTATTTTTAGATTCTCATTAATGGTGGTTGTGTGTGTGGGGGTGGTGTTATATGCTCTCTCTAGTGTTTTTGCTGAATTTTTAGCGCATTTGTTTTTAGATGGAGATATGACTCTTGTGGATGATGTGGCTAGAGCGATTAGAATCTACTATATAGGTTATATTTTTCTTGGGGTCAATATTTTAAGTGCAGTATTTTTGCAATCAATCCAAAGCACTCTTAGCTCTTTTATCCTCACACTATTTTATACGATTATTTTTATTGTATTTTTACTGCCTATTTTTAAGCATTACTTTGGTATTGATGGGATTTGGGCTAGCTACCCAGTGGCTCAATTTCTATCACTTTTTGTTGTGTTTATAGTTTTAAGGCTTGGTAAGGTTAAGCTAAGGATGGAGAATGCAAAAAGATAGGGTTATTTTATTTGATTTGGATGGGACGCTTATTGATTCTACAGAGGCGATTTTAGAGGGGTTTGAGGCTGCATTTAGCGCACTTAGTATGCAAGCTAACATGGATGATGTAAAAGGGCTTATTGGATATCCGCTAGATGTGATGTTTGCTAGACTTGGGGTGGATGAAAAGAGTGTTGATTTTGCAATCAAGACTTATAAAGAGCATTATAGAAAGGTCTTTAGATCCAAAACAAGTCTTTTACCAAAAGCAAAAGAAGCGATAGAAAAAGCCTATTTGAAGGCGCATTTGGGTGTAGTGACTACAAAAACAGGGGTTTATTCCAAAGAGCTATTAGATGAGCTTTTAGTAGGAGAGTATTTTTCTGTGGTGATTGGTAGAGAAGATGTGAAAAATCCTAAACCCCATCCAGAGCCAATCTTAAAGGCTATGGATCATTTTAAGGGGTTTAGTTCTAAGGCATTTTTTATGGTCGGGGATACGATTTTAGATATTCAGGCTTCAATTAGCGCTGGTATCACTCCGGTGGGTGTTAGCTCTGGGTATCAGAGTGAGGCTATGCTTTTATCCACGGGGGCTATGGTTTGTAAGGATAGTTTTGAAGCTGTAGAGTGGATACTTGATAGATCAATTTAATCTTTTTAGATTCTGGTGTTGATAAGATTTATTTTTGTTGATTAAAGGAAAATAATTTGATTATTTTCCTTTAAGAGAATGAATGGGAATTAGGATTGAAAAGCCTTTAATAAATGGTTTTTATAATCTAGTTTATATTTTTCAAATTGTGGATTTTTCATCACATCATTGCAAATAAAACTAGGCAAAGCCTCTAGACCTAAAAAATGATGAGCCTTATGCAGATGGTATAAGATCTCATCAATGCCTTTTGCATCAAAGAATTCTCCTTGCTCTATAAAGGCTTGTGTAGGAGCATTCCAAGTGGTGCTAAACATATATTTTTTACCCTGTGATAATCCACCGCTGCCATATTTCTTACTAGGATCTTTTTGGCTTCTGCCATCACTAGCATATAGCTTATCATGCCCTTGTGAAAATACTTCATCAATGTATTTTTTGACAATCCATGGTTCACCCATCCACCAGCCTGGAAACTGCCAAATCCATACATCAGAATCTAGCATCTTCTGCACTTCCTTATTTGCATCATAGCCTTGATCTATGTGCGTTTCTAAGACATCTAGATTTAGAGATTCTAGAGTTTGCTTGGCTATGTTATGTAGACTTTCATTTAGTTTGCCTTGAGAGTGGCCAAATGCTTTGGCACCATTTATTAGTAATATTTTTTTCATGATAATCCTTAAAGTTGATAGAAGATATTTTATAGAAGATTTTTAAAAATAACCCCCTCCTTTTTGTATTAATCTATGCTATGAATAGTCCTATTATTGATAGGTTGGATATCTCTAGCATTATCATGCATGATTTCATTGAGGGCATAGATTTGCTCTTTAGAGGCTTGCAATGGGTCTTTTAGGACGATCCATTGTACATTTTCTGTGCAAGGAGGAGTGGTGAGGCTGCCAGCAAAGGAAAAATACCCTCTTTTTTCTGGCAAGAATTCTTGAATATTAATATTTTTAAGAGGCTTTGTTTCATCTTTGTTGCTGGGCGCATTAGTTACAATATGATGTAGTTCATTGTGAAAATCCCCTTCATCAAAAAATACTCCTACCACAAGTAGATTTCCTGTATCATCTTGATGGACAAGATGCATCTCTAGAGGGAAGGATTTGCCATTAATTTGATTTTCTGATGGAGTGTGAAAATGTGCTTGTATAAGCTTGTAATGATTTTTATTAAAAGAAACTAGGCTTTGATTGGCAAAGTTTAGCTCGATAGAATGCCCACTATTAGTAATATGCGTAGAATCTGCATGATATTGTATTGCAAGCTTGTTTTTAGAAGATTTCGTAGCTTGTGTGGTGATATTAATAGGGGATTGAGATTTCCCGCTAGAGCATTTTTTATAGCCAAGCTCTGCCCATTTTTCAGGACCATTTGCTTTGCTATAACCCCAGTCAGCTGACAGGGCAGTATTTAGGCTAAGTATGATACCAAGTTTGACTATTAAAGCTAGGCTAGGTTTTTTCATCTAAATAACTCCTTTATTTTTAGATATTCTTTAGACTATAAAGTTTTATTAAATAAAAAATAAATTAATCAATAATTTTTATTAATTATATAGAATGGTGTAACTTATCAGTCAAAGAGGTCTTATGCAATCACTATTTTTTAAGATTTTTAGCATCAAAAAAGAAGAGCTATGGCTTTTGATATGGAGTGTGGTTTTTATATTTTTGCTTTTTGCTAGCTATGCTATATTGCGTCCATTGCGTGATGCACTTGCGCTAGAAGGCAAGATCAGCGATATCAAGTGGCTTTTCTTGGCAAGCTTTGTGGCTATTTTAATTGCCTCTTTTGCCTCTATGTGGCTGGCAAGTTATTTGAAGCGCAAGAATTATTTAAATATCATCTATTTATTTTTTAGCTTAAATTTAATCATAATTTATATAGCTATGCGACTAGTTGATATCCATGATGAAGCTTTTATCTCTTTGGCGCGTATCTTTTATGTGTGGGTATCAGTGTTTAATCTCTTTGTGATCTCTAGTGCATGGAGTTTGTTGGCTGATATTTTTGAGGTAGATTCTAGTAAGAGGCTTTTTGGGATTATTGCTGCTGGAGCGAGTTTGGGCGCTATAGCTGGAGCTAGCATAGTTAAAGTCCTTTCAAATATAGGAGAGAATCTTATTTTATTATCCATTGTATTTTTGCTTTTGGCCTTAGGTGTTAAGTGGCTTTTGATGCATTTAGCCTATAGGCTTAGTGCAAATAAGACTGAATTTAAGGCAAGATTTTCTTCAAGCATTGGCGCTAAAAATCCCCTATCTGGCTTTGCTTTAATTATGAAGTCGAGGTTTTTACTTGCGTTTTTGGCTTTTATCTTGCTGCTTACAAGTGTGAGTACATTTTTGTACATGGAGCAGGCTAGGATTATCAAAGAGACCTTTTCAAGTCGTGAGGCTCGTATCGCAGCTTTTGGGTATATTGATCTGGTAGTCCAGAGTGCGAGTTTTATCATACAGATTTTTCTGACAGCTAAGATTGCTAAGATATTTGGTTTAAAATGGCTTTTAGGTATGCTTGGTTTTGTGATTGGCTTTGGGTTTATTGGGCTTATTTTTACTCACCCTTTATTTTTGCCATTTGTCGTGGTGATGTGTTTAAGAAGGATCGGGGAATATGCGCTCATTAAGCCAGGGCGAGAAATGCTTTTTGTCCCATTAGATTCAGATTCCAAATATAAGGTGAAAAACTTCTTTGATACTGTGGTGTATAGAGGAGGGGATGCCCTCTCTGTGCAGTTAGAGGCATTGCTAGCTAGGGTGAGCATCCTAGCAGCGCTCCTTGTAGGAGCTTTGATATCTTTTATGTGGGGTATGCTTGGTGTGTATTTGGCTAAAAAGTATGAAAAAATGATAGATGATTAACTTAGTTTTTCTTTTAAAAGCTCATTGACACGCGCAGGATTGGCTCCTTTGCTTTCTTTCATGACTTGTCCGACAAAAAAGCCAAAGAGCTTATCCTTACCACTTTTATATTCAGCGACCTTATCTGCATTTGCTTTTAATACATTTTCAATCACACTCAAGATCGTACCATCATCATTAACCTGCATAAGTCCCATAGACTGGATAAGAGAATCTATATCTCCACCCTTTTGCTCAACAAGGACATCTAAGATTTCCTTAGCGCTCTTTCCGCTGATCTTGCCTTCTTCAATGCGCTTAATCAGTGTAGCAAGAAGCTGTGGCGTGATGCCGCAGGTTAGAAGTGTATTGCCTTCTTTGAGTCTGCCTTGCAGCTCTGTAGTGAGCCAAGTTACACAGGCTTTTGGGCTTACATTTGATTCTAACATGGCTTCAAAAAACTGGCTAAGCTCAAGACTTAGGGTTAAAACCATAGCATCTGATTCTTTAATGCCAAGTGTTTGGACATATCGTATACGCTTTTGATCTGGCATTTCAGGGATATTTCTACCTTCTTCCATGAGCTTATCATCAATAAATACTGGCAATAAGTCAGGATCTGGAAAGTAGCGATAATCAGCAGCTTCTTCCTTGCCTCTCATGGAGCGTGTTGTGCCATTATCAGTATCAAAAAGTCGTGTTTCTTGCACGATCTCAGAATCATACTTTCCACTTTCCCAAGCATCTATTTGACGTTCTACCTCATATTCAATTGCCTTTTGGATGAATTTAAAGGAGTTGAGATTTTTAATCTCTACGCGGGTATAGAGTTTATCATCGCCTTTTGGTCTGATAGAGACATTCGCATCACAGCGAAAGCTTCCCTCTTGCATATTAGCATCGCTAATACCAAGAAAGCGAACGATGCTATGAAGTTTTTTAAGATAGGCTATCGCCTCATCGCTACTGCGCATATCAGGCTCGCTAACAATCTCTAAAAGCGGTGTGCAAGCGCGGTTTAAATCTATTTTAGAGTAGCTTGCTTCATGGATATTTTTACCAGCATCTTCTTCCATATGAGCACGGGTGATGCCGATGGTTTTTTTCTCTCCATTCACTTCGATCTCAATGCTACCACGCCCTACTATAGGGATCTCAAACTGACTGATTTGATAGGCCTTAGGAAGATCTGGATAGAAATAGTTTTTGCGAGCAAAGATGGAGTTTTGGTTGATTTGGGCATTGATAGCCGTACCAAAGGAAATAGCCTTTTTAACCGCTTCTTTATTAAGCACGGGTAGGGCACCAGGTAGGCCAAGACATACGGGGCATACATTGGAGTTTGCTTCAGCACCAAAGCTAGTTGCACAAGAGCAAAAGATTTTGGTTTGGGTATTTAGCTGGACATGCACTTCTAGTCCTATGATGGTTTCAAATGCACTCATTTTTACTCCTTTGTTTGAATAGAATCAAAAGCTTTTTTTGGTGAATCATCTTCTTCGGCATCGGGTGCTGTTAAGATAGAAAAGCTTAGATCATTGAGTTCTGTATGTGTTTTGATATAGTTGTTAATCTCTTCAAGGCTAATGGCTTTGATTTGCTCTAGCTGCTTTGATGAAAAGTCTAGCGGTAAGCCTAGGTAATAGTTAGAAAATTTTCTATCTAGGCGTTGGGCTATTGTCTCAGAGCGAAGCGGCTCACTGCCTAGTAGAAACTGCTTAGCAGAATCTAACTCTTCTTGCGTGATTCCATTTTGTACGAAGTTGGCGATGACTTGACGGATGATATTAATAGCCTCATCCTTACTTTCAAGCTTGGTTTGTAGATAGCCTGAAGCATAATTGATGATTTTAGAAGTATTGATCTTCATATACGCAGAGTAGGCAAGTCCACGTTTAACCCGTACTTCTTCCATTAATCTAGAGCCAAAACCACTGCTCCCTAGCACAAAACCTAGAATCTTAGCTTTATAGGATTCTGTTTTTAGATCTGTTAAATCAAAGGGTGATCCAAAGTAGATATAGGCTTGCTGAGTTTGTTTATAAATCGTGCTTGTTGCATTGGAATTGTTTGCTTCATAGTGAGGAGTAGAGGACTTTTGACCTACTTTTAGCTGTGCTAGTATGGGGCGTAGGGCTTGTAGAGTGAGGTGCTCATCCATATCGCCTCCTAGAACTATCACAAGTCTAGAGAGTGTGAGATTTTGAGATAGATAGTCTTGTATATCTTTTAGGGTAATAGCTTGGATGCTTTCTTTGGTAGGGACTTGTGCTAGAGGTGTGCCATCAAAAAGCAGCTTAGAAAGACCATTGTTGGCCAGATAGTCAAAGTCATTTTCTTTGGCAAGTAGTTTGTTAATGCCTTCTTGTTTGATTTTATCAAGTGTATTTTGTGTGAGATTTGGATCAGTTAGTAGATCTGATAGGAGCTTGAGTGCATCTGTTTGCTTTTCTTTGAGGAAATTGAGCTGGATGTTTAGAGTATCTATGCCTTGGTATGCGCTAAGGCTTATAGCACGTTTATCTAACTCCTCTGAGAAGCCAATAACACCTAGTGATTTGGTCCCTTCATTTAAGAGCTTAGCACCAAGTGAGGCTAGGTCGACATTTTGATCATCATGGATGCTGCCACCACCAATAAAACTAAGTTTTATAAAGCCAGTTGGTACTAGATTTGAATATTCAAAAATCACGGGGATTTGAGTATCTTTTATTTCAAGAGTTTGGATAGAATCTTGTGCTTTCATCATAGCTCCTAAAAAAATAAAAATTAAAAAAATGATATGGATTTTAAATCTCATTTACCTCTCCATTAATAGCGTTCTAAAATCTCATAAGCCGTATTGCGCTTAGCTGGAATCTCACCTATATCTTTAATGAGACTGATCATTTGAGCCTGATTCATTGCATTTTTTGCACCTGCTGCAGCGACGACATTTTCTTCCATCATAGTGCTGCCTAGATCATTTGCACCAAATAATAAGGCTAGCTGCCCGATATAAGAGCCCTGTGTGACCCAAGAGCTTTGAAGATTCTTAAAGTTATCCAGATATAGACGACTGCAAGCAAGTAGGCGCAAATAACGGTGAGATGACGCTTTTTTTAGGTGGGGGAAGCGTACTTGAAGAGGGGTATTATCAGGCTGAAAACTCCAAAGGATAAAGGCCCTAAAGCCACCAGTCTCATCCTGAAGACTGCGGATTCTATCCCAGTGTTCAATGATATCTAGATCATTATCTAAGCTTCCAAACATCATAGTAGCAGTGGTTTTCATATCAAGTTTATGAGCCTCTCTGTGGACTTCTATCCACTCATCAGCACTAAGCTTTTTAGGAGCGATGATATCTCTTACCCTATCACTTAGGATCTCAGCACCAGCACCAGGGATAGATGAAAGACCACAGGCTTTAAGTCTGGCTAACACTTCAGGGATACTTAGATTAGAGACTTTGGCAATATAATTGATCTCAATAGCAGAGAAGCCATGGATGGTGATTTGAGGGTATTTTTGATGAATATGTGTTACAAGATTCTCATAATAATCAATCTTTAGCTTAGGGTGCACCCCACCTTGAAAGAGGATTTGAGTGCCACCAATCTCTAAAAGCTCATCGATTTTTTGATCAATTTCTTCAAAGCTTAGGATATAGCCATCATCTTCATTGATCTTTCTTTTAAAGGCACAAAAATCACAATCTACCCAGCAAATATTAGTGTAGTTAATATTTCTATCCACGATAAAGGTGGTGATTTTTTCAGGATGAAGCTCTTTTTTGACTTCACTTGCCATCCTGCCTAAATCTTTTAGTTCAGCATGGCGTAGAAGATCTAGTATTTCATCATTGCTATATCGTTTCATGTTGCATCCCTTGTGTGGCATTAAGCCTATATTATACCCTTTGAAAACTAACTTTTAAAAGCGTGTGCCAAGTGTAAATTCAAAGCTTGAGGTATAGTCCCCTTCTTGTTTGTTGAAAGTCTTTATAGGGAAGACAAGCACGATTGGTCCCATAGGAGATACCCACTCTAGAGCCACTCCCACAGCTGCGCGCCATGTTAGCGTGGAATTACCAGCCCCTACGATACCAAAGTCTTTAAAATTGGCAATATTTTGGTTGGTATTAGGCCCATAGGTACGATAGGTCAAAAATCCATAGTCAAAATAGGTAGAAATACGCATTTTCGCAGCTTCTAAAAGTCCATAGCTTAACTCAATAGAGTTGGTAAATAAGCCATCTCCACCAGTCCATAGGCCTAGCTCATCACGAGGTGAGACAGAACCTGAACGAAATCCCCTAATAGTAGTAACACCACCTAGATAGAAAGTGTTGTTAATTGGCAAGAAAGATTCCTTATTGTAACGGAAGAAATACCCCCCTTGAGCCTTATATCTGGCAATTAGATCCAACCCTATCCAGTCTTTGAGATAATAATAAGCAGCAAATTTGGCATATAGCTTTGTGTTATAAACATCCCCACCAATCCCATTAAACTGGGCATAGGCTGAAGCGATAAAACCATTTTTTGGGAAATAATAATCATCAGTATTATCAAAGCTTAGGCTTGGAGTGATGGATGAAGTGATTGGCAATGTATGTTCTTTATCCCAAAGTCCTGTGATTTGGTAGTTTCCAAAATTGCCTACAACGCGCTTATCAGAAGCATAATAGCGCTCATAAAGAGGGGAGGTAAAGCCGCTGGTTTTAAGGATGTTAAGATCATAGCCCAAGTTAGCACGTAAGGTATTGGTAAGCAGGCGCCCTATGGTTAGACCAAACCCTCCGCTTTGCTGCAAGTAGTTGTAGCTTACTGAATAGTTCATATAAAGATTGATAGAAGAACTATAATAAGAATCAAACAATCTTGGATTGCTCAAAGAAATGCTGGCAGAATATGCACGACCTGCATTTTTGATACCCAGATAACTTAGACCAGAACCTGTAGAAATATTAGCATAGATACTACCACTCTGACCAGTACCAAATAGGTTGCGCTCGCTCACAGTACCATTGATCATCAAACCACCATAGCTACCATAGCCCATACCAAATTGTAATTCACCAGTGCGCCCTTCAGATACATTTACGATCAAATCCATCGACTTTTCGCTGATTCTTTTTTGCTCTATTTTGACTTGTTCAAAAAAGCCAAGACGTCTTAGTGCATTTTCTGAAGCCATGATTTTAGTCAGAGAGTAGGTATCCTTAGGTCCAAGCAAGATCTCACGACGAATGATCCTATCAGCTGTACGCGTATTCCCCGTGATGATGACATCATTAATCTGCACTTTTTGACCCACTTGGATATGGTAGATGACTTTAACCTTGGCATTTTTTTCATCTTTATCCATATCTGGATTGACTTGGGCAAAAGCATAGCCCTTATCAGCGATCGCTTGTTTGAGAAGCTGCATATCATTGCGCAGTTCCTCGATATTGATAGTTTTGCCTACCTTAGAGCGTAGTATTTTTTTAAGCTTCGTTTTAGAGACAACTTCATCATCTATCTCTATCTCAATATCAGAGATACTATATTGGGTGCCTTCATCGACTTTATAATACAAACTTGCTGTGTAGTTGCTAAAGTTGGTATTTAAAAATGGCGCAGAAACGCTGGCATCCAAAAAGCCATGGCGCATATAGACATCTTGGATTCTGCGATTATCAAACTCTAGTTCTTGGACATGCAGCTTTCCATCATTGCGCCCCCACATCCATCCCATAAATTGCTTTTTTTTATTGGCAGATAGGGATTCAAAATCTCTTAGCTTTAGTTTCTCTCTCCCATCATAGTTCACATCAGTGATATAAATATTATCCCCACGATTAACATCAAGTGTGATAGCATAGACATTATCAGTAATTTCATTTTTATCAACAACGATAGTAGAGCCATAGTAGCCTTGTACTTCAAGTATGGTCTGTAATAACTCTTTAGCCTTTTGAAGCTTTTGCTCATCAAAAACTTCACCTTTTTTAATACCAATTTGTTTGTATAGATTCTCTCTTTCTTGCTCAGTGCCAAAGCCTTTGATCTCAATGCTTGCGATGCGAGGTTTTTCTACAAAGTGAAAGGTAAGTGTGCCATTATCAAAATCAGCATAAATATCTTTAAAATACCCTTGTTTATAAAGATCTAAAATGGCCTTATCAAGTTTTTTTGTATCAAGGGTATCGCCGGGTTTTATGCCTGTGACTTCTTGTGCCAATAGATTTGACATATATACTAAGCCATCATATTTGATGTTTGCAATATTTTCTGCTTCAAGCAAAAGGGTGCTTATGGCAGTAGCTATGGCAGTGGAACGAAAAAGTCTCAAAACAAAAATATCCTAAATATTTAGAATCAAAATAGATTAAATTCTATCTTAAAGTTGCGATGCTTTGGTAAATCAGATTCAAAGGATGAAGTTAGTTATAATCCTACTTAAAACTATATGTAAGGATATTTAATGCAAGCTGGGATTATCGGACTTGGGTTGATGGGTGGATCCATGGGATTGGCATTAAGAGAGCTTGGTATGTTTAAAAGTATCATAGGGTATGATTCTAATGCTTTGCATTTGCAGCAGGCCCTTAGCCTTGGGCTTGTAGATGAGGGGGTGAGTCTTGAGGAGATCAAGCAGTGTGATGTGATTTTTTTAGCTACTCCTTTGGAGGCTATGATAGAGGTGATTGCCAATTTTAAGGGGGTGGGAAAGCATTGTGTGATTATTGATCTAGGAGGAGCTAAACAAAGGGTGTTAGAATCTATACCCAAAGAGCTGAGAAAAAACTTTGTAGCTGCTCATCCGATGTGTGGGACAGAGTTTTATGGGCCTAAGGCAGCCCTTAAAGGACTATATCAAAATAAGATTGTTATTTTTAGTGATTTAGAGGATAGCGGTGAATTGCAGAGGGCCTTGGCTAAGGAGATTTTTATTGGTATTGGTATGCAGATTATCAAGCTAGATTCTAAAAGCCATGATCGCCATATTGCCCTTATTTCGCACCTTCCACATATTATCAGCTTTGCTTTGGCCAATACAGTGCTTTCTCAAGAGAAAAAGGAGATGATTTTGGCATTGATTGGGGGTGGGTTTAGAGATATGAGTAGAATCTCTAAAAGCTCACCTATAATGTGGAGAGATGTTTTTAGACATAATAGAGGGCATGTACTTGAGGCATTAGAGCTTTTTGAAGATGAACTTATAAGAGCTAAGGAAATGCTTTATAAAGAAGATTATGAGGCCTTAGAAAAGTGGATGCATCATGCCAATGAGTTGCAAAATTTTATGTAGTCTAAATGCGTTCTAATAGGCTACTTGTTTGCTTAGCGGTGTTTGTGTGATTTTTAGGATTTAGAGGGTTTAAATACGCTTTAATCCTCAGTGAATAGACTTACGGAGACTTTTGAATAAAATCAGATTGCTAGGGATAGATTGGGGATAGAAAGCCTAAAAATCTCTATTTTTGTTTTAAAACACATACCTCACCCCAACATTCCCACTAATACCAATATCCTTATAAAACACACCAAGCTTAGAGCCTAATCCTAAATTTAGATAAGTCCTTTTATAAATCTCTAATTCCCCACCAATGGTTAGATTTAAATGAAGATTAACAGCATTATCTCCTTTTTGATAG
>CASFYB010000011.1 GCA_949298825.1 uncultured Helicobacter sp.
TTTAATAGGACCATTTAGATCTATTGATGAGGCTAAGGGTGAGGTGAATAACTATGAGGGTGTATTAAAAGAATTAAAGAGTGATGGTGAGATTATAGAAATAGAGTGAGGAAGGCTAATTAAACAAAACTAAAGCCTAATAGTTAAAAGCTATTAGGCTTTAGTATTTTAGATTGTTTTAGATTCTAAGTTTTTTAACTGTTTTAGTTTTAGGTTCTTCAAATAAAACTATTTGTGAAATGAGTTTGATTTAAATCATTTTTGATTCTAAGAATTTTAGATTCTTAAATACTAAAAATGATTTTAAACAATCTTAGTTTTAAAAGACTTTAGATTCTTAGATTTAAAGTTTTAGATTCTAACTTTCTTTCTCTTGCCATCATTGTAAGTTTTTTGGACTTCCTTTATTACATAGCAAGCAATGATGGTAGGAGAGGGAAAGGCAAGAGATAAGTGCAGAAAAAGCCAAGAAAAGGAAAATAAAAAAATTAAATAGCATAAGAAGAAAGTAAAGAGAATAAAGATAAAAAGAAACTCAAAGTAGAAAAAAGGATCAGAATCTAAAAAAGCTAGAATCAAATCATCAAAACACTCTACATAAAAACTCACGCAAAAATGCATAAAAAACATGCACAAAACTTAAAAAATAAGAAAACAAAGAGGCTTCAATCAAATACATAAAAGACAGATCACCCCCCCCCCCTAAACAACACCTTCCCACCAATTTTAAAAGAGCTATAGAAATAGGCTTAGTATTAGAGCTAAGAGTTTTTGATAACATCACTGTGCTTCTATCTAGCATAGTAGTCCAGCCCATAAAAATATCAATATTTTGTGGGATAGCATTTAGGATTGAGGCTTGATTATTTAATGCATCATTAGCCTTATTTAGAGAATCTTGTGTAACAAAGATAATATCTCCGCCTTTATTTGTGATGATAGATCTGTTATGAATTTTATGTGCATTGATATTTAAGGCCGCACCAGAACCAACATTAATTTGTGCTTGCCCACTATAAGTATCTACCAGCCTAATACTAAATGATCCAGCGATATTAATATTAGAGGTTTGCAAAAAAGTATTAGGCAAGCCACCGCTACTAGCCTTGCTATAATCTATGATGAGATTGCTTAGCTTGCTCATCCCACCTTCAAGATAAAACCGCAAATTATTCATACTAGAATCTGCTTTTAGAGTGAGCATAGAGCTTGTAGTGCCGTTTGTAGAGTAGCTGAAGTGCGATCTATCATAGCCAAAGTTGTTACCACGATTGCTATTTACATCGCTAGAAACTATAGTGACCTCTTTTTGCTCACCAGCATTTAAGATCACATTATGATTGCCAAAAACTCCCTTCTAAGTCTCTGCACTGCCTATCTGACTTAAAAGAACCAATGTAGCAAAAAAACTTAAAATTATTAAAAACTAACCTGCCTGCCGCTTTAAAACCGCCTAGATTTTACTATTTAAGATTCTAGAAAAATATCTGAATTTTTCAATCAATATTTTTCGCATTTTCTTCATATTTACATCCAGTCTAAAATCTTTGTCACCTCACCTGCCTCATAGCATTTTATGGCGCTTTTTTGGGCTGGCTTTTTGGCTAAAATCGCATTTTTAAAGCCATAATTTTCCATCTCTTTTAATCTCGCATCAATATTGCTCACCTCGCGAATATCCCCAATCAAGCTCACCTCACCAATAAAGGCGACATCATTATTAAGCACCCGATTATGCAGGCTAGAAAGGATGGCTGCCACCACAGCCAAATCTGCACTAGTCTCACTAATCTTAATCCCACCAGTAACATTGATAAATACATCATATCCTTTTAGCGGGATATCTAGCTTCTTTTCTAAGAGGGCTAAAAGCATATTTAAGCGATTGATCTCAAAGCCAGTAGCAGCGCGCTTAGGGTTAGCAAAACTACTCTCACTAACCAAAGCTTGGATCTCTAAAATCAATGCCCTAGACCCCTCCAAAAGCACAGTGATAGCACTTCCAGCAGCCTTTCTTTTTTGACTAAAAAATAGCTTTGAAGCGTTTTTAGCGCTCACTAAGCCATTTTGCTTCATCTCAAAAATACCCACATCTGAAGTCGTGCCAAATCTATTTTTAAACCCGCGCAAGATCCTAAGCTCACTGCTTGGATCTCCTTCAAAGTATAATACACAATCTACCATATGCTCCAAAACCCTAGGTCCAGCGATACTCCCCTCTTTGGTAATATGCCCGATGATAAAAATAGCAATGCCATATTCCTTAGCCAAACGCATCAATTCAAAAGTCACTTCCCTCACTTGAGAGACAGAGCCTGGCGCACTCATGATAGATTCTGAAAAAATAGTCTGGATAGAATCAATAATACAAACTTCAAACTCCTTTGAAACCAGATGAGTTTTGATTATATTAAGCTCAATCTCATTTAGCAAAAACAAATGCTCATCAACACAATCAAGCCTATTGGCACGCATTTTAATCTGTGAAGCAGACTCCTCTCCGCTTACATAAAGCACCTTTTGACCTTTTTTGGCCAAAGAGCCAGAGACTTTGAGCAAGAGTGTGGACTTCCCCACGCCTGGACTCCCACCAATAAGATATAGCCCACCTCTAACTATCCCTCCACCAAGCACAATATCAAACTCTTCTTGCGTAGAGCTAAAGCGCTCTATATCCTCAAAACTTACTTCTGTGATTGGCAGGGGTTTAGATGAAGTCTGCACATCCCTCATCACTTTTAAGTCTTTAATCTGTGAGGCCTTAAGCTCTACTAGGCTATCCCATGTGCCACAGTTTGTGCATCTACCCTGCCATTTTGAGCTTTGAAACCCACAATGCTGACATTCAAAAAGGCTAGTTTTTTTTGCCATTTGCTACCCTATTTCGCTTCTACCTCAAAGATAGAATCAAGAAATCCCTGTATAAAGCTATTTTCATCAAAGCTTTGCAAATCCTCCATACCCTCGCCTACACCAAGCGCGATGATAGGCAATCGCAAAGTATGCACGATAGAGAGTATCGCCCCACCTTTTGAAGTGCCATCAAGCTTAGTGACTATCACGCCATCTATATCTAGCATCTCATGAAATACCTTAGCTTGATTAAGCGCGGAGCTACCCTGCGTGCCATCCAAGACTAAGATCTTATAATAAGGCGCATCATCAAGGGCCTTAGAGCAAATGCGCGCTATTTTTAAAAGCTCATTTTTTAAATTTGTCTGATTATGAAGACGTCCGGCTGTATCAATGATCACATGATCTATATTGCGAGCTATCCCAGCCTTGATTGCATCAAAAGCTAGAGCACTTGGATCGCTCCCATATTGCGTGCTTATCACCTCAATATCAAGACGTTCCCCCCAAAGCTTTAGCTGATCAATAGCAGCTGCCCTAAATGTATCCCCTGCTCCTAAGATCACTTTTTTACCCTTAGATTTATAAAGATTGGCAAGCTTGGCTATTGTAGTGGTTTTGCCAGCGCCATTGACCCCGATGATAAGCTCGACTAAAGGCTTATGGCTAATGGGCTTTAAAACTAGCTTATCATAATAGCTCTCCCCTCTAAAAAAGCGCGATAAAGCCACATCTGCCTGACTTCTTGTGATCGTATTTGGCAGGTTAGATAAAAGGCTTTCTATGATGTCATAATCCACATCTGATTCTATTAAAATCTCTTCAAACTCATCTTTGCTAATCTCTAAACGCTTAGACCCTAGAATCTTCGCAATATTTTGCGCTGTTTTTTTAAAAAACCCTAGCATTATTACTCCTTAATCCCTGCTTGAGCAATATCAAACATCAACATCTCTTGGACTACTGCACCTTGATAGTGCTGATATAGTTTATGCTTCCTATCATAAAGAAGCAAAAAAGGCAATTTTACATCATCAAATTGATCCTCTTTACTAGAATCTTCAGATTGATCTTTTCTGATCTCTTCTTGCATCTTTTTATACAAATCTTTTACCAAGTGCTTTTTATCACTAGGGTTAAATACCAAAAAAGGTAGCTCATACTTGTGGATAAAATGCTCTAGTTTTGCTTTTTGCATAGGCTTATTTAAAAGGGCTATAACCTTTAAGTCTCCATAATCATTATGGAGATTTTTCAAGCTCTCTATATACTCAAGTGAAAGCGCATCATCCACATCAAAGCAAAAAAGCAAGATCATATCCTTTTTTAAAAAGGCTGGCTTTAGCCTGATGCTATAGTAATCTGTATGGATAGTATAGCTTTGGCTAGAAGCACTAAACTTATAGCCTAAATTGAAAAAAACATAAAGACCTATGATGATAAGAAGGGCCAAAATAGCGATTATTCGCCTTTGGATCACCCACGCTCTATATGATTTTTTCCCCTTAAAAATAGGGGGCAAAATAAGCGCAGTTTTAGTAAAAAGCTTTTTCAAACATTCTCCCTAGCCATAAAATAAAAAATCATTATAGCAAATCAGACCTTTAAGCCAAAAAGCTATAATACAACCAAAATCCACAACCCAAATAGAGCCAAAGATGATAAAACAATCTCAAAATCCACCAAATAAGGATGATAAAAAACAAATATTTAGGCAGCAGTGCAAAAAGCAGCTTAAAAAAAATCATACCTACTTTGCTAAAAAAAACCTGCTCATCCAAACCCTTCAAAATCTATTCATCTCACTTAGACCAAAAAATGTCTTGCTTTATATGCCTATGAGTTTTGAAGTTGATATTTATCCACTGATCCTATGGCTTAGGCGCACTAGATTCCAGCAAGGCAAAATCAAGGTTTTTGTGCCCAAAATTAGAGAGATTAGCTTTGATAGTGTAGAATTTCGCTTGCATGTGCGCAAAAATAACTATGGCATCTATGAGCCAGATTCCATAGCTAAAACACCTAAAATCGATCTGATGCTCATCCCTATTTTAGGCATAGATCAGACTTTTAGGCGCATTGGCTTTGGCAAGGGGATGTATGATAGATTCTATGCGCGCTTAAAGCACAAGCCAAAAGTAATTTTTATAACTAAAAAACTATATTTTTCCAGTGAAATCATCACTCAAGATCACGATATTAAGGGTGATTATCTCATCTGTGATGACAGAATAATGCAGAGGGATTCAAATGATAGAAACTATTATTATCAGCTCGCTGATAAGCGGCGTGTTTTGCGGCGTAGTGGTATATCTCTTAAGCAAAAGAATGCTTGCTGCCAATGCTAATATCATCATCCAGCAAGCAGAAGCAAAGGCAAAGGCCATCGAGTTTGAAGCAGCTAGCAAGCTTCAAGAATCACAAATCAAAATAAAAGAGCAAGAACTTGAGCTAAAGAAAAAGCAAGATGCCCAACAAAATAGACTGCACAAAGAAAATGAAAACATCCTCTCTTCAATCAGAGAACAAGAAAGAAGCCTAGAGCTCAAAAAAGAGCAAATCAATACACTCCAAAGCAAGCTTTTAAACCAAGAGAATGAAAAAAGCAAACTCATCACATCCTATAAAAAACGCCATCAAGAGCTTTTAGATGAGCTATCTAGCTATACAGAGCTCACTCAAGAAGAGGCTAAGAATCTACTTCTAACCCGCCTAGAAGAATCACTAACCACACAAAAAGCACGTCTTATCAAACGCTATGAGCATGAAGCCCTAGAAAATGCCAAAAAGCGCGCTAACTATATCATCGCCCAAGCTACCACACGTTATGCTGGAGAGTTTGCTACAGAAAGACTAATTAATGTTATTCACCTACCAAATGATGAGATAAAGGGCAAAATTATTGGCAAAGAAGGCAGAAATATCAAAGCTTTTGAGATGATTAGCGGGGTGGATGTGATCATTGATGATACGCCAGGGAGTATCATTTTGAGCAATTTCAATCTTTATAGACGATCCATTGCTGTTAAAACCATGGAGCTATTGATAGAAGATGGGCGCATCCAGCCAGCTACCATCGAAGAAGTCTATGCAAAAGTCTCCAAAGATATGGAAAAGCAAGTCTTAGAAGATGGGGAGAAAGTCATACTAGATCTAGGTCTACATGATATCCATCCAGAGCTTATCAAGCTTATTGGCAAGCTAAAATACCGCGCCAGCTTTGGCCAAAATGCCCTAGGGCATAGTATCGAGGTAGCTAAATTAGCAAGACTTATGGCAGCAGAGCTTGGAGGGGATTCCCAAATGGCTTGCCGCGCAGGACTTTTGCATGATATTGGCAAGGTTTTGACCCAGGAAAATACCGGATCTCATGTCAGTCTTGGTGCAGAGATATGCAAGCGCTATAATGAACCCCCCACAGTGATCAATGCAATACTATCTCACCATGGCGATATGGAGGCAAATAGCATAGAAGCCTCTGTAGTGTGCGCTGCTGATGCCATCTCAGCAGGACGTCCTGGTGCGCGTAAAGAGGTTTTAGAAAATTTCTTAAATCGTATGCAAGATATCGAAAAGATCGCTTCAGAAAAGTTTGGCGTGCAGCAAGCCTATGCTATTTCAGCAGGGAGAGAGGTGCGCGTGATTGTAAGGGCGGATTTGGTAGATGATGATGGTGTGAGTGTGTTAGCCCATGAGATTGCACGAGATATTGAAAAAACCATCCAATACCCCGGCGAGATCAAAGTAAATGTGATTAGAGAAAGCAGAAGTGTAGACTTTGCTAGATAGCCTTAGTGCATCCCACCCATGCCCATATCATAGATAGCTGATTGAAAGCGCTGGGCTATCATTTGTGCTTTCATCAAGATAGACTTGGCCACCTCTGGAGTATATATCTCATCAAGAGTATCAGAAAATAGCCCAAGCCACACACTAAAATGCTCACGAGGAAATGGAGGGAGCTCTAAATGCTTTTTTAATGGCTGTCCATCAAAAACACTCTCTCCTAAAAGCATTTGCCGCCAAAATCTGCCTATCTTTTCCTTATGGGCTTCCCAACTTTGAGAATCTACCCCTATAACCCCCTCAAAAATCGGACCCAAGTCCTTATCCTTGCGCACTCTAGCATAAAATACATCCATCAAAGTCTGGATATTTTGGTGGTTAATCTCTGAAGCTTTCATTATTTATCCTTATATTTTTTGACTAATTCTGACAGAAAATATCTTAAATATTTTTGATCCAAATCAAGTGCAAATGCCTAAAAATAGTCTATCTGCTTTAAATAATTTTAAAAACTACTAGTTAAAATAAATATTCACTACTTTAAGGAATACTCAATAATTAATGATACAGAATCTAGAAAGTTTTTTTTATTAATAAAAATCTCAAATAAAATAAGGCTCAAGATAAGTTAAGAGGATTCTCTGATCAATTTTAGTAATTTTTGATAGAGATTCTCTTGATTTATTTTTATCTAAACCCACATTCTTTCAAATGCAGATAGAAATTCTCTTATACCTTTGAATTTTGAAAGCCTATGTTTTGCATAGCTGCCCCAAAAATTTTCTATCCCATTGATATGACTTTTTCCTTTTGCAAATTCACTTTGAGTATGCTTAACTCTATAATGCTCTTTTGCTCCATAATCCACTAATCTATCATAAGCTTTAGAAGATCAGAATAGATTGTACTTTCTTGAAGTTCGCTAAACTCTATAGGAATCAAAGCCTTTGCTTTGCAATTTGTAACTACTTGAGTATAAGCATTACCATCTCTTTTTAGCATTCCTTCTTGCAAAGTGAGCAAAGCGAAACAAAACATAGTTCAATATTTCTCTAAATTTTTTCTAAAATTTTGGAGTGATAGATACTTGTTTTTCATCACTCTCATCGTAGCTAAAAACTCCTAATAAAGTTTTTAACTTATCTTGAGCCTAATTTTTTTTGAGGGGGGGGGGATTAGCCCCTCACCTTCTTTTGTATCTCACTTCAATGATTTTGCAAGGACTTCAAGCATTTCGTCTTGGTGATCTTTGGCTGTTTCATAAGTCCACTCCTTTTTGTTATCTTTCTGACTCTTCATTTTTGCATAAGCCAACCACAGCTTTAGACTCTCCACATCGTCTTTATTGATCTTCTTTCGTAAATCAAGAATCTTATCCCCAGTGTCTTGATTACTCAAAGAAGAATTAAAACTCTGTGAAACTAGAGCAAGATTTCCAAAACAATCAATCCTTCTAGTTTCTGCATCTTGCTTGTCTTGCCAATTTCCTTCCGCCTTGCTTTGGGGTTGTATATGCTCGACCGAATTTAATCCTCTAAAACGAAAATTTTGCTTGATTTTTCCAAATTTTTTCTTGTCAAAAGATTGTCCATTTATTTTATTGCTTTTCCACAAATAATACTCAAGCCGATAAAACCAATAATGAGGTGTTCCTACACCTTGATTGAGATTATCCGAAGCCCATTGATTAAATTTCTTCTCACTAATAGAACTTGAGGACTTCTTAGATTTTAGCCAATTGTTTGCAATACCCAAAAGCTCACTCTCACCATCATTGGTTATTTGCCTTATCGCCAAATCTGTATCTAATTTTTGTAGTCTTTCTACAAAATTTTTGATATCTGTTGTTTCAATTTTTTTAATCTCTTTAAAAAACAAGGTTTTATAAGTTATGCTTAGCATATATGTGAGCCAATGATGATAGTTCTGCTTCTCCCCCGCTCTTGCTACCCTGAGATAGTTTTGAATCATTACAAGATCTTTGAGACTATCATTTGTGAGCGTATTGCCTTCAAACAATATTCGCCCACTTCTATTGTCTTTAATATAATTCCAATCAATTACATAAGAAGAATCGCTAGCCTTCTGTTTAATCACAAAATAATCAAAGGCAAAGCGATAAAGCAAGAGTTGTTGTATAAATTCTCTTACATTATCTTTATTCCAAAACTTTACCCTATCATCCCACATTGTTTTCAACAAATCATCTTTTTTGATAGACACATCAAAGTTTTGATTCTTCTTTAGTGCAAAAAGCTTAAAAACATGGAGCAAAAAAGTAGGGAAGTCAATGATTGAGCGATAGATTGCGTCTCTCGACTCTTCTTTAATTTGTTGCGATTTGCTATTTTTGATAATATGAAAAAGTTTCGTCTTACTATCGCTTTCTTCTTCAACATCAATTTTTGCAATCTTACACCCATTAAATTTTTTAATAATATTAAAAAGGCTTTTACCACGCTCATCCTGCAATGATTTTATATTTTCTCTTCTAAATGTCTTTCTATCTTCTTCTAACGCAAAAATATATTTATCCATATCACTACAAAGATCCCAAATCTTTGCATATTTTTGCCATTCACCTTTTTGTAGTATGCCTAAAAGCCTAGCTTTAAGAATTTCATGTTTTTCAAGTTGTTTGCCACGATTATTCATTCTCACAAAAAATTGATTAAGATCAGTATCTTTTGCAAGTTCTACAAGAGCAAAACGAACACCAGCCTTATTATTGCCATATAAATATTCTGCAAAGGAAGCAAGTTTTAATTTGTCATCACTCTCTTCTTTAGGAGTATTTTTCTCAAACCATTCTGCTATTACTTCTAATCCTTCAGTAATTTTGCGATGGATATTTGGATTTTTTTTGGACAAGTCTTTAAAGTCATCATTGCTCTTATTTTGCTTATTTATAAAATCTAAAAGCCATTTTTCCTCATTTTCTCTTAGTGGCATTGAGATTCGGATTTGTTTGTCATGTTTTACAAAATCCTTCCAAGGATTGCTTTTAATCTCTGATCTTGTAGCCAAATAAACCCCTATCAAAAAAAGTGTTGTAAGACGTTGCTGTCCGTCAATGAGGATATACCTCTCACCTTCCTTGCTTACCACCACATTGCCAATAAAATAAACCTTCTTTCCCTCTCCTTGAGCTTTCTTCACATCCTCAAGCAATGTTTCAATTTGCTCTTTTTCCCATTCATAAAGTCTTTGATAGGGTGGGATTTTAAAGAAACATCCTCTAGCTTGATTTTCCTTCATGATTTTACTAATACTAAATTCTTTTGCTTCATTACTGCCCATTGCCTACTCCTCTGCTTTTTTTGCTATCATTATTCTCTCTATGAAATGGAATATTTTGTTTTGAATATGGATATTTTGATTTTTCTCTTTGGACTAAGTTTAAATAGTCCTCTTTTCCACCATTATGTTTTCCTATCACCCCTTTCTTGTCTTTCTCCCCGATAAAAACAAGAAGGCTATATTCTAGCTCCTCTTCAAACTCTGCAAAATACACCAAAGGAAGCACTTCTTTGGCATAGTCTCTTGCTGTTGCTTGATAAATACTCTTCTCATAGATTCTTATCTCAAATACAGCACGAGCAAGGAGCAAAAGCATATAATCAGCTCTTCCGCAAGGAAACTTATCAAGATAAATCATTGCAGCCATTACATAAAGATTTCTTGCATAGCCAAATCCTGCTCCACCGATTTTTTTCAGATCTTGATAAAACTCATAATTTTGTAGAGTTTTTAGCAGACTGTCATATTTTTGCAGAAAAATGAAAAAATCCTCACCACCTGCAAAACTACTCAAAATCCCCATATTTTGATTGCTACGATTTGCTCTAGCAAAACTTTTGGGAATCTCTTTGCAAAACTCATCATAGATTTTCATATCCCCTGCCACAAGATTACTTCTATCCCTTAGCCATAATCGTGCAGGGGTAAGAATCTGCCCAAAAAAGAAGCTCAAATATTCACTATCTTCTTTTGCCATTTCTTCAAAAAGCTTGGCATAGTCGGGAAGCGAACTCTCCTGATGTTTTGCCACTATCTCTCGCAAATGATAAGCTTTGATCAAATCATAATCCTCAAGCTTCTTTCCCCTAGAATTTGCACTATCAAAGAAGATAAAGGCATCATCAAGGTTTGGAGTAACAATACACACAAATTCGATTTTGTCTTTCTTCTTGGGGTCTAAAAGTAATCCTTGAAAATTCTTAATCTCTTTTTGATTTCTCTCAAACCATTTTTTAATATAGTCAAAATTGTTTTTAAGATTTTTTTGCGATTCGGAATGAGGAAATTTCTCTTGCATTAGAAAGTTAGACCTACCATCCAAAGCCTTACATATTAACGCCAAAGTTACAAGTCTTTGCTGTCCATCAACGATATTTAGATATTTTTGCCCTTGCTTCTCTTTGTGCAGAATCAAACTCCCCAACAAATACGATTTTCTTTCGCTCTCTATTACATCTTTAAGATCATTTAGCAAAGTCTCTACTTGCTTCTCTTCCCATGCATAGGGGCGTTGATAGTTAGGGATTGTGAGGTTTTTTGTCGAAATTTCACTGACTTGATTCTTCCCCAATCTAATTTTTTCACCTTTTCGCAACCCCCCAAACCCTATCGTTCCTATCGTTACACCACTCACTTCATCTCCTTTCTAATAGCACTCATATTGCCCCTTATTTTCTGATTCAAAACTCACAATTCTACCCACACCCACCTTAAACTCCTCTTTACTTCACTTCAAACCTGCCAATCTCCTCTATCACTCTATGCTCCCATTCACTTAGCTTACTCTCATCGTAGTTAAAAACTCCTAATAAAGTTTTTAACTTATCTTGAGCCAAAATTATTTCTATCTACAAGTCTTTAAACTATCCCCAATCTGTCCCCACTAAAGTGTGATTTTTTATGTTTTTTTAGGTTTGATTTGGATTTGTTTGGTGATAAAAATACATTTTCAGTTATCATAAAAGCCTTTATAAAGCCCTATTTTACGCAGTTTTAGTAGTGTTTGTGTTATTTTATTTTGTGATTTTTGCAAGAAAAAGAGTGGCCGGGAGAGAGGGATTCGAACCCCCGGAGGTGTGACCCTCAACGGTTTTCAAGACCGCCGCTTTCAACCACTCAGCCATCTCCCGAAAAAAATGGAGGCGACACCCAGATTCGAACTGGGGAATCAAGGCTTTGCAGGCCCATGCCTTACCGCTTGGCTATGTCGCCACTTACCAGGTGGTGCCTGGGACCGGACTTGAACCGGTACGGAAGCAATATCCGAGGGATTTTAAGTCCCTTGTGTCTACCAATTTCACCACCCAGGCAATTTACAACAAAATCAAAACTTTAAAATATTGATTATTAATGGAGCGGGAAACGGGGATCGAACCCGCGGCCCCAACCTTGGCAAGGTTGTGCTCTACCACTGAGCTATTCCCGCATCATATGTTGTTGCGTCTCAATTTTAAAAATTGAGTTATAATTCTATCAATGCTTTTTAAAAAAATCAAGACAATACCCAAAGAAATTTACTAAAACCCAAGAGAAGAGGAGAAATTTTGAGATTCCAACCCTATCCTTTTGAAAAACTCCAGTCCCTAATCTCTGATATCCCTGCTCCAGAAAATACCCTTAAACTCACCATCGGAGAGCCGCAGTTTCAAACGCCACAAAACATCCAAGATGCCCTAAAAGATTCCACACAAGAGTTGCGCTACTACCCTAAGAGCAAGGGCGAGGACTATCTTTATCACTCTATGCTAGACTTTATCTCTAAGCGCTTTAAGATCTCTATGCAAAAAAGCCAGATCTTGCCTACACTAGGTACAAGAGAGGTCCTTTTTACCCTACCACAGTTTTTATTATTTGATATCAAAGACCCAAAGATGGCCTACCCTAATCCATTCTATCAAATCTATGAGGGAGCAAGTATTGCTAGCAGGGCTAAGAGCATCCTCATGCCCCTAACCAAACAAAACAACTTCAAGCCCCACCTAAGTAAACAGGATATGCAGCAAGTAGATCTTGTCATACTCAACTCACCCAATAACCCAACTGGCGCCACACTAAGCTTAGATGAGCTTAAAGAATGGGTAGAATATGCTCTAGAATATGACTTTATCCTAATTAATGATGAATGCTATAGTGAGATCTACCAAAATACCCCGCCTGCTAGCATCCTTGAAGCAAGCATAGCCCTTGGGAATCATAACTTTAAAAACATCCTAGCGCTAAATTCTATTTCTAAGCGTCTATCAGCACCTGGACTTAGAAGCGGCTTTATAGCAGGGGATGAGGATATTTTATCTGGCTATCTTACCTATCGCACTTATCTTGGCACAGCCATGAGCCAGCCTTTGCAAAGAGCTGCTAGCATCGCCTGGAAGTCCCATGATATAGCAGAATCTATCCGCCTAAAATATGCCCACAATCTCACCTTAGCCCAAGATACTTTTAAGGATACAGAGATTTTCCCTTATAGCTTTTATGTATGGCTTTATGTGGGTGATGATGAAAGCTTTAGCAAGGCACTTTTTAAGCATACAGGCATCCTTAGCCTACCAGGCAGCTATCTTGGACGCGAGGGGCTTGGCAAGGAATATGTACGTCTAGCCCTAGTTTATGAATCTGATATCTTAAAATCAGCCTTAAAACAAATCCAACTTTTCAGAAAGGATTTTCTTGCAAACTCATAAGCCCCTATCACAATTAAAAATACATTTTATAGGTATCGGAGGGATCGGCATCTCTGGCATTGCTCGATATTTGCTTGCACAGGGTGCAGATATATCTGGCAGCGATATTGCTTGCAATAAACTTGTCTTAGCGCTACAAAATCAAGGTGTAAAAATCTCTATACCTCACACATCTACAGCGATAAAAAATCAAGACCTCATCATCCACTCTGCAATCATCAAGGATGATAATATTGAGATCATTGAGGCAAAAAAACAAAATATCCCCATCCTATCACGCAAGGATGCCCTAAGCCTCATCCTAGGACAAAAACGCGTCCTATCTGTATGTGGCGCCCATGGCAAAAGCACTACAAGCGCTATGCTAGCTAGCATTTTTAGTAACTATGGGGCTATTATTGGCGCAGAATCAAAAGAGTTTCACTCCAATGTCAGAGAGGTAATGAGTGAGGGCATAGTCTTTGAAGCTGATGAATCAGATAAAAGCTTTTTAAACTCAAACCCACACTATGCCATCGTAACCAATGCTGAACCAGAGCACATGGAAAGCTATAATCATAGCCTAGAGAACTTCTATCAAGCCTATGAGCATTTTTTAGATTCTGCTAAAAAGGCTTGCATCAACCTTTCTGATCCATTTTTAAACAATCTTAATAAACAATACCCAGATAAATTTATCACTCTTGATCCAGAGAGAGATATCAAAAATATGCGCTTCTTTTTGAAAAATGATGAGCCCTTTTGCTATTTTGAGCTAAAGGATCTAGGGGGATTTGAGGTATGGGGGTTTGGCTATCATACTGCGATGAATGCTGCACAGGCCATCCTTATCGCACTTTTAGAGCTCCCTTTAGAAACCATCAAACAGAATCTAAAAAACTTTTGTGGTATCAAAAAGCGCTTTGATATCATCCAAAAATCTAAGCTAACCCTCATTGATGACTATGCCCATCATCCCACAGAGATACTTGCTACACTCAAAGCCACCAAAACCTATGCCAAGCTTAAGGGCGTAGATAAAATAACTGCCATCTGGCAGCCTCATAAATTTTCAAGACTAAGGGATAATCTTGAAGGCTTTCAAGCTTGCTTTAAAGACTGTGATGAGCTAATCATCCTGCCCATCTGGCGCGCTGGGGAATCTGAAATAAGCTTTGATATGCCAAAACTCTTTAGCGCCTATAACCCCATTATGGCTACTCGTATTTTGCGTGATAAACAAAAACTTTGTATCATAAATAATGATAAAATTATCAAAACTATAGATAGTGGTATAGCCATAGCACTGGGTGCTGGAGATATCACTTATCAAATCCGTGGTGAAAAATAAGGAATCTTATGACATTGCTTCCAATTATCCTAGTATTGCTTATTGCTGTAGTTTTGTTATTTTTTGTGCTTAGAGATTTGGGGATGATGAGCAAAAAGCAAAAAATCTTAGGCGTGCTTGTCATATTTATTTGCGCATTTGGCATTGGCATTTATAGCTTTCAAAAAAGTCAAGAGGATAAAAGAAATTTTTTACTACAGATGGCATTTTTGCGTGGAGAGACCTTGATGTGCAAAGACCAGCCTATTAATGCCAAGTCCTTCAATCTTGTCACTGGTACGCTTAGCCTCATTGGCAAGGAAAATACACCAAGCAAAAATATCACCTATCAACTCTCTGAATGCAATATAGATTCCATTAATAATGACTCCTTGCAAGAACAGCTAGAAAAAGACTAAATGATAGAGCACAAGCTTGATTTATCACCATTTCTAAAACGCTTAGAAAGCCTATTTGCCAGGCAAAAAAGCTATGAGCTTAATGGCGATAAAAATGTCATCTTTAAAAGTATTGCCGAGCTTGATAATATCCCCTTTGAGGCTCCAGACCCTCTTAGTAATTTAGATTCTGCATTAATGAGATTAAAAAAGCTAGCTACCTTAAGGCTGGAGGAGATTTTTGAGTTTGTCAAAATCATACGCTACTTTATCTACCTCAAAAGCCACCCTACTATAAGCGAGCTAAATACCACTGGTGCTTGGCTAGCTAAGATAAACATCCCACAACCCCTGCAAGATATCCTTGAGTATTTTGATGAAAAGGGCGAGCTTAAAAATGGGGTTTTTGAAGATTTTGATGCGCTTAGACACTCGCTTGCTATACAGCAAAAAAACATCAATGATGAGCTAAAAAAAATCCTGCATTCTGAAAAAATCCAACCCTTTTTAGTGGATTCCCAAATCCATTTTATCAACCAAACCCAATGCCTTTTGCTTAAGGCTGGCTTTCAAAATGCAATTAAGGGGATCATTTTAGATAGGTCTCAAGGCGGCTTTTTCTACCTCTTACCAGAAACTATTGGCCAAATCTATGCAAAAAGCGATGAGCTAAGAAATCTTGTAGAGATTGAGCTTTTAAAAATCTGTGCAAATCTAAGTGCTATTTTCCATAAACAAATCTTATTTTTGCAATTTATCAATAATGAGTTTGATAAATTTGATCACATAAAAGTAAGGATTGAGTTTGCTAAGCAAAATAATTTAGAATTCCTGCTGCCAAGTCACAAGAATCAAAGCATCATCTTAAAAGATTTTTGCCATCCTATTTTAGAAAATCCAAAGCCCATCAACCTCACTTTTGACAAACAGCTCTTGCTCATCACAGGTGTCAATGCTGGTGGGAAGACCATGCTTTTAAAATCCATCCTTTCAGCCTGCTTTCTCTCTAAGCACCTCATCCCCTTTAAAATCAACGCAGCACTCTCTAGCCTTCCTCACTACAAGCATCTAGAAGCCATCATTTCTGATCCACAAAATAGCAAAAATGATATCTCTACTTTTGCAGGCAGGATGCTTGATTTTTCTAAGATCCTCAATCAAAAAGAGATGCTTTTAGGCGTAGATGAGATTGAGCTTGGTACGGATGCTGATGAGGCTGCTAGTCTTTATAAAGTGCTTTTAGAATCTTTGCTTGATCATGGCGCTAAGCTTATTATCACCACCCATCATAAACGCCTTGCAGCATTAATGGCCAACGATCAAAGGATCATGCTTGCTGCTGCACTCTATGATGAACATGCCCAAAAACCCCTTTTTGAGTTTCTCTATGGAAGCATTGGGAAAAGCTATGCCTTTGAAACTGCTGCTAGATACAATATCCCATATCCGCTAATAGAACGTGCTAAAAAAAGCTATGGAGAAGACAAAGAAAGGTTAAACCTCCTTATTGAAAAATCCGCCCAACTAGAAATCGAGCTTAAAAATCAGATCCTACTACATGAGCAAAAAAATGAAGAACTAGAAAAAAAGATCAGGCGGCTAGATGAGGAGCGTCAAGCAAATACAGAGGCCTTCAATAAGCAAAAACAGGAATTACAAAAAACCTATGATAGTGCGCTAAAAGAACTAAGAGTAGAGCTAAAAAATATGCCCAATGTGCATAGGGCTATCAATAATGCTAATACCATCTTGCAAAAAACTAAGCAAACCCCACCTCCCCCTACCCCAAAAGTCCTAAAAATAGGCGATAGGGTAAAGTATGGACAAAATAGAGGGGTTATTTTAAGCATCTCAGACAATCAAAATACTAAAATATGTCTTATCGAGCTAGAATCAGGTATGCGCTTAAAGGTAGATTCTAGTCACATTAAACCTGTGGGTAAAGATGTGCCAAAAAGTGCAAAAACAAAAGCCCCCATCTTGCCCCATACCTCCAAAGTGCATCTAGATCTACATGGCTTGAGGGCTGAAGAGGCCAGAGAGAAGCTTGATAAATTTTTATCAGATAGTCTTTTAGCAGGTTTTGATGAAGTGCTTGTCTTTCATGGCATGGGCTCTGGGATACTAGCCCGTATGGTAAAAGAGTTTCTAAGAGAACATCCACGAGTTGTAAGCTTTGAAGATGCCCCACCAAATATGGGTGGTTTTGGCGCTAAGCTTATCCGACTATAGATTATTTAATCTTGATTCTAAGACTATTTAGCACCACACAAAGCGAGCTCAAACTCATACTTAAAGCTGCAAAAAGTGGGATGATCCACCCGCACAATGCTAGGGGTATCATCACAATATTATAAACTAGACTAAAGATAAGATTTTGCTTGATGATGCTATAGCTTTTCTTAGCGATCTTAAAGCTATCATCTAGGGTTTTGATCTCTGGGCTAAGAAGCACCACATCGCTGCTATGAGAGGTAAGATTTTGCATCTTCCCAAGAAAACTAATACCAATACCACTCTCTCCAAGTGCCAAAGCATCATTCACCCCATCACCCACCATCACCAAGCTTTCATTCTTTTTTAGCGATTGCTTAAGATTTAAGATCACCTCTGCTTTTTGCATAGGAAGCTGACTATAATAATGCCTCTCAATCCCAAGTTTTTTAGCATTGCGCACTACATTTGCCTTATTATCCCCGCTTAAAAGCACTACTAAAATACCTGCTTGCTGAAGCGATCTAACTAGCTTGATGCTCCCCTCTTTTAGCGCATCATCTAATAAAAATAACGCACTTAATCTCCCCCCTATGCTAAAGGCAAACACGCCAAGCGCCTCTAGGGCATGATCCATTACTTCCTTGCTAATCTCTATACCCCTATCTTGCAAAAACTCTAAACTGCCCCCTAAAAGCTCTCTATCATGATAATACCCCACCACTCCCCTACCAAGTATCTCTTCTTTAGAATCTAGCTCCTTTTTCTCCCCCTCTCCAATCTCCTGTAAAACACCCTTAGCTATAGGATGGCTCAAACCCTCTAGCAAACCTCTTAATAAGGCTGGGTCAAACTGGCTAAACTCCAGATGTTTGACCACTTTTGGTTTGCCCTTACTAAGGGTGCCTGTTTTATCAAAAACAACACATTTCACCTTAGCTAAGGCCTCCAAAGATCGTGCTTGCTTAAAAATAATATGATGCTTATATGCCTGGCTAACCCCGACAACGCAGGCAATAGGCGTGGCTAAAGCAAGAGCACACGGACATGAGATCACAATAACTGAAATAGCGACCATCAAACTAGTATCAAAACCAGAATCTAAAACAAAATACCACCACAACCCTCCACACAGGGCGATTAAAATCACCAAAGGTGAAAAAATAAGCGAGATTTTTTGTGCTAGGCTTGAGATTTTTGGCCTTTTATTTAGCGCATTTTCTAAAGTATCCACCAATGAAAAAAGCAAAGACTGAGAAAATAGCTTTTTAGTCTCAATGCGTAAGGCAGTATTTTGCGCAAAAGATCCTGATAAAACCATCTCATGTTTTTTAAGCAAGAGAGCCATAGGCTCACCTGTAATATTTTGCATATCACACAAAGCACTCTCATTTAACAAAACACCATCAATAGGCACAATGCCAAAGGCTGGCACCTCTATAATCTCCCCAACCCCAACTTCCTCAACAGCGCATAAAACCTGCTTGCCATCTCTAATGCATAGCACCTCTTTTGGCAAAAGTTGAGAAAGAGAATCCATCACATCTCCTGCATACTTCTTAGCCCGTACTTCTAAAAATCTCCCCCCAAATACAAAACAAATAATCATCGCCACAGCCTCAAAATAAGTCTCATGGCTACGCATCAAGGCTGCATAAATTGAATAGCCATAAGTCAAGCTAGCCCCCGTGATTACAAGCATATCCATCCCGATAGATTTATTTTTTATCTGAAAATAGGCATTCTTAAAAAAGCTTCTACCAGTATAAAAAAGCACAGGCGTAGCAAGCAAAAAGGCTGCTAGATTTAATCCATCTTTTATCTCCTGACTAGATCCCAAAAAATACCCCGTATATTGCGACACAGCCACCCACATGATATTCATCGTGCAAAAAATAGCTACAACCAAAGAGAAAAAATACTCCCTATTTTTTGCATGATTTTTCTTCTCAACGCTATCAGGATTGTAAGCTATTAGATCATAGCCTAGCTTTTGTACTAAATTAGCCACATGGCTTAGGGCAAGTTTTTTTTCATCATAAATGAGCTTGAGCTTGTAGTTGGTATGATTAATACTAAAGTCATAAATCCCATCTATACTGCTTAATGCCCTCTCTAATAAATCAATACAGGCGCTACAAAAAATCCCATCGATCACAAAACTAACCTGCATAAAGCCTTGATCATTTTTAAATAAAAAGCTCTGCTTAAATCCATCAGAATCAAAATAAGATAGATTCTCTTTTTTCTCTTTGGGTGGTTTTAATGTCTTATCTCCCAATAATTCATAAAAATCCCCATAGCCCCCTTCATGCAAGAATCTATACACCCCCTCACAACCCTTGCAGCAAAAAGCCTTATACTCCCCTCCTATCTCTACTTCAAAAAGCTTAGCATAGCTTTGGTGGCAGTGGCTGCACACTTTTTTCTCACTCACAAATCTCCCCCTTATACAAATCTGTGCTCTTTACCTTGATGCTATAAGTATTACAAAGCTCATAGATTCTCTTAACTTCTTTGGTGATATCGGTTTGTTGCTTGCTTAAATGGGTAAATAGTGGAGGCAAGATTTTAAGCGAGCCTTTGGCATTGATTTTTGCCTCAATCAATGCTAGGCTGGCGGGCTTATCTAGCCTTGGATGGACAAATCTCAAGGTTTGTGCATTAAGCTTAGAATCTTGCAAGATGCCTAAAACCCTATGCATCTCCTTTGCATCATAGCAAAAGATAAATCTTCCTTTTGGGCTAAGCAGACGCTTAATATGCGCACATAAAGTTTGCAATGGCATAAAGCGCTCATTCCTTGCAAGATTGATCTTTTGGTTTTGTGAATCTAGTATTTCTTTTCTATAAAAAGGTGGATTAGAAATAATCACATCATAGCACCTAGCAGGCCTAAACTCAAAAATATCTCCACACACCACCTCAACCAAATCTCCAAAGCTCTTAGCATTCTTTCTAGCTAAAAATGCATAGTCTCTATCCTTTTCTACCAAGCTTACAAAACTCTGAAAATCCCTGGCGCACAAAAGTCCTAAAATCCCGCTCCCAGCTCCAATATCTAAGATTGTTTTAGCGCGCATATTTTGGATAAAATCCCTAGCAAAATCATATAAAAACAAACTATCACTATTATAGCAATAGCCATCCTCACACTGATATAATCTTAAGAGTTTACTAGCCATAAAAGCACATCATCTCCCATCTTTTGCAAATGCACAATCCTAAACCTTCCCATAAAAGATGCTCCAGAATATGCACAATCTACTAAACTTGGGCTTATATGCACTATGATCATATCTACCCATTCTCTATAAGCCTCTAATAGCCCCCACCCTCCTTCAATGATATGAAAACCAGATTCTAACTCTAAGGGTGAATTAATAAGCCTTACCTTTCTATCTTTTTGTAAAAATATATTTAACCCCAAATCCAGCTTAAAACTCTCATCTCTAGTAACTATCCCTACATCTGGGCTATAAGAAGTGCTATAGGGCTTACTTGCAAAGCGACAATCAAGCTTTGGATTATCATTTAAAAGTGTATTTTTAGAAATCAAAATACTTTTTGCCCTGCTGCGCTGATTGTGCGTGAATTGGCGGGCTAAATGGCTAGAAATACTCCCGCTCTTATAATCTCCATCAAGTCGCATCGCCAGCTTGAAAAGCACAAATCTATCCTTTTTTTGTAAGCATAAAAAAGGCAAAAGCAAATCCTCCCCCCTCTCTTTTAAAATCCCACTTTTAACCTCAATACCAGCATCCCTTAAAATCTCTATACCGCCTATGTTTTTTGTCTCTGGAGCACTGATATATACTACCCTTGGTTTTAATAATGCTAAAAGTCTGGCACAAGGGGGGGTCTTGCCATAGTTATTACAAGGCTCTAAGGTGACATAAATACTACAATCTTGAAAGATATTATTATGGTTATTTTCTAAAAATTTATGAATATCTTTAGAATCTTTAAGCTCTAAAATAGCCCTATCCCCACTCAAATCTACATAGGCCTCTTGAAGTGCCAAGACTTCTGCATGCGCTCCTCCTGCAATCTGATGTGCAGCCATGGATAAAATCTTGCCATTTCTATCCACCACCATAGCTGCCACTGCTGGGTTTGGCAATGTCAGGCTTTGATACTGCCATGCATATTCTAAACATAACCCCATCAAAAGCTCTTCGCCCAAAAGTGCCCTAGCCACCTAAACTCCTTATTGTATTTTTCTCTTTTTATATTTTTCAATTATGCTAAAATTTTATAAAAAACCAAAGTTTGGAAATATAAATGAAAATCTCTCAATCTGTAAAATTGGTATTTCTTCTCCTCTTGATGGGATCTATAAATGCTCAAGATATTGAAAACAATGCACCCCATACACCTGACCCTGCTAAACTCCTAGCTGCCCCTGTTGTGCTAAGTCCAAGCTATGGTGTTTTTAAGGTAGGCTATGCCTATCAATATCAAAATGGTGCTCAAATCTCTAAGAACAATGGCATTCCTTTTGAATATACTCAAAATAACAATATGATTTATTTTGGCATAGAGCGTGGATGGATTGGCGGCTTTAGACAGATGATTATGGTTGGGGGATATATTGATGGGGCTTTTGGTCAGACCTTTTTCCTCTCTGGTGGTGCTAAGCTATCTTTTTTCCTGCTAGATGGTTGGATCATCCCTTATGTTTCTTTAGGCTATCAAGTGGAGAATCTAGAATTCCCAAAAGAAAGCTCTCCTCTTTTTATGCACACAGGAGTAGCAAGCATTGGTGCTCATTTTAATATCACCAAAGGATTTGGCATAGATCTTAGCTTAAGAAGTGGTCTGCCTTTTTATATTTTGCGGCCTATTGATGCTAGAGAGTACAACCACCCTCATATCAATCACTTAGGCGTTATGCTTAGTTTCTCATTCTATGATTTTAGTCTTTAGATTCTGCCTTTTGGGCCTTTTTGGTCTTGCTATAGCCTATGGCTGTACTGGAGACTGTGCTAGCTGCCATACCCAGCTTGACTACAAGCAAGATCCACGCCATGCCCCTATGCTTGAGTGCAAGTCCTGCCACACAGAAGAAAAAATGGCTAGCATCCCTATGGGAGATATTTGCGGGTCAGACTGCTTTGCTTGTCATAATGCCCAAAAGCTCCAAACCCAAAAACTTGCACCTGATCATCAAATCATCAATACCTGTATCTCTTGTCATAAAAATCTTGCTAAAGACACCTTTAATAAAAGTATAATGCATGAAGGCTTTATAAGGGATTTTTTCAATCATTCTAAAGATCCCAAAAATATCAATACCAAATAAAGAGGAAAAATGCAAAACCTTATCCAAATAGATAGAGCAACCAATCTTCATAAAAACAATAGCTTGCAGCTTTTATGCTTCTTTCTTGAAGAAAGCAAGGGGCTTTATGCAGTCAATGTTTTTAAAATCCGTGAAGTGATTAAATATAGTGGCGAGATCAGTCAAATAGAATTTGAAGATCACTCCCTAATTGAAGGATTGATCACAATAAGAGGCCTCACTCTTCCACTTATTGATATGCATAAATGGTTTCACTATGATCCACAAAACCCCTATAAGAATCTATCCCCCTATAAAATAAAATCAAAAGATCCAGATAGTGAAGTGATTATGATTTGTGAATTTTCCAATCTCACTATAGGCATAAGAATCTATCAAGCCGATAGAATCCTTGATAAAAAATGGACAGAGATACAACAGGGTATTAACATCACTGGCGGTGCTTATAACAACAAAATCGTCAGCCACACCCATTATTTTGATGGTAGATTAGTCCAGATTGTAGATATGGAAAAAATGCTTTCAGATATCTTCCCATGGCTAGAGCAAGAAAAGGATGATGAGTTTGAGCAATTACAAAAAATAGAATCTCAAAAATTAGTTTTAATCGCTGATGACAGCCCCACTGCATTAAAAAATCTAGCCAGGATCCTAGATAAACTAGGACTAAGGCATAAGGGATTTATAAATGGACAGGATCTGCTAGACTACCTCTTTTCTTACAATACCCATGAAATAGGCCTAATCATCACAGATCTTGAGATGCCAGAGACTAGTGGCTTTGAGGTGATTAAGCAAAGTAAGGCTGATGCTAAAACTGCTCATATCCCAATTATAGTCAACTCTTCTATGAGTGGCAGCAGCAATGAAGAATTAGCACTATCTTTAAATGCAGATGCTTTTATCAACAAATCATCACCCCTAGAAATCCAAACTACCATCCAGCGCCTAATGAAATAAGGAGGAATCAAATGGAATTTTTTAATATCCCTACGCCTTGTTATGTCTTAGAAAAAGAGCTTTTAGAAAAAAATGTAAAGATTTTAGATTCTATACAAAAAGATAGTGGGGCAAAAGTTCTTATCGCTCTTAAAGGTTTTGCCTTCTGGCAAAGCTTTGATTTACTCCAGCCCTTAAGCGGCACTACAGCTAGCGGGATCTATGAGGCTAGACTTGGATTTGAAGAGTTTGGCGGCAGAGAGAGCAAAAAAGAGATCTGTGTCTTCTCTCCTGCCTATAAAGAAGATGAGATAGATTCATTACTTTGCATTGCCACGCATATTATTTTCAACTCTTTTGGTCAATACCAAAAATTTAAACATAAAATCCAGCAAAAAAATGAGCAACTCTCCTCACTTGGCCTCACGCCCATACAAATAGGCCTAAGGATAAACCCACTCTATAGTGAAGTCACCCCACCAATCTATAATCCATGCATCCCAAAATCAAGACTTGGCATCACACCAAGTGAGTTTCAAAAAGGAGTAGAAGCCTTTGGTCTAGATGGCATATCAGGACTACATTTTCACACCCATTGCGAGCAGGATAGTGATGCGCTTAAACGCACCCTAGAGCATGTGATTACACATTTTGATTCTGCATTATCTAAGATGAAATGGGTAAACTTTGGTGGGGGGCATCACATCACACGCAAAGACTATAATCTAGGACTTTTAAATAGCATTATTTTGGATTTTAAAGCGCGTTATGAAGGGATTGAGGTATTTTTAGAGCCTGGCGAGGCTGTAGGGTGGCAGTGTGGTTTCTTGCTTGCTGAAGTAATCGATATTGTTGAAAATGAAGGCAAAATAGCCATCCTTGATGCCTCAGCTACTGCACATATGCCAGACTGCCTAGAGATGCCCTACCGCCCCAATGTCAAAAAAATCAGCCAGAAAAATGGTCAGATCAATATAGAAGATGATCTAGGCGCAGAAAAAGGAAAATATCGCTACCGTCTAGGAGGTCCTAGCTGTCTGGCTGGAGATGTTATTGGGGATTATAGCTTTGAATATGAGCTAGAAATTGGAGATAGAATCCTTTTTGAAGATATGATTCACTACACGATTGTTAAAAACACTACTTTTAATGGTATCCCCCTGCCAAGCCTTGGGATCATGCAAAATGGCAAATTTAAGCTCTTAAAACAATTTGACTATCTTGATTACAAAAATAGAAATGGCTGATGGAAAAAGATATCATCATTGGGCTTGGCGGCCATATCGATCATGGCAAAACATCGCTAATTAAAGCAATCAATGGCTTTGATGGCGATCATACCACACAAGAAATAGAACGCGGGATCACCCTAGATATCAGCTTTTCTAATCTAAAAATCAATGATTTAAATCTTGCCTTTATTGATGTGCCTGGACATGAAAAGCTAGTGAAAAATATGATTGCTGGTGCCTTTGGCATTGATGTATTCTTGCTTGTAGTAGCCTGTGATGATGGGATCATGCCCCAAACCATAGAGCACTTACAAATTGCACATGCACTAGGTATAAAACAGATTTTTTGCGTGCTAAGTAAAAGCGATTTGGCTAGCCAAAATCAAATTGATCATCTCAAATCAGAACTTATAAAAACACTAAAAAGCTTTGTAGGTTTGGAGCTTATTGGCCTAGAGTGCACATCTATAAAAGACCCACAAAGCATCAAAGAACTAAAAACTGCTCTATCAAAAATAGAAAAAATAGAGCGGATAAATCAAAGCGAAATTTTTCGCTACTACATTGACCGCAGCTTTTCACTTAAAGGGATTGGGACGGTAGTAAGCGGCAGTGTGATTAGCGGTCAGATAGATATATCACAAAAGTTATGGATATGTGATTTAGCCAAAGAAGTTGAGATAAAAGGCATGCACGCCCACCATCAAGCCATCACTCATGCCAAAAAATCCATGCGCCTAGCACTCAACCTATCCCATATCAATGCCAATGAACTTATGCGTGGATTTTTGATTAGCAAAAAGGGGTATTTACGCGGATTTGACTGTGTTGATGTGGCATTAAAAATTTTAGATTCTAGTTATAAGGATCTGCATTTAAAAGAAGTGCAATTTTTCATTGGCTCACAAAATATCAGAGCTAAGATATTTGTGCTAAGCCAGGATCAAGATAGCATTTATGCCACACTCAAACTAGAAAAAAAGATTTTTTCAATCTTTAAAGAGCGCTTTATTTTGCGCCATGAAAGAGGGAATCTATGCTCAGGAATGATTCTAAACCCCATTACCGATCCAATCAAAAAAACTGATAAAATAAAATTGCTCCAAGCCCTATTGCACGAAGATTTCACACAAGCCTTTAGCCTATTAAGCAAGGCTCATCAAAGGGGATTTGGGCTCATCTCCTCTGCCCAACGCTTCAATCTAAGCCATGCCCAAGCCCTAGATATAGCAAAAAACCTGAAAGATTGTTTTGTAGATTCTTCTAATCTGATTATCTATCATCCAAAAAGCCTTGATTTTTTAAAACAAGAAGTGTTAAAAATCTTCCATCAAAACAAACAAGCCCTCATCTCTGCCAAAACGCTGCATCTAAGACTTCCTTGGGCAAGCCTTACTATCATTGAAAATATTTTGCAAACTCTCTTAGATGAGGGTCAGATTTTATTGCAAAATGGTATTTATACTAGCCCACAAAGTCAGATAGAAAATATGGAAGATTTTGTTAGCCAAAAAATAATGCAAGCTCTTATCTCTGGAGGGTATGCCCCACTTGCACCCTATAATATTTATGATGCACTAGATATTGATAGAACACTAGGAGATCATATACTTAAAAAACTCTGCAAAGCCCAAAAAGTAAAGCGCCTTGAGCACAATCTCTTTATATCTAGCTCTCATTTATCCGAGCTTACAAAAGTACTAAGAGATCTGATTAAAGCACATGGCTATGTTGATGTTGGGCTTGTAAGAGAAAAGTTACAACTTACTAGAAAGTACTGCACAGCCTATCTAGATTATCTAGATAGCTTTGCAGATATTATAAAAGATAGTCAAAATAAGCGTTATTTTAAAAAATAATTATGCCAGCAGGTTTTTAACCCCATTTTCTATACTCACTTTATTATCTGGCTCCACCAATCTTTCACCCACTTCAGCTCCATCTTTCAAAAAGATAAGAGTTGGGATTCTACGAATATTATAAGCCTCTTTTAACTCCTCTTCAGAATCTATATTGATTTTAAAAAATTTCACCTTGCCTGCATACTCTTCACTCAAAAGCTTCATAATCGGCTCGATCTTTACACAATCAGGACACCAAGGTGCGCTAAAATCTAGCACGACAAGTCCATTTTTAGCCTCATTCTCAAACCTTTCTTTGTTTATCGCTTCCATGTAAATCCTTTTGTTAAATTTAGACTAGAAATCTCACTAAGAAAAAGCCTCCTATCACCAAAATGATAAAAAGCAACAATGCGAGAGAAAAAGCTTTACCACCAGAGCTTAAAAACTTTTTCATATCAATCTGCACGCCAAGGGCGCTCATAGCAAATAATAGCGCTAAAGAACAAATAAACTGAATATTTTGCACACTCAAATCCACCATTTGTGCACCAAGTATCCCATCAAAAAGCGGGTGAATATATGAATTAAGCACAACCATGGCTAAAAACATAAAAGCAAACCATGGGATGTGCAAAGCACGCTTTCTACCTCTTTGGTGATTATGAGTGAGCAAATAAGGGATAAGCAGCAATAATGGGACAAGCAAAATCACTCGTATCATCTTTGTGGTCACTGCAATGCTTGCTACCTCAGGGCTGATCGCTCCACCAGCTCCAACGACATTTGCCACCTCATGTAAAGTAGCTCCAATATAAAGCCCCATTTGAGTAGAATCTAAGTAATTATGCAAAAAGAGTGCATAAGCTAATGGGTATAAAAACATAGCCAAAAGACCAAAAACTATCACAGTCCCTACAGCGATGATCCCCTTATAGGGCTCTGATTTAATACTAGATTCCAAAGCTAGGACAGCTGCAGCACCACATATAGCACTACCACCAGAGACAAGCATCGCCACATCTCTATCTAACCCAAAAAGCCTCATACCAAGATAAGTCCCTAAGCCAAATATCACAACCACCACAACCAAAGCTGCTATAAATCCTGGCATCCCTATCTTTGCCATCTCAAGCAATGTCACATTAAAGCCATAAAGCACAATCCCAAATCTAAGCATTTTCTTAGCACAAAAATTAACCCCTGGTTGCAAGTCTTTTTTGCTCCTAGCAAAGACTGGGGAAAGAATCGCCCCTATCATTACACCGATTAAAAGAGCTGAGATATGAAGCTCTTTTACCCAAGATAGATTTGCAAAATACAATGAAGCAAAAACAATGACAGATATAAATAAGATTCCATAAATAGGATTTGTAGAATCTTTAGCAGTATCCATATCTACCTCCTAACTCAAATGATTTTAATTTTCATCTTCTCCATCTTTTAGCTTGAGTTTGAAAAGTTTTTTATCAAAAATAGCGATATTAAATATCCCTTCAAACACCTTAATATCTAGTAAATATCCCTCTACCTTTACCTCGCATTTCTTAAAGCCATTTTGTAGGGCTTGTGCACGAAAAATAATCTCATGACCAAGCTCAATAGGTGCCAAAAACTTTGTATCTGATGCGATGATAATGCTATTTTTTTTATTAATCGCACACAAAGCAGCATAACAAGCACCATTATAAACAAATCCTGTATGCACAGCCTTCTCTCCATCACTTAGCATAATAGCTGCTGTGCTAAAGACAACATCTGCGCTATTTTCTTCAATCCTTACTAACTCCCCACACAACTCTGCATTAATACCAGTACATGTGTTAAGTTTGTCAATAGGCTTAATTAGCGATGTATTAGAAATATCATTCATCATTTACTCCTTTTTAGCCTGAAGTATCCTCGCTTAGGCATAGGATATCCCTCAATTGTCGTTTGCAAATCTTCTGCCAAAAAAGAATCCAAACTCAAAGAATCAATCCATTCTGTCTTTCTCTGCTCATCTATAGTAGTCTGCCTCATATCAAGCACTTCTACTAGCTCAAGTCTAGCGCGATAGCACCACGCCTTCAATGCAGATACAGAAGGGATAAAATAGATATTTCTCATTTTAGCATAACTTTCCTTTGGAAAAAGAGCTACCTCTTTATCATCATCAATAATCAGTGTATCTAGTATGATTTCTCCATCAGGCCTCAATGCCCTAGATAAAGATTTAAGCGCAGCTATAGGGTCACTCCTATGATAAAGCACTCCTAAACAAAAAATAACATCAAACTTCTTTTGGTATTCTTCCAAATGCTCAATACCCAGCCGCTCATAAATAATGGGTGCAGATAAAAAATGCTGTAAAAAACAAAACTGTGCATAAAAAATCTCACCTGGATCAAAGCCAGTAAGGCTTCTTGGCTTATGCTTTAGCATCTCATATAAATAATAGCCATTATTGCACCCTACATCGGCTACATCCTTATCCTCAAGCTTAATGCGAGAAGCCAAAATACCCCATTTAATAAAGCTTCTCCATTCAGAATCAATATGCAACTCATTTAAATAAAAAGGACCCTTGCGCCAAGGTTTTAGCCCCTTTGCAACATCCCTAATCTGCTCAATCTCATCTTGTGATGCTTTAAAATCAATATGCACACCATCATGATATGAAAGCCTTGCCTCTACTTTTGGCAAAGAAGAGATCCTTTTATAAGCCTCTTGAATAAGCGGGTTAGTAAATCTATCTATCATATCAACCAAAAAGGCTTGGCTGGATATATGGACGATCCAATAAAGATAAAAGCCCATCTTTATCCATCCCCAATACTAGGCCAAAATTAAAGTTTCTATCACCAAGAAGTCTCAATAGACTTTGCGTGCTATCATAAAACTCAACAGGATATTTAAATTCATAATCAAAATCCTTAGGCACAAAGAGCAAGAGTTTGCCCCATTTGCCATTTTGGGCAATATAGTCACTATATTCACGAAAAAGACCAAGATCTTTTTGGGCAATCAAAACCCGCTCACTCTGACCATATTCTAAAAGATTAGGCACAGAATCAACAAACACTGGCATCACTGAAGCAATCTCTTCAAAACGCATCAAATCAAAACCTATCTCATAAGTCTGGCATAAATGCACCACAGAGCATAAAGAATCAAAAAATAATGCCGGTAATCTTAAATGAAACTGCAGCAATTTATAATAAATACGCATATCAAAAAGTGTAGCAATATGTATAGAAAGTGGCTTTTCTTGAGGGATGATGGCACGCTGCAATTCAACCGCCCTATTTAAGAAATTCTCATCATTGCTTATGATGGCTCTAACATTTTCTTTTTTAGATAGAGAATCTAAAAGCTCTGTCATATTATTATTGTATATAAGCACTCTATCATCACTGCAAATCTGCTTAAAAATTTCAAACTCAATAGGCTTTAAATAAAATACCTCAATATGATGGTGCAATAGCATATAACGCGTAAGGCGCGCGATAGATTCTTGGATATTATTTACTTTGATCCATGCGATTTCTGGATCTATCATCTGGGCAAAATTCTCATAAATAATCCCATATGCCCCAAGCGCTACTGCTTGCTCAATCTCATCTGGATTTATCGCAAAAAATAACCCCCCACGCCTAAGACTAAATAAATCCAAAGCAATATGACTAAAACTATCAATAATAGGTTGATTATTAAGCTCACCTTGTGTTAACTCGACAATTTGCGTAACCTTCAAATACCCCTCCTTAGCTGATCACACTACCATTTTGCATAGGCACCTCTGGCATAATAAGGCGCAATGAATTCTCATCCTTCGCTGCTAAAATCATCCCCTCACTTACCTCACCCATTAGTTTTGCTGGCTTTAAGTTTACTAGCACACAAACCTGCTTTCCAACTAAAGAATCTGGCTGATAATATTGGGCTATACCAGATATAACCTGTCTTTGATGTGTACCTAGATCAAGCTTTAATTTTAAAAGTTTATTACTTTTTGGCACACATTCTACTTCTAAGATTGTGGCCACTCGGATATCTATTTTTTTGAAATCTGCTATATCAATCAGATTATCCTGCTCTTTACATACAGGTTTTGACTGCTCTTCTTTTGGGATTTCAAATTCAATTTTTGGGAAAATAGCAGCTATTTTTTTAAGCTCAAAGCTAAGAGCAAATTTATTTTGAGTGATAAAAAAATCATACATATTTGATTCTGGCTTGATAGAAAATACATCCAAGATTTCCACACTCTTTTCTGGCATTATAGGATATAGTGCCAAAGCACCCTTAATTAGAGCATTGCACAATACAACCAAAAGGCTGGCTGTACGCTCAGTTTGATTATTTTTCATCAAAACCCATGGCTCATATCTAGCTACCATCGCATTAGCAAGACTAAAAACCCCCCAAAGCTCCTCTAAATAACGCGAAGGCTGCATCTTATCCATCCACCCATCAAGCGAGGATAAGATCTTATTAAACTCTTTAATTTCTTCTGAAAACTCATCTAGATTCTGCTCATTTATTTTTAACTTAAAATCAAAATATTTCTCTGCCATGCCCAAGGTTCTAGAAAGCAAATTACCCAAGTCATTAGCCAAGTCAGTATTGATGCGATTAACTAAGGCTAGTTTAGAAAAGTCCCCATCTTGCCCAAAACTCACCTCACGCATCAAAAAATACCTCAAGCAATCTTTTCCAAAACTCTCTGCAATCTCTTTTGGATTAATAACATTGCCTAGTGATTTGCTCATTTTCACACCCTCAATCAACCACCATCCATGCACATAAAGTCTTTTTGGCAACTCTAATCCTAAGCTCATCAAAAAAGCAGGCCAATAAATAGCATGGAATCTCAAGATATCCTTACCGATAAATTGATGAGCCTTGCCCCAAAACTGCATATTACTCTCATCATCTCCCCATCCCAACGCACTAATATAGTTTAAAAGTGCATCAAGCCATACATAAATAACATGAAAAGAATCTCCTGATTGGTTTGGGATTGGGATTCCCCATTCAAAGCTTGTACGCGTGATAGAAAGATCACTTAAACCATTTTTGATAAAATTAATCACTTCATTTTTTCTAAAAACAGGATAAATGCAATCATTATTATTAAGCCATTCTAAAAGCCTATCTTGATACTTACTAAGAGCAAAAAAATAGCTCTCCTCTTTAATGATCTGCATCTCCCTTCCGCAGTCAGGGCATTTTCCCTGTATTTCCATTTGTGATGGTGTGAAATAACTTTCACAACTTATGCAGTAATGCCCTTCATATTCACCTTTATAAATATCTCCAGCAGCCTGCATAATCTCAAATGCCTTTTGGACACTCATCTTATGCTTAGATTCTGTTGTACGGATAAACCTATCATAATCGATATTAAAATAGCTCCATAGCTCTTTGAACTTTTCACTAATAGAATCTACATAATCTTGTGGGGATTTATTTTTATTTTTAGCAGATTGCTCGATCTTTTGCCCATGTTCATCCGTACCCGTGAGCATAAAAACTTCCAAGCCTCTAAGTTTTTGATAACGCTTTAACATATCCGCCAATAAAGTAGTATAGGCATGACCAATATGGGGAATATCATTAACATAATAAATAGGTGTAGTGATAAAAGACTTCATAAGTTTGCTCCGCATTTTAGACAATAAATTATAACGCAAATCTCAACTCAAACCCCCTCTTATCTCTTATTTTACTACTTAATACCCTTTATTATCTAAAATCCTTTTAGCACAACTTGCTGCTACAATCAAACCACAGGCCATAATACTT
>CASFYB010000012.1 GCA_949298825.1 uncultured Helicobacter sp.
TAAAATGAAGTTTTAAAAATCTCAGATCCAATCCGAAGCATATTTGCCCCATTAGCAATAGCAATCTCATAATCCCCACTCATCCCCATGGATAAAATACTCACATCACTTAAGCTATCATAAAGTTTTTTAGTAATCTCAAAGCTTTTATTGATCTCATCTGTATCTAGGGTATGTGCACCCATACACATTAATCCCATCAACTGCAAATTTTTACACTCTTGTCTAATCTGATCACATACTTCTAAGCAACTCTCTATGCTCACACCACCCTTTTGATCTTCTCTAGCGCTATTTACTTGCACTAAGATCTTCTGCTTCATCCCCCTCACACCAGCTCTAGAATCTATAGCCCTTGCTAGCTCTAGGCTACTTACTGACTGTATCAAAAATGGCTTTAAATCCAAAAGCATATTAATTTTATTGCTTTGTAGATTCCCTATAAAATGCCATTGTAAAGGCAAAGTAGAAAGTTCTTGCATCTTTTGACCCAAATCCTGCACCTTATTCTCACCAAAAGCCCTCTGACCGCAATTATAAAGCTCTATAATTTTATCTACCTGACTATATTTAGATACTGCTACTAACTTTACAATATGATGGCGAGAGTAAGCAATACGTGCACGCTCAATCTTTTGCAATACATAATCTAATTTATCTTTTAAAGCTGGCATTTTTCCTCACTCCTTGGAGAGTTATAAATATGATATTTCTTTAAAAATGCAGAATCTATCCCATCTAAAAGCTTCTTTTCTCTCAAAGATGATAAAACCTCAAGACTACAATCAGTCTCCTTTGGCCACTCTCTTAAAAATCCATCTGCAACGCCCTTATTAGTCGCATCAATCATAATACAATCTTTTATGATAAATACATCTCGCTTTGCATCAATATTATTCACCACACGCCAAACTAACATATAAGGGTTATAAAGATCATTACTTTCCTCATCTACAAACACCACCACACCAAGATGGCTTACAAGTGATTTTAAAGGCCTTAAATCAAGCTTTGCCTTTTTCCTAACCCCAACTACAGCAATAGGCATTTTTGTATCCTTAAAATACTGCACTACCAATCTAGATTCTGGTAATACTTCTTTTAAACGCTCGCACAATACCTCATCATCCAAAAGCTCAAAATCCCTTTGTGCCACCTCACCTGTAGCATCTATACCGAGTTTACCCCCATAGGCAAACTCCAAGCTAGCATGATCTAATGCATCACAAATCCCCTCTGTAATGATTAAATTATCCACACTTAAACGTTCTAAAATATACTTACCCAAAGCTAGGGGATCTTTAAAATCTGGAGCATCTTTAGCAACAAGAATAGCATGCTTTACAAAGCTTATCTGCCCTATGCCAAAAAGTGCGTGCATCAGCTGCTTAGCATGCCCTGGATACTCACAATCCATACGTACAAAAATAAGATTATGAAACACTCCATTCTCTGGCATATACATATCTTGCAAGCCATGTGCTGTCTTTTTTAATAATGGCAAAAAGATTCTCTCGGTTAGATGCCCCATATATTTATCCTCTAAAGGCGGCTTCCCCACTACAGTAGCAGGGAAAATGGGGGATTTTTTATGAGTAATAGCGCTGACCTCTAACACAGGATAAGGCTCTATTGGCGTGTAAAACCCAGTATGATCACCAAATGGACCCTCAAGGCGCATCTCTTTTGTATCTACCCAACCTTCAATCACAATATCTGCATCACTTGGCACATACAAATCATTAGTAATGCACTTGCTAACCTCTGGCGATCTTTCTCTAATAAGCCCATAAAGCATCAACTCATACATACCATAAGGCAGAGGCGCTTGTCCACACCAAGTATAAAGCGCATCACCACCAAGTGCGATGCTCACTGGCATCCTCACCCCCGCCCTCTTATATTCATGGAAAAAATGCTGGGAATCTTTATGGATCTGCCAATGCAAGCCTAAATGATTTTTATCATAAACCTGCAAACGATACATGCCTAAGTTTTTCTTGCTTCCATCAAGACTCTGGGTATAGATCTGCCCCATTGTGATAAATGCTGATGCATCCTCTGGCCAAGTGGTGAGTATGGGAAGATCATATAAATTTAGGGAATCTCCTAAATGGACCACCTCTTGGGAAGCTGACTTAAAAAAATGTTTTTTCTTTGGAAATACATGACGCAAAGGCAAAAACTTTTGAAACATTTTCAACTTGTCTCTTAATCCCTTTGGCGCACCTAAATCAAGCAAAGATTCTATCTTTTTAGCTATCTCATCACCACTTTTGGCAAAAATGAGTTCTAGCCGTTTATGCGAGCCAAAAATATTCATCAACACAGGAATATCAAAAGTCTTATTTTGCGTTTTTGAGATAGGATGTGTAAATAAAAGGGCTTTGCCCCCATTTGGCTTTTTGACTTCCAAATAAGCTAAATGAGGGATTTCAAGATAAATATCTAAGGGCTCATCAATCACCCTTAGCTCAGAATGCTCTGATAATAGTTTAATGAGATCTTGCATAATGGCTTAGAATGCTAAACCTACTGTCACTCCAACGCGATTCATTGACACAGATCCGCCTGTTACAAGATCAGGCTTTTGCCAGCTTGCATCTACACCAACTGTTAAAAATGGGATAAAAGGTACATCAATTTTTATACCATAGTTAATCGCATAAGTATCTTTAGCAGCAAGGCTATAGAAAGTCGACCAGCTAGCACCAGCATAAACGGTAATACCCACAAACTGGACTCCTAAAACTCCACCTGCCTGAAGATTTTTATAGCTATTGCTTAAACCAATTACATCATATTTTACTTGTGGAGCCACTAAAAGATGAGTCCCACCCATCCATACACGAGCATATCCACCATAAGTAAAGTTGCTATTTGTATCCTGGTAACCAACATTAGCACCAATCTCTGGTGAAAGAGTAAAGCCAGCTAGCTCTACAGCCGAGGCACTTGAGAAAGCTAAAAGCATGCTCAACAATATCTTTTTCATTTCTACTCCTTTGTATTAAGGTGTGCGCATTATAACAAAATTTAATTTACTAGTTGAAAATTACAGTTTCTGCCTTGATCTCATCACCATAAATAGGCCTTAAAGTAGCATCATAAGCCTCTTTGATAAATCCATCTTTTGTAAGCTTATCAATCTCATCATTAAGCCAATTTAATAAATCAGTATTTCCCTTCTTAACAGCTGGAGCAATCACCTCTATATCACCCAAATCCATAATGCCTACTTTAAACCCTTTATTTTCTTTTGACCAAGCAAAAAGCAAAGTATTATCATGTGCTAAAGCGCTAGCACGTCCTTGCTTTAATGCCAAAAAAGCTTCAGAGTTTTGCTCAAATTTTAAAAGCTTTATTTCAGGATGATTTTTTGAAAAATAAAAATCTGCTGTTGTGCCCTTATCAACAATTAGCATCTTGCCCTCAAGATCTTTAACATCTTTTATGGCTCCATCTTTACTCACCACACCAAGCCCCACTTTCATATAAGGCTTAGCAAAATCCACCATCCTAGCCCTTTCTTCTGTCTTTGTAAAATTAGCCATCAAAATATCCACTCTATTGCTACGCAAGGCCTCTACCCTAGCAGCTGCATCCACAGGGATAAACTCAATCTTATTAGAATCCCCTAATAAATCTTTTGCCAAACGCTTAGCAATATAAATATCAAAGCCATCAAACTTGCCCTTATTATTAATATACCCAAAAGGTGCCTTATCACTAAAAACACCAACCCTTACAACACCGCGCTCTTTGATTTTATCAATTGCATTTTGCCCCTTATTATCCCCGCATCCAAATAAAAACATACTTAAACCTAATAGACTAACAACAAAAACCATTCTTATCTTATTTCTCATAAATATTCCTTATCTAACAATTACATCATATCTATGTATATAAAAACCTTCAAAACTATTATAAAATCCTTGGCAGAGTGATTCCCCTTTGACCTTGATATTTGCCATTCTTATCTTTATAGCTCATCTCACAAATCTCATCACCCTGCAAGAACAACACTTGAGCTATCCCCTCATTGGCATAAATCTTAGCAGGCAGGGTTGTTGTATTGCTAATTTCTATTGTAATATGACCTTCAAACTCTGGCTCAAATGGCGTAACATTAACAATAATCCCACATCTTGCATAAGTAGATTTACCAAGACAGATAGCCAACACATCCCTAGGGATTCTAAAATACTCCACGGTACGCGCTAAAGCAAAAGAGTTAGCTGGCACAATACAGTATCCCTGATCCCTAGCATCTACATCTACGACATTTTTTGCATCAAAAGCTTTCGGATCTACAATACTAGAATTTACATTTGTAAAAATCTTAAACTCGTTTCCTACACGAATATCATAACCATAACTTGAAAGCCCATAACTTACAATGCCTTTGCCTATCTGCTCATCACAAAATGGTTCTATCATTCTATGATGTGTACTCATTTCTCTAATCCACTTATCTGATTTTAAGCCCATAATGTAAATCCTTCATTTTTTTGGTATTATACCAAATGCTAAAGCACACGCATTCCCTGATTATTAAGGACATAGAAATGAACTTGAAAGAAATTAAGGACTTAGTTGAAATTTTTAACAAAAGTGAGATCACAAAGCTACAGATCAAGCAAGATACCTTTGAGATCAAATTAGATAAAAATACAACATCTATTATTGCTCAACCTGCTCAATCTGTTAGCACGCCTATTAACATACCAGCTAGCACTCCAGCCATCCAAACTCCAGCAGCAAGCACAAATAATAGTGGCGATTTTATCCTCTCTCCAATGGTAGGAACATTTTATCACTGCCCATCTCCAGGCGCAGCTCCTTATGTAAAAGTCGGTGATACGATCAAAAAAGGTCAGACTATTGGTATTGTAGAAGCGATGAAAATCATGAATGAAATTGAGGCTGAATATGATTGCAAAGTAATTGGAATCGAAGCTAATGATGGTCAGCCTGTAGAGTTTGGCTCTAAACTTATCAAAGTAGAAAAACTCTAATCTAGGCGGCTTCAATGTCAAAAAAAACTGTTGAAAAAAAACAAATAAAACGTATTCTTATTGCTAATCGTGGAGAGATTGCCCTTCGTGCTATCCGCACTATCCAAGAAATGGGTAAAGAGGCTATTGCTATTTATTCAACCGCAGATAAAGATACCCATTATCTTGATGTGGCAGATTGCAAGATTTGTATAGGGGGGCCAAAATCAAGCGAAAGCTACCTAAATATCCCTGCTATCATGAGTGCAGCCGAACTTTTTGATGCAGATGCCATATTTCCAGGATATGGTTTTTTAAGCGAGAATCAAAACTTTGTAGAAATCTGTACTCATCATGGTATTGAGTTTATCGGGCCTAGCGCTGAAGTCATGGTCTTAATGAGTGATAAGTCTAAAGCCAAAGATGTCATGAAAGATGCTGGTGTACCTGTCGTAATGGGTAGTGATGGTGCGCTAAAAAGCTATCAAGAAGCCCAAGAAATAGCTGAAAAAATTGGCTATCCTGTGATCATCAAAGCCGCTGCTGGGGGTGGTGGGCGCGGGATGCGCGTAGTTGAAGATCCAAGCTTACTAAAAAATCTCTATCTCGCAGCAGAATCAGAAGCCCTATCTGCCTTTGGAGATGGCACTATCTATATGGAAAAGTTTATCCAAAGCCCTAAGCACATCGAAGTACAGATCCTAGCTGACAAACATGGCAATGTCATCCATGTAGGTGAGCGGGACTGCTCCATGCAAAGACGCAATCAAAAACTCATAGAAGAAACCCCTGCAATAGTCCTAGATGAAAACATACGCCAAAAACTCCTAGAAACTGCGGTTAAGGCCGCTAAATACATTGGCTATGTTGGTGCTGGTACTTTTGAATTTCTACTAGATGCAAATAATAAAGACTTCTATTTTATGGAGATGAACACTCGTTTGCAAGTAGAGCATACAATCAGCGAAATGGTAAGCGGCCTAGATATGGTAGAGTGGATGATTAAAATCGCTGAGGGAGAAGAGCTGCCAAGCCAAGATCAAATCAGCTTTAAAGGTCATGCTATTGAGTGCAGAATCACAGCTGAAGATCCTGTGAAGTTCTATCCATGCCCAGGTAAAATCACAAAATGGGTAGCCCCTGGCGGTGCAAATGTGCGCATTGATACTCATGCTTATGCTGGCTATACCGTACCTATGCATTATGATTCTATGATTGGCAAACTCATAGTGTGGGGTGAAAATAGAGATAAGGCTATTGCCAAGACTAAACGTGCGTTAAAAGAGTTTTGCATCGAGGGAATCAAAACCACCATCCCCTTCCATCTCAATATGATGAGCAACTCTGATTTCAAAAAAGCAAAAATCCATACTAAATGGCTTGAGCAAAATATGGAATAAAAAATGCTTGTATTTTGGAAATATTGAAAGGAATCAATCTTATGAAAATCACACCACATAATGCAGGGACCTATCAAGTTTCTACCCAAAATACAGGAAAGAATCCAAAAAAAGAATTAACCACAGAGAAAAAAAGCTTTCAAGATTCCCTAGTCTTAAGCGCTGAAAAAGATGCTGCTAATATCAAGGAGGCCAATCAAGCCATTGGTGCTTTGCAGCTTATGAATAGAGCCTTAAAAGACTTAGATGGTCAACTCCAAAATATGATCAATGCTCATGCCAACCCTCAAGATACTCAAAAGCAAATTCAAAAGACTCTAAATACAACCTTCAATGGCAAAAGGATTTTTGATCAAGATTTTAGCAAGCTCTCTTCAAATATCAAACTAGATTCTACTGGTATTAAAAAATATGCTCAAAATATTTCTAGCACACAAGATCTCTACAAACTAAGTAGCGAGATCAAAAAAGAGAGAAATCAAGCTAGCGATGCTATCACTATCTTGCAAAATCAACTCAATAGCAAGCTCAAAACTGATGCTAGCTATGATAAATTAGATCCCACAAAGCTAGGGAATCTTGCAAATGCCCATAATACAAATTCACTTTCCCTGAATCGAGTTTCTGAGCTTTTAGCCTAAGGCTTAAAGCTCCTCTACCCCATGATCAACCCATATAGCACCCAATATCTTGATGAAGCTGATAGAAAGGCTATCTTAAATGCCATTAATGCCCCATTATTAACACAAGGTCCACTTATTGAACAATTTGAAGAAGAGCTAGCTAGCTTTTGTAATGCCAAATATGCCCTAGCCTTCAACTCTGCTACCTCTGCACTCTATGCTGCCTATATGGCTTTTGATCTAGAAAATCACTCAGCCATCACAACCCCTATTAGCTTTGCAGCCACTAGCAATATGCTTTTGCAAGCTAAATGCAAGCCAATATTTTGCGATATCAAGCAAGATGGTAATATAAATGAAGCCCTCATCCCAAACCTTATCCAAGAGGATACCAAAGCAATCATAAGCATAGATTATGCAGGTAAAAGCGTAGAAGTAGATATGATAAAAAATCTTGCAAAAGCCCATAATCTAATATGGATTTCTGATTCTTCACATGCAATAGGAAGTCAATATCAAGGAAAAAATCTCGGCAATCTAGCTGATGCAACAATCTTTAGCTTCCATCCAGTAAAACCCATCACCACGCTTGAGGGCGGTGCTCTTGTATGCAACGACCCTGAAATATATAAACGAGCAAAGCGCATAAGATCCCATGGAGTAGAAAAAGGAGAACTATGGCATTATGATGTCATAGAAAATGGCTTTAATTTTAGGATGACAGAGATTCAAGCAGCCCTTGGTATCTCTCAACTAAAAAAACTGCCTCTTTTTTTACAACATAGAGAAAAGATTGCAAATTTTTATGATGAATTCTTTTTTGGGAATCCTTATTTTGATACTCTGCATCATCTGCATCATCACCTATCTACAAACCACCTCTATGTAATTTTATTAAAGCCATACTTATGGGAGAAAAAGCCACTTTTATTTGAAGCTTTGCGTGCCAAAAATATCGGCACACAAGTACACTATCGCCCTATTTATCAATTTAGCTATTATAAGAATCTAGGCTATGATATTAGCCTAGATCATGCAGAAGCCTTTTACAATGCCACCCTCTCAATCCCCTGCCATCACAAAATGGATCTTGAAATGGCAAAAAAATGCGCTCAAACTATCCTAGATACTTGCAAAGAGCTACTTTAACTTCTTTTAGCAAAAATAACTAAAACATACCACCAAATCCTAGAAGTGGAATTTTTTTTGCTTCCAATTAAGCAGTAAGCAATTTGGAGGTAAATATGCAAGTCTCAAATCAATACCATAACCCAATGCAAGAACTTTTTAATGCTAAGCAAGAAGCCCAAAGAGAGGCCAATAAAGCTGCTACAGAAGTGCAAAATACAGAACTAACACGTGCAAAAAAACTTGAACCCACAGATATTGATAAAGCCTTAGAAAACACAAGCGCTGATAATAATTCAAGGCAAACTTATGGACTTTTAGTCCTAGAGTTGATGAGTGATCCAGAGTATCAAGCCTTCCAAAGAGCCACTGCTGGCATGAGCGAAAGTGATAAAATCATCGCTGCACAATCACTCTATTCTCTTACTAGTTTTTATGGAGGCAAACTTCAGGAAGAAAGAGAAAAAACTCTTCCAAATCCCATCAAGGCATACCCATCTGCGCACAATCAAGATTTTATCAACCGCTACAAGAATGCATTTGCTTCACAAAGCCAAATTGATCTTAGTTCTTAAGCATATTTTTAGATTTTTTAATTATAATTATTGTTTTGGTTTGTCAAGGTAGCTCAGCTGGTTCAGAGCGCTGGTCTCATAAGCCGGAGGTCGGGGGTTCAAGTCCCCCCCTTGACACCATTACTTTTCTTACAAAATCACAGAACAAACCCAAATCAACACAAACACTACTAAAACTACACAAAATAGGGCTTTCCACGGGCATTTATGATAGGCTAAAAATGTACTTTATAATCATAAAATATTAAGAAGAGATTTTTATTTATATAAAATAATACTATCAAAAGTATATTAAAAGTGCTTTTGAAATAAAAGAAAGGAGTAAAACAGTGGAAGTTTTTATTTGTGTGATCAAATTGATAACCGCAATAGTAAAGCTAGCTAGCGTTTATCTGCTTTACAAAATGCTTAAAAAATAAATTTCAAGGGGCTATAAGCCCCCACAGATAAAACCAAAGTTTTACTCCAGATGGATTTTACGATACAAAGGTAAAAAATGGAAGTTTTAGGCGTGATCTTGGATTTTGTAATAGCAATATTACTTTTAATTGTTATTTTTAAGTTGAGAGATAAAAAGTAGCATCTTAGCCACTTTAAAATTATTAATTAGTTTTAGATTGCCCATAGCCTAATGTGGGCAATCACCTATTCTAAACTACCTATAAAAACTACTTATAAAAACCCTGCTAGTATTTTTAAATGCGTTTAAAAGAGATTTTTGCTAAAAATATTTTTATAAAACCTAGATTAGTCCTTCTTAAATAGCTTAAAGAAGTCAATAATGCCAGCAATAAGGCCAATAATAGCACTAATGGCAAAAATAACCGCAGCAAGATAAGAAACCAAAACAAAAACTGCATATAATAAAGTAAATATAAGAGAGCCTATACTCTTTAACCCCTCATAGCTAAATAACCACTTTAGCCCTTTAAAAATAGTTTTAGAAGTCCAGATAGAAGATATTTTAAGTGCGTTGATGGTTTTTTTAAATGCAATGGTTAAGGTATTAAAATCTTTTTTAAAATCATCATAAAAAGAAGGTATCTTTAATCCTTGCTTTTTTAGGCGGATATTCCTGCCTGCTATATTTGCAAATAAAAAACCAAAAAAAAGCCCAAATGAAACAGCAAGGATTTGGGCAATGCCATCAATATATTTAGCATAGACAATAAGAATTATATAAAGCAATAAATATATCTTTCCCAAAACCTACCCCTAAAATAAATAAAATTACTATCAAATAAGATACAAAAAAAGGATAAATATTTATAAATTTGAAGATAGATCAAACATTTGAGCCTTAGATTCCAAATACAAAACACTATTAAGAAAAATGCTTATTTTTGACTTATAAAGAAAATATTTGAAGATAGCTACTAGAATCTAAGCCCTCTTTAAAGAGGGCTTATTGATTAGTGAGAGACTACAGGTATCACATCAGGTATGACAAAAGCGATGAAAGTACACATCAAGCCAATCAACACAATAAAGCCCAAAGAATACTTCACAGTAAATCTAAATAGCTCTGATTCTCTACCTACAAGACCTACAGCAGCACAGGCTACTGCTATACTTTGAGGGCTGATCATCTTACCGACAACACCACCGACCGTATTTGCAGCCAAGAATAAAATCTCAGGGATATCAAGCGCTCTAGCTGTCACTTGCTGCAATGTCGCAAATAAAAGATTTGAGCTAGTATCACTACCTGTTAAAAATACCCCGATCCAGCCTACAAATGGAGAGAAAAATGCAAATGCATCACCTGTATGAGCTAAGGCTAGGGCCAGTGAAGCAGAAATACCACTATAGTTTGCAATATAAGCAAAAGCAAGTACCAACCCTATGGTTAAAATAGCAAACTTCATCTCATTGATCGTCTCTACAAAAGTACTAGCCGCCTCCTGGACCTTAACTTTTAAAATCAGCATGCTGATTAAAGCTGTAATAAATATAGATGTTCCAACAGTATTGATAATTGGCAACTCAAACAATGACTTCACAGCCTTATTATCAGCGACCACTGGTTGTGTTTGATAGATTCCAGATAGCGTTTCAAAATTAATTTTAAGCGTACTGAAGTGTAGCACACCATCAGCACCAAACAATGCCTTAAATCCAGGCATGGTCCAAATCACAATCATAGCAATCAGAATAATAAATGGCGACCAAGCTAAAACAACTTGAGAAGTACTATAGGTTTTATCATTCTTCTTTTCCTCTTTTGAGGTATCAAATTTAAAGATATTTTTAGGCTGCCAAAACTTCAAAAAGACAGTTGTCACTGCAATAGATACTATAGCTGATGCAATATCTGGCAATTCTGGCCCTAGATAAGTAGCTGTATAATGCTGCACGATAGCAAAACTAAGACCAGCTACTAATAATACTGGCCAAGTTTCCCTAATCCCCTTAAAGCCATTCATCAAGAATACAAGAAAGAATGGAATAAATACAGAGAGTGGTGGGAGCATCAAGCCAGTCATAGCAGAAATATCAATAGCAGGGACATTAACAAGTTTTGCCATAGCAATAATAGGGATACCAACTGCACCAAAAGCAACAGGAGCAGTATTAGCAATCATACACAACCCAGCTGCATACAAAGGCCTAAGCCCAAGCCCGACCAAAAGAGCTGCTGTAATGGCAACAGGACCACCAAAGCCAATAGCACCTTCTAAAAAGGCCCCAAAACAAAAACCAATCAAAATAACCTGTATTCTCTGATCAGGTGTAATTGCGATAATACTATCGCGCAAAATATCAAAGTATCCAGATTTCACAGAAAGCTTATAGAGAAAGATCGCAGCAATAATAATCCAAGCAATAGGCCACAAACCATATAAAAACCCATAAACAAGACTAGATACCACCTTATCAAATGGCATATCATAAACAAATAAAGCAATCAAGGTCGCTAAAAGCATGGTTAGAAAACCTGCCACATATCCTTTCAGCTTAAAAACTACTAAACACATAAAAAACAATACGATAGGCAGACAAGCCACCAGCGCACTAAGCCAAACATTATTCAGCGGATTATAATCTTGTATAAATTCCATCAAAACCTCTCTTTTTTTATGTTATGCGATGTCTAGGAATTATACTTGAAAAACTATTTTTTATCCCAAAAAGATAAAATAATTCTTATCCTTTTTATAAAGATGCTACTTTTTTGGACAAAAAAATATATCTTGATTCTAAAATTAGGTAAAAAATTATAATCCAACAATAATTTTAAAAAACTTTTGCATTAACCTTGCTTCTAAAACGCTTTGCAACTTCTTCAAAACGGTTAACAAAAAATTTATTTTTTGATCCGATATAATCTACAACTTTTTGTAATTCAATATTATTCAAATCATTAATTGCACTCATGCAAGCAGCATCAAAGTTACTATCATTGGTTTCTGCCATACTCTCTTCAAGCGCCCTGATATGTTCAAATACAAGCTTTTTGCTTTGCACTTCTTCTTCTTTCCTGCTAATAATCTCTTTTTTAAGATTGTTAAGGCGCTCCATGCTTTGGTTTTTCAAAAACACCTTAGGATAGGTTTGAGTGTATTTTAAAATCTCATTTACAAGCTCTAATTTCTCTTTACTCTCATTATAATAAGCCTTATAGTTGGCCTCTAAAAGCTGGGGTGAAAAGTTTTTCAAAATCATCAGTTTATTTTGAGCGACTTCTTGCATCCTTGTAATCTCTTCTTCTTGAAATGACTGCTGATAAATACCAAAAAGCACAGTTAGATTATCGCACAAGCTTTGATACTTAGCCATCAAAACACTTCTTTCTTCAATAGGCAGCACCTCTAGATTTTTAGCTATTTTTTCTAGCCAGATTTCTTGATATTGATAAGATTTTGCCTTCACAACACGCTCGACAATCAAAAGGGGGATCTTTTTGATCCCACTAAAAATCAAAAACTTTAGCTCCTCATAAGGGTATTTTTCTATATATTTATCAATAATCTCATAAAGTGCGCTTACATCATCACCTACTTTTCTGATATCCTCTTTAATCACATTTGCTATTTCTAGTAGCTCTGGCATCTCTTTTGCCATATCTATAAATCCATTATCAAAAACTTCTTTTTGAAACTCCATCACCTCACGTGAATTATGCTCTTGATATAGCCTGAGTATTTCCTCATCACTTCTATTTTCTATATCATAATTACAATTTTGCAAAAATAGCTTCACCATCCGTATAGATGGCTCATAAGATGGAATATCACCTTCAGATTGCACAGTATGCCTCCCAGATTTTGATCATATCTTTATGCTCCTCATAGTCATGCACACGCAAGATAGAAGCGCCATTTTGCAAGGCTAAAAAATGCAAAGCAAGCGTTGCACAAAGCGCATTTGAAGCATCTTTATCAATGATTTTTTGCACACTAGATTTCCTACTAGCTCCAACTAAGATTGGCAGATCATAGCGCTGGAAATGAGCTAGGTTTTTTACTAAAGCAAGATTTTGATCTGTATTTTTAGCAAAGCCAAAGCCAATATCCAAAATCACATCTCTGATGCCATATTTAGCACACTCCTCTAATCTAGCGCTAAAAAATTGATCCATACTTTCAAAAATATCTTTATACTCTGTAAGTTTTGTCATCTCTTTTGGGGTCCCTTGAGTATGCATCAAAACAAGCCTCGCATCAAAGCTGCTAGCCAGCTCAAACATCCTGCAATCACTCACACCACTCACATCATTAATGATCTTAAAACCTGATTGCAATGCAGCCTGCACCACCTTAGGATTATAGCTATCAATACTAAAGCTAGCCTGATCAAAAAGCCTTTTTTCCTTAATATAGGCAAAAATCTCCCTCAAACGCGCCAGCTCCACCTCATCATCTATAAGATCACTACCAGGACGCGAGCTAGCTCCACCTATATCAATAATCTCTACGCCTCTTTGTATAAGCCACTCTATATGCTCAATCGCCCTAGATAACTCCATCCTAGAATCTTTATAAAAACTATCAGGTGTTATATTCACCACAGCCATGATGCTAGGCTTTAAAAAAGCAGGTCTTTTAGAGATATACTCTTGTATCCTACTCCCAAGCTCCTTAAGCCCAAAGGGCTGAATAAGACATTTCTTAGCCACCGACAAAAGATCTGAAGGCCTGCCAAACAACACTCCATCATAGCTTTCCTCATGCCCTAAAATGCACTCTTTAGGCGTGGCAAACTCAGCATTTGCACTTAGTGCCTCTTGCTTAAGGATCATGCATGCGCTAAATTTAAGTTCAGAGATCCTAAAGGCTAGGATTTCTGATTTTTTCTGCATGATTTTTAGCCCAGCAGTATCGCTTCCCACATTCCTAAGCTCATTTAAAATTGCATCTCTACCCAAAGCTCTTATTCTCATCTGCGCACCTTCTGCCATACCATTAATAAAAGTGGAAGAAAAACATACTCCAAGCGCTGATAGCTCGCCTGCGCCTTCAATGCTTCATTAAAAAAATCAAGCTCATATTCACTAAGCTTTAAATCTGCTTTTTTTATCGCATAAAGCAATGATTGGATCTGGTCTCTAGCCTCCTGCACAGAAAATTCCCGTGCTTTTTTTAAAAACTCATAAATCTCTTTTAGCCCCATTTCTCTTAGCTCTATGCTAAAGGGCAGGATCTCCAAACGCTCCCTTTTATCCTCTATGATCATGCGCGATAATATCGTAGGTAAGAATCCATTTTTATTCCGACCCAAAAGGATAAACTCAACGCCACTTGGCGGCTCTTCTAAAACTTTTAATAGCGCATTTTGTGCATAATGATTAAACCTATCTGTAGCAATAATAATTCTTTTATGCCCTTCAAAACTAATAAAAGATTCCCCAATCACTTGATGGGCATCATCAATCCCAAACTCTTCTTTATAAAAAACCCTTAAATTATCTAAGCTGATCCCCTCACTCAAAGCATCTATCTGTGCTTGCATATCATGGGTTAAGATAATCCTACTCAAAAATAATATCTCCAAACATCGCACCAAAAAGTGCCTTTTCAAAAATCCTATAAAGCTGGATAAGCTTGTAATCTACCATCAAATCTTTAGAATCTAACTTCAGTGCCATCTGCAATGATTCATCAAAAATCCAAAAAAAGCCCGGATTTTTCCCCAATGCTAGCTTGCCAATAGGCGTATTTGGACGCCCGATATACCAAAATAAATAATCCTTAAAACTAAGATTGAGCATATCATATACAAGAGCAGTATCATGGATAGGAGCATTAGAAATAATCTCTTTAAGCAAAAATACTGGGACTAAAGGACGCGAAGAATGAAGACCATTTAAATTTGTAGTGATATATTTTGCAAACCACTCATAACGTTCATCAGCACAAACTAAAACACTCCCGCCACTTAAAATATGGCTAATCACCCTCCAAAGCAAACTTTCCCACTCAAAGCGCTCCATCTCTAGCCAATCAGCATTCAGCGCGATTTTATTAGTTTCCTCTCGGATGGTCTCTAGCATCCATTCTGATAGCTTGATCATTTTTCTAGCTCATATGCCTTGTGCAATGCTCTTACTGCCAGCTCTGCATATTTAAGCTCAATAACCACAGAGACCTTAATCTCGCTTGTAGAGATCATCATGATATTAATATTTTCTTGTGCAAAAGTTTTAAATGCACGAGATGCTACACCAGAGTGAGTTTTCATCCCTACACCGACAATAGATACTTTAGCAATCTCACAATCAAACTCAATCATCCCCACTTCACCCTCAAATCTCTTAAGCGCGCTCTTAGCTTCCTCAACCTCGCTTTGAGGGATAGTAAAGTCTAGATCTGTTTTGCCATCACGACCGATAGTTTGAACAATCATATCGATATTAATATGAGATTCTGCTAATGCGCCAAAAATCTCTGCTGCAATCCCTGGTCTATCTGCCACATCCACCATACTTACACGCGCCTGATTCTTATCTAGCGCGATCCCGCTTACTACAGCTGCTTCCATAATATCCTCCTCATTGCAAATCATCGTCCCCTCATCTTGAGAAAAAGAGTTTCTTGTCACTAGTGGGATTTGCCATTTCTTAGCTAGCTCCACAGATCTATTTAAAAGCACTTTAGCCCCCATTGATGCTAGCTCTAGCATCTCATCATAGCTGATCTTATTGATCTTTCTTGCACCTTTTTCAATCCTTGGATCTGTGGTATACACTCCATCAACATCTGTATAAATCTCGCATAAATCTGCACCCAAAGCCCCAGCAATAGCCACAGCAGACAGATCACTTCCCCCACGACCAAGCGTAGTTACCGCTCCATTTTTATCCACCCCTTGAAATCCAGCTATTACAACAATATAGCCCTGATTGATATACTCCTGTATTAAAGTCGTATCAATGTGCTGGATACGCGCCTTAGTATGCACACTATCTGTAGTGATCCCAGCAGCACGCCCACTTAAGCTAATAGCCTTATGGCCCATAGATTCTAAAGCGATGGCCAAAAGCGCGCTTGTGATCCTCTCTCCAGAAGAAAGCACCATATCCACTTCTCTTGGATTTGGCAATGCACTAAAATGACGCGTATAGCCTACAAGCTCATCAGTCACGCCACTCATAGCAGAAACTACAACAACTAAATTAGCATTCTTATGTTCTTTTGATTGAATAACGCGTTTAGCGACATTTTCAATCCTTGAACAATCCCCCATGCTTGTCCCGCCATACTTCTGCACGATCAACATTATAAAAAACCTTTTTTCTTAAAATAGTCTAAAACTTCGCGATACACACCTTTTTTAAAATGATTGATCAAGGAAAACAACTCATCAAACTTCACAAATCTATAGGCATTAAACTCCGGGTGTGCTGTAGCTAGATTAATAGCTTCATCTCTTTTTAAACGCACTAAAAAATACTTTTGTATCTGGCCATCAAAGGGATAAACTTTTTTAGAGACCGTATTTGGAAAGTCATAACTTAGCCACTTAGGGCACTCTGCTAAAATCTCCACCTCATCTGTCCCAATCTCCTCTTTTAGTTCGCGAAATAGCGCATCTCTAGGGCTTTCTCCTTCATCAATCCCACCTTGAGGAAATTGCCAAACCCCTTTAATATCACTGCGTTGAGCGATAAAAAACTCACAAACATTAGGATACTTTGAAGATAGGATGACAGCCGCGACATTGGGCCGATAATTTTTCTCTGACATGTTTGACCTATCGTGTAAATTTAATTTGCATAATTATAATGTATTTAACCTTAAATAACTCTAATCAATACTAATAGCACATCTATTAAGTAAAAAATTTTTGGTTATGCGGATGGGATAAAATAGCCTCCATAGACCTAGAGAGCCCATCTTCATGGACCTCTTGCACTTCTCTGCCAAATATCTCTATAGAATCCATCCTGCTAAAAAGGGCTACATCTCTATCTTTTTTATTCACCACAGCAATCTGTAAAATATTGGCATAATCTATCTGCACACAAGCACCAATATTATCCATACCAAAGCCAGCCTCAAAGCTCATGCCCTTAGTACCAAGCCTCAAAGAGCTAAAGGCATATCCAGCAACAACAAACATAGAAATAGGCTGAAAGGCATCCATGATATCCTTAGGCAGCATAGGCTCAAAGCTAACATGCCTTAGCTCACAAATCACGCTAAAAAAATGTTCATTTTCTTGCAAAAGCCTTAAAATATTATAGCACTGCGCATTTTGTAGCTGATCATACTCAGCACTTAAACCCAGCTTCTTCCCTCTCATAAAAGCTCCTCAAATTCTTTCAGCATAGCACTCACTTCCCTCATACCGATCTCCCAAAACTTAGAATCCTCCACATCAAAGCCAAACTCTTTGATCAGATCACGTGGGCTTTTACTACCGCCACTAGAGAGGAAGTTGATATATTTTTTCTTAAACTGATCTTTTTGCTTGTCATCGCACTGCTTATAAAGTCCAAAAAGTGCGAGCACCAAAAGCTGACCATAGCTATAAGCATAGCAATAAAATGGAGAATGCACAAAATGAGGAATATAGCTCCACCATAGGCCATAATTTTGAGTTAGCTTTAGACTTTCTCCAAACATCTTGGCATTTTCTTCAAGCCAGATCTGGCTAAACTCCTCGCTCTTTAGCTCCTCTTTGCTATCATGGATTCTACGTTCAAAATTTGTCATCACCACCTGGCGGAATAAAGTAGAAAAAATATCTTCTAGCTTAGCTGCATAAATCTCTTTAAGCTCATCTTGACTAAGCTTGGTTTTAAGATGATCAAAAAGCAGCATCTCAGCAAACACAGAGGCTGTCTCTGCTGTTGTTAGCGGCGTATCATGATTAAGATAGCCTTGAATCTTAGAGAGTTCTTGATGGATCATATGCCCAAACTCATGTGCGATTGTAAAGACATCTCTACGATTGCCCGTATGATTTAAAAGCACATAAGGATGAGAGCTTGGGATAGCCCCATGGCTAAATGCCCCTCCCCTCTTACCATCCCTCGGATGAGAATCAATCCAACCATTTTTAATAGCCTTAGCCGCTATATCTAAAAACTCTCCACAAAAGTCCTTAAAGCAGGCAAGCACCATCTTAAGCCCATCTGCATAGCTAATATAAAAGGAAGATTTATTATCCTCTAGGGCATGCTTTTTATCTTTCTTACTCTTTTTGCCAGCCCTATCTTTATAAAAAAGTGGCGCATAACGATCATAATCCCTAAGCTCATAGCCAAGAATCTGTGACTTTAACGCATAATAGCGATGCACTAAAGTCATATTTTTATTCACCACATTTATAAGACTATCCACACTTTTTTGAGAGATGTGGTTGCTTAGATGGCGGAAAGATTCTGGTTTTTCATACCCTCTAAGCTCTTTTGTGATTTGCAAATCCTTTTTTACCATGTTAAAAATATAGGTCAAAAGCATTTGATTTTCATTTAGCTTAGCGCTAAATTTCTTCTGAGCTTTTTTGCGCATCTCCCTATCTGGATGGTGCAAAAGAGCAAGGATCTCCTCTTCGCTTTTTTCCTCACCCTTAAACTTCACTTTCAACTTTGAGAAAAACTCATCAAAAAGCCGACTAAAAGCATCAATACCCACAGGCGCTGTTTTTAGCAACACCCTTTCTTCCAAAAGACTTAGCTGATGTCTTTTTTTATCTCTCAGTTTTTCAAGATAGTAAGCATATTTTTGAGTGCTTCTCATCATCCTATTTTGTGCCCTTTCATCAAAAGAGCAAAACTCCAGATCCAAGAACAATAAATGCTCACTAACCTCATTAGCCCGCATCTCTAAGCTAGCATAAAAGCCTCCATATTCACTATTGCTAGCAAAGCATAAAAACGCATAGGTCATCACGCGCCCTATTTCTTCTAAAATCTCCTCATACTCATTCAAAACTTTTTCTGGTTTATCTATATAGTTTGCAAGCTTGCCTTTATACTTTTTCTCAAAGCTAAGCGCCCTTTTTAGCGCTGATGCCAGTCTTTTATCCGCATCCTTATCATTCTTGCATAATGCCTTTAAATCCCAACGATGTTCTAATTCACTCATTACTCTTCTCCTTCAATGCGTGCTCTACAAGGCATTTAGATATTTCTTTATAAGTATTGATACTAGAGATTTTAAATGCCTTTAAATCTTCTTCTTGCGGTATAGAATCTACTTTTACAATTATATCCAGCTTTGGGGCGATTTCTAGCACAGTTTGACAAATTAAACGCGTACTAGCCCAATCATCAATAGCTACAATCAAGCATCTAGCCTCATTAAGGCGAAACTTTTCTAAAAACCCTTTTTGAGTAATATTGCCAAAAACCACCCTATCCCTATTTTTCTCACCAAGCTCTACGCGAGAGATATCATACTCCATCGCCACATAATCCACCCCCTGCTTTTTTAGATCTGATACCACCTGCTGGCCAAAGCTCCCATACCCAGCCACCACAATATGATCTAAAAGAGGGATATGCATCTCTAAATCCCCCTCTTTAAAGACAGGATTTTTAGTGCTTTTTCTTAAAAAATAATCTGTAATAATGCTTAGATTCTTCAAAATAAAAGGTGTAGCCACCATCGAAAAAATCACCATCAAAACCAAAAACTGATGCACATCCTCGCTTGAAAAATGGATAATCCCCTTTCCTTGCAGATAAGAAAATATACCACCATAAAGCTCTGTGCTAAAGACATTTGCACCCGCAGCACTTACAAAAATAGCAAAAGAAAACTCCCCTATCTGACAAAGTGAAAGGGCTGTTTTTAAAGCACTCTGCTCACTTCTAAAAAACCTCAATATCCCATAGATAAAAAGGGTTTTGATCACCATCACAAAAAATAGCAATAAAATCACGCTAAAAAAGTTAGCAAATAAAAATCGCAAATCCACCTGCATCCCAACTGCGATAAAAAACAAAGCCAAAAAAATATCCCTAAAATGAGACAAATCAGATTCTATACGATATTTAAAACGTGACTTTGAGATAATCATACCCGCACAAAATGCCCCAAGACTCATAGAAAATCCAAAATAGCTAGATAGCGCTGCTGATCCAAGCACAACCAAAAGCACCACAGCCATAAAAATCTCATCTATCTTACTTCTAGCAGCCCACCCTAAGAATCTAGATGTCAATCTCTTGCCAGGCAAAAGCAATATCACAAGCACCAAAGCCCCAGATATCAAGGTTTTTAAAATAAGGCTAGATAGGCTTAAGTCCTTATTGCTCACTAAAGCTAAAATAATCAAAATCGGGATAACAGCAATATCTTGCATGATCAAGATCCCTAAAATGCTGCGCCCATGCACGCTTCCTAGCTGCTTTTTCTCATCAAAATACTTTAAAACAATAGCTGTTGATGAAAGCGAAAAGCTCATCCCCACCACAAGGCTAAGCACCACTGAAAGACCAAGCAAAAAATGACATAGGATAAAAAATATCAGCGATACACCCACCACCTGCAAGATCCCAAAAACCAGCACTTCTTGCTTCATGGCTCGCAAACGATCAAAGCTAAACTCAAGCCCGATCATAAACATCAAAAATACAATGCCAAATTCAGCTATTTCGCTTAAAATCTCTGAATGGCCAAAATGGAAAAAATAGGCAATAAATATCCCTGTAACAATATATCCGATAATAACAGGAATCTGAAAATGATTTAAAATCAGATTAAATACAATGGACATAAAAAGCCCAAGAAGAATGATCCACAATAAATGCTCGATGTGCCACCCCTAAAAATCCAAAAACTAACTAAATCTCTGTATAATTTGACATTATAAAATTTAAATAAAAATAAAAAATTAATCTTTTTAAGATACCTTAACAATTTTAAAGCCAAACTCTAAATCGTCTAAAAAAGGGGTTGTTTTTATGGGATCTGACAATTCTGTTTATGAGCTAACCTTAGAGATTCTTACCCAATTACACAAAGTTGCTAAAAGTCTTGATGAGCTCAATAATGACATCTCCAAAAATCTCTTAACTGTTTTGCAAACCCAAAAGATCAATATCAACCAAGAAGCAGAGATTATTCGTCGTTGTGTTATTGATTTTTATTACCAAAATGGCTTTCATATCTTACTCATCTTCCAAAAAGACAATACCCTAAAGCTTATCCCCACTTTGCGCGATAGTAATGATAACTTTTATATTGACTTTCTTCTTAAGTGGATAAGATCAAACTTCAACCCCAAGCAAAAACTTACCAAAGAAATATTCCAAGCCATCTTTAATCACACTAAACAAAATCTAATACAAGATGATCTTTTATGCCGCGATATCACGCGCAGTGCTATTAAAAAGTTTTTCAACTTCAATGCACGCGATAGCCTCTTTTTTAAAGACCTAGACCTTCATGTCAAAAAGTTTGATTATGACTTTGTGCAGATCAATGAAGAGCTCCGCAGGATAAGAAAGCTTGATTCTTCTATCCTTTTGAGCGAGGCTGATCGCAGCTATATTTCCTATCTACTTAAGCAAACCCCCCTTAAAGCCAATCTCTCTGCGATTGCCACAAATATCTTAAAGCGCAAAATCAATCTCAAAAACATCAATCAAGAAAACTTTTATCAAGACTTCCTGCATCTAATCGTCCAAGACTTTAGAATCAATATCGGAAAAATCCTTGGCAACTCTGTCACCAGCCTTAACCAAACTTGCTTTGCAGAAGAATATGTCCGCAGCCACAAAAAAATAGCCTTTGGCACTTTAGCCCGCCTCATCCTAGAGGCCAACCACTACCACACGCACAATGTAGATGCCATCATCACCAAATATCTCAACAAAATACCTATAAACAATCCAAAGTTTAAAAAACCAGATCAGATCTTTTATAGCATGCAAGATTTTGATAACATCTGTAATGAATACTTCCAAGTCCAAGAATCCATAAAAGCCATCGAGCAAAAGCTCAAAGATGCAGAGCATCAAATTGATGAAAAGTCAAACCAGATCCATAAAATCCAGCAAGAAATGAAGACAAAAGACACCATCTTGCAGAATCTAAACAACGCCTATGAATCCAAAAAAGAAATAGCAAAAACCATAGATGCTGATGATAAGATCAATCAAGAAGCCACCAATATCGCCATAGCAAATTTTATTAGCGAACAAAAATTTATTCTTGAAGATTTAGAGAAAATGGCAAAGCATATTGAGGCTATCAATACTGAAAAGGCCATCTTAAATGAACAAAAAAATGAGTTTATCCAAGAAATCCAAAAAATCCAGCTCGCCTCCCAAACCCAAGATAAAAACTTCGAGCTTTTAGCCCAGAGCCTAGGAGATATCATCGTCCAAAATGAAATTTAAAATGCGCTATAAAAAACTATCTCTTATCATCAAACCTCAAACCAAAACCCTGCTTTTAATCATCATTATTGGCTTTATGCTTACCTGCCTACTCTCTTTTATCGCGATCAATGCCCTAAAATATGAGTATGATTCCAACTTTACTATCCATATCAAAGAGATCCAAGTCCTAAGAAATGCCCAAGATCTCTACGCACTCAACCCATCTAACAACTCAAGCAAGCAAATACGCGAAATCCTGCAAAAAACCCTAAAGCAAGACTCCCAAGACAATCTCTTTTACACCCTTCATAATCTCTATCAAAAGATCTTTCTCCCCAAATCCTATGAAAATCTCCAAAGCCTCTATCACACTCAAGATAAGATCATTGAGCAATTCTACACCCACTCCAAAAAGCTAGATGAGCTTCTTGCACAAAAGCCCCAAGATCCCCTAAAGATCGATCAAAAAGTAAAGCAGATGCGATCGCTTATTTCTGTGATCATTGATATACGCCTACAAACTGCTTCTAGCCAAAGCCAGACTATTGATTCTATTTATGAGGCCACCTGTGTTGTTTTATTTATCTTTATTATGATCATCCTGCTTTCTATCGTCTTTCTTGCCCAAAGCGCCCTCTCCTCGCTAGACCTGCATGAAAAAGCGCTAAAACAAACCATCAAAGATAAAACCCTAGAGCTAGAAACAATCAACAAAAACCTAGAAAAAACCATCCAAGACGAAGTAGAATCTTCTCGCCAAAAAGATCGCATCATGTACCAGCAAGACCGCCTAGCCTCTATGGGTGAGATGATACAAAATATCGCCCATCAATGGCGCCAACCCCTAAACTCTTTAATGATCATCATCCAAAGTTTTAAAATCAAGTTTTACAATCAAAAGCTAGATTCTAACTTTATTGATTCTCAAACCGAATATGGCCTAAAGATTGCCAAAAATATGTCAGAGACCATTGAAAACTTTCGGCATTTTTTCCAGCCAAATAAGCTAAAAGAACCCTTCTGGCTTAAAGAATCCATCCTAGATTCTATCAAGCTTATTGAATTTGTCTTAAAGCAAAACAACATCCAGGTTTTGACAGATTTTAAATGCGACTATAAAATCCATGGCTATAAAAATGCCTTTTCCCAAGTGATCTTAAACCTTTTGAAAAACGCTCAAGATGCGATGATTGAGAGGCAAGTCAAAGAGGGTATATGCGAAATTACTTTAGAAGAAAAATATGATAAAATTATCATTAGCCTAAAAGATAATGCCGGCGGTATCAAGGAAAAAAGATTTGATAAGATTTTTGAACCCTATTTTACCACCAAGCATAAGTCTGTAGGTACGGGGATCGGGCTTTTTATGACCAAAGAGATTATAGAAAAGCAGATGCAAGGTAGTATCCATAGCACAAACACTAATTGGCAGTATAAAAACCATAAATTCTATGGCGCCATGTTTGTAATAGAGCTACCCCACCCGAAATTTAAAACCACAGAGGATATCAATGGAAAAATATGATAAGCTAAAAAATCTCACCATCCTTTATGCCGAGGATGATGCAGATACCCAACGCCTTACCACAATGATTTTAGAAGATTATGTAGGGCGATTAATCCTAGCTAAAAATGGCCAAGAAGCCCTCAAACTTTTTCAAACCTATAATATCGATCTGATCCTTACAGACATCCTGATGCCAAAGATGAATGGCATTGAGTTTATCAGACAAGTACGCGACAGTGATCAAAACTCCACCTGCCCAGTCATCATCACCACCGCGCACACAGAAGTCCCCTATCTCTTAGATGCGATCTCTCTAAAGGTAGATGGCTACATCCTAAAGCCCATCGATGTAGATGAGATGCTCACCTCACTGCAAAAAGCCATCCTCCCCAGGATCCAAGCCCAAGAGATTGAATCTCAAGATCTCCTTATCCGCGCCATCTCTGCTTTTATCGGTGGGAAAAAGATAGAGATCATCAAGTTCTTACTTGAGCATTGTGATAAAGATGGGATCTATTATGGATCTTATGAGGATATCATCTCTAATATCAATGTCTCCAAACCCACAATCGTCAAAACTTTCAAGCAGCTAATTGATGTAGGGCTTTTAGTCAAAATCAAAAATAAAGTCTATAAAATCCACCCTAATGTTAACCTGCGTGAGGAATAGTCACGCAAAACCCTTGACATTGCAACTAAGATTCTATAAAATAGCAGCCATACACCCAAAATAGCAGTTACTTCAGTATTAATCTTTTTAACTTTAAGGAATCAGATCAAATGGCAAACGATAAACGCACGCATACACCTGTAGAAGGTTATAAAATCGAAGAACTCCGCACCTATAAGCTAGATAAGCTTCTTAAAATCTCCCAAGATCTTGGTATTGAAAACCCTCAAGAATACAAACGTCAAGACCTTATCTTTGAGATCTTAAAAGCCCAAGTATCCCAAGGCGGCTACATACTCTTAACCGGCATCCTAGAGATCACAAGTGAGGGGTATGGATTTTTGCGTGGCATTGATGAAAACTTTGCTGATAGCCAAAATGACACCTATGTAAGCCAATCTCAAATCAAAAAGTTTGCCCTAAGAAATGGCGATATAGTCACTGGCCAAGTCCGCCCTCCAAAAGATCAAGAACGCTACTATGCCCTTTTGAAGATAGAAGCGCTAAACTACCTCCCCCTAGAAGAGGTCAAAAACCGCCCACTATTTGATAACCTCACCCCCCTATTTCCAAATGAGCGCCTAATCTTAGAATACGACCCCATCAAAGTCACAGGGCGCATGCTTGATTTATTCAGCCCCATAGGCAAGGGTCAGCGCGCACTTATCGTAGCCCCCCCACGCACGGGTAAGACAGAGCTGATGAAAGAGCTAGCCCATGGCATCACGCAAAACCACCCTGAAGTAAAGCTCATCGTCCTCTTAGTAGATGAGCGCCCAGAAGAAGTCACAGATATGCAAAGAAGCGTAAAAGGCGCTGTCTATAGCTCGACCTTTGACCTCCCCGCTCAAAACCACATCCGCGTAGCCGAGCTTGTCTTAGAGCGCGCTAAGCGCCATGTAGAGATGGGCGAGGATGTAGTGATTTTGCTTGATTCTATCACGCGTCTGGCTCGCGCTTATAATGCCATCACCCCAAGCTCTGGCAAGGTTTTAAGCGGTGGTGTCGATGCTAATGCCCTCCATAAGCCAAAGCGCTTCTTTGGTGCTGCCAGAAATATCGAAAATGGTGGCAGCCTCACAATCATCGCTACCGCGCTCATTGAGACAGGATCTAGGATGGATGAAGTCATCTTTGAAGAGTTCAAAGGCACTGGAAATAGCGAGATAGTCCTAGCGCGCAACATAGCTGACCGCAGGATCTACCCTGCCTTTGATATCCTCAAATCTGGCACGAGAAAAGATGACATCCTCCTAGGAGTAGAAAAGCTCACAAAAGTCTGGATGCTAAGAAATGTGATGCAGCAGATGGATGATATAGAAGCCCTAAGCTTCATCTACTCAAAGATGCAAAAAACCAAAGATAACGAAGAGTTTCTAAACCTCATGAATGAAAAAGAGTAGCGCCCCTACTCTTTTTAACTTCTCCCTCTTTTAAATATATTTTTATTACTTTCAGAAAATCTTAAGCAAAGTTTATCTACAATCCATTCTTAGATTCTCTAATTTTATAGGAATCCAAATTTAATACAAAGGAAATCTTTATGAAATCTTTCACTTTTAAGCAAGTGGGGGGGGGGGCAAAAACTAAGTAACCCTAACTCTTCTCACTCTTCTTTACAAGATTCAAAATTTTTCAAACCTATTGTCGCAGGGAGCTTGGCTTTAGTCTTAGCTAGTGGTGCTATGGCACAAGAATATACCGTAGGTGGTACTCAAACCAATGCGCCTACTATCAAGGTCGAAACTAGTGAAAGTGATCCTACAACTGGATCAGGAAATTTAAGCTGGGATAAAACTTTTGTACCTGGTAACCAATCATCCACAGTAAATGGCAAGGTGATTTGGAATAATACAAACGACATACTAAGCATCCAAACTCAAACTTCTAGTTTTCAAAGTGGCACATCTATTGATGTCAAACTCTTTGCATTATATTTTGGTAATAGCGATAGTGCTATCCTAACACAAGATAATGGTGCTAAAACAGTTGTAAAAGGTGGCACTTCTGCTAGTAAAATTTCTGCTGATTTTAATGGTAAAGGTCTAAAGTCTCGCTTTGACCTAGATATGGGAAGTCAAAGCAATAAAACTATCGAGGTCAAAAACCTAAGCACACTAGAAGGTGATCTCTATATGACTTCACTAAACTCTGGTGCTGGTAATAATAATACTTATATCTTCAATGCCAAAAATATCAATGGAAATATCAACATCGTCCATCTTGATGGAAAAAACACAACCACATTTAATGCTGAAAACATCACCGGTAATATGAAAATACAAGATGTGAATGGTAATGAGATCAATGCCAAAATAGGGAGCATGAAGGGTAATCTATCAATTGCTGGTAGCAATTTTGCTAGTGGGAAAACTTCTCAGGTTGAGTTTTCTAAAAATCTTAATGGTAGCATTTTTGCCTCTGGGGATCTTGGTGGAGGTCTTGATGTGGGCAAGACAAATACCTTCAGCGTAAACTTTACCAACAACGCTACGATGCAAGGTGATATAGCAGGTGCTGTAGGTGGGATCGATGCTATTGTCAAAAAGATCACTTTCAAGGGCACTGATAATAGCACCGCGCTAACAGGTAATATCATCTCCTATGGCTCCATGAGCAAAAAAGGAAGAAGCGATAATGGTGGGAATCATGTAGTCTTTGAACATGGTAATATGAAGGGTAATATCATCGCTACTGAAGGACGCCTAAAAGCTGATAACAATGGTCGTAAGGGCTATAATCAGATCACTTTCTCAGGTGGTGGGAATAGAATCATAGAAGGTGGGATACTGGCTAATGGTGCCTCAAAAGATGATACTGGATACTGGAACTATGACAACAGAGGTGGTGCCAAAAATACACTCATCATAGATACAAATACTCACCTCACGCTCAAAGGCGATGGCACTGAAGCTGAGACAAAAGATAACACACAGACAGGATCACCCACAGCTAGCGATAACTCAGAGATCAAATTTCAAGTAGCTCAAGGCTCTATCACCTCCAAAGATGTAGCCAGCAATGAAGTGATACTAAAAAATAATGCTAGCTTGATACTTGGTGGGAAGTTCTACATAGAAGCAGATACTGGTCTTACCAAGCACAGTAGTGGTGTGAGCATAGAGCAGTCAGGAGTTTTTGCAGGTGCTATTGAAGTAAAGAAGGCGGCTAACTTTAACCTAGCCTTAGGTACAGGAGCCACTGAAGGCTTTAATGCCACAATCCGCAGCAATATAGATAGCAATGCAGGTAGCACAAATATCACCATCGGAAAGTCAGGCTCTAAAGCCACTGCTCAAAATGCTATTGCTACAATCGATGGCAAGCTGGATGTCAAACAAAAGCTAAACATCAGCGCCTATGGCTCATCTACGCTAAAAATCACTCAAGGGGATCTAAATATCCAAGATAGTGGTGAAATCAAGATCAATGAAGGTGCTGATGTAGTGATTGATAATAATATCACCACAGCTGAAAGCAAGAGCACAAATATCACCATCGGATCAAATCTAAATAACACAAATGCACAATCCACTCTTACCATCACTGGAAATCTTGATAATGGTAATGGCACAGTAAGTCTGTATGGTGGTGGTGATCAAAATACCAAACTCATCCTTAAAGGGAGCCAAAACAAGATCAGCACACTACAGCTAAATACAAGCAAAGATGGGCATATGGTCTTAGACTCATCAAAGGGTGATCAGACTACGACAATTGATAGTATCAGCAAGGGTACTAACAGCAGAAATGGCAACTTTAAAATAGATTTTATAGGCGGGAATACCTCTAGTCTGACTTTTAATAAAACAGCTCCTACACTTATTGGCGGAAGCAATGAGCTAAACTTCTCTAGTGATGGAGTACTTACTCTAGGTCAATATGGTGGCCAAGCCCTAACAGCTAACACTTCTGCAAAAAACTATATCAATGTAGGTTCAGACTCTTCATTGGCCAATGCCACTATC
>CASFYB010000013.1 GCA_949298825.1 uncultured Helicobacter sp.
ATTAAAAGAATTAAAGAGTGATGGTGAGATTATAGAGGTGAATTAATAGGATTGTTATTAGAAGAATGATCTTATTGAGGAATATCTATAGTCAATATTCTAAGTAATATCTAAATATTATCTAGCCCTTTGGGGCTAGATATAAATGTTACTAAGAGTTTGATCATAGTGATGATTATTATCTAATCACTTAATCTTTGATTTAATCATAGAGATTTGATTTTAAAGATCAGATTATTTTTTAAATTACAACCTATTTAGTTTATAGACTAGATAGGTTTAATACTAATCTAGTGATTAATTATCAAATCTTAATTGTTATTTGATCAATTGATTAAATTGATAACTCAATATTTAATACTTAAATTGCGTATTTGTATCTAGCCTTTATAAAGGCTAGATTGTTTTTAAATATTTTGATTCTGAAATGAATTTGATTTGAAAATCATTTGAATATTTTCTAACTTTCTTTCTCTTGCCATCATTGCTTTGCTATGTAATTATGTTGCTTAAAAGGAAATCCAAAAGACTGGCAATGATGGTAAAAGAAAGAAACCTTTTTATCCTATTTTTTTATCCTATTTTGCAAGCTTTTTAGTTTATCTACAAAGCCTTTAACTATTCTTAGCTCCCTAATTTACCAAGTCTGGCCAAACTTATGCTAGAATCAAAACAAAAATCACAAAATAAATTTATGTTTTCTCTACATCCGATATATCATAATGACACACTAAGCTATAAGGGCACTCTGCTATACTCTATCAACGCGCGTTATCTCTCATCTATCCCTCCTCCAAAGATAAGATAAGCATCATTTAATATTCTTATCTTTAGGAGCTATCATGAAAGAAAAAACAAAAGCATGGGGCTTTTTGATACTGGCTATTTTTGCTGAAGTTTTGGGCACTAGCTCGCTTCATCTTTTCAGTGAGCATCTATGGCTGAAGTACAGTCTCATGGGGATTTTCATCACATTATCATATATTTTTATGAGCTTTTCACTCAAAGCTATTTCTATCTCTATAGCCTATGCGATGTGGGAGGTTTTAGGCATTATCCTAATCGCGCTATTTGGATTTGCATTTTTCAATGAGGTTTTAAGCCTTTATCAAAAGCTAGGGATCTTGCTTGGGGCAATAGGCATCATCCTCATTAACATGGAGGAGTAAAATGGGTTTTATTTTCATTGTCATAGCGGCATTTTTAGATGTCATAGCAAATATACTGCTTAAAAAGTCTGATGGATTCAAATCTTTGGGCTATGGTGTTGGCGCGATTATGATCGTGCTTTTAGCTTTTGTGATCCTATCTTTTGCGCTTAGTAGCATCCCTCTTAGCATAGCCTATGTAACTTGGGGGGCTTTGGGGATATTGGGCACTACTCTTGGTGGGGTCTTGTTTTTCAAAGAAAAGATTGGCAAAAAGGGGATATGCGGGCTTATCTTAAGTCTAAGTTCAGTTGTGCTTTTGCATTTTTAGCCTTTAAAAAGATAGGGATAAAAGCAAGTTTCAAGCAAAATTTATGCAAATGATTCTATAATTATCCTTTAAATTTTATTGAAGGTTTTTAGTAGATGAAAGGTTTTAAGATTTTTAGCGGTTCAGCGCATCCTAGCTTCAGTCAAGAGATCGCTAGGTATTTAGATGGGATGGTAAGCAAGGCTAGTGTGTCGCGCTTTAGCGATGGGGAGATCTCTGTACAGATCTCTGAATCTGTAAGGGGGAAAGATATCTTTATCATCCAGCCTACCTGCGCCCCTACAAATGACAATCTGATGGAGCTGCTTATCATGGCAGATGCCTTTAAGCGCAGCTCTGCTAGCACGATCACTGCTGTTATCCCCTACTTTGGCTATGCGCGCCAGGATAGAAAGGCAGCACCTAGAGTGCCTATCACTGCTAAGCTTGTAGCCAACCTCATCCAAAGTGCAGGCATCAATAGGATCATCACCATGGACCTGCATGCAGGGCAGATACAGGGCTTTTTTGATATCCCTGTGGACAATCTATATGGCTCTATCATCTTCACTGACTATGTCAGATCTAAAAATCTCAAAAATCCCATCATCGCTAGCCCAGATATTGGCGGCGTGGCTAGAGCTAGATACTTTGCTGACCAGCTAGGCTATGATCTTGTGATCGTAGATAAGAAGCGCGAGAAGGCTAATGTCAGCGAGGTGATGAATATCATCGGGGATGTGGAAGGCAAGGATGTGATCTTGGTAGATGATATGATCGATACAGCAGGCACGATGTGCAAGGCTGCTGATGTGCTAAAGATGCGTGGGGCCAACTCTGTCATCGCGCTTGGCACTCACCCCGTGCTATCAGGTCCAGCGCTAGAGAGGATCCAAAATAGCGCACTAGATGAAGTCGTCGTAAGCAACTCTATCCCCCTCAAACAAAGCTCTGCTAAGATCACGATCCTATCTGTAGCCCCACTCTTTGCAGAGGTCATCCGCAGAATCCACTATAATGAATCTGTAAATTCACTTTTCATCTAAAAACTAAGGAACAAAATGACAGACTTAATCGTAGGCGTACAATGGGGCGATGAGGGCAAGGGCAAGATCGTTGATAAACTTGCTAAAGAGTATGATTATATTGTACGTTATCAAGGTGGGCATAATGCCGGGCATACCATCGTTGTGGATGGTAAAAAATACGCACTCCATCTCATGCCCTCTGGCATCCTCTACCCAAAGTGCAAAAATATCATAGGAAATGGTGTAGTCATCTCACTAGAAGCCCTGATCAAAGAGATAGAACAGTTTGAAAGCTTAGGAGATCTTAGGGGTAGGCTTTTCATCTCTGATCGCGCACATCTCATCACGCCCTATCATCAGATACTTGATCTTGCAAGAGAAAATAACGCAAAAAATGCCATCGGCACGACCAAAAATGGCATCGGTCCAGCCTATAGCGACAAAGTAGCAAGGATGGGGCTTAGGGTATCTGACTTGCGCGATCTCAAAATGCTAGAACAAAAACTAGCTAGCTATAAAGAGCAGATAGCCCATCTGCAAGATCTCTATGATCTCACACTCCCTAGTGTAGAATCTATCATGCAAAATATCAATGCCATAGCCCCTAAAATCCTCCCGCTTATCACAGATACGACAAAGCTGCTTTGGGATGGGCTAGATGAAGGGAAAAATATCCTACTAGAGGGTGCTCAAGGCAGTATGCTAGATATTGATCATGGGACCTATCCTTTTGTCACTAGCTCTAGCACTATCTCTGCCGGATCTAGCAGTGGCTCTGGCATCCCACCCAATAGGATAGAAAAGATCATCGGCATCACCAAAGCCTACTGCACAAGAGTGGGTAATGGCCCCTTCCCTACTGAGCAAAATAATACAATAGGCCAAGAGCTAGGTCAAAAGGGCTGTGAGTTTGGCACGACTACAGGGCGCAAAAGACGATGTGGATGGCTAGATGCCATAGCCCTTAAATATGCCTGCAGGCTCAATGGCTGCACAGATCTGGCATTAATGAAGCTTGATGTGCTAGATGGGTTTAAAGAGATCAAAATCTGCACTCACTATCTGTATAATGGAGAAAAAATCACCCATGTGCCATCAGATCTAGAAAATGTAGAACCTGTGTATGAAAGCTTTGAGGGCTGGGATCACACTGCTGGCATCAAAGACTTTAAGTCTCTGCCAAATGCAGCTAAGACCTATATACAAGCCATCCAATCTCTAACAGGCACAAAAGTCTCTATCATCTCTACTTCACCTGAGAGAGATGATACGATCATCATCTAGGAGGAGGCATTGAAGACGCGATTTGATTCTTTATTAAAGATAAAAAAGCAGTCTATGCAAGAAAAAGAGCTAGAGATCGCCAAGCTTAACAGTCTTATTCATAAAAAGCTTGATGAGGCAAGAGAGTGTCAAGAAGAAATGCGCGCCTTTTTGACCCCAAGTGCTGGGAGTATGCAGGATTTTAAAATGCTAGCAGAATACAAGCAGGCCTTTTTGTTTCAAATTGATTCTATCCATTTGGAAATCTCAGAGCTCAAAAATGAGCGCTCAAAATATGAGGAGGCCTACAGACTAGCTAGCATCGAGTATGAAAAGACCAAATACCTCCAAGAAAACGAAAGAAAAAAACTTCTGCTTGCGCTAAAAAGGCAGGAGGAAAAAAATATTGATGAGATCGCATCAATACGATTTAGCCTACAAAAGGAACCATCATGAAAAAAATCTTGCCCTATCTTTTTACAAGCTTATTGCTAGCCAAAGATCCCACACACCAAGCACCCCAAACACCCACCCAAGACCTAGAATCTAAACAAGCCCCTACACAAGCCCCTCTAGCTAACTCTAATGCCAATACAGAACTCATACAATGCAATGTAGTCTTTGAGCAAAGAAAAGATGAGATCATCTCGCAATTAAGAGAGCTTGAGGATAAAAAGCAGTCTTTAGAACTTTTGCAAAAAGCAAGTGATGATCTCTTTAGTCAACGTGAGAATAAACTCAAGGCAAAACAAGAAGATCTAGATAATCAACTAAAAACACTCAATGCCAAAGAAGAATCTATGAATAAAAATCTTGATGAACGTGAAGCCAAGATTAAAAAGCTTATTGCCAAAAATGAGGAGCTTTTACGTCAGATCCAAGATGAGAGTGATAATAAAATCGCCCAGACCTATGCAAAAATGAAAGATTCTAAGGCTGCTGCGATTTTGAGCGATCTGCCTAATGAGCAGGCTGCGGGCATACTCTTTTTGCTTAAAGCACAAGAGGTAGGCAAGATCCTAGCTAAGATGCAGCCACAAAAAGCAGCCGAACTTACAGAGGTGCTTAAAAAAGGCCCACCATTTGAAAAAAAGGAGGTCAAGCCTATGTCTAAGCCAAATGAGGCAGAATCTCCATCTAGCATACCTGGTGAGGCCAATGAGCCAAGTACCCCGCTAATTTAGAATAAAATCTGCTATAGTAATACAAATCAAATCTCAAGGAGAAAACATGAAAATCCTAGTCATCCAAGGTCCAAATCTCAACATCCTAGGGCATCGCGATCCAAGAATCTACGGCCCCATGACATTAGAGCAGATCCATAATAATATGCAAGAGTTTGGCAAGCAAAATAAAACTGAGATTGACTTTTTCCAAAGCAACTTTGAAGGTGAGATCATTGACAAGATCCAAGAGGCTATAGGTGGGGAGTATCAAGGCATCATTATTAATCCTGGTGCCTACTCTCATACCTCTATTGCTATTGCAGATGCGATCGCTTCTTGTGGCGTGCCTGTAGTAGAGGTGCATTTGAGCAATATTTTAGCTCGTGAAGAGTTTAGAAGAGTGAGCTATACAGGTGCGGTGAGCGCTGGTGTGATCTCTGGCTTTGGTGCTTTTGGCTATCATTTAGCACTTATTTCTATCCTCCAGATCATCGGCGAAGTAGAAGCCATCAAAGAAGCTCAAAAAAAGCAAATGCAGGCTAACAACGCCTAAAACTATGCTAAGCCAAGACATACAAGCTTTTATCAGCAATGATGAAAGCGCTCTTTTTTATGAATGTGGCTATAGCTGCGATAATGCCTGGCTTTTAAAAGTCTCTAGCGAGGTGATTTTTATCACAGATTCTCGCTATAGTCTTGAGGCTAAAGAGCTAGGCTATCAAAACATACAGATCTTAGAATCTAATAATCTCATCCATACACTTTGTGAGCAGATCAATAAATCTAATATCAAATCCCTTGTCTATGATAATGCTAGCATCAGCGCACTTAGCCTAGAGACTATCAGGATGCAATGCAGGCAAACAGAGCTGATCCCTAAGGCTAGATTCCACCAAAGTTTAAGGATGAAAAAAACGCAAGATGAGATAGATAAAATCAGGAAATCTCAAGCACTAAATACTAAGGCCTATGAGCTTTTGGCTGAATTTTTGCGCACGCAAAATAGTATTAATAATGCTCCTATCACAGAAAAAACCTTGCAGTTTCAAGCCAAAATCTTTTTGCAAGATTTTGGGAATTATGATCTATCTTTTGAGCCTATCTTAGCGCTTAACCACAATGCTGCAAAACCCCATGCCATCCCTACTAATACACCTTTAAAAGAAGGGGATTTGATCTTATTTGATGCGGGGATCAAGTTTGAGAGGTATTGCTCAGATCGTACTCGCACAGCGCTATTTAGCCCGCAGATCAGCTTTGATAAAAAGCAAAGCTTCAAGGATAAAAAGCATCAAAAGATCTATGATATCGTGCTCAAAGCTCAAGAACATGCAATAAAAAACACCCGTGCTGGCATGAGCGCAAAAGAAGTAGATGCGCTAGCAAGAGAGGTGATACAAGAGGCTGGGTATGGGGAGTTTTTCACCCATTCTACAGGACATGGCATCGGGCTTGATATCCATGAGATGCCCTTCATATCTCCACGAAGCGATACTATCATAGAAGATGGGATGATCTTTTCTATAGAGCCAGGGATCTACTTGCCCGGTGAGTTTGGCATAAGGATCGAGGATCTAGTCTATATAGAGAATGGATGTGCAAAAGTCCTATAAATATCCCCAAAAACAGGAAAAAGAGGATGTACTTTTTTTCACTCCTCTTTTCCCGACCACACTAAGACTAAAGCATTCTTTTAAAAGCAATCTCCATAGCCTTACCCTTGGTATTGGTGGCAATCTCAAATCCCCTATCCATACTTTTAATAAACTCTTTTTTTGGCTAAAAAATCATTCAAAAATCTTTCATATCAGCACTTCTCCAATCTATAAAAATCCTCCCTTTGGCTATGAAGATCAACCCCATTTTTATAATGCGACTATTAAGCTTTATACCAGTCTTTGCATCCATGAGGTTTTTAGCCTTGTGTTTTACCTTGAAAGACGCTTTGGAAGGGCGCGCAAAAGGGATTTTAAAAATGCACCAAGAACGCTAGATATTGATATTTTATTTTTTGATGATTTATATATTCATTTTACCCATTTAAAAGTCCCTCATCCCTACTTTAAAACCCGAGAATCTGTTATAATACCACTTATGCTACAACACATAGATTAAGGAGCAAGGATGAAGCTTTATACCTATGGGGGGGAGAGCGCTGCTGAAGCACTAAAAATCGCTCAAGATAAGCATGGCGAAGATGCACTCGTGGTCAAAACACGCGAAGTGCGGAAAAAAACCCTCAATCAACCCGGCCTGTATGAAATCATCGTAGCTGTAGAAGAGGATGTACAAAAAGAAGTACCCAAAAATAGCATCCAAAAACGTATCGATGAGATCAAAGAGCAATCTTATATCCCCAAAAATACCTACAATGCTCCAAAACCCACACCAAAGCCAAGCATCACACGCGAAGTCTTTGAGCTAAAAGAAGAAGATGAGGATGTGAGCTTGGAGCTATCTAGTGCGATAGAAGAGATGAAAAAGATCATCCCCACCCCTCCTCCTAAAAGCTCGATTAGAGATTTAGATACGCGCTTTGAAAGCAAACTGGCTCAAAAAGAGGAAGAGAGAGCTAAAAAAGAGCAAACAGAAAATAAAGAATTTAAGCTCATTAAAGGTGAGCTAGATAAGATCAATGACAAAATAAAGCTCATACAAAATATGTTCTGGGAGGAAAAAACCCCTAACACTCAGATACCTCAAGAGTTTGCAGAGATATATCGCATCGCTAAAAGCAGCGGGATGTATAGCACGCATCTAGATGAGATCATGCAGCTTAGCTTGGAGCTGATGCCACTTAAGATGCGTGAAAACTCAGTGACCATCAAGCGCTATTTTAGAGAAGTTTTGCGCAAGATGCTTTATTGCCGAAATGAGAATCTAGAGCTAAATGGCAAAAAGATCATCATGCTAACAGGCCCTACAGGCGTAGGCAAAACCACCACTCTAGCCAAACTGGCTGCGCGCTATTCAAAGCTTTTGGACAAAAAATATCGTGTGGGTATCATCACGCTTGATACCTATAGGATCGGTGCACTAGAGCAGCTTACATGGTATGCTAGGAAGATGAAAATCAGCATTGAGACAGTTATTGAGCCAGAAGACTTTTTACGCGAGATTGATACCTTGCGTTATTGTGATATCATCTTAGTAGATACTGCTGGCCACTCTCAACATGATAAGCAAAAGATCAATCAGCTTAAGCGCTTTGTGCAAAATGACTATAAGATTGATATCGCTCTTGTACTATCTGCGACGACTAAGTTTGAGGATTTGAGAGATATTTATCATTCTTTTGGCGAGCTTGAGATTGATAGCTTTATTTTCAGTAAGCTAGATGAGAGTAAAGGACTTGGCAATCTCTTCTCCCTAGCCTATGAGACAAAAAAACCTATCAGCTATCTTTCTGTAGGACAAGAAGTCCCCACAGATCTATGTGTAGCTACAAATGACTATTTAGCAGACTGTCTGCTAGATGGATTTTACAATCCAAATAAGGGGCGCAAATGAGCGAGAGTAAAGATAATATGACCAATGAAACTAATGCCAATGAGGCCAATATCAACCAGACTAATCAGACTAATGCCAATGAGGCCAATCAAGCTAATCTCAACCAAGCTAGCAAGCTAGAAGAACTCCTAAAAGGAGAGAAAAAACTGCACTCAACAAAATTTATCGCTATCACAAGTGGTAAAGGCGGTGTGGGCAAATCTACAATCAGTGCTAACCTTGCCTTTATGCTTGCTAAGATGGGCTATAGGATTGGTGTTTTTGATGCAGATATCGGTCTTTCTAACCTAGATCTGATCTTTGGTGTGCGTCCAAGTCAAAACATCCTGCATGTTTTGCGTGGGGAGGCTAGCTTTGATGATATCATCTGCCCTATTGATAAGAATCTATTCTTGATCCCTGGAGAAAATGGAGAAGAGATCTTAAAATATGCAGATAAGTTTAATATCCTTGATAGCTTTGCTAATGAAAGTGTGGTCTTTGAGGCCTTTGACTATGTGATCGTGGATACAGGAGCAGGTATCGGCGGGACGATGCAGGCCTTCTTAAATGCATCAGATCATATCATCGTAGTGACCACACCAGATCCAAGTGCTATCACTGATGCCTATACGACCATCAAGATCAATGCACGCACCAAAGATGAAATGCTGCTTATCATCAATATGGCCACACGCAATCAAGAAGCCCTCAATATCTTTACTAAAATCCAAAAAGTCGCAGCCAAAAATATCCCTAATCTAAAGCTGCACTATCTTGGCAACTTCCTTGTCAACTCCTCTGTGCGCAACTCCACTAAATATCGTGAGCTGATCACACGCGCAGAACCATACAATGCCTTTAGCCTCAATATGGAAGAGATCGCAAAACAACTTATCTCAAAAGTGGAACACAATATGCTTAATACCCCTAAAGCAAACTTTGGCAGTTTCCTAAAAAGGATTCTTAGCTATCTTTAAGGGGTTAAAGGATGAAGCCTTTAAATTATCTCAATCTCTCTGTTTCTTTTGGGTTTTTCCTAGGACTTGCGCTTGCTGTAGCCAAGTTCGATGAACCAGAGGTGATGTTATTTTGGACAGTAGTCTCTACACTTGGTTTTTACCTCATTACAATGCTAATTGTCTCACTTTATATCTGGTCACTAGAGTTTAACTATGATATCTTTGATAAAAAAGGCTTAGAAAAACGTCTAGATACATTTGATAAAGAATTTGACAATCGCGAAAAAGAACTAAGAGATATCAAGCTATATCTCAATAGCTTTAACTTTGACTATAAAGCCAAAGAATACAAAGCCAAGTGAAGTGTCCCATGAATAGCTATAATCAAAATATCAAATACTCTCAAGATGAGCTAGCCATCCAGTACCTTCCTGCGGTGCGCGCGATCGCCTATAGGATCAAAGAGCGCGTGCCAAGCTCTGTGGATGTGAACGATCTTATTAGCATTGGCACAGAAGAGCTAATCAAGCTAGCACGAAAATATGATAGCGCGATTAATGATTCTTTTTGGGGATATGCCAAAACGCGTGTCAATGGTGCATTGCTAGACTACTTACGCTCGCTAGATATCATCTCACGGGCTAATCGCAAGCTTATTAAAAGCATTGATTCTGAAATCACACGTTATTATAATGAGCATCAAGAAGAACCTAGCGATGAGTACTTATCACAGAAACTATGTGAAAGTATTGATAAGATAAGAGAGGCTCGCCTTGCCTCTGATATCTACTTGCTTGTGCCTATTGATGAGCAATATCAACTTTTCTCTGATGAGAATATCATGCAGAAAATAGAACAAGAAGAACTGATAGATAAAATCAAAAATATCTTAGGCCAGCTTCCTGAGCGCGAGCAGCTTATCATGCAGCTTTATTTTTTTGAGGAACTAAGTTTGCTTGAGATCAAAGAGATTTTACAAATCACAGAATCAAGAATTTCACAAATCATTAAAGAGATCGTCAAAAAGATCAGAAAAAGTATAGGAGAGAATCATGGCTGATATACTAAGTCAAGAAGAAATTGATGCTTTACTTGAAGTCGCAGATGATGAGAGTATCGCTGAACTAGAGAATAATGAGATCTTGCCACAAAGGCAGGTAGCTCTTTATGACTTTAAGCGTCCTAATCGTGTGAGCAAAGAACAGCTACGTGCTTTCCGCGGTATCCATGATAAAATGGCACGTAATCTCTCCAGCCAGATTTCAGCTATCATGCGCTCTATTGTAGAGATCCAGCTTCATAGCGTTGATCAGATGACTTATGGTGAGTTTCTTATGAGCTTACCAAGCCCTACTAGCTTTAATGTCTTTTCTATGAAGCCTATGGATGGCACTGGGGTTTTAGAGATCAATCCAAGCATTGTTTTCTCCATGATAGACCGCTTGCTTGGTGGGAAGGGTGAAAGCTATGATTCTCAAAGAGAATTTAGCGATATTGAGTTAAATTTGCTTGATTCTATCTTGCGTCAGATCATGCAAACACTAAAAGATGCCTGGGGACCTGTAGCAGAGATCTGGCCTAGCATCGATGCTAAGGAATCTAGCCCTAATGTCGTGCAGATTGTCGCACAAAATGAAGTAGTAATCATGGTTGTTATGGAGATCATCATCGGCCATAGCTCAGGGATGATCAATCTGTGCTACCCAGTCATCTCGCTTGAGACTATTCTCTCTCGTCTTGGCAGTCGCGATCTAGTGCTTTCTGAAACTAGCTCTAAAAAATCGCGCAACAAAGAGCTACAAGCGCTTATTGGTGGTGCTGGGATCAATGTCTCTGCTTGCATCGGATCGGCTAATCTATCGCTAAAAGAAGTGCTAGATCTCCAAGTAGGTGATATCATACGTCTTGATAGAAAAGCAGATGATACAGTGCTAGTAGCTATTGATGGACAGAACAAATATTTAGCTAAAATAGGCTTGCAACGTTATAGAAAAACTATCGAGATCAAAGAACATATAAAAACAGAAAAGGATAAAGTAAAAGAGATCCTAGAAATGCTAGAAGTACAGCGCAAAAATAGAATCAATGAGATAGAAATCGAGGAGGAAGAAAACTATGAATGATTTTTTAAAGCTTTTTATCCAAGAGATGACAGCCACGATTGAAGGCTTGATGGGGTCAAGCCCTCATGTCGAAAAAAAAGCCGAGGCTGCACCAGGGGCTCTAAATATCACTCCTCCTTATGCGCTTATCAACATAGAATCAAGTGGTGATTTTAACGCATCTATCTCTCTTGCCATCCCTGTGAATATGGCTACTGCGCTAGCAGATATGATGGTAGGCAATGAAGGCTCAAGCAAGGAAGAAATGAATGATGATGATATTGATGCGATCAAAGAGATAGCCTCTAATATCTTTGGTGCCATAGCCACTAATCTTAGCTCACAAAAAAAGATGCCAAAGCTTAACTTCTCTTGCAAAAATGTAGAATCAAAACTCGAAAATGATGAAGTTGATAGCTTTAGCTTTGCTTATGAGTTTGATTTCTCTTTGCATACAATCGCGGCTAACTTCTACCTGCTCATCACACAAGAGTTTGAAGATGGCTTCAAAAACCCTACAACAAAGCAGGTAGATGAAGTAGCACCACAAACACAAGCTCCAACTTCACAAAATCTCAGCAATGAAGAGATGAAAAATATCGGTATGCTGCTTGATATCCGCCTTAATGTCAAGGTCAAGATCGGTCAGAAAAAAATGCTTTTAAAAGATGTAGTTTCTATGGATATTGGTAGCGTGATCGAGCTAAATCAGCTAGCTAATGATCCGCTAGAAATCCTTATTGATGATAAGGTAATTGCCAAAGGAGAGGTTGTTATTGTAGATGGTAACTTTGGTATCCAAGTCACAGAGATAGGCACAAAGCGCCAAAGACTAGAACAGCTAAAGGGGATCTAACCCCCTTAACCTACCCCCTTTTTTCTTACTTCACAAACTTTTCTATACTATAAGTAATTATAAAGCTTATCACTTCTTAAGCTAATCTGTAAACTTCTATATTTTCTTCTTATTTTCCCTTTTAAAATCTTTAGCCAGATTCTATTAAAACCCCCTAAAACAACACCTTCCCACCAAATATAGCATTCACTCCATAAAAGCCACTAAGACTAGCTTTTGTATTTAAGCTTAGATGCAGACTAAAAGTCTCATTAATAAAGATATTACCACCTAAGATAAAATTCCCATAAGTATTATTAGCATTCTTAAAATCTATAGTTGTGTTATTTCTTGTTAGGCTTAAATACTTATCCCCTGCTATAATAGCTCCACTTACTGCTTCTAAGGCTAGATAAAGACTAGATGCATCAAATAGCTTTCTATACTCAAATCCAAGTATCCCTGATAGATGTAAAAAGGCATTCTTACTGACATCAAGATTTAACCCTCCACTCTCTTTAAAGCTAGGGGTATGATAATACTCTAATAATACTCCCATATAAGGCTTAAAGCTAGAATCCCCTCCAAATCTAGGACCAATTCTAAGTTGTGCATCTAGGGCTTGGGTATGATAGCTAGCATCAGAGTAAGTAGAGATTCCATTAATAGGCAATACTCTTTTATATTCACTAGGTGCATAAATATATTCTAAAAGACCATCAAACTCTACCTTAGAAGCTCTAGCCCTCATATAGCTTCCTAAACGATAATGAATAGAATCTAATCTTAAATCCTGTGCTTTAATATCATAGCGTTCAAGACTTAAAAACACTCCACCAAAAAAATCATCACTTCCATAGCCATCAAATCCAAGATTAACCCCATAGCCATAGCCAAGTGAGTTTTTATATCCATTTATTCCACCCATGATGTTTGCATAAAAGCTAGCCTTCTTATAAGGGGATTCTAATTGTATGATTGAATTTGTATAAGCATCAGAGCGGTATTCTTGAGGATTGATTTGTCCTTTATTGGCTAGTTTTTGAGCCTTTTTTAAAAGAGCTATAGAAATAGGCTTAGTATTAGAGCTAAGAGCTTTTGATAACATCACTGTGCTTCTATCTAGCATAGTAGTCCAGCCCATAAAAATATCAATATTTTGTGGGATGGTATTTAGGATTGAGGCTTGATTATTTAATGCATCATTAGCCTTATTTAGAGAATCTTGTGTAACAAAGATAATATCTCCAAATATATCATCATCTGATGGAGTTTGATCTGGTTTAGAAGGGGCATTTGGTGTAGCAGGAAGTTTAGTTAGTTTGATATACCAAGATTCTTTAGTATTATTAGTCTCTTTTACTAGCTTAGCCTTATATAAATCACTTTTATTTCCATTAGCATCTTTGATTTCTATCTCTCCTTCTGTTAGACCAGTTACACTAGTGCCTGAAGCAATAAAATATTTATAATCATTAGTTTTTTTAAGCACTCTAATCTGATAGTTTTCCTCACCATCTAATTTAAGTGTGCCTGCCTCTATAGAGCCAAAACCATTTTGTGTGCCAATAAAAGTAATACTGCTATCTTTTTTAGATTCAAAAGTACCAGAGGTAGTCATCTTAGCAGAGCCAGAGAGGAGGATGTCACTATTAGATTCATTATAAATATTTTGTGCGACAAAAATAGTATCTTCCAAATCTACTAGCGATCGCACGACATATGAGCTATTATACCCGCTATCTACTTTATTAGTAAACTTGCCATGTATAGTGATCTTCCCGCTTCTACCTATAAGCTCACCTGCTCCAGATTTTCCTGAAGCTGTATAACCTCCATTCTCCCATGCACCCTTAACCTCAATCTCCCCATCATTAAGGATAACCTTTGATCTAGCAATACCAGATGTATTTAATTTTTGCACCCCTGTGTTATAAAGATTTTTTTCAAAAACTACCTTGCCCCCATTGATCACAAGCTCTCCATAAGTTTCACTAAGAGATGTATAAAAAGAAGAGACATAGGCTTCATTTGCCCAATATTCCCCATTAAAAGCGATATCCCCTCCATCATTAATAATTTTGCCAACATTTTTAATACTTTTGCTTGCTTGCAAATTTAGAGTACCACTATTATTAATACTTCCTCTCATTACATAAGCACCAACATTTTTTACACTAAAAGAAGCATTAGAATCAATACTCAAACTTCCAGAGTGATTAAAACCATTGTTTACACCATTTCTACCACCAATGCTACCATAATCTATAGTTAGATTACTCAATGATTTAATATTCATCCCACCTTCAAGATAAAACTGTAAATCAGAAAGGGTAGAATCTGCCTTAAGTATCAATGATGATGCCTTATCTCCTTTTGTTTTATAAGTAAAAGTCCTTTTATCTTGATAACCAAAATTATTTCCACGCACGCCATCTTGTTTGCCCATGGTGATCTCTTCACTCACTCCAGCATTTAAGTCCTTATTTGTCGTGCCAAAAGTCCCACTCCATGTCTCTGCATAAACATTAGATAAAAATAAACTTATCAAACATATGCTTTTGGCTGTTTTTTGAGATTTTAGAAAGTCACATCTTTTTTCTAAAATTTTATTTGATTTTTTGCCCCTCACGCTAGCCTCTTTTAAATTCTAAAGTTATTAAAGACAATATAGCAGAAAATTTTTAAGTTTATCTTGAGACTTAAAGGATATAAACCATACTACAAAAAGCTCTTAAAAACTAAATTTTTGATTCCATTAAAGTTTTGCTATAATGGCTGGCAAAAACTACAATTTACAGGGTTTGTTTTATGGATTTATCAAGTCTTTTAGGTATGTTATTGGCAGTTGTCTCCATCTCAGTTGGTGATATTTTAGAAGGTGGGAATCCTATCCATCTTATCCACATTAGTTCAGTTATCATCATCATACCTACTACGCTTTTTTCAGCTATGACAGGTACACATATGCACTATATCAAGGCTGGATTTAAAGAGCTTAAGATCGTATTTTTAGGAGCTAAGACCAATCTTAATAAAACTATCCATGATCTTGTAGAGTTTGCTTCCCTAGCGCGTAGAGATGGTGTCCTAGCCCTAGAGGCAAAAGTAGCCCAAGTTGAAGATGACTTCATGCGCGATGCGCTAAGTATGATTATTGATGGTAAGGATGGCAAGGCTGTACGCGAGGATATCGAGATCCAGATAGAGCAGCTAGAAGAGTACTATCATGGTGCTGCTCACTACTGGCTAGTAGCAGGGGAATCAGCCCCTACCTTTGGACTTGTAGGTGCGGTTATGGGTCTTATGCTAGCGCTTCAAAAACTAGATAACCCAGCAGAAATGGCTGCAGGTATTGCTGGTGCATTTACTGCAACAGTTACTGGTATTATGTGTGCCTATGCAATCTTTGGACCTTGGGGCAATAAGCTAAAGGCAAACTCTCATGATATTATCAAAGAAAAAATGGTGATTTTAGAGGGGGTTATTGGTATTGCTAATGGCGATAATCCAAGGAATCTAGAAGCAAAGCTACTTGGCTTTATCACACCTGGACATCCTAAAATCTCTCAATTTGAGTAAGAATAATGGCCAAGAAAAATAAAAAACAAGAATGCCCCGCTGGTGAGAGATGGGCTGTCCCATATGCTGACTTCCTCTCTTTATTACTAGCGTTATTTATCGCGCTTTGGGCACTCTCTGCACAAAATAAAGCCAAAGTAGAAGCACTAAAGCTTGAGTTTATCAAGATCTTTGATTCTCCGCCAAAGCCAGATACACTTCAGCCTATTACAAAAATACCACCTCCCCCTGGTGATGTTGAAGAACTTACTGATGGACAAAAATCAAACCCGGCACAAAACTCAACCACAATCAGATCTACAGAAAGTGTTGTGCAAATTGAACAACTTGTCCAAGAAGGTGGCGTGCTAGAGCAAATCGAACATGGTCTTACTCTGCGCTTGCCTTCAGACCTTTTATTTGAACGCGATAGTGCAAAAATCTCATCTCAAGAAATGCGTAATTATATTCGCGATATCGCTAACATTATCAAACGTTTTCCTCCACATGTACAAATCAATGTACGTGGGTATACTGATGATGGATCCATCTCACCTACCTCTGGTTATAGCGATCATTTTACACTCGCTGCTGCACGGGCTCTTATCGTAATGGAGCTTTTGATCAAAAATGGTGTAGATCCAAAGATGCTCTCCTTCACTTCTTTTGGGAAGAATCAACCCTTAGTGCCAAATAATTCTTTAGCCAACCGTGCTAAAAATAATCGTGTCGATCTCTTCTTATCTGCAGATCCTAGTAGTGTCAAAAATATCCAATCCCTGCTAGATACAATCAAGAAAAAATGATTAATCCAAGCAATCTAATCTCCCTTGAAGAATTTATCAATCTAACAGGCATCAATGAAGATGAGATTGCCAAAGAAGCACTAATTGAACATGATCAAAAAACCTATCTAAAACCCAAAAAAGCCATAGATTTATTCTTACAAAAACTCGAAAATACACTAATGGCTACAGATATTAATGGGGCGATCTTAAAGCCACTATTTTTAGAACAAAGCATTAAAAGTATCGTCTTGCTTTATGAAAAGATCATAGAGACCACCCATCACAATACTCAAGATATGAATGATGAAAATAATCTTTTAAAAGATACTAATATCTCTCTTCAAGAACAATGCGAACTCTATCAATCACAAATAAAAGCTCTTCAAAATACTCTTATCCAAAAAGAAGAAGAGATTGAGTTTCTTAAGCGCAAACATAAACTAATGTGGGGCAAGGTTTCAAACTCCAGTATCGGTGCCAAATGAAGCGCCTATTTCTAGCTTTCATCCTTCTCTTTAACCTAGCCTATAGCCACAGAAATAATGCCTTTGAGCAAGTTGGGGATGTACTTACACTGATGCCAGCCTTTATCGGTGTGATAAGCCTTGGGATGGAAGATTATGTAGGCTTTGGTCAGCTAGCTCTTGGGACGATACTCACCCAAAGCAGCATAGAGATCATCAAACGATCGATGGAATATGCTCATAACAAAGGCTATAATGTAGACTTTTCTAAACGTCCTTGCTGCAATGACTGGAAGGGTATGCCTAGTGGGCATTCTGGTGGTGGCTTTAGTGCAGCAGCATTTGTCTACTATCGCTATGGGTGGAAGGCAGCTATTGCTCCCATCATCCTAGCCACACTCACTGCAGCCTCAAGAGTACAGGCTAGAAAGCATACATTATGGCAGGTTGCTGCTGGTGGAGCTATAGCATGGGCATATGGCTGGCTTGTCACAACCAAATATCGCCCTAAAAACTTCTCCATCACTCCAGATATCAGCATAAATCCTCTTGGCGGGATGGAGTTTAGCGCTCAAGCCTATTATCGTTTTTAGATCTAAGATGCAAGATTTTAAAAGTATTTTTATCCAAAAAACTCAAGGATTCTCCATCTTTCCTCGTCGATTTGGCATCAAAGAGGGCAAAACCCATCTTTATGGCCCACCAAAAAGTGGTAAAACAAGCCTTGCTCTGCACTTTGCCAAAGATTTTAAATATCCTATCTACATTGACTGCCAAGACCCTAGAAATAACCTAGAATCCCTAACTCAAGAACTTTTAAAAGTCTTTTTAGAAAAGAAGCTAGACCTGCTTATTATTGATAACTATACCCCAGGCTTTAACCTACCCAATATCAAAAACATCATCCTAATCACTCCTAGCAAAACCACCTTGATTAAAGGTGATTTTTACACAAAGCAGATTCTGCCTTTAAGCTTTGAGGAATACATCAGCGTCAATAAAGAGCAAATCCCGCTAAATCAGCTACTAAACACCTTTATCAAAACAGGGAATCTCCCAGAGCTTATTACTATGCCTGAATATCAAAAAATTAGTAGAATCCAAGAAATAGCAAAACTCATCTTCAAAGATGATCTCCCCATCCTTTATGCCCTACTCTCCTATCAATCCCACACCTTTAGCACAAACCAGCTCTATCTCCAGCTAAAAAAACATATCAAAATCTCAAAAGACAAGCTCTATGCCCTCATCTCTGATCTTGAGCTCCAGGGATTTTTAACACTTATTAATGACCCAAAACAAAGTAGCAAAAGTCTTTATTTTTACAACTTTGCACTACCCTATGCACTAAGCCCATCACCAAACTTTCAGGCTATTTTTGAAAATATGGTTTTTTTGGAACTAAAAAGTCAAAATCCCAATGAAACCATCCTTAAAGAGAATAATAGTTTTATCTTAAAAGAATCTAGATTCTACGCGCTTGCCTTCCCTAGCCCCAATCTTTTGGAAAAAATCGCCACTACCTTCCCTAATGCCATCATCATTGCTATCAACCAAATAGAATATAAGAATCTAAAAATCCTAGATTTTATCAGTTTTGCGCTTAGGGAGTTTTGATGCAATCTATATCACTTTGTGGCATTGATGAAGCTGGAAGGGGGTGCTTATGTGGCAGTCTTTTTGTAGCTGGTTTTGTGACTAAAAAGATCAAAGATCTTCAAAGCCTAGGCATCAAAGATAGCAAAAAGACAGATAGAAAAACTCGCGCCCACCTTACTAAAGAGCTTCAAAATCTGCCCCATACTCATTTTCATATCATAGAGATCACTGCCAGTCAGATAGATCATATTGGCATTTCAAAAAGCATGAAAGATGCACTAAGCCAAATCATACAAGCACTAGGATCTTTTAGCGAGCATTTTCTCTTTGATGGTAATACGACTTTTGGTTTGCAACTACCCAATCTCACAACGCTTATAAAAGGTGATGCCAGTATCCTCCAAATCTCTGCAGCCTCGATCCTAGCTAAAAATGCAAAGGATATGGAGATGCAAAAGCTTCACACACTCTATCCAGATTATGGCTTTCTTTCGCATTCAGGCTATGGCACTAAGGCCCATCTTGATGCGATTAAAAAATTTGGCATTATAAAATCCCATCGCCAAAGTTTTTTGAAAAAATATATAAACACCACACTTTTTGATGATTTTTAGACCCTTTATAAGCAAAAAATTATAAAATAACAAGCAAAAAACCATCTTAAAGAGTAAAAATGTCCCTAGCCCTAAAATATCGTCCCACAACCTTTGCAGATCTTATCGCCCAAGAAAGCGTGACTAGGACCCTAAGCCTAGCGCTAAAAAGTGGCCATACTGCTCATGCTTATCTTTTTAGCGGGTTAAGAGGTAGTGGCAAGACAAGTAGTGCTAGAATCTTTGCTCGTGCCCTCCAGTGTGAAAAAGCCCCCATAGGCGATCCTTGCAATGAGTGTAGCAGCTGCCTTGAAAGCTTAGCTGGCAAACATATAGATATTATCGAGATGGATGCTGCCTCATCGCGTAAAATTGATGATATTAGAGGCCTTATTGAGCAAACTCACTATGCTCCAGCTATGGGATGCTATAAAATCTTTATCATCGATGAAGTCCATATGCTAACTAAAGAGGCCTTTAACGCACTTTTAAAAACCCTAGAAGAGCCACCAAGCTATATTAAATTTATCCTAGCTACAACAGACCCCCTAAAGCTTCCAGCCACAATCCTAAGCCGCACACAGCATTTTAGATTCAAAAAAATCCCTCAAAAGCCCATCATCAAGCATCTTGAAAGTATCTTGCAAAATGAAAATATAGAATATGATATGCCAAGTATTGAGATCATTGCTAGAAGCGGCAATGGATCCTTGCGCGATACCCTTACATTAACCGATCAAGCCATAGCCTATTGTGATAGGAAGCTAGAGAGCCATAAAATCACTCAAATGCTAGGCGTGATTGACCCTCTAGTTTTAAAAGATTTTTTTGCTGCCATAAAAACAGGAGATAAAAAACAAATAGATAAACTTTTAGAGCTTTTTGAAGAATATGAAACAGAGATGCTATTAGATGAGATGATGCTTTATTTAAAAGATTCCATCCGCACTCAAGCCAATATCTCTCTACTTACACTAGAGCGGTATTTAAGGATCATCGCTGATAGCAAATATCTATTATCGCTTAATTGTGATGGCGGATTTATCATGCTTCTTACCACACTTAAAATGCAAGAGGCCCAGAAGTTTGAAAGCTTAGAATCTGAAATATCTATGCTTGAAAGAGAGCTTATGCCATTTGAGGCTAAAGACACTCATATGCCATCTATGCCATCTATGCCATCTATGCCATCTAAGAGTGATGATGGGATAGACCCCACTCCTACAAGCACAGCCCCTCAAGCAAGCACAACCCCTCAAGCAAGCACAGCCCCTCAAGCAAGCACAACTGGGCTTGAAGATCTATTTGCACAGCTAATAGCCAAAATCTATGATCGTAACCTAGAGCTAGGAGAGGCTTTTCAATCATCTATCACGCCTATTAGCTTTGAAGATTCCATCCTTACATGGCATAGCAAGGCAGATGAGAGCCAAAAGGCGCTGCTTTCTGCTCACTTTGGCATCATCAAAACTCTTGTAGCTGAGATCTTTGGAGCATCGACTAAAATCACTCAAGAGGCTAAGGCTACACAACCTACACAACCTACACAACCTACACAACCTACACAACCTACACAACCTACACAACCTACACAACCTACACAACCTACACAACCTACACAACCCTACACAACCTACACAACCTACACAACCTACACAACCTACGCAACCTACGCAGAATACGCAGAATACGCAGAATACGCAGAATACGCAGAATACGCAGAATACGCAGAATACATCTAGCAAGGATGCCGCTCAAAATGCCGCTCAAAATGCTGCTCAAATCTTTTATGAGCAAAACCAAGATCTAATCAACACTCTAACTAAACACATCCCCATTTCCTCTATCAAGAAGCTTTGATGTCTGAATTTATCCTTAAAGAAGATGAGATTTATAAACTTTTTGAACCCTTAGATTCTCTTATTGGCTCTGGGGTGAATATCTTCATACTTAGCGGGGATCTAGCCAGTGGTAAGACCACTCTTATACGCTCTTATATTACCCATTGTTTACCAGAAAAAAGAGAGGATATCACCTCCCCTACTTTCTCACTTTTGCAAAGCTATGGAGATTTGCATCATTATGACTTCTATCATCATGATATACAAAAGTTCCTAGAATTAGGACTTTTAGAGGGGCTTGGCTCTGGTATTCACTTCATAGAATGGGGAGAAAAATTAGAAAGCATTCTCAAAAATAGTGGGTATAATTATGCAGTTATATCCATCACCACAGTAGGTGATAAGCGAAAATATAGGATATCAGGATTATAAATTGGCAGACAAGCTCATCGCTCAAAACCTTAGCAAGCAGATCAAAAAGCATATGATTGTACATGATGTATCCATAGAGGTGCATAGTGGCGAGGTAGTCGGTCTTTTGGGTCCTAATGGTGCTGGCAAAACGACGACTTTTTATATGATTTGTGGGCTTTTGCAGCCAAGCGGTGGGAAAGTATTTTTAAATGATATGGATCTTTCATCCTCCCCCCTACATGCTAGATCTAATCTTGGCATTGGCTACCTTCCTCAAGAATCTAGCATCTTCAAAGATCTAAGCGTGGAGGAAAATCTCTTCATCTCTGCAGAATCTACTTTCAAAAGCAAAAAAGAAGCCCAAGAAAAAATTGAAGATATGCTCCAAGCCTTCAACATCGAGCCTATTAGGCATCGTAAAGGCGTAAGTCTTTCAGGTGGGGAGCGCAGACGCGTAGAGATTGCCAGAGCTCTTGTTAAAAACCCTAAATTTATCCTACTAGATGAGCCATTTGCAGGGGTTGATCCTATCGCTGTATTAGATATACAAAGGATCATCCAAAAGCTTGTCGCGCTTAATATTGGCGTGCTTATCACTGACCATAATGTAAGAGAAACACTTAGTGTATGTCATCGTGCCTATGTGATCAAATCTGGTAGCCTACTAGCTAGTGGGGATGCTAGCACGATTTATGACAATCCACTTGTACGCAAACACTATCTAGGCGAAAACTTCAAGGTATAGCATGGCATCCCCATCTTTACGCCAAAGTGCTCAAGTCAAAGGCAAGCTATCCACCACGCTAAAAAACTGGCTCCCCATCCTCCAGAGTAATATCCTAGAGATAGAAGAGACCATAAATTCCTACGCCCTAGAAAATCCACTACTTAATATCCAAAGTCAAATCAGCACAGATTTTAGCTCCAAGTTTAAAAAACCAAACCCAAATACCCCTCTAAAAAGCGCCATATCTGATAAAATAGAATCTCTTAGCATTCAAGAAAAAGGGCTATATGTCATTTTAGAAGAGCAAATCACTCCCCCCCTATTCCCCACGCAAATCAGTCAAGAAATCGCGCTTGATATCATTGATAATATCAATGAAGAAGGCTACTTTGATGCTAGTAGCCATGATAGGGCTACAGAGCTTGGTATAAGCCAGATGGAATATGAAAAGATAAGATTGCGTTTTGCCTTTTTAGAGCCAAGGGGTGTAGGCTCTAAAGATATGTATGAGTGCTTGAGGTTTCATCTTGATGCCTGTGATGAAATCTCTGATGAGCTTTATGATATCGCTGCTAAAATCATCAAAAATCTCAATTCCCATACCAGCTTTAAAAAAGACCCTCTCTACCAAGAAGCCCTCACTCTAATTAAAAGCTTTCAGACTCCCCCAGCACTCTTTTATCAAGAAGAGGATACCTGCATCATCCCTGATATTTTTGTCCTCAAAGAGGGTAATGAAATATCAGTCAGCCTCAATGATGACTACTACCCACAAATCACGATTGATACAATAAAAACAGAGCAAAACAACTCCTATTTAAAGTCTAAAATCAAAGAGGCACGTGACCTTATAGATGCCCTTGATATGCGCAAGCAAACGCTTAGAAAAATCGGACTAATGATTGTGGAGTATCAATATGATTTTTTCATGGGTGGGGAGATCAAACCCATGAAGCTAAAAGATCTAGCCGATGAGTTTGGCCACTCACCAAGCACCATATCAAGAGCTATTTCAAATAAATATTTAGAATGCAATCGTGGCATCTTCCCAGTCAAAAATTTCTTCACCACAGCTATTGATGGGGATACTAGCAATGCTTCGATTAAAGATTTTATCAACGACTTGATAAAAAATGAAAACCGCAATAAACCCTTAAGTGATCTGAAAATCCTAGAGCTTATTGAAGAAAAGTTTAATATCAAAATGGTAAGACGCACGATCACCAAATATCGCAAACAGCTCAATATCGCCTCTAGTAGCGAACGCAAGAAAAACTATGCCATGAGTATGTAGTTTTCTGGATAAAAAAGTCTATTTTATTAAGGCTTTAACTAGTAAGAAAGCATCTAAGAAAGAATTAAGAGTATTAAAAGGAATTAATAATCTTAAAACTCAAAGTTCTGTAGATTCTAAGAATTATTTAGATTTTTAGTTTTTTAAAGCAGTTATTTAAAGATTTGGTTTTTTAAAAATGAGTTTTTTAAATGATTAGATTGTTTTTGAATGTTTTTATTCTGAAATGAGTTCTTTGAATAATTTAGCTTTAGAAGTATTTCTACTAAAGATAGAAACATAATGAGTTTGATTCTGAAATAAATTTGATTTTAAGTGATTTAAATTATTTCTAGTTCTTTAACTCTTAGATTTAAAGTTTTAGATTCTAACTTTCTTTTTCTTGCCATCATTGTAGGTCTTTTGGATTTCCTTTATTACATAGCAAGCAATGATGGTAAGAGAGGGAAAGGGTAAAGGAATAAAAGTAGGAAGGAATAGATAAGGGCTAAGAAAGAGTATGCGAGAATCTTGCACTTGTTATAAGGCGCAATGCAAAACAAATGGATTAAACAACATAAATGTAGATAAAAAAGTAGTGATGGATAAAAAAAAGGGGGGGGGATATGAATAAATAGAAGAAAAAGGGGGAAATAATAAGAATAAGCAAAAGATAAAAATGGAGGGAATAAAAGGCTTAATAAAAGATGTACGCAAGAGAGGGATTAAAAGATACAAAACTAGAATCAAGGAAGTATAAAAGCTAAAGAGAAAAAAGGAAAGAGAAACCTGGAGTAAAACAAGAAAAGATGAAAAATAAAAGAAGTAGATAGAAAAGCGGATGAAAAATAAGAATAACTTTTTTGACCTATAAAGAAGCCTGGATAGCAACTTCCTTATAGATAGTTTACAAGCGACATTTGATTGATCTTGCTTGTAGAATTCAACACGGCATTATAGTTATTATTTAGATTGCTAAATTTATTATAAGTTTCTGCTACATCAATACCGATATTTTCAGCTTTCATCGTCTCTACTTGAGTTTTTAAAACCTCATTACGATGGATGATATTTTCAAAAGTCCTACCATGGGAACCATTAAGAGCGATGATCTTTTCTATATGATCACTAAGATTATCAAAAGCTGCTATACCATTTTGGATCCCTATATTTCTCATATCTCCACCAAAAGTGTGAAAACTATCTGGACGATAGATCCCATGATCCACAGCTTCGATGATCTCATCTAGCTGTTCAAAAAAGTTCATTTGAGGTTGAGTGATCGTAAGGGCATTATTAGCATTTAAGGTTAGATTCTTACCTGATGCCTTGATACCACTTTCTGAAAAGTCACTTGTCTCTTCATTAGAAAACATAAAACGCATCTTTGTGTTTGAAGTCACAGTATCTTGGATACGTACTCTTCCTTGCGCATCTAGACTTACATTTAGTCTACTATTTGCATCTTGCAATAGCCTTTCAAAGGCCTCGCGTCCACTCGCACTTGGTGCTGCGCTGGCTGTTGCTAATGTATTTTTATTCTGATTGCTATAGTTCATAGCAATAGAGATGGCATCTAGCAGCTGGCGATAGGTCACATTTTTGGCCGATGAGCTTTGAGCATCATCAACCTTAGCATCATATAGAGGGATTTTATATGGCTCTCCACCCTTATCTTTAGATGGTAGCACAAGATAGCTCTGCTCTCCTAGCTCTATTTTTGCACTTAGATTCACTCCATTATGATCTTGAAGCTTGAGGTTAAAAACACTGCCATCTAGGCTTTTGCCACTAACATCTTCTAATTTGCTACTCTCATTTGCAAGACCACTGCCATCAGCTAGATTCTGCGGGATATTCCCTACTAGCTTTGAGCCTTGATTAAGAAAATAGGTCTGATCATATTCTGCCTTATAGTCTGTGGCAATACCTGTTGTCTCTTTGCCATCTTTATCCAAAGTTTTAAGCTCAAACTCAAGGTTTTTCCCTTTATTCCCACCTCTTTCATATAGGATCAGCTTTCCATTTGTCATCTCAGCATCCAAATCCTGACCATAGAAATTCTTGATCTCTCTAATCATATCTTTGACAGTCGTGCCCTTTACCTGGATCTTAAGCTCACCAGTATTCTCACCACCTTCTTGATCATCGCCTTCTTCTTGCTTGATACTTTTATTTCTCAAGACAATACTCTCAGTATCATTACTAAAAATATCACTTAGCTCTGTATGACGGTCAGCAAGCTGGTTATTCTTAGTCACAAATGTGGTATTAAAATTTATCCTACTCTTATCATAAAGATCGCGGATACTTTGGATGCTAGAAATAGTATGCTGCGTAGAAAAAGGACTTTGATTATAAGCAGTAACTCTAGCTCCATTACTATAAAGCTCATTTACATCATCCACATCCTTATCACTAGAGATCATGTGAAATTGGATTAGCGAGCTACCAAGCTTAAGGTCACGGATCTCAATCTGCCCCCAAGAGTTAAGAGAAACATCCACTACTTTATTTTGCGAGGTATTCCCATATTCCTTACCTATCTTATCAAGCAGATCTTGGATAGTTGTTGCATTAGTCTTATTGGTAAATCCTCTATCAAGTGCGAATTTTGATTTAAAACTAAGTCCATCAGGCCCTACGCCACGTAAATAAAAATATTCTTTGCCATCATTACTAGGATCATCATCATTATCACCCACCAAATCACGCAATGTATCATTGGTTTTGATATACACCTCTTCTGGTGGAATATGATTATTTGGTGCTTCCATGACATCAGGATTGAGGCGTGACTGATTTAAAAGACGGATATTACTTGTGATAAGACGTGTCTTATCTGTATCTTTACCAAAAAATAGCTCCTTGCCTGTAATATTATAAGGCACTTCATTCTTTGAAGCAATCAACATGGATAAGGTCTCATCATTACCATAATAGTTTCCATAAGAATCAAATGGCATTTTATCTACCTTACTACCTGCAAAAAGATACTCCCCACCAATCGAAGTATTAGCAAGGTTGATGATATGATCTTTAATAGCGCGCAAATCTTGGGCGATGGCCTTACGAGAAGTTTCTGAGTGGACATTATTGGCAGCTTGTAGAAGTTTGGTTTTAAACTCCACCATGGCCTGGGACATTTCACCCAAAGTCTTATCTGTATTAAGAGTATGGGTCTGCGCTGTTGAAGCCACATCGATGCTTTGAGCTAATGTCGTCGTATCATAATCAAGTCTTAGATCGCGGTTAAATACACTTGCATCCTGATAGCCCTGCTGGATCTTAAGTCCTGAAGCTATCTTATTATTTGCATCATTAAGCTTATTTGCCAACGTATTTTGATGATAGTTCATCTGATTATATTTCGTGCCAAAAGTTACTCGCATGCTGCCTCACCTAATCACACCCCAAGGATGTTGAGTTTTAAACTATCAAGCAATTTTAGTTCCAAAATGCCTGTATTGCTTCAATCATATAGTAAGAAAATCGGCAAAAAACACTTATTTTTAACATCAGAATCTAACAATACTTTTAGCTCTATCACACAAATATGTGCTTACCAAAGCCAAAAAGCCATGCATAAATCTAGACAAAACTTAGGGGCTAAATCATTCGTTTCTAAGAACCTTGAGTGCATCAATCTTGCTAGCACGCAAAGATGGGTAATAAGATGAAATACAAACAATCACAACCGCCCCAACAATCACTAAAACCAGATCACTCAAAGCTAGAGATAATGGCAGCCTAGTCATCCCATATACATCTGCTGGTAAAGAGATGATAGGAAAGGTCTTTAAAACATACATCACTATGCTAGATAAAATAAGCCCTAAAATAATCCCACTAAAGCCAATGGTATTGCCAAGCCAGAAAAATAATCTCTTAACCTCACGCACGCTAAATCCCATAGAGAGCAAAAGTGCGATCTCCTTCCTGCGATTCATAATCACCATTAAAAGGGAAGAAATAATATTAAGTGAAGCCATCAAGATAATAAGCATTAGGACTATAAACAATGCGCGCTTCTCTAAGGCCATCGCTGCAAAAAAATTGCCATTTTGCTGCCACCAACCTTCTAGCCCTAGTGCCGGATGGCTTATTTTACTAAGAGCTAGCCGCACTCTATTGATATCTTCCATCGGTTTAGTTGAATAAATATGGATTCCATCATAATTAATCTTTTGGGCTAGATTTGTATCAATCCCTCTAAGTGCCAAAAGAGAATCTAAATTGGTATAAAAATATCCCATATCATAAGCCCTAAGCCCAGAGCTAAAAATACCTGATACATCAAAACGTTTTAAAAGTGGACTCATCACAAAGCCAGTGGGCGCTAGTTTTGTAAAAAATAAACTTAGCTTATCATCATAAGTTAGCATAAAATTTTGCGCTAGATTTTCTCCGATAATAATGGGGAATCTAGCTGTGTTTAATAAATCTAGATTCTTATCTTTTAGCGCTTCTTTCAGCACAGAGTTGATCTCAACCTCACGCTTAAAATCTATCCCAAAAATCACGCCAGCAGACACCTCATCACCATCCTTAGCAATCACTTGCATCTGCAAATAAGGGCTAAATCCTAAGTCTGGAAGGGCTTCTTGCAGGCTATCTAAGACATCCTGACTAATACCTCTTGATGAAGCTGCAAAAACATTAATAGGATAATTCATCACAAAAAGTTTCTTTTCAAACTCCTCGCTCAAACCATTCATAATAGCCATCGCCACAACTAGCACCATCACCCCTATCCCCACACCTAAAAATGCCAAAATAGCCGTGATAGAGATAAATGGTTGAGATTTATCAAAGCTCAAATATTTACGCAATAAAAACACGATCAAAGCAGGGTTAAAACCTCTTTTAGCCTGTGTAGATTCTTTATTTTTAAGGGGAGGTTGAGTGGTTTTAGTCTTGGTTTGTGTATTTTTTATATTTTTGGTACCTGATGCCTTTTTAGGTGCTTTTGGCTTTTTGCCATCTTCTTTATTGCCTTCTAGTTTTTGAACTTTTTTTTTAGATTCTCTAGCCATTAAAATCACACCTTAGCTAGCAGCCCTTTTTTTGGTCCACTTTTACCATGGCATTGCTTAAACTTCTTCCCACTTCCACAAGGACAAAGCTCATTGCGCGCTATTTTCTTGCTGCCTAATCCACCATCATTAAAGACTTCATCACTAAGTTCATTGATTATATTTTTTGTCTGTGCATCCACCTCTTGAGCTTGAAGCTGTACTATATGAAGCATTTTAAGTGCTTCAGCTTTGATTGAGGTGATAAGCTCGATAAAAAGATTGTAGCTTTCTTTTTTGTATTCAACTAGTGGATCTTTTTGATTATAGCCACGCAAGCCAATGCCTGTTTTCAAGCTATCCATCATATAAAGATGCTCACGCCATGAGTTGTCTAAAACTTGCAGATAAATAATCCTCTCCACCTCACTTCTCTGCTCTTTTTGCAAGACTTGCATCTTATGCTCATAGCTCTGCACTAAAGCAGAGTTGATAAACTCTAAAAGACTATCATATTCTTTAGCAGCCATATCCTTGGTGCTTATCTCTTGGCCAAAATGCTCACGCATAAGCTCACTTAGCCCATCTAGATTGAAATTAGCCATATCCCCTGGGATAATCCCTAATCGTCCAAAGAAATCTTGTAGAACTTCTAGTCGATTTTGCTTGATTCTAGAATCAATATCATAGTTAGGATCCAAAAGCTCATTTCTAAAGTTATAAACACTCTTTCTTTGCTCATTAGCCACATCATCATATTCTAATAAATGCTTACGAGATTCAAAATGTAAGTTCTCTACCTTTTTTTGAGCGCGCTCAACAGAACGTGTCACTAGTCCAGATTCAATATGCTCACCATCTTTTAGCCCTAAGCGCTCCATCACACCCTTGATCTTATCACTACCAAAAATACGCAACAAAGGATCTTCCAAGCTCAAGTAAAACTGACTTGTCCCAGGATCACCCTGACGACCTGCCCGCCCGCGCAACTGGTTATCAATACGGCGGCTCTCATGACGCTCAGTCCCGATAATATAAAGCCCGCCTAATGCCTTGATCTCATCACTAAGCTTGATATCCACACCCCGTCCAGCCATATTTGTAGCAATAGTCACAGCTCCTTTTAATCCAGCATCCTTAATAATCTCTGCTTCTTTACTATGCTGCTTAGCATTAAGCACGGTATGGGGGATTCTACGTTTTTGTAAAAGGGAGTGCAGCACTTCACTTTTCTCAATACTAGCAGTACCCACTAAGACTGGTTGACCTTTTTGATGCAGCTCTGTGATCTTTTTGATCACAGCTTCAAACTTCTCTCTTTCTGACTTATAGATAAGATCATTCAAATCCTTTCTAGCAATTGGCAAATTAGTCGGGATAGACACTACTTCAAGATTATAGATCTGCAAAAACTCTGTAGCTTCAGTCTGGGCTGTCCCTGTCATACCTGCTAGCTTGTCATAAAGACGGAAATAGTTTTGGAAAGTAATATCTGCTAGGGTCTGACTCTCTTCTTTGATCTTGACCTTCTCCTTGGCCTCAAGAGCCTGATGCAAACCTTCAGAAAATCTCCTACCCTCAGATAATCTTCCTGTAAATTCATCTACTATCACCACCTCTCCAGAATCATTTACCACATAATCCTTATCTTTAAAAAAGAGGTAATTAGCCTTTAGTGCCTGATCTAGATGATGGGAGAGGGCAGCATTCTCAAGGCTATATAGATTATCTACGCCAAAAAGATCTTCTGCTTTTTTGATCCCTATCTCTGTGATAAGAATAACGCGATTTTTCTCATCGATAGTAAAATCTTCATCTGCCTTCATCTTCTTAGCCACACCATCAGCACGCTGGTAGTTTTCCATCTGGCGGCTTACAGGACCAGAAATGATCAGAGGTGTACGCGCCTCATCAATCAAAATAGAATCAACCTCATCAACAATGGCAAAGAAATGCTTTTTTTGCACTTTTTGCAAGAGGTCATATTTCATATTATCCCTCAAGTAATCAAAGCCAAACTCATTATTTGTGCCATAGACAATATCTTTACTATAAGCCTCAAGCCTAGTGGCATCATCCTTTAGCTCGCCGGTGATAATGCCAACCTCAAAGCCTAAAAAATTATAAAGCGGCTCCATAATCTTGGCATCACGACTGGCCAAATAATCATTAACCGTAACCACATGAATCCCATATCCTGTCAGTGCATTTAGCACTACTGGCAAGGTAGCTACCAATGTCTTACCCTCACCTGTCTTCATCTCGGCAATACGTCCATCATTTAACACCATACCACCAATAAGCTGCACATCAAAATGGCGCATATTTAATATCCGCTTGCTAGCCTCACGAGTAATAGCAAAGCAGGCATTTAATACAGAATCTAGGATTGTTTTTAGGGTCTTTGCATCTGGGGTTTTATCATCTAAAGCATAAGGTTTTAGCGCCTCTTGTACAGAAAGTCTTAGTTTTTTAAACTCTTCTTGCAGCTGTGCATCACTTAAGCTTTCATAGTTTTTTTCTAAAGCATTAATCTGCTTGATGCGATTTCTATAATGCCTAACCAAACGCTCATTTCGTGTACCAAAAATCTTACCCAAAATGCTCTGTATCATTACTTAGCCCCTAATAATACTCTATATAATTATTTTGATTCTATCACAAGTTACGATAAAATCCCAATTATACTATGTTTTGATTACTTTCAAGGATTATTAGGATTATGCAGCTTATAATAAGGCATTTTTTATTGATTATGCTAAGCCATACGCTCTTGCTAGCCTATGGGGAGAATCTAAATAGCTTTGAGGCTAAATTTATCCAAACTACCTATCAGGGTAAAGAAAAAATCATCTATCAAGGCAGTCTCATAGCCAAAAGACCTCATATGGCTAAATGGATATATACCCTTCCTTTAAAAAAAGAGATTTATCTCAATGAAAATATGGTCCTTGTTTATGAGCCAGCACTCTTTCAAGCAACCATTTCAAAGCTAGATCAAAATATAGACTTTTTTTCCATCATCAAACAGGCTAAGCTAGAATCAAGCAATCAAAACATCAGTATCTATGGCGCAAAAATCGGTGATACTCTCTATCACTTGGAAATAAAAGATGATCTCCCCTATAGGATCATCTACAATGATGCATTAGATAATCGCGTTGAGGTACAATTTAGCCTCCAAAAGATTAATATACAAATGCCTGATTCTACTTTTATCTTCCATCCGCCAGAAGGAATTGACTTTATTGAGCAGTGATTTTAAATCATAGTGATTTTATGGCAATAATTGACTTCATATATCTATCTTGCTAGAATTCTCTAAGAGCTTTGGCTCTTAAAGTTTATGGGGCTGACTTGGCTTTCGACAGGAATCTCGCCTCTAGGGCTGCATACCGGCGACGCGCCGTTAAACCGTAACGTTAAAATTAAACGCAAACAATACAAATTACGCTCCAGCTCTCGCAAAAGTAGCGTGAGTTAATCCTTGATGGAGCCAGCTATTTTTAAAGTGTCTGCCTTTAAGACTAGCTGTCATTTTTGCAGACTTTGAACTTTATAGTGTCAAATATAGAGTTTGAGATTTTTGACTGCTCATGTGGATTTATTTTGGGGTTTGATAAACGCATGCTAAGATTTTCAAACCTGCTAAGTATGTAGAGGCTCTTGTTAGGTAGGGTTTTTGGACTGGGGTTCGATCCCCCACAGCTCCACCATTTTTGAGATTAAAAAGACAATAAAAAACCTTCCCTCAGATACTCACGGCACACAAGATAAAAAGCTGCTCTGCTGTGTTCCCACCCTGAAGCTTTGGCCTTTTACCCTATTGCATAAGTCTGAAAGAAGGCACTTAATTATAGCAAAAAATTACTGGCGTCTACCAAAAGTAATGCCATAAGTCTCATTTCTAAGCTCAAAAATCGGATCTTTTGGAGGATTGATCCCACTTGGCAAGTCATTAGGGAAAAATACATCGCCATTGCAGCTAAGTCCATCATAGCTATCCACACTCAAATCACCCACAAAAATCTCTTGATGCTTGCCACTCCATAATGCAGTAGTATCATTGGTCGGGTCATTTGGATTTGCCAATACAAGATACATTTTATAGCCAATTGGCTTTTTAGCCACCCTAGCCTTAAACTCTGATTCTAAAAAATCTTTGCTTTGTTTTTTAACCTCAGAATCTGATAAATATTTTACACCATCTGTAGGGACAAACTTCCATCTAGCCGCTATTTGCTTGCCATCTTTGCCCTCAAACCAAAAAGTATGTACACTATAATAAGCCGTATTTGCGACACTTTTACTTATGCCTACATTTTTCATATAGGCATTAAAGTTTTTAAATGATGGGGTAGATTCAGTGATCTCTTTAATTTTTTGCATATCTACCTTTCCATTTACAGGGATTTTCATCTCAAAAAACTTTAAAAACTCTTCTGGTGTACGTGCAAAGTTAATCTCACTATTTAGCATCACCATAGTCCATGTGGCTCCATCTTCACCCTGGAGTCTTACTACCATACCGCGCCCCTTGCTCCTATCATCCATCTCTGCTCCGCCCAAAGAGTAGCGCACAAGTGCTGGTATTTCTTTTTGGGATAAAAGCTTGATATTTAATCTTTCTAAAACCTTGCTATTAGGCTTAAACTGACCAATGCTACAAAATCCCTTAGTATGGTTGATTTTCATATGTGGGGTTTTAGGATTGTAATTAAGCTTATAAAAAGTATCTGCAATTTTTTCAGCATTAACTTCATCTGCCAACAAAGCGCCACAAAAAAACATCGAGCCTGCTATTAAACCATGGATTAGACTAAATCCTATTTTATTTCTCATAATTTTCTCCATATAATTTTTATCAAATAAATAAAATTATATAAAGATAAAATAATTTTTAGACAATATTATAAAAATAATCTGACTGCATTTAAAATAGCAAGCAAACTTACGCCCACATCACCAAAGATTGCTTCCCAAATATCTGCTACTCCAAATATACCCAAAATAATAAATACCAATTTCACAATAAAAATAAAACTTAGATTCTGCCATGTGATTTTTCTCATTTTTTTAGCAGTCAAAAAAAGCTTATCTAGCGCCCCTAGCCCTCCAAGCAAGACCACATCTGCACTCATCTGGGCCAAATCACTCCCCTGCCCTCCCATGCTAACCCCTATATTAGCACTAGAGATTGCTCCTGCATCATTGATACCATCCCCTACAAAAAGTACTCTATAAGTCTTTTGTAGCTCCAAGATACCTTCATATTTTTCACCAGGTAGCATATTTGCCCTATACTCACATCCAAGAATATTAGCGATTTTAGACACACTCTCCTCTCTATCTCCGCTAAAAATATAGATTTTTTTGCCCATGGATTTAAGCGCATCTACAATAGGCTTTGCCTCATTTCTTAATCTATCCTCAAAAAGTACATAGCCTAAATATTCTCCATCTTTTGCAGCATATACCACTAAAGAACTCCCTTTGTACTCCTCTATGATCATCCCCTCATCTTTAAGCAATCTAGCATTACCCACTACAAGCCTACCTTGAGTGCTAGTAGCTATCACCCCCTTACCAGCTATCTCATTTGCCATGCTAACAGGCCAGATCTCACCATCAAGACTACAAGCTGCCTGCGCAATAATATGCTTAGAGTTAAAAAGCGCGCTTTTAATACAGGATATAAGCTGCTCTTGTTTGCCTGTTTTTAATACAGCTTCTTTGAAAAAAAGCTTCCCTTCACTCAAAGTACCTGTCTTATCAAAGACAACACAATCAATCTTAATCATCTCATCTAGAATCTGACTTTGCTTTAGCAAAATACCTTTTTTGCTCAAAGCCCCAATACTAGCACAATATCCAAGTGGGATACAAAGCATCAAAGCACAAGGACAGCTTACCATCAAGACTACAAGCCCTCTATAAATCCACTCCCTAAAATCCCCCACAAAAATAGGCACCAAAATGGCAATACCTAAGGCTAAGACAAAAACAATGGGAGTATAGATTCTGGCAAATTGGCTAATAAAGCCTTCAAGCTTGCTTTTTTGCTCTAAGGACTTCTGTATAAGTCTTTGCATTTGATAAAAATGACTATCATCCTTTTGATGCACAACTTCAGCCTCAATCGCCCCATCTAGCACCACCCCTCCACTTTTTATCATATCTCCCACTTCAAGTGCTAAGGGTATACTCTCTCCGCTAATAGCGCTTAAATCTACATAAGCACTCCCCTTTTTGATGCATAAATCTAGCCCTACCCTATCTCCAGCCCTAAGCAATGCCCTATCACCTACCCTAACCTCATTAATATCTCTTTTTACCCATTCTCCATCTACTAAAATCTCTATTTCATTGGGCATAGAAAAGAGTAGATTATTTAATGCCAACTTGGATCTATAAAGTGCAAAGGCCTGTAAATGCTCACCCAAAGTATATAGCACGATAATACTGACTGCCTCTATATAAGCATCCAAGAAAAAAGCGGCAATTGATGCGCTTAACATCAATGTATTTTCATTAAAAAAGTTTTTATTTCTAAAAGAGTTTAAAGCTTGTAGAAAAATATCTTTAATAGCTATAAGATAAGAAAAAAGCAAGAAAATCAAACAAGGCTTATAAACTATACCCACTAACCCAAGCAAATACAGCACAAAGATTACTATCATCTTTGTATGAGAAAATTCCTCTTGCTTATTACTAAGAGTGACCTTATGACTCTTTAAGATCTTAAGCACTTCATCTAAACACTCTTTATCACACTCAAGCTCACAGGCTGGAAAATACACTTTAGCATTTTGTGTTTTAGGATTCTTCTTTAATGCCCTTTTTATCTCTTCTGCACAATTATTACAATCAATACCTTGAAGATGGAATCTAGCCATCATATCCTCCGATAGCTCATCGCCTCTAATATATGGGATTTTTTAATCTCTTTGCTCTGCTCTAAATCAGCTATAGTGCGAGCCACTTTTTTTACCTTATTTACTAAACGCATTGAAAAGCCAAGATTATCCACTGCCTTTTGCAGCACCTCTTCACTTTCCTTATCAATCACGCAAAATTTTGCAATACCTTTTTCATCCAATTTACCATTAAAAGCTTCTTGCTTGCGCATTTTTTGGAATCTAAATGCATCAAAGACCATCTGACGCATCTTTGTTGAATCTAAATTTGAAGTATTTGCCACACTATTTTGCGTTTCACTCATTTGCACAAACAAATCTATACGATCTAAAAATGGCTCACTCAAGCGGTTTTTATATTTAATAATCTCTGTATCCTTGCAGCGACACTCCTTAATTGGACTTAGCAGATTCCCACAAGGGCAGGGATTGAGCGCTGCTGCAAAGAGAAAAGATGAAGGGTATTCAATCTTACTATGCACACGTGAGACTAAAAGCATATTGTTTTCTAGTGGCTCACGCAATGCCTCTAATACTTCTCGTCCAAAATAAGGCAACTCATCAAAAAACAATACACCCAAATGCGCTAATGCAATCTCACCGGGTTTTGGTTCATTATTAGATACAGATCCAATAATACTAGCCTTAGAGGCACTTTGATGAGGAGATTTAAAACTACGAGTGGGTCTAAGTGCTATATCCTCCCTGCCAAGGCTTCTAAGCTTTGCCATCTCAATCATCTCATGAAGGCTAACAGGGGGCAATATCTCTACCAAACGCTTGATAATCATGCTTTTCCCACAGCCTGGAGATCCCTCTAGGATGATATTATGAAATCCAGCTGCTGCAATCAAAGCCGCTCTTTTGGCTATTTCTTGATTCTTCACCTCAAAGAAATCAAGATTAAAATCCTCTTTATAAAAGTAAGGCTCACCATCTATTAGTATATTTGGAAAATCAAGAGCCCTAACAGTAGGATCAATCTTCTCATCACTATGTAATATCTCAATGGCTTCTTTTAGATTATTTGCATAGGCTGCGCGTAAATTTGGCACGAATGAAAAGTACTCTCTTGATTCCTCTGGTAGGATAATGCAAGCATCTGGATATTTAAGCAAGGTATCCAAAATCAATGGGAATAACCCATCCCCATGTCTCAATCTACCATCAAGCCCAAGCTCACCAAATGCAAACCATTGATTATTCACATTTGCCAAACTCTTATGTGTAGCGATCAAAAGCGCGATTGGTAAATCAAAATGACTTCCGTACTTAGGCAAATCAGAAGGAGAGAGGTTGATGGTGATTTTAAGAGGAGGGAAGCTGAAATTAAGGCTGCTTAGTGCTGCTTGCACACGTTGTTTTGATTCTTGAATAGCGCTGCTAGCCAAACCAGAAATAGTAAAGCTTGGCAACCCACGGATAAATGAGACCTCCACCTCTACTATGCGAGCATCAAGTCCAAAGCGTGTCGCACATAAGATTTTATTCATCTTATCGCTCTTTTCTTAGGCGCTTATATTCTTTTTCAAACTTCTTACGTTTAGCAAGTGAGAGGCGATCTATAAATAAAATCCCATCTAGATGATCCATCTCATGCTGGATGGCAACTGCTTTAAATCCCTTAAGCTTAATTGTCTTTTGATTCCCAAAACGATCTTGATATTCTAGGGTAATGTACTCATATCTAAGCACTTCCTCATAAAAACCTGGTACAGAAAGACAGCCTTCATTCCAGTAAATCTCACCTTCTTTATGAGTGATCACTGGGTTTATAACCTCAAGTAGATCCTCATCATACTGGCAATCATCCTCACGAGGAATCAAGATCAACAATGCACGCTGATGTACACCAACCTGGACAGCCGCCAGCCCCACGCCATTTCTAGATCGCATCGTCTCAAGCATATCATCCAAAAGCTTATGCAATGCAGCATCAAACTTTTCTACTGGCAAAGACTTCTGCTTTAATAAAGCATTAGGATAAGAAATAACCTCTAGAACTGCCATTACTCTGCTGCTTCATCTTGTGTATAGACCTTGAAGCTAACATTTTCTTCAAGCGCACTTTTGAGCGCTGTAAGCGAACACTGTATGATATTTTCTACAGACTTTTGAGGACGGACTTTAGCTATACCTACTGCTAGAGTTAACTGCACATCCTTGCCATCAGAAAATACATTTGTCTCTTTTGCTGTATCTATCAATCTTTCAGCTGCCTTTTTAGCAGAATCAATATCAGAATATTTAAGCCCCATGGCAAAAATACCATTGCCTAAATAAGCCAAAATATCACTACGTCTTGAAGTCTTTAACAAAAGCTTAGCGATAGATTTTAAAAGTACTAATATCAAGGCTTTATCTTTAATGCTATCGATAATATTTTTTGTCAAAGTGAGAGTAAGAATAGTCGTATCATACTTCATCTCTTCAATAAGCTCTCGCTCCTTGTCAATCAAAGAGAAGAAATAACGCTTATTATAAACCTCAAATTTAGAATCATAAATTGTATTTTCATTAATATCATTAACAATATGCACTGCGCGCTGATAGATCTCTTTAAGCTCATCAATCTGTGAACCGGATTTATTTTTTATATCATCTAGATCTTTTAAGAAAAACTTGATTGTATTATTAAATACCAATTTATTATCAATGCCCGCAAGCTCTTTAGCATACTTTTCAGAAATATTATGAGTTTTATGCAGATCGCGATAAAGCTCTGAAACAAGTTCTAAAATACGCTTAATACTAGCTAGACCCTCTTTTACACTCTTTTCAAATAAAATCACACGATCTTGGCTGAGGGATTGCAAATTCATTAATGATTGGATTTTTTGCTTTAAGATCGCGTCTTCTTTTTCTAATAAACGCTCAAAATAAATTTGATAATTCATCGGTAAAGGTGGCAAAAAGTCATCAGAAAGCTCTTGCACTGTATTTTCAGCGATTTTTTCTACGCGCTCAAGCACATGCTCTTCAATGGCTTCGCCTTGCTCTTCCTCCTCATCATCTATAGAGCTATTGCCCACATCAGTCATATCAGAGCTAATATCACCAAAATAAGGATTGCTGATAAAATCTAAAGCATCATTTTTTTCATTACCTGTTGACATTATTTTTCCTATTTTTTATTTTAAACTTTTCTCTAAAATCTGATCAATTAGCCCATACTCCAAAGACTCCTGTGCACTCATAAAAAAATCTCTCTCTGTATCTTGAGTGATCTTTTTTACGCTCTGGCCAGTATTCTTTGCCATGATTGTATTTAATATCTTTTTTAAGCGCAAAATCTCATTAGCCTGAATCTCAATATCACTAGCTTGACCCTGTGCACCACCTAGTGGCTGGTGAATCATAATACGAGAATTTGGCAATGAATAACGTTTGCCCTTAGCCCCAGAGCTAAGCAAAAAAGCTCCCGCACTTGCTGCTTGACCAATACAAATAGTCGCCACATCAGGACGGATATAATTCATCGTATCAAAAATACTAAAAGCGCTGGTAATAACACCACCTGGAGAGTTGATATAAAGATAAATATCTTTTTCTGAATCCTCTGCTTCTAAAAAAAGCAATTGAGCCACGATAGATGAAGCCACTCCATCATTTATCTCACCACTTAATAATACAACTCTATCCTTGAGCAAACGCGAGTAAATATCATAGCTGCGCTCACCCCTACCACTTTTTTCTACAACATAAGGGATGTAGTTCATTATTTATCATCCTTTGTCTTTGTTGTCTTTTTTGTAGCTGGTTTTGAAGTCTTTTTCTCATCTTCTGATTTTTTAGAATCATCAGTAGTTGTTTGCTTTTTCTCTGATTCATCTTGCTTCTTATCTAGCTTACTATCTAGAAGGTGAGTTAAGATTCTATCCTCAATCATTGCCATTTTAATAGCTGGCAAGAGGTTATTGTTTTTATAATATTCTATAGCATCTTGAGGATTCTGCCCCATCATCATCGCTTCATAATAAATAGTTTGATACACCTCATTATCATGCACGCCAATACCACGCTCCTTAGCCAACGCATCGACTATAAAAGTTACCTTTACGCTTTTTTGAGCATCACCTCTAAAACTCTCACGCTTCTCCTTAGCCTTAGAAGCATCTTCACGCATTGCTTTTAATTCAGTTTCTTCAAAAGTATTTAAAGCATTTCTAAAAAGCACATCCATCTCTTGCTCAACAATCAAATCAGGTAAATCAAAGCTAATATTTTTAGCAAAATTTTCTACTAATTTTTCTTTTAATTCCTCATTATAAAGCTTGGTTTTTGCCTCAAGCTCTAACTGCTTAGCAATCTCTTCTTTAAAATCTGCTAGAGTAGCCTTATCATTATTTGGCATAAGCTTTTTTGCTAAATCATCATCTAATTTTACTTTTTCTTTGATCTTGATCTCATGCAATTTAATCTTAAATAACGCTTCTTTGCCTGCTAAATGACTAGCCTGATAGTCTTTAGGGAAAGTTACATTAATATCCTTCTTTTCTGCAGCCTTCATCCCTAGCATCGCATCCTCAAATCCAGCGATAAACTGCCCACTCCCAATGGTTAGCTCGAAGTTCTCAGCCTTGCCACCATCAAAAGCCTTGCCATCTACAAACCCCTCAAAATCAAATACAGCCACATCACCATTTTCAAGCTTCTTATCCTTAGGTGCTGAGATGAGAGGTGCTTTATGCTTAGCAATCTCTTCTAATCTTTCATCAATTTGCTTTGAATCAATCTTTGGTAGCTTTACTTCTGGGATACAAGATTCTACCTTATCAAGCTTGATCTCTGGAGTAAGGGAGATTTTGATCTCTACATCAATATTTTCACCCTTCTCCTCAAACTTAGTGATGATAGGATCTCCAATTACCTGATTTGCCTCAATCTCTAGTTTTTTAAGCGCAGCCTGAAGCATATCTTGCACTGCCTCTTTTTGTGCATCCTGCTTGATCCCATCTGCATATCTAGCACGCACGAGGCTTAAAGGCACCTTTCCTTTCCTAAAACCATCCATTTTGATAGTCTTTGATAGACGTGTAGCAACCTTAGTAATCTTTTCTTCTAGATCTTTAAGTGCGATAGCCCCACTAGCAATGGCATTAGCAGTGTTTATCTTTTTTGTTACAATTTCCATATTTTTCCTCGTGCAAATTTAAGTATAATTTTTAGATATTGTAACAAAAAAATCCAATATCTGAAAATAAATACCAATCCCACGCTATTAAACATACATAGAAAATATAAAAAGGGTTAGCCATGTTGCTTAAAAATCTTAAAGAAAAGCTCAAAGAAGATTTGAAACTTTCTCCAAAATTTGGGACTATTACCAAAATCACACCCACTATTATTTATGCATGTGATCTCTCTCCATCTCTTGGTGATATTATTAGAATCTACCGTGATAATGCTCCTGATATTTTAGGTATGGTTACTATTATTGAAAAGGATGGCTTTGGCTTTACCCCCTTTAGCTTTTCTGAAGGATTAAAAAATGGCGATAAGGTCGTACTAGATAAAGAAGGACTGCTTTTTCCCGTAGGGGAGGAGCTGCTTGGCAGGATCTTAGACCCTCTAGGCAACCCCATTGATGATAAGGGTGCTCTAAATGCCAGTGGCTATGCCCCCATCATCTCTCAACCTATCAAAGCGATGAAGCGTGGCATTATTGATGAAGTCTTCCCTGTTGGGGTAAGGGCTATTGATGGGATTTTAACTTGCGGCAAGGGCCAGAAGCTAGGGATTTTTGCAGGCTCTGGTGTGGGGAAATCCACTCTAATGGGGATGATTGTCAAAGGCTCTAGTGCACCTATTAAAGTCATTGCCCTCATTGGAGAGAGAGGTAGAGAAGTACCTGAGTTTATCCACAACAATCTCAATAACAATCTAGAAAACACAGTATTAATTGTAGCCACAAGTGATGATTCTGCGCTTATGCGTAAATATGGGGCTTTCTCAGCCATGGCAGTAGCAGAATATTTTAAAAATACCGGGCGAGATGTGCTTTTTATTATGGATTCTGTTACGCGTTTTGCGATGGCACAACGCGAGATTGGACTAGCGCTAGGCGAACCCCCTACCTCAAAGGGCTACCCACCATCTGTGCTTGCACTATTGCCTCAGCTTATGGAGCGTGCTGGTAAAGAAGAGGGGAAGGGCTCAATTACAGCCTTTTTTACCGTGCTTGTTGATGGAGATGATATGAGCGATCCTATCGCTGATCAGAGTCGAAGCATACTAGATGGGCATATAGTGCTTGATCGATCTCTCACTGACTTTGGTATCTACCCTCCTATCAATATCCTCAACTCTGCCTCACGCATAGCCAATGCAGTCACAACCAAAGAGCATCAAGAAGCTGCTAGAAAGTTCCGTCGCCTCTATGCACTTTTAAAAGAAAATGAGATTCTTATACGCATCGGTAGCTATCAAAAAGGCAATGATCCTGAACTAGATGAGGCAATAGATAAAAAGACATATATGGAAAAATTTATCACGCAGGCAGAAAGTGAATTAAGTAACTTTGATGAAACTCTAGCTGAGCTGCAAAAAATCCAGCTCAGCTAAATAAAATTAATAATCTTTAGAATCTATAGTATAGGCTAGCATACCATCATAGAGATTTTTATACACATCATCTCCACATAAATAGCGCACTATCTCTAAGGCAAAAAATACAACCGTAGATGGTCCCATTGATGTAATAACATTCTCATTAACTACCACCTTCTTTTCAAGCCTATTTGCAGAGATACCATCCTCACATCCTGGATAGCATGTAAAATCTCCACGCAAAACACCAGCAGTATTCAATACAATAGGTGATGCACAAATAGCTGCCACAAGCTTTTTCTCACTATCTAGCTTCTTAATTAGCTCGATAATTTTTGAATTATTTTTTAAATTATTCATCCCTTCAAAGCCACCTGGCATAGCGATTGCATCAAAAGAATTAAGATCTAGAGAATCTAAATTTGCATCTGCTTTTACATAGATATTTGTCCCGCCACGTACCAAAGTATCTGTATCTAGTGAAGCTACGACCACTTCAAGATCACCACCTGCATCACTAGCTCTCTTACATACATCAGCAAGTCCAACAAACTCTAACTCTTCAAAACCAGCTGCCAATGGGATTAAAAGTTTTTTACTCATTCCTTGCTCCTTATAAATATAATTTTTTAATAATTTTTGTCAGGAAAAATATAAAGAGATACCTTTATAACAACAAAAATCACGATATATTTTAATCAATTTTTTTAAATCAAAACAAGATAAAAAATATTAGTTTTTTGACTATCCAAATTTTTCCCATCAAATTATTAAGGGTTTTTTAGCAAAGCCTTTAGCTCCAAAAGCTCCATTTTTGCCGCGATAAGCTCCCTATATAAAAGCTCTTTTTCCAAAGCTATTTGATGACCTTTGGCTTCTTGAGACTTTTTAATATCCAATCTTTCTTGCAAGTTCTTGATATTTTCCTTGGCTTCAGCAAGCACACTTTCATTGCTGCAAGATTTCTTGGTCTGCTCTATTTGCTTTTCTAATAGCTCTTTTTTGCCTTTAGAATCTGGCTTATCAAGCACGATCTTTAGGCTTTCTTGCTGCATTTCTAGGCGCTTTTGGCATAAGATATCTAAGCTATAAGCACAACTAAATATCAAAAAGCCAAAAGCTATAAAAAATCGCATCAGTTTTACTCTACTTCCGCATCAATGACATCATCATCTTTTTTTGCATTATTTGCACTATTTGGGCTGCCTTGATTCTGAGCATAAGCCTGCTCTGCTAACTTATGGCTAGCCTCTGTGAGTGCTTTTAGCTTCTCATCAATCTCTTCTTTAGAAGCATTTTCATTTTTTAGCGTCTCTTTTAGATCATCAATAGCTTTTTGGATTTTTTCAGCCTCACTCGCATCAATCTTATCTTTCATATCGCTAAGCGTTTTTTCTGTCTGATAAACCATAGAATCAGCCATATTTCTAGATTCTATAGCTGCCTTACGCTTAGCATCCTCTTCTTTATGCATTTCTGCATCTTTTACCATTTTTTCAATCTCACTATCACTAAGTCCACTAGATCCACTAATCTTAATCTCTTGAGATTTGCCACTAGCCTTATCCTGCGCACTAACTGTCAAAATACCATTAGCATCAATATCAAAAGTAACTTCAATTTGTGGCACACCTCTAGGGGCTGGTGGGATTCCCTGTAAATCAAATCTTCCTAGAGACTTATTATCTTTTGCCATTTCTCTTTCACCTTGAAGGACAGAGATAGATACAGCTGGTTGATTATCCTCTGCTGTAGAGAAAGTTTGAGTCTTTTTAGTCGGGATAGTTGTCCCACGATCAATCACTTTTGTCATCACCCCACCCAAAGTCTCAATACCAAGACTAAGCGGAGTAACATCAAGTAATAATACATCTTTTACATCACCCTTAAGCACTCCACCTTGTATAGCAGCACCCACAGCTACCACTTCATCTGGATTCACAGATTTATTAAGATCTTTACCGATGAACTCTTTTACACGTTCTTGAGCCTTAGGGATCCTTGTAGAGCCCCCTACCATCACGATCTCTGAAATATCACTCTTAGAAAGCCCTGCATCCTTAATAACAAAATCAATTTTGCTAATTGTTTGCTCAATCAGATCATCTATCAATCCTTCAAACTTAGCGCGTGTAAGCTTTTTTACCAAGTGCTTAGGTCCACTAGCATCTGCTGTGATAAAAGGTAGATTTATCTCAGTCTCTTGTGCACTTGAGAGCTCTTTTTTTGCAGTCTCTGCTGCATCTTTCAGTCTTTGTAGTGCCATCACATCTGCTTTGATATCAATGCCACTCTCATCTTTAAACTCACTAGCTGCCCAGTCAATGATTCTATTATCAAAGTCATCTCCACCTAAAAATGCATCTCCACCAGTGGCCAAAACTTCAACGACATTATCCCCAGTCTCTAGTACCGTAACATCAAATGTCCCTCCACCCAAATCATAAACCATGATCTTTTCAGAATCTTTTTTATCTAGTCCATAAGCCAATGCTGCTGAAGTCGGCTCATTGATAATTCTAAGTACATTTAGCCCTGCGATTGTCCCTGCTTCTTTTGTGGCTTTTCTTTGCGCATCATTAAAATATGCAGGCACAGTAATAACAGCCTCTGTCACGCTCTCACCTAGATAGCTTTCTGCATCCTCTTTTAATTTCATCAGTATTTTTGCTGAAATCTCTTGAGGTGTATAAGTCTTATCAGCTATCTCAATAGCACATGCACCATTTCTATCTACAATCTTATATGGCAGACGCTTTTGAGCCTCCTTTGCCTTATCTTCATCAAACATAAGCCCCATGATTCTCTTAATTGAGTAGATTGTCTTTTCTGGGTTGGTGATAGCTTGACGCTTAGCAGGCTCACCTACTAAAATCTCACCCTTATCTGTAAAAGCCACAATAGATGGTGTGGTATTTTTACCCTCTTTATTGGCAATAATTTTTGCTTCATTACCTTCATAAACTGCCATAGCAGAGTTTGTTGTTCCTAAGTCAATTCCAATTACTTTTCCCATTTCTTATCCTTTCTTTAAAGATTAATTTTTTACAATCGCTACCATTGCCGGTCGCAAGGTTCTTTCTTTATATCTATAACCCTTTTGCATTACTTGGGCTATCTGCCCATCTTGCAAATCTGGATTTGGCATTTGCATGATCCCATCATGTAGATTTGGATCAAAATCTCCATCAGTAGGGATCTCGCTAATGCCATATTTCTCTAATGTCTTTAGCAAATTTTCCATCACAAGCACTATCCCTTGAGAAATAGCCTCATGCTCCTTTGCTGCCTCTTTAGCACTATTTAGCGCATCAAGTGTAGGCAAAAGATCTTTAGCAAACTTCTCATAAGCATACTCTAGTGCCTGATCCTTATCTCGCTCTAGACGCTTTTTTGTATTTTCAAAATCTGCAAATACTTTAAGATATTCATTTTTCATCTCATTGTATTTAGCTTCAAAATCCTCACTTTCTACAACTTCTTGTTGAGAATCTAAGCTCGTTTCTTGCATCTCTTCTTGCTTTATCTCTTCATCCATTCTTTCTCCTTTCACTAGATTTAAGCAGCAAGCCGCTCATAAAAACCTTCATAATCACTCACAAGTGGCCCTACAGTAAGCATTTGCATAGGCTTTTTGGCACACTCAATATTTTGCACCACACCCATAAAACCAAGTGGCAATACAGGATCAAAAAATATCCCTAAAGACACCTTATCTAGAATCTGCCCATTTAATAGCTCAAAAAACAAATCCTCATAGCTTGCCTGCTCTAATAAAGGTGCCAGCGCACTAAGACCAAAATGACGAGTATGTTTATAAGAAAGCCAATCTAGCTTTTCAAAAAGCTCATTTGCCATAACCTGATGAGCGATCTTTTTAATCTCTGTTAGCTCTAGCCCTATTAGCTGGTTTAAAAACCTCTCCATCTTTGGCTGATAGGCAAGAAGCACATGATCCTGACTAAAACGCAAAATCAAAAATTCATTCTCTACCCTAGCCACACTCTCTAAAGTATTTCCATCCTGCTCCCTTACTAGCACAAACAAGCCAAACTCGGTAGCTGCCTGCGATAAAGCTTTAAGATTTATACTACATTCAAAGCAAAGTCTTGAACGCCAATAGGATTTTAAAGCCATCTCTGTAGGGATGCGTCCAGAGCTAGTGTGAGACTGCACAAGCACGCCTTCTTGCATCAATGCCTTAAAGTAGTTACGTATCGTAGCAGATGATATCTCCAGATTTAAGGAGTTTTTCAACATTTCAGAACCTATAGGCTCTCTTACTCTGAGATATTCTTGGATAATCTGATCAAGGAAGACACTCTTATCATAAGCCATCTCTTACCCCTTAAACTTAAAACTGCCAAATTATTACCAAAAAAAGTAAATAAAATTAGCATTTAACTAAAATTAGTGCTAAATAATCATAAACTTTAGTCTATATTAATAAACTTTTATATATAATATAAGCTAAACTATTCTTACAATAATTACTTAATATTTGCCATAATCCCTGCTATTTTTTGTGGTTTTAGGCAACTTTTAGTCCATCTGCTATGGCTATATATCCTTATTTTCGACCTATGCCAAACCCAATATTTTAAATTTCCAAGTTTTTTCAGAAATTTTTCAGCAAACTTTACTTAGAATGCTTTTTAGATTCTCTAAAATTTTAGGAATCCAAAATTCATTTAAAAGGAAATCTTTATGAAATCTTTCACTTTTAAGCAAGTGGGGGGGGGGGCAAAAACTAACTAACCCTAACTCTTCTCACTCTTCTTTACAAGATTCAAAATTTTTCAAACCTATTGTCGCAGGGAGCTTGGCTCTAGCCCTTAGTAGCAGCATGGTGCTAGCAGAGGATTTTACTGCTGGAAATGGGACAAGCCAGCCTAAATTTGTAGTCAAAGGTGGCACTAGTGATACTGGTAGTTCCTGGTCTCTTACTCAAGCAAAGGTTGATGGATCTGGTAATAGCGGCAAGATCACTTGGACCCTTAATGGCAATCAGTTTAGCGCGACGACAAATGGTGGCACTAGCAATGGCACTGCACAAGTCACCAAAATCAACCTTTTCTACAATACTGGGACTGAAAATATGGCCAATATCCTGGACAGTGGTACAGCTATCACCTGGAGGGGTTCTGCTAGTGCTACTAGCATAAGCGCTGACTTTGGAGGCAAAGGCCTAGGTACAGAATCTCAAAAAATAGGCCTCACGCTAGACTTTGGCTCACAAAGTGGAGATAAAAACTTCACAGTCAGCAACCTTGGCACCCTCAATGGGAATCTACAAGTGGTAAACACAACTAACACCAAAAATACCAATGCCAACACATACTCTATCAGCGCAGATAGAGTGAATGGCGATGTCAATCTCAACTTCTATAATGTCAAGACTACAGGTAGTGCCAATATCAAAGAGATCAATGGTGATGTCACTATCAAAGATCTTAGCAGCAGCCACTTTAGCCTAACAGTTGATAAGATCAATGCAACAAATGGTATCTCTATAAGCGGGGATACTATCGGCCAGGCAAAAAATACTAGCAATGGTAACGCCAACTCTTCCATCACTTTCAATGGAGAGGGTCTAGTAGGGAGCATCTACTCAGGACATAACAACGTGACATCCAAAACCACTGCTGCCATTGATATCAGCTTCAAAAACAGTGCAAAAATGGTAGGTGATATCAAGACAGGTACCTACTATGACAGGCTAAAGCGTAATGTCACTTTTGAGACCTCTGGCACTGCGCTAAAAGGTAATATCATCGCCTACTCATCAGGTAGTGATGATAAATCTGCTGCTACAAACCTCTATGATCCAAATGCTGGTATCTTTGTGACCTTTAATCAGGGGGATATGGAAGGAAGCGTGCTTGCTACAGGTGCTATGGTCAATAAGACAAGCTGGATAGCTAGAGGGAACAACTCTCTTACCTTCAAGGGCGGTGATGACAAGGTACAGAGCATCACTGGTGGTATCCTCGCTGAGCTAGGCACAGTCGGTGGTCTGCCAAATAGTACTGGCGTCAAAGCAACCAATACTATCAACATAGAAAAAGGAGTGACCCTAAATATCAAAGGCTCTGGCAATACAGAGATCAAAAACGAAGCTAAGGATACTGAATTAGAGAATAACCTCAAAGGCGATAACGGCACTGGCGAGAAGTATACAATCGCTAATGGCTCCATCACAGCAGCTGGCTATGCTAAAAACGTGATCAATCTAGCTGAGGGCTCTGCGCTAAATCTAAGCGGTGCGCTAGTAGCACAAAATGCAAATGGTGCTGGCGGGGATAACCAACTCCATCTAGCAAAAGATGCGACCCTCAAAGGAGACATCCGCTCAACTGGCTCTGGAAGGAATCTAATCTATGCTAGAACAGGTGATAGCACCATCACTGGCAACCTCTACACCCAAGATAAAGGTACTATCTCTCTCTATCTAGGCTCAGAGGCGACTGCCGACTTCAAAAACACGATCAATGGTAGCTTCAGCGGAGAGGCAGGCACCATAAACTTCTATGTAGGCAAGGCTAGCGCAAAGACAAAAGCAGATGCCACATCTATCACCATCAATGGCACTTATGGCACAAAGGCAAACACTGGCTTTTATGCCTATAGCTCTGCTACGATCAAGGCAAATGGCGGCGATGCTAAAGTGACCTCTGATAGCAAAGTCTATGAAGGTGCTAACCTAGTGATCGATGGGATCAATCTAAATGGCGGTAAATTTGTCATCGGTCAGGGCGCAGGTAGTGGAAATAGCCAAGGTGCTACTGGCAACTCAAGCCTCACTATCACAGGCAATGCAAAAGATCTACAA
>CASFYB010000014.1 GCA_949298825.1 uncultured Helicobacter sp.
CTATCAAAAAGGAGATAATGCTGTTAATCTTCATTTAAATCTAACCATTGGTGGGGAATTAGAGATTTATAAAAGGACTTATCTAAATTTAGGATTAGGTTCTAAGTTTGGTGTGTTTTATAAGGATATTGGTATTAGTGGGAATGTTGGGGTGAGGTATGTGTTTTAGGGAATAAGGAATATGCTAAAATCATATTTATGATTTAACCCCAAGGCCCTTTTATGAAATTACAAAGCATTAAATTTTTGCTTCTATGTTATATTGGCATTGCCATGTTTGCGGCCATGCTTCTTACATTGCCTTTTTGCAACACTATTGATCTAGACTTTTTTGATGCTTTTTTCACTGCTATATCTGCACTCACTTGTACAGGACTTATCATCAAGGATACTGCCCTAGACTTCACCCATATTGGACATGGGATCATTTTGTTTTTGATCCAGCTAGGTGGCTTTGGCTATATGAGTTTGCTTGGACTTATATACATCCTTTTGCGCAAGCGCCTAAGCAATGCTGAAAAAAATATGCTCAAAGAAGCCCTAAATCACAATAGCTATGATAATTTGATGGATTTTATAAAAAAGATTCTAGTCTATGTGCTTGTTATAGAAAGTATAGGTGCTCTACTTTTAAGCATTGACTTTTCTGTACGCTTTGGGCTTAAAGAAGGCATCTGGTATGGAGTGTTCCACTCTGTTGCTGCTTTTAATAACTCTGGTTTTTCTATCTTTGCTACAAGCCTTACAGATTTTAGAGATGATCTGCTAGTAAACTTTACAATATGTGCATTAATCTTTCTTGGGGGCATAGGCTATGTATGCCTAGCTGAGCTGCATCTTTATGCAAGAGAGAAGATAAAAAGCCCAAATCACAAACATCATTTTTCCCTACATCTTAAAGTCGTATTTAGCGCAAATATCTTTTTATTCATCCTAGGAGCAGCCATTGTTTTGATTCTAGAGTGGAATAATGAAAATACCTTTAAAGGCTTTGATTTTATAGAAAAGATTATTGCTGCCCTCTTTACCTCGGCCAACTACCGCTCTGCTGGATTTGTCAGCTATGATGTCTCTATGCTTAATATCTCCACGCTATTTTTCTCTACTATATTTATGCTTATTGGATCAGCACCTGGTGGCACTACTGCTGGTATTAAGGTTACTACACTAGCTGTACTCTTTGCTTTTTATCGCTCTATACTCAACAACTCTGAACCCAATTTATTTAAACGCTCCATCACATCAGAGCAAGTGCAAAAATCATTTTTTATTTTTACTATCTCTAGTTTTTATTTTCTTATCGTATCTTTACTTCTAGCTATCACAGAGCCTAATATCCCATTTTTTGAACTTGCTTTTGAGGCAGCATCTGCATTCACTAATGTTGGCATTTCTACAGGTGATGGAGGCATTTTATCACTTAGCAAAAACTTCAATGATATTGGCAAAATATTAATTATTATTTCGATGGTATTAGGTAAAATTGGAGTAGTAATTTTTACCTTAGCGCTCTTTGGTCGTGCCAAAGTTAGCCGCGTTAGCTATGCAAAGGAAAAAATTCTTCTTTAAGGATATGTATGATTAAAAAAACATATGGGGTCATTGGTCTTGGAAAGTTTGGCTCTTATATCACAAGAGGCCTGCTAGACCATGATGAAAGCGTTATAGTTTGTGACAACTCACAAGAAAATTTTCGTGATTTTAGAGAGGATGTAGAAAATCTCTATATGCTAGATTCCACAGATATGCTAGCACTCAAAGAAGCTGGTGTTGGCGATGTGGATGTGGTGATTGTAAGTATTGGCGATATGGAGGCTTCAATCCTGACAGTAATGGCCCTAAAAGAGCTGGGAAATAAAATGATCGTAGCCAAAGCTACAAGCAAAACCCATGGTCAAATCTTAGCTAAAATCGGCGCTGATAAAGTGATCTATCCTGAGCGAGAAGCTGCTAATAGACTCTTTGCTGAGCTTATCTCATCTAAAGTAGATGTGACTCTTATTAGCGAAGATCTTAAAATGTGCAAGGTGCTAGCTAGCGAGATCTTTGATGGCAAAACCATCAGAGAGATCCAAGAAAATAGCATCAAAAAAGATGAAAATGGAAATATCACTCAAGAAATCAAAATCATCGCACTTAAACGTTATGATAAATGGAATACCAATCCTAGTTTGGATTTTGAAATAAATAGCGAGGATTTTGTCGTCTTTTTGGGCAATGAAAAATCCATCGATATCTATGTGAAAAAATTTGAAATGCTCTAAGGAGATGTGATGCGTAGCATTTTGTTTGCCTTTTTACTTTCATTAAGTCCTGTTTTTGCCGGGTGGCAAGATTTAGATAAGCTTTATGAAACCCTTAAAAAAGTGGGGCTAGATGAAATCCAAGATGAAAAGATAGAAACCCTATTTAAAAACTATCATTATGAGCTTAAAAACTGGTGGAAGATCGATCAAAAAGTCCATAATGAGCTATTTAAAAGCTTCAAAACCGATAGCTTTGTAACATCAAAGATTGATGAAGATCTTAAAGAAACCTACAAAGAAAAGGCTGTGCTTGATTGGAAATTTTTCCAAAAGCTTTATGGCATCCTCACTCAAGAGCAGCGACAACAATTTATTCAAAATCTTAATAAGGAGTAATAATGGGAAAGTTGTTATTAATTGAAGATGATTTGGAAATGCAAGGTTTGATTCTGACCTATCTTAATCAAGCTGGGTTTGAGAGCATTGCTGCAGACCACCCTAACAAGGCCTTAGAGATATTAAAATCAGAAAAGATTGATCTTATTATCCTAGATATCACCCTTCCAGAGATGGATGGCTTTGAGCTTTGCAAGAAAATCCGCACCTTCTCTAGCATACCTATTATTATCTCTACTGCTAGAGGAGATATTTATAATAAGATTCAGGGCTTTGAGAGAGGGGCTGATGATTATCTAGCTAAGCCCTATGAGCCAGCTGAGCTAATTGCTAGGGTTAATGCCCTGCTTAGGCGCTTCAAACCAAAAGAAATGGTCTTTGATAACCTAACAATCAATACCCAAAAACGCGAAGTGAGCATCGATGGCAAAAGGATCGATCTGACAAATACAGAATTTGACATCCTGGTATTTTTGATTGAAAATCGCCTCCATCCAGTATCTAGAGAAGCCATTGCCAACTCTATTAATGCCATTCATGAAGAAAGCTCACTAAGAAGCATTGATACTCATGTGAGAAATCTACGCGCTAAGATTGGCGATTCTGCTAAAGAGCCTAAATTTATTCAATCTGTATGGGCGATAGGATATAAATTTTGCCTATAAAAAGCCTTAGATTCCGATTTATTGGCTTATTTATCATAGCACTAATTTTCATCCTTATTTTATGGATGCAAATTAGCAACCTAGCTAAAGAAAATAAAAACGAAAGACTTAAAAATGAGACCCTTGTCTTTGTCCAGACACTCCTACCTAGCTATGCTATGGGAAATATCAATGCTATTGAGGAGTTTTTAAAACAATTTCGCTATACAACTATTGATTCTCTTCCAAAAGATGCCAAAATCCTCTATAAAAGAGAGGATAAAATCATCTCTATCTCTATTTTTGAGACGCACAAATATGTCGGCTTTTATCTGCGCTATTTTGATGATACCATCATCGCAAAGCATAGCATAAGCTATGACTTCTGGGATAAATATAAAAACTATATCCTTTTGCTTCCTATTATCTTCATCCTGCTTATCTTTCAAGCCACTCTATTTTCACTTCTCAATCCATTAAGCCGCATTACCAAGGCTATTTCAGAGTTTGCCCGTGGGAATTATAACTTTGAGCTACAAAGCAAGCGCGAAGATGAGCTAGGAGAGCTAACACGAAGCTTTTCTGCCTCCCAACGCACTATAGTCAGGATGCTAAAAAGTCGCGAACTTATCTTAAGATCTCTAGGGCATGAGATAAAAACTCCCATCGCCAAAATGAAGCTGGCCCTAAAATCCCCTGATGCTGCTGAGCAAAAAAAAATAGAAAAATATGTCAATGATTTGCAAAAAATTTCTGAAAATATATTAGAATTTGAGCGCATTAATAGCGGAAATATCGTTATTGGCTATAAACATTTTTTCATAGAAACATTGATTTTAGAGGCATTAAGTGGATTTGAAGATGAAAGTCATAAAATCCAGATTCAGATTCTAGATAATGAAAATATCTATAGTGATTTACAACTTTTATCTGTAGCACTTAGAAATTTGGTCGATAATGCACTAAAATACTCTCAAGATGGTAAGATTAGCATCATCGCTCAAGATCATACCATCAAAGTGATCAATAAAGGTAAACCTTTAGGGCATGATTTTAGCTACTATCTTGAGCCGTTCTATCGAGATGAGACTCATCGCGCTATTACAGGATATGGACTTGGACTATCTATCATTCATGAGATACTAAAAGTACTATCCCTTAAACTAAGCTATCAATATGATGAAGGGAATCACTGTTTTTCTATTCATCTTAAAACATTACCTAAAGAGGGGGCTATATGAGATTAGTAAATATTCCTTATGATACACCTGGTCTTTTGCAAAAAGATCTAGCCAAACAGGGCATTAGCAAGGATACTGATGAACAGTATTTTGTCCAGATCTTCATGAGCACACAGGACAAAAACAAAGCTCAAGAAATTATCAACACACTAAATGAAACCATACCATGCCACATCCTCTTAGCCCAAAGCAGTAAAGAAACTATTGTCACCAATCATATTTTAGAAAATGAGGATATCGTCTCTATTAGCTGTTTTAAAACTACAAGCATGAAGCAAGTATATTGCCCTACTTCTATGAGCATCCAAGATATTAGAGAAAATATCCAATCCATCATCACAGAAAAAACAAAGCTTATGGTCATTTTTGTAAGCAATGGTAGCTTCTATCAATATGACATCCTATCTGAAATAGAAGATATCACAGAAAATATCATCATCACTGGTGGACGCACTAGCCCCTTTAAGGAGCATGGAGGCCTAATCGGGGATAATAATGGGATCTATGATGATGGACTTGTGGCCTTAAGTATTGATTCTGATACTTTATATGCCAAAAATAGCTTTGTCTTTGGCTGGGAGAATATCGGTCCTAAGCTTGTCATCACAAAAGCACGCGATAATATTATTTATGAAATCAATAATCAAAAGGCTATTGATATTTATCGTAAATATCTTGGAGATACCGCTATAGACAATTTCTCAGTCAGTGCTTATATGTTCCCCTTTGTATTTGAAGTTGGCGGGATGAGGGTAGCAAGGATTCCATTTTATATTGCTGATGATGGCGGGATTGCCTTTAATGACAATGTCCCAGAAGGTGCGGAAGTCAACTTTACATTTGGGCTTATTGATAATATCCGTCGTCAATTCCACAAGACCTATGCTGAGCTACCTTGCAATATTGAGGGAATCTATTTTTACTCCTGTATTGGTCGTTTGATGTTTTTGGGCAAAGACAATGTCTCAAATCTGCTTGAAACCTTCCTAGAGATCCCATCTACTGGATTTTTCACCCATGGTGAGATCTACTGCTCTAATGATAAAAATGCCTTCTTAAGTCTAACCAATACCTTTGTATTCCTTATTGAAGGTGAGCCTGATTATAGCAAGGAGATGACAAAGACTAGCAACTACAAGCCAAATAGACAAGCCCTAATCCTAGATGCCATCTCTCATCTTAGCCAAACTGTAAATAAAGAGATCATAGAAACTACTAATAAAATCCAAGCTTACCATAGACTAGTTGATGATGCCATGCTCCATGTCATCACTGATGAAGCGCTTAATGTCTTGTATGTCAATGATCGCCTAATTGAAGTCACTGGCTTTAGCAAAGATAATATCATAGGCAAAAATGCCCTAGACTTCCTTAATGAAGAAAGCAAAGCCAATGCATTAAACTCCATCATACCTCAACTCCAAACTGGCCATTCATGGGCAGGCAAACTATGTCAAAAGAGAGCTGATGGCACTCTTTATCATGTCAAGGCTGCTGCACAAGCTATGCTTAATGATGAAGGTGAGGTTACTGGCTATCTCATAGGCGAGCTAGATGAGACAAATGATGAGCTAAGACGCATGGCACTTGAGCAAGATGCTGACTTCCTTAGACGTACTGATGAAGAAAAGCGCTTCTTGCTTGAGCAATATGAGCAGGTTATTAATAGTAGCCAGTGCTTCTTTCGCCTAGACCTGCAAAAAAACTTTATCTATGCTAATGATATTTTTGCAAAGATTACTGGTCTAGATCCTAACTTCATAGTAGGAAGAAATATTTATGAGTTTATCGAGCCAGAGGAGCATTGGCAATGGCAGTTTGTCAATCAAGCTCTAGGCAAAGAGGGTGAATACAAAGGTATTTTAGAATACACTCGTCCAAATGGAGAGAAGCGCTATATCAAAAGCCATGGACGCATCATCAAAGGTCTTCATCAACAACCAATAGAAATCATAGCTGTGGGTACAGATATCACCCAAGTTATCAACAATGCTAAAGAGATTGAAAATATCCAAAAAGATGTCATCTATGCTATGGGAACAATCTGTGAGGGCAAAAGCAGAGAAACTGGGAATCATATCATCCGGGTTGCTGAGTACTCTGCTCTACTTGCCAAACTCTATGGACTATCAAAAGATGATATAGGGCTTTTGCGCATAGCCTCACCTATGCATGATATTGGTAAGATTGGTATCCCTGATGCTATTTTAAATAAACCAGGCAAGCTCACTCCAGAAGAATTTGAAATTATCAAAACCCACACTACCATTGGTGAGGAAATCTTCAAAAACTCTTCGCGCTCAATCCTAAAGACAGCAGGGCAAATCGCTGGTAGCCATCATGAATGGTGGGATGGCAATGGCTATCCTAAAAAGCTAAGCGGCGAGGATATACCACTTTTTGGTCGCATCACTGCACTAGCCGATACTTTTGATGCGCTTAGCAATGACCGCTGTTACAAAAAAGCATGGCCTATGGATGAAGTGATTGAGTATATCAAAAACCTACGCGGCAAACAATTTCAACCAGAACTAGTAGATCTATTTTTAGACAACCTAGATGAGTTCTTACATATTAGCAAACAATATCAAGATCCCTACACACAATCAGATAATACCCCCCCCCCCCGGAGCAAATGAGCTTCATCCATTAAGACTAACCAACTAAGCCTAGATTCTAGGCTTAGAATTTAAATTGTACAAATCCCCTAACTAGCAGATAATCTTTCCCACCAAAATAATCCACTGCATCAGAAGTATTATCCATACCTATAAGACCAAGACCAAGCTCTAAGCCCTGAAGATTAAACACAGGCTTACCAGATGCCCTAAGCTCCCAGTTAAAGACATTCTTCCCATTGATAAAAGTATTTCTTATTGCACCTAGCAACTCTAAATAATTCATCTTATATTTCATATAGCCATAAACTGTCGTAGCTCCACCCCAAAACATCCCTACGGGGCGCTCAAATACAGTATGCTGACCAAAAGCATCAATCATGCTCGCCCCATGAGAATCTGTAGCGCTCATACCAATTCCACCTTCAAGCCCTTCCCAATAAACTGAGCTATCTAGTAAAAACAAAAAGCCATTTCCAGCTTCACTTCCATAGTATCCACGACTTTGCACATAAGAAATAAGTTGAGTATTTGCCCTTAAATCAATCGCGCCAATAGGCAGATCCATATCTGCCTTCAAAGCAGTGGTAAAAAATACTCCCGGTGCGATATAAAAATAAGGCGTGATCTTTGCAGGAAACACAGGAATAGTAAAAGTGCTTCTTAGATACATCGCACCTACAACATTATAGGCTCGATTTATCCTATCACCAAACTGATCACATCCATTAAAATCACATGCAAAATAGTTTTCTACATATGCATTACGAAATGCCCAGCTAAAATGCAAAGATATATTCTCTAATCCATCATAATCAACACTAAAACCCTCTGTGTTATGAGTGATCCACTCTTCATCGATCTTATACCGCCCTACTCGGATTCCAAATTTTTCATAAGGATTATAAAAATCTCCATAAATATTACTTAGGATAAAGATATCTTTATTATGAAAATAGTCATTTACATTAGCCTGGAAGATCTGGGCATTTAGCCAAGCCTCTATACCAATCTTATAGCCCTTAAAACGCAAAGTCTCATAAGAAGCTGACATATTCAAATCCACAAAAGTAGGATCCTTATGCGAAGATTGCTGTGCATAAAAACCAGCATGTCCATTAATATAACCTTCCCTAAAGGCTTGTTCTATTGTACGAGCATATATATCATTAGCATGCGGGCTATTAGGATCGCCGATCGCCCCATCTGGCCGAAAGGGCTTACCAAGCTGCATCGCATTAACAGCACATATCATTAGTAAAAATATGCCTAAAATCCTCTTTGGCATCCACTATCCTTAGTATTTAATTTCAAGTCGTTTGAGTAAAAAGCACTTTTTATTCCATTTTATCAAATCTAGTGGCACAAAGGCAAAATTTTAAGAGTATTTTGCCCCTCTTAGTCCAAGAATCAAGTTTATTGATAGCAAAACTTGACTTAGTTACACTAAGGTTTTATAATGCTCATACACTAAATCAATATCAAAGAAACCAAAATAAATCAAGGATAAAAAATGAAAAAAAGCCTTTATGAAACGTTAGAAGTAAGCCCTAATGCCAGTCATGAAGAGATCAAAAAATCTTATCGCCGCCTAGCACGCAAATATCACCCTGATATCAATAAGACAAAGGATGCTGAAGAAAAGTTTAAAGAAATCAATGCAGCCTATGAAATCCTAAGCGATGAGAAAAAAAAGGCACAATATGATCAGTTTGGGGATAGTATGTTTGGCGGGCAAAGCTTTGGTGATTTTGCTAGATCACAAGGTGGGATCAACCTAGATGATATACTCTCATCTATTTTTGGACATCAAGGTGGCTTTGGAGGGGGTGGACAGAGCTTTTTTTCCCAAGGAGGAGGTTTTGGATTTGGGGGGTTTGATTCTGGCTTTGGGGTAAATTTAGATATCCAAAGCACGCTTAATATTGCCTTTGAGACTGCTATACTGGGCGGAAAAGAAAGTGTGCATATAGGTGGTGAAAGCTTTGAGATCAAAATCCCTGCTGGCATCAAAGAGGGAGAAACTCTGCGCGCTAAAGGCAAGGGAAAGGCTAGTGGATCTAGACATGGTGATTTGTTATTAAAAATACACATAAACCCAAGCAATGAATACACCCAAGAAGGTGATGATTTGACAAAAACTTGTGAAATCCCTTTTAAGACAGCTCTTTTTGGAGGCACGATAGAAGTCAAAACTCTCTATAAAGATATAAAACTCAAAATCCCTCAAAATACAAAAAATGGTCAAAAACTCAGAATCAAAGAGCTTGGCTCTAAAAATCGTAAAACTTCACAAATGGGCGACTTGTATATCAAAATCCAAATTCTTATGCCAAAATTACAAGATCTATCAGAGCCATTGCAAGAAATGCTTAAAAATGAACTACCTGATAACTAAGGAGAGCCTATGTATAGCTATGATGAACCTGTCTATCTCATATCTGTGGTGGCAAAGATTCTAGAGATCCACCCACAAACCCTACGTCAATATGAAAAAGAAGGCTTGATTGAGCCAGGTCGCACTGATGGTAAGATGCGCCTTTATTCTCAACGCGATATTGATAAAATTAAAACCATTTTGCGCCTTACTCGTGATATGGGAGTAAATCTAGCTGGCGTGGATATCATCCTAAGGCTTAAAGAACGTCTAGATGAGCTAGATTCAATTATTGAAGATTTAAGATCCAATCAAGCCAAAAAATCTAGCAACGATATTGTGATTAAGCAAAACTCTTATGATATCATCCTTTTCAAAAAAAAGTGATCTATGCAAACAAATAGCCTTGCTTCTAGTATGCGCCCCAAAAGCTTGGATGACTTCATCGCCCAAGAACATCTACTGGGCAAAAATGCCCCACTACGACAAGCTTTAGAATCTAAAAAGGCTTTTCACGCCTTTTTCTTTGGCCCACCAGGAAGCGGGAAGACTACTTTAGCCCACCTCATAGCCGACCAACTCCAAGCGCCATTCATATCACTAAATGGCGTGAACTTCAAGCTAGAATCTTTACGCAAAGAACTCTCGCTTTATACACTAGCTCGACCTGTAGTCTTTATAGATGAGATCCATCGCCTAAGCCGCACTCAACAAGAGTTTCTCCTCCCTATTATGGAAAATTTTGAAGCCATCATTTTAGGCGCAAGCACAGAAAATCCTTTTTACACGCTCACGCAAGCCATAAGATCAAGATCTCATATTTTTGAGCTAAAGCCACTAGAATACAAAGACCTTGAAAAGATTTTAGATTCTGTCCAAAAGTCTATAAACTTAGATTCCAATGCCAAGTCCTACCTCATCCACTCTAGCAATGGAGATGCCAGAGCGATGCTAAACCTTCTTGATCTAGCACTAAATACATCTGCTCCCATCACCCTAGAGATGCTAAAATCACTGCGCCCCACCTCCCTTGCCCAGTCTTGCAACGAGGATAATCCCCACTACAATCTTATTTCAGCCATGATCAAATCCATACGCGGCAGCGATGTTGATGCGGCTATTTATTATCTAGCTAGACTAATCTCTGGTGGCGAAAATCCCGACTTTATTGCTAGAAGATTGGCTATTTTAGCTAGCGAAGATATTGGCAATGCTAATCCAAATGCCATCAATATCGCCTCATCCACGCTCAACATAGTCTCTAAAATCGGCTATCCTGAAGCTAGGATCCCTTTAGCACAATGTGTGATCTATCTAGCCTCAAGCCCAAAAAGCAACACTGCCTATAATGCGATCAATAAAGCGCTAGACTATGTGACTAAAAACCCAGATCTGCCCATCCCTGCTAATATCCTGCCAAATAGCAAAAGCTATCTCTATCCTCATGATTTTGGAGGATTTATAAAGCAAGACTACTTGGCCAAGGAGCTTAAGTTTGTAGAAAAAAGCTCTATAGGATTTGAAAAAAATCTCAATGAATGGCTAGAAAAAATCACTCACCAATGAAAAAGCTTTTTCTCCTTATGCTCATCCTCTCGCTTCTCACAGCAAAGGAAAACCCAAAAAAATTCTATAAAGATCTTGCTCCTGATGATGAAAAAGAAGGCTGGGATATTGGATTTGATAATATCTCTTTAAACTTTTCTTCTACCTCAATCAACAATCAAGAAAACTATCAAAATTTCTCAAGCACTTATTTTCAAGGAAATTCACAGATTCTAGCAGAAGGGAAACTATTTTTTCATAGCAACTTTTATGCCCAAAAATTTGTGATTTTCAATCTACTTTTTGCAGAATATGGACGCAATATCATAAAACCTAAAAATGCTCCAAAAATTGACAACACCACGCTAGATCGCATTTTTATTTCAACAGACTATACTCAAAAAATATGGAGCTTTGATACTCTTGGTGGCTTTGATATGGGACCATTTATTCAACTTTCTTATCAAACTCAATTTATGCGCCCACAAACAAGAGATCGTACTAAAATCTTAAATCTCAATCCAGGATTAAAACTTTTTGATGGCAAGTACCTTAAAAGCCTCAATCTTAGTATCTTTGGTGAGGAAAACTTCACGTATTCATCCCCCACACAAAGCATAGGATTTAACCTTTTTATGCAGGCACAATATCCTTTTAATGAACATGTCAAATGGCTTAGCACCCTTAATTTTAAGCAATATTTTTTCAACAATTATCCACGAAACTTTAGTCCACAATCAGAATTTGAATTTCACAACAGAATCGAAACTTCTCTGACAAAACACCTTTTTATCGCCCCCTATATCAGCTTCTATCTACTCAAAGGTCAATATTTTAAAACCCCAGCTACAAATCTTATTATTGGCATCTCACTTTCTTATAAACAAACCTATACTAAAGCAAAGGTAAAAACTAATGACTCTCCTTAGTAGCATAATATTTTTTCTTAATCATTTCTTCCATAATATCAGCACAGATTCCCCAGCTAAATTTCTGCGCCCATTTTAAACCTTTTTGCCTCAATTCTTCTCTTAAATTTTCATTGCCATACATCACCTCATAAGCTTTCTTTAGTGCTAATGCATCTGTAGGTTCTACCAAAATCCCCCCATCACCTAGCACTTCAGGCAAAGAAGTGGTATTAGCAGCAATCACTGGGCAACCACACTGCATAGATTCTAAAATTGGCAGACCAAAACCCTCATAAATAGATAAATACACACTGCAGATTGCATGAGAAAATAAATTAGAGAGCTCATTATCCAAAAGATAGCCTGTAAAAATAATCTTTCTAGCATATTCATCTGGCACCCTAGATCTTAAAATCTCCCTAAACTCACCATAATGCCCACCCCCTAGCACAAACACAAGATCATCTATTTTATTTTCCTTAATATAAGCAATAAAGCACTCAATAGCAAAAAGTAGATTCTTGCGCTTATCTAGAGTGCAAAGACTAAAGATATATTTGCCTTGTGGGATATTGTATTTTTGTCTTATTGCTAGATTAAGCCCATCATCCCTATTACAGCAAAAGGTATTTTTATCTGCGGCCAGATAGCTCACAGTGATCTGTCTGCTACGCAGATGAGGGAAAAATTTCAAAAAATCCTGCTTTGTATATTCAGAGTTAGCAAAGTAAAAATCCTTGCTATTTAAAGAGGCTATTAAGAGACTAAACCAATCCCCCCCCCCCAACAATCTTCTTAAAAAATCTGGCTTAGGGAAGTCATCAAAAACAAGTGGGATACAGTCATGCAAAAGTGTAAAACGCAAATACTCCTCTCCTAAAAACTCTTTTGGTACTGCCATAAATGGGGAGAAAAATACGACCTTTTGACCATCTTTAGTCAAATTCAAATAATCTAACTTCACACGCCCCAAAACAAGCAAAAAAGCACTAAAAAACTTAGATAAAATCTTTGGCAATCTAACCCTAGTAGAGAGGAAGAAAAGATAGGATAAAAAGCGCACACGCCAATTATTTTTAGATAGATGGGTGAGGTTTGGGAATTTTTTTCCTATTAATATAATCTGAAGCAATATCACTATAAAGATAAAAATCATAGCGTTTTTGAAATTCTAAAAATAAATTATAAGCGCTAAAAAATATCCCGCTGCGAGAAGGATTTTTATTATCTAAATACTTTAATATCCTCCCATCAAAAATCAACTTAATCTTTTTGCTATGCATACTACCTCTCCAAACATTACTAAATCTTATTCTATCAAAACTCTGAATCCATCATAGATTTTGCAGCCCTTAGTAGCTCTTCTTGTGTGTTATCAAGCCCTCCTTGCATCACCAAGTCTAATAACCGCTCTAAAATCTCCCCACACCTCTTGCCAGAGATATTAATCTCAGCTAGCATCTTCCCAGAAATAGCCAAATCACAGAGCCTATAGGCCTCACCTTTTTGCACAATCTCCCTATATGCTTCTAGCACCTTTGCATCTAAATATAAGGCCTCTATAAAATGACCCATCCACTCTATAGCCACACCCTTACTCTCTTTATTTAAAAGCTTTTTGATCTTATACTTGAGCTCTGGAGCATCAAAGCTATCTAATACTTCTAGCCACTGCATATATGCCTTGATTTGTGCTTGCTGCTTTTTACTAAGCATAAGCCTATTTAGAGCAGCCTGGTTTTCTAAGAATAAAAGTGCTATTTTAAGCTCTATATTTGCATCAGTAAAATACCTCCCCTTCTCCAAAGCCAAAGCACTAAATCCACTTCCAAAAAGCCCATCAAATATGCCTTCAAACTCGCTAAAAATCTCCCTTGTCTTCTTGATATTACAAAGCGCTGTTAAAATCTTTACAAACTCGCTTGTGATCCTCTCTTTAGAAATATGCTCCAATAAATGCGCCAAAGAAAGCATGGCCTTTTTTGTCTCTTCATCTATGCTAAGATCAAATCTAGCTACAAATCCCACTCCCCTCAAAATCCTAAGCGCATCTTCTAAAAACCTCTCCTCTGCCCTGCCAATAGAGCGCAAGATTCTTCTCTTTAAATCCTCTATCCCTCCACATAAATCAACCACCCCTTTTTTAGGATGATAGGCCAAAGCATTAATACTAAAATCCCTTCTTTTTACATCCCTATCAAAACTCTTTGTAAAGCTTACAGATTCTGGCTTTCTAAAAGTTTTATACCCTCCTTCCTCTCTAAAGCTTGTGATCTCAAAAAACTCTCCTCCTACCCTCACACCAATAGTCCCAAACTTCATCCCAATATCAAAGACCTTCAATCCAGCATTTTTAAAAATCTCTAAAAGCCTATGAGGATCCTCACCTGCAGCAAAGTCATAATCATGCCTATCAAACCCAAGCAAAAAATCACGCACACACCCCCCTATCAAATACCCCTCAATCAAATTTCTATCAAGTACCTCAAAGATCTTCTTAGCCCCTTTGCTTATAGGCATATCTACCAAGCTCAAATCCCCTATACTTCCATGCATATACTTCCAACCTATTTTTTTAGATATATTATAATCAAATCAAGTTTTAAAGGAATTTTATGTCAGAAAATACACCTAAAGAGCATTGTTTGGTTATCTTTAGCGGGGGGCAAGATAGCAGCACCACAGCTGCTTGGGCCAAAGCAAAGTTTGCCAAAGTCTCACTCATTGCATTTGATTATAACCAACGTCATAAAATCGAACTCACACAGGCCAAAATCATTGCCAAAAAGCTGGATCTACCCCTTAGCATCATCCCCATTACTTTTTTTGAAAACCTCGTAGAATCAGCCCTATTTTTAAACCGCCAAGATTCCACTTCTAAGATGCATAAAGATCATTCCAATCTCCCTGCATCATTTGTCCCCAATCGCAATGCCCTCTTTATCACCCTAGCCCATGCTTTTAGTCAAAAAATCCATGCCAATCACTTAGCCCTTGGAGTTTCTGAAGCAGACTATAGCGGCTATCCAGACTGCAGGGGTGAGTTTATTGATGCGATTATTCATGCGCTAAATCTAGGCTCACAAACTCGTATCACCATCCATACACCTCTAAAATCCATGACCAAAGCAGAGGAGTTTGCCCTAGCTAGAGATCTAAATATCCTAGATCTTATCCTAGAGGATACCCACACCTGCTATGAAGGCATAAGAGATAGGCGCCATGCTTGGGGCTACGGATGTGGGATATGCCCAGCCTGCGAGCTTAGAAAAGCAGGTTATGAAAAGTTCTTGACAGATTTTTAATGCTATAATTTGAAAAACTATTTTTGAGTATTAATAATGAATATTAAATTTGACAATCTTTTGATGCTTGCGCCACTAGCAGGCTATACAGATCTACCCTTCCGTAATGTCGTCAAGCAATTTGGCGCAGATATTACAGTTAGTGAGATGATAAGCTCGCATGCCCTTGTTTATAGCAATACCAAAACACTCAAAATGGTAGAAAAATCCCCCAATGAAACCCCCTATGCTGTACAAATCTCAGGCTCAAAACCAGAGATCATCAAAAAGGCTACAGAGGTACTAAATGATATTGATGGTATTGATATCATTGACTTTAACTGCGGTTGCCCAGCCCCAAAAGTAGCCAATCACGGCAATGGTAGCGGTCTTTTAAAAGATTTGCCAAAGCTAGTAGAGATGCTTACTATCATCAGGCAAACCACAAAAACACCCTACACAAGTGTCAAGGTACGACTAGGCTTTGATAAAAAAATCCCCCTAGAGATTGCCAATGCACTCAAAGATGCGCCAGTAGATTATGTCGTAGTCCATGGTCGTACTAAGTCTGATGGCTACAAAAAAGATAGGATTGATTATGATTCTATTGCTTTGATTAAATCCATCCTCAAAGTCCCCGTGATTGCTAATGGCGAAATCACTGATTACAAAAGCGCTAAACGTGTCTTAGATATCACAGGTGCAAATGGCCTCATGATAGGCCGTGCAGCCATCTCTACTCCATGGATCTTTTGGCAGATCAAAAACCAAACTGAAGCGATTCCCAGCATCATCAAAAAAGATTTAGTACTTAAGCATTTTGATTCTATGGTGGATTTTTATGGCGCTAGAGGGGTGATCATGTTTAGGAAAAACCTGCATGCCTATGCCAAAGGTCATCATGGAGCTAGTGAGTTTAGAGACATTGTCAACTCCCTTAGCGATATCAAAGAGACTAGAAATAGGATTGAGGATTTTTTTGATACACATTTGCTAGTAGACAGACCCTTGCCCCAGCTAGTCACACTCAATGCTAGGAGTGTTTGATGAGATCTTTTAAAGCCATTTTATGCTACCTTTTGATCTCTCTTCCCCTATCTGCCTATTCTATTGAAAATAACGCCTTTGTAGGCTTTAGCACTGGCTTTTATCATAAAGTAAATACTCACTATACACAATCTATCTATAAAGATTCCTCTAGTTGTAATAATGGCTCTGGCTATAGCGTTGGCACCTGCTATGGTGGGACCTCAGATGCTAGCTATCAGGGGGGTAGCGATTCTGCTTTGAGCTTTATTTTTGGTAATGAAGCTATTTTTGATCCTTTGCGCATTTCTGGACTTAGAATCTATGGGAGCATTGAGATGGCTAAAGTATGGTTAGGCACTCGCCAAAGCTATTCTGAGCATAAGACAAGCTCTAAATTTCATGATAGCGATGGAAAAACTGAAGTCTCTATGCTAAATCCCACTACCCCGCAGCCTACTCTAGCTGGCAATGCTATTAGCACGACCTTTAGCATCAATCTAGATTTTTTTGCTAATATCCCTATTGATTATTTTCTTAAAAAAATCTGGTCAAAAACACCTGCCATCAAGTTAGGAGTCTTTGCTGGTTTTGGCGCAGAGTTTAGCCTTGTAAAAAGCCTTTATTGGAGAAATGAATCCTTAAGCAACTCTGAAAAAGATAGCGCATTTTATGCCTCTGGTAATGGAGTGTTTATAAATCTTGGCACCAGTCTTTACCTCTCACGCCATGATAGGATCGACTTTGGAGTAAAGATCCCCTACTATAGCCTAAATCAAGTAATGTGGCATATCGCACCAAACTCTAATGGCACCCAAGAGACCAACCCCTGGACGCAGCAGACCCTCAAGCAAAGCTTTGATATCACCCCTTCTCCAGAGTTTAAGATTGCTTATATTTTCTATTTCTAAAACACATAAAATTCACCATATCTTAAATTTTTGCTAAAATAATAGAGCAAATATCACACAAGGATTTCTATGCTTCAAACCATAAATCTATCAATGAGTTATGCGACTAAAAAGCTTTTTGAAAATATCAATCTTAAACTTGATTCTGGTAAGCGCTATGGCCTTATCGGGGCAAATGGCGCTGGCAAGTCCACCTTTTTAAAAATCCTATCTGGCATCTATGAGCCTAGCAGTGGCGAGATCATCATCAATCCCAATGCAAAGCTTGGCGTTTTAGGCCAAGATCAATACGCCTTTGAAGACCTAAGCTTAAAAGATACCGTACTTATTGGGAATAAACGCCTTTATGATGCGATCAAAGAAAAAGAAAAGATCTATACTGAAGGCGATCTAAGTGATGAGGCTACTAATGTCAGACTTGGCGAGCTTGAGATGATTTGTGTTGAAGAAGATCCGATGTATGAATATGAAGTTGTCATTGAAAAGATTTTACAAGACCTAGGCTTTCAAGCAAGCCAGCACAATGATCTTATGAAAACACTAACTGGTGGTGATAAGTTTAAAATCCTGCTAGCCCAAGTCCTTTTCCCAAAACCTGATATCCTCTTTTTAGACGAGCCTACCAACAACCTTGATTTGCCTGCCATCTCCTATTTAGAAGAAAGCCTCAAGCGACATGAAGGCACGATGGTCGTCATCTCACATGATCGCCATTTCCTTAATGCAGTCTGTACACACATCCTAGATCTAGACTTTAAGACCATCCGTGAGTTTAGTGGTAATTATGATGACTGGTATATAGCCTCTACCCTGATGGCAAAGCAGCAAGAAATGGAGCGCAATAAAAAGCTTAAAGAAAAAGAAGAGCTAGAAAAGTTCATCGCGCGCTTCTCTGCTAATGCCTCTAAAGCCCGTCAAGCCACCTCTCGCCAAAAGCAACTAGAAAAGCTAGATATCTCAGCCCTGCAAGTCTCATCTAGACGAGATCCTAGCATCGTTTTTAAGCCCAATCGCACTATTGGCAATGAAGCCCTAGATTGTGAAAATATCTCAAAAAGCTATGATTCTAAAGTCGTTTTAAAAGATGTCAGCCTAAAAATCTTACCCGGGGATAAAATCGCACTTATTGGTGCAAATGGCGTTGGCAAAAGCACTTTATGCAAGATTTTAGTCGAAGAGCTAAAGCCAGATAGCGGATCTGTAAAGTGGGGTGCGACGACACAAAGAGGCTACTTCCCGCAAAATATCAGCGAAGAGATCAAGGGTGAAGAGACACTCTATGAGTGGCTAAGAAGCTTTGATAAAAAGGCTGATAGTAGCGAGATTAGAAATGCCTTAGGCAGGATGCTATTTAATGGTGAAGAGCAAGAAAAAAGCATCAATGCACTTAGCGGTGGTGAAAAGCACAGGATGATGCTATCACGTCTTATGCTAGAAGGGGGCAACTTCCTCGTGCTAGATGAGCCTACAAATCACCTAGATCTAGAATCTATCATCGCGCTTGGCGAAGCACTTTATAACTTTAATGGCAACATCATCTGTGTTAGCCATGATAGAGAGCTTATTGATGCTTTTGCAAATCGTATCATCGAGCTTAAAGCAGATGAAAATGGTGCTAAAATTATTGATTTTCGTGGTAGTTATGAAGAATATTTGGAAACTATGGCAAACTAAGCTTTTTTTATCCATCCTCCTAAGCCTTCATCCCATCCTATCAGCCAAGGAAAATGGATTCAAGCCAGCCCCTAGCCACCAGGATCTAAGCGCCAAAGAAGCATGGGAGCATATCCTTATTCATAATAGTGGCATCAGATCTAGTCAAACTAATCTAATGCGTGCCAGCAAGCTTAGCACTGCTAGCAAGCTATCTTTCTTACCAAGTGTTGATATCACAGCAGTCTATGCACACCTAAGTAGCCCGATAGCCATCTCCAACACGACTTTAAAAAATGATATCTCTCAAAGCATTGGGACTGCCAATGGCATGGGAAGCCTCCTCCCAGCTATAAACAAAATCCCAGATCAAACCAATATCATCAATCAAGATATCATCATCGGTGCACTAAATATCATCTACCCTCTTTATACAGGTGGGAAGAGAATCTACTCTATTAATATCTCTAAGCTAACCATCCTTGATTCCAAAGAGGCCTTACGCCTTAAAATCCTCTCTACCTTTCAGGAGTTTGTCCAGATCTATTATAATATCTGGCTAAATCAAGAGATCCTAAAAACAACCAAAACCATCCATCAAAGCGCTAAGAGCCACTATGAACATGCCTTAAAACTATATAAAACTGGTCAGGTCGCCAAGCTAGAGGTGTTAGGAGCAGAGGTTGCCCTGCTAAGAAGTGAAAACTCACTCAAAGAAGCCCAAAACAACCTAGATATCGCCCAGATGGCACTAGATACCATCCTAAATACCAAAGGCATCAACCCCATCTCTGAGATCCTCATCCCACCTTCAAAACCGCTAAAAAGCGAAGATTACTATGTAGAGCACACGCTAGATTCCTACCCTGCGCTAAGAAGTCTAGACTATCAGATCAAAATCGCCAATGAATATAAAAAGATAAAGATCGCTGACTTCTTCCCTACAATCACCCTAGCAGGCTCCTATTTTATGGACAATAAATTCCTACTAGATAACCCAAGCCTACCAAATAAAAACCCCACTCAAAGCCTGCCAAACTGGTATGTAGGTGCTATAGCACGCCTGCCTCTCATCTCTCCTACTGGACGCATCCCACAGATCCAGGCAGCCAAGCTAGCCAAGCTTGAGCTAGAGCATAGCAAATCCCAAGCAAGGCAGGATATGGAGCTTTTAGTCCGCCGCACTTATAAAGAGACGCTATTTACTCAGACACAGTACCAAAGCATGGATAAAAACATAGAACTAGCACAAGAAAATCTCAAACTTCAAGAAAAAGCCTTCTTGCAAGGCCTAGCCACTTCCCTTCAGGTCAATGATGCAAGAAATACCCTCCAAAGCACGCTTTTAGAACAAAAAATGCTTGCATACAAATACATAGTCCTTTTGGCCAAACTCATGGCCATAGGCGATGATATTGATGAATTTTACGAACTCCAGAGGTAAAAAATGGCAAAGCTTACAAAACCAAAAACCACATCAAAAACCAAAAAGCAAGCCCCTAAAACACCAGCTAAAACACCAGCTAAAACACCAGCTAAAACACCAGCTAAAACACCAGCTAAAATATCTCTTGCAAAAAATACAGAATCTAAAAGCATAAAAGAAAAGCGCGCAGAGTTCAAAGCCCTAGCCACAAAGATCAAAGAATACAACAAAGCCCAAAAAGATCAGAAAAATCCATCAAACCCCACTCCAAGCACCCCATCACCAAAACCTTCACGCCCTCTTTTTGAGAGCCTTTTTATCATCATTCTACTAGCCTTATTGCTTTTGTGGCTAGGCAGTGCCTTTTATCGTGCTTATAAGCCAAAACCACAGATCCTACAAGGTCAGATCGCTGCGCGCGAGTACTCTGTAAGCTCTAAGCTACCAGGCCGTATAGAAAACCTCCATGTCAAAAAGGGCGATATGATCAAAAAAGGTCAGCTTATCTACCAGATCCAAAGCCCAGAACTTGATGCAAAGTACACCCAAGCTAAAGCAGGCTATGAGATCGCTAAAGCGATGAATGAAGAGACCCATGCTGGCTCACGCAAAGAATCTATCACATCCACAGAAGATGTCTGGAGATCTGCTCAAGCCATGAGCGATCTAGCCCATAAGACCTATGAGCGCATAGAAGAGCTTTATAAAAGCGGTGTGGTAAGCCTGCAGAGACGCGATGAGGCCCTAGCAGCCTATAAAAGTGCCAAGCATAATGAAAATGCTGCCTACCAGCAATACCAGATCGCCCTTGCTGGCGCGCGTGAAGGCGCTAAAAAAGCCAGCTCAGAGCGTCAAGTTGTAGCACAAGGGCAGGTTGATGAAGTAGAAGCCTTCTTGCAAGATGCCTATGCCTATGCGCCAATTAGCGGTGAAGTGAGCAATGTCCTCTTGCATAATGGCGAGCTTTCACCCAGTGGATTCCCCGTGGTGATGGTTGTAGATATGGATGATATTTGGGTGCGCCTACCAGTAAGCGAGCAGTACCTCTCACGCTTTGCTAAAGGCAGCATCTTCAAAGCCTATATCCCCGCACTAAAGGTATATGCGAAGTTTAAAGTAAGCTATATCTCTGCGATGGGTGAGTTTGCCACATGGAAAGCCACCAATGCGACCCGTGGCTATGATATGAAAACCTATGAAATAGAAGCCCACCCCATTAGCAAGATCAAAAACTTACGCTCTGGGATGAGTGTATTAGTCAAGCTAGACTGACCCATGTGCCCACTTTTTAAGATCCTCGCTCAAAGCAAGATGCTATGGGTCATCTATATATTTTTGCCCCTGATACTTGGCCTTATCATCTTTAGCATCTTTATAGCCCAGCTTCCCAGAAAGCTCCCCATTGGCATCATCAATGAAGATCAAAGCTCTTTAAGCTATGATATCTCACAGCAAGTAAGCGCCTCCCCCACCCTAGAGCTAAAGGCCTACTACCCTTCCCTAAGTGCTGCTAAAGAGGATCTAAACTCTGGAAAAATCTATGGTGCTTTAATCCTCCCCTATGACTTAGAGCGCAAAGTAAAGCTTGGCATCACGCAGAATCTCCCTTTTTATTACAATGCCCAGTTCATCCTAGTAGGCAAAGCACTAGATAATGCCCTCTTGCCTATCATCATGATCCAAAATGCCAAGCTTGAGGCTGCCAGAGAGCTCATCACCTCACAAAATATTAATGCTGCTATAAGCAAAACCACGCCCATCATCCCACACATCAACCCCCTTTATAACCCCAAAAACAACTACGCCCAGTTCCTCATCACGCTCATCCTCCCTTGCCTATGGCAGATCCTAGTCGCCCTAGGACTGCTAAACCTTTTAAGCTACCCTATTAGAGATAGCCTTGACTTTTTTACACGCATTAGTTTTAATCTTTTCATCATGCTATTTTGGGCGATGATCATGGTGTTTTGCTTCAGCTATTGGGGATTTACCCTAGTAGGCCAGATTGATTTGATCTTTTTTGGATTCCTAGTTTTAGGCCTTAGTATTAGCGGAGTTGTAGTCTTGCTCATGGCTATTTTAAAGATCCCTTCCAAAGCCCTTAGCATCATCGCTGCCTATACCGCGCCAAGCCTAGCCTTTGCTGGAGTCACCTACCCAGAGAGCGCGATGGAGAGCTTTGCCTCATTTTGGAATCACATCTTGCCCATATCCTATTTTATGCGCTTTTATCTTGAGCAGGCTAACTACGCCTCACCCATCCTAAAAAGCCTTCACACTCTAGCACCGCTTTGTATTTTTATACTCACGCTGCCCTTAGGTCATCTTATCTATCTTAAAAGAAATTGGCTAAGGGGTTAGTTTTGGCTAAGTTACGCTTTTTTGAGGTTTTAAAACAAGAGCTTAGAGCCATCTTTACCAACTCTACCATACTGCTTATTATCCTTGGAGGGTCTATCATCTATGCCCTACTTTACCCCACCCCCTATCGCAGCGATGTGATTGATGCACAGAGTGTGGCTATCGTAGATGAGGATGATTCTATGCTTTCTAAAGAACTCATCTTTTATATCAAGGCCATGCCACAGCTAAAGCTACTCCTTACCACCAAAGAAGAGAAAAACGCCCTCAATCTCCTAGAAAAAGGTGAGATTCTAGGCTATGTTAAGATCCCCCATAAGTTTAGCAAAAACCTACTCCTTGGCATCACCACCCCTCTTGAGTACATCGCCAATGCCTCTTATTTCTCTGCTTATGGTGCGATTATCGAAGGCTTTAACACAGCTGCTAGCGCACTAAGTGAGCACATCAAGCTAGAGCGCAAGCTAAAATCCCCCACCCCACTCAAAGAATCTAAACTTTTACAAAAAGAAGGTATCCCACTTTTTAACCCCACTCTAGGCTATATGAACTACGCCCTAGCAGCAGTCCTTATCTTCATCCTACATCAGACAGGCATAGGTGGCATTATGATTTTATGCGCTAAAGAAAATGAGGCCAACCTCAAGTTCAAAGACCCTCATGCCTACTATAATAACACCCATCCCTTTATCCTCATTAGCGCACGATTGCTCACCTTTTCATCCATTTATATCGCGCTTTTTGCACTATTTTTTGGCTTCTTCTTTGAAAAGTATCATATCTCTACCACCGCTAATATTGCCGATTTCTGGATTATTAGCCTAAGTCTTATTTTTAGCTTCCTCTCACTGGGTCTATTTTTAGGCACATTGATCAAAAATGCCACCCTGCCCATGCAGATTGTCCTTGCCTCATCCCTGCCCATTGTCTTTTTACTAGGCTTTATCTGGCCAAGAGATCTCATCCCGGCTTTTTTAGATATCCCTGCTCATCTCATCCCTGCCTACCATGGGATAAACGCACTCTTGCGTCTTAACCAAATGGATGCTAGTCTTAGGGATGTCATGGGGTATTTTTATTGGCTTTTATTTTTAGGTATCCTTTATTCTAGCCTAGCACTTTATCTCAAATCTAAGGAGCGATTATGAAAACTGCAAATCCAAAAAAGCGATATCGTCGCTACATAGGCTATGTGATCTTAACCATAGTCCTTACCATCCTACCTTTTATACAGATTAATGGCAATCAAATCTTCCTGCTTTCTTTTGACCACAAAGAGCTGCATCTTCTAGGCACAGCCTTTGGGGCTTCTGAGCTTTATTTGATGCCGTTTTTGCTGATTTTACTTTTTGTGGGGATCTTTTTCCTCACTACTCTTGGCGGGCGCATGTGGTGTGGCTGGGGCTGCCCTCAGACACTCTTTCGTGTGATCTTTCGCGATCTCATAGAGACCAAGATCTTAAAGCTTAGGAAAAATATAGCCAACAAACAAAAATCCCCCGACTACTCCCTAAAGATCAACATCTTTAAAAAGACCCTAGCTGTTGCTATATTTTTCATCATCGCGCTTTTAGCCAGTGCGACCTTTTTGTTCTACTTTGTGCCACCTAGTGACTTCTTTGCCTATATGCACCAGCCCCTAGATCACAAAGTTTTACTTGGATTCTGGCTTTGTATAGCTATTTTTGTGACCTTTGATATCACCTTCATGGCAGAAAATTTCTGCGTATATATCTGCCCTTATGCAAGGGTGCAAAGCGTACTTTTTGACAACAACACGCTAATGGCAGTCTATGATACCAAGCGCGGTGGCACAGTCTATGATGAGAAAGGCTCACTCCTAGCCCCACCTCAAAAGCAGGATAAGGCTAATGAATGCATCAACTGCCAGCAGTGCGTGAAAGTCTGCCCAGCCCATATTGATATCCGCAAAGGCATGCAGCTTGAGTGTATCAACTGCCTTGAATGCGTGGATGCCTGCTCTGATGTGATGGCTAAGTTCAACAAGCCAAGCCTAGTAAGCTGGAGCTCGCCAAATGCCATCGCCTCAAGCTCAAAAGTCAAGTACTTTCGTGGGGCTACCATCGGCTATATGATCGTGATAGCCATCATCCTTGCTATCATGCTCATCATGGGGAGCAATAAAGAGCCCGTCCTAGTAAACATCGATCGCAACACAGAGCTGTACAAAGTCCGCAAAAATGGTGCGATAGACAACTTTTATGTATTCTTGTTTGAAAACACCGACAAAAAGCCCCATCGCTATAGCTTTAAGATCTTAAATCAAGATTCTATAGAAATTTTAAGACCCACATCCCCCGTGCTCGTCAATGCCGGCCAGAAAGTCAAGGAAGTCGTGATCTTAAGATCTGATAAATCCATCAGCCATTCATCAAAGACCATCCCGCTAAATATCGAGATCTATGCTACAGATGCCCCAGATATAAAAGTACAAAAGCGCACGATCTTTGCCATGCCTTAAAGACATCCCTCCTCCTACAAAAGGAGGGGGCATCACCCTAGATCCCACCAGCTTATAAACCAAACACCACAAAACTAAATCCCCCCCCCCCTCATAAAACAAGAAAGAATCACCCCTCAAAATGCACACCCCCCTCCCTTTTTTCTCTTCTCATCTCTCAAAACACTATACAAAATTCAAATCCCCACGCACGCAGGAAAAAGAGGAAAAATGAAACCCCCAAGCCGCTCAACAAACAAAACAGATAAAACTAGATTCCAAAAGATCTGAACCAACACTTGCACGAAGCTAGATAGCCTCTTAAGGCAAAAATGAAATTGCATGGAATTTGGGTTTTGGTATAAATTTGGATTTTAATGTATAATATTTTTAGAGGTTGCCCTAAGAGGTGGCCGCCTCCTAGGGTTACCTACTTTCAGTGAAAGGAGGTAATCATGGACAAGATATCAGTTCATATCTTAGTAGCCATTTTAATATTTTTAATATTAACTTGTCAAGCCTACTAAGATAATCTACCCTAGTCCCTCTCATAAGCGGGGGCTAGGTTATATCTTGTCACCTCTAGCTTATGACTCACGCGCCAACACCACACAGGAAACAACACCCCGCATAAAACATAAATCCCCACGCATAAAACATGAATCTCCCGCGAGGACAAAATACAAACCCCGAGCGCTGAAAAATGAAAAATGAAACCCCCAAGCCGCTCAACAAACAAAACAGATAAAACTAGATTCCAAAAGATCTAAACCAACACTTGCACGAAGCTAGATTAGCCTCTTAAGGCGAAATGAAATTGCATGGAATCTGGGTTTTGGTATAAATTTGGATTTTAATGTATAATATTTTTAGAGGTTGCCCTAAGAGGTGGCTGCCTCCTAGGGTTACCTACTTTCAGTGAAAGGAGGTAATCATGAAGATATTGAACCATATCTTAATAATGATTATATTAGTTTTAATACTAACAAGTCAAGCTTATTAAGATAAATCACCCCTTAGTCAGTATGATAAGCGCTGGCTAGGGGCTATATCTTCAACCTCTAGCTTATCTCCCTCAAAACCCACATAAAGAAATCCCTCTTTTCCCAAAGTCACCAACACAAAAACTAAAATCCCCACATAAAACGCACACAAATCTCCCGCGAGGACAAAATACAAAATTCAAATCCCCACGCACGCAGAAAAAAGAGGAAAAGAGGAAACCAATACCACGCACAAGAAATAACCCCCCCCCCCCAGCCCTGCAAAAATGCACAAACCCCGATCGCTGAAAAATGAAAAATGAAACCCCCAAGCCGCTCAACAAACAAAACAGATAAAACTAGATTCCAAAAGATCTAAACCAACACTTGC
>CASFYB010000015.1 GCA_949298825.1 uncultured Helicobacter sp.
GCTTTAACAGGTTTTATCCAACTTTAAGCCGGCACATTTTTTACCACCCGTGCAAAACAGTTGCCAAGCCAGTTAAGAGAGTAGCTATCTTTAGACACTTCTACCCCCCCCCCCCCCGGAGCTCTTCAGAAAGTCTCTCTACCATCAATCGCCCCTCTTTATCAAAGCACTCAGGAAAATGAGTTTTGAGAATCTCTAGTTTCGGATTTGTCGGTGTTTGAAATAAAATATCTTCTACCATCACCCCTCCTTTTTAAAAAATTTAAAATAACCATTTGCTATATTTCTCTGATCTGATCTAGCAATCACCAAATCCCCGCTTCTAGCATCTTGCTTCACACTACTTCCTGCTGCGATCAATACATTAGATTCTATTTTTAATGGAGCAATAAGCTGACAATCGCTACCTACAAATACATTTTCTCCTATTAAAGTTTGATGCTTTTTCTTGCCATCATAATTGCAAGTTATCACACCCGCACCAATATTACTACCCCTACCTATCTCACAATCCCCAAGATAGCTTAAATGCCCAGCCTTGACCCCCACAAGCTTAGCTGCTTTTGTCTCCACAAAATTACCAATATGAGAATCTGTAATCTCACACTTTGGTCTCACATGCGCCATAGGTCCTACATCACTATTTTCTATGAGGCTTGATTCAATCACGCTATGAGCTTTAATATGCGCATTCTTGATCACACTTTTGCCAGTGATTTTTACCCCTTGCTCAAGCACACACTCCCCCACAAACTCCACCTGACAATCTATATAAATACTCTCTGGCATACTCATCACAACACCATTTTCCATCGCCCTATCTCTCAAGCGTTTAAGCATGATCATTTCAGCCAAGCTTAAATCTAGCTTTGAATTTACGCCCATAAAAGATTCTGCCTTGCCTTCTATGACGCCTACTTTTATCCCTGCTTGCACACATTTAGCGACTAAATCAGTAAGGTAATATTCTTGTTGGGCATTTTGATTTTCAAGTGTGGGTAAAAATTGTTTTAAAATGTCTTGATGGCATAGGTAGATTCCAGCATTTACAAGCTTGATCTTCTTGTATTCTTGATTGCAATCCTTCTCTTCAACTATCCCTTGTACACATTGATTTTCCACAACCACACGCCCATAACCGCTAGGATCTTCTAATCTCAAAGCGCTTACAACCATTGGGGCATCTCCCTTAATAATAGCCTCCAAATCATCTTTTTGCACCAATGGCATATCTCCATTTAAGATTAAAACCCGCTCATATTTAAGGCTAATTGGCGCTTTAGCCTCCCTAATATCTCCCCCTTGCATAAGCGCTCCGCCTGTGCCTGGATACCTCTGTGCATCTTGGATATGAAAGCAAATCCCTGAATAATCTTGCTCAATCTCCTCTTGAACACGCATAGCCTGGTGGTGCAAAACCACATGAATATCATCACTAACCATCAATGCAGAATCTAAAATATGAGCTAGCATGCTTTTGCCTGTGATCTTATGCAAGACCTTTGGCAAATCTGACTTCATACGACTGCCCTTACCTGCAGCCATAATCACTACTGAAACATCCATATCTCCTCCTTAAAAGGTTTCAAAAAAACTTTGAGCATTAAAAGAAGGTGCATCCACCCTTATATATTCCCCATTGCTCTGAAGCTCATAAAGATGGCTATCTTTTAGTTGAGTTTGCAAAATAAGCTCAAGCTTAGAACCAAGAGCGCTCTTTTCTAGCCCATATAAAAGCTCGATTCTGCGCATCAAATTTCGTGGCATTAAATCTGCGCTTGAAAAATATACATGCTCACTATGTTTAAAAAAGTAGATTCTAGCATGCTCTAAATATCTTCCTACCAAAGAAAATACAGAAATATTTTCACTCACCCCATCAAGCTTAGGTACCAAAGTGCAGATCCCACGGATAAGCAGATCTATCTTCACGCCCTTTTTAGAAGCCTCATAAAGTGCTAAAATCACATCGCTATCTAATAGGGCATTTGCTTTTAAAATAATATGCCCTTCTTTTCCATAAGCACTCTCTTCTCTAATCAAATCTAATATTTTTGGTTTAATCTGCATAGGCGAAAGACTTAGAGTTTTTAGCTGTGTTTTATGCGCAAGCCCTGTGGATAAAGAATGGAATAGCTCTAAAACATCTTCTGTGATCTCTGGATTTGCACTAAAAAAGCTGATATCTGTATAGACCTTGGCACTTAGTGGGTTGTAGTTACCAGTAGAGATGTGAGCATATCTTCTTAGACTATCCCCTTCTTGGCGGATCACAAGCGCGACTTTGGCATGTACCTTTAGATGAGGGAGCCCATAAATAACATGCGCACCAGCCTCTTCAAGCGCACGCGCCCAGTGCAAGTTATTCTCTTCATCAAACCTAGCCTTAAGCTCTACTAAAACACTTACTTGCTTGGTCTCTGCAGCCCTAATCAAAGCCTCCACAATTGGGGAATCTTTCCCCACACGATAAAGAGTCATACGGATAGATAGCACGCCATCATCTCTAGCAGCCTGTGTGATAAAATCTATAACACTATCAAAAGAATCATAGGGCTGAAATAGTAAAATATCTTGCTTTTTTATCTCTTCATATAAATCACAATCAGCATAAAGCTTTCTTGGGGCAAAAGGCTTGAAGCATAAATGCGCAAAGTCCTTTTGCTCAACTATCTCCCATAAAGCCCCTTTATTTAAAATACCAGAAGAATAATATATATCCACTCCCCCATAAGCCTCTTTATTGCCATCTTTAAAAAAGCTTTTTTGAGCAAACAAATCTGCCCAGAAAAGCTCCTTGCCGCTAAATTCAAGCCTTACAATCTGGCCATTCTTGCGAGCTTTAAGTCCCTCACTCATCACTTGTAAAAAATCATCAGCCTCTTCTTCTTCGATTTCAATATCTGCATTTCTAGTCACGCGAAAAAATAAATATAAGCGCATACTAAATCCAGGAAATAGCTCTTCTCCAAATGCAGCAATAATAGATTCTATACTTACAAAAACACCCTTGCCACAAGGTATGAAACGTTTTAACACACTAGGGATTTTAATTAACGCATAGTGTATCTCTCCTGCGCTCTCTAGCTCTAAAGCCAAAGCAAAGCTAAGATTGGACATATGAGGAAAAGGATGGGTAGAATCAACTACAATAGGCACGATTATAGGGTAAATAAAATGCTCAAAAAATTTTCGCATCTCTGCTTTTTGCAAAGCATCAAGCTCACAAAAATCAAGCAAAAAAAGCCCTTCGTTTTTTAAAGACTGGACAATCTCACCATATAGATTTTCAACCTCTACTTGTTCAGCATGAATATAGGCTTGTATCTTATCTAGCTGGTCTTTAATACTCAATCTATCTGGGGCGATCTCTACCATCCCTTGGGCATAAAGCCTTTTAAGACCAGCAACCCTTATCATGTAAAACTCATCTAAATTTGTCCCATAGATGGCTAAAAACTTTAAACGCTCTAAAAGCGGCAATGAAGCATCTTTAGCCATATTTAAAACACGCGTATTAAAAGTAAGCCAAGAAAGCTCCCTGTTAAAAAAAAGCTCTGGATTGCAAATCAAACTAGATTGAGAGATTGTATCATCAGATACATTTAGCATAGCACTTCCTTAAATCAAGCCCAATAGCTATAAAATGCTATATAATACCCCAAAAGTGCAAAAACATATGCCACAATACTTGTAAAAATAAACAATCCAAGCACACTCTTAATCCCCCCACTCTCTCTGGCAAAAGTAATCACAGCTGCAAAGCAAGGGATGTAAAAAATAATAAAGATGATAAATGCAACTGCAGTTGGCATTGATATGGAATTTCTAATAGCCTGTTGCAAGCCCTTAGAGCTCTCATCTTGAGAATCACCCAAAGCATAAAGCACGCCCAATGTAGAAACCAATGTTTCCTTAGCTGCAAATCCTGTAATAAGCGATATAGAAAGCCGCCAATCAAAATGCATCGGGCTAAAAATAGGTGCTATCATCTCTCCAAGCCATCCAGCATAACTATGGCGAAGCAAGATTTCAGAACGCTCATTTTTAAGATATCTTATTTCCTGATCTTTATCTTCAGCACTCATTGAACTCTTTTCTACCTGTTCGATTTTTTGGGTATATTCATGATTTATGGCTTCATTTTTGGGATATTGGGCTAAAAACCAAATCAAAACAGCACCAAATAAAATAAATGTCCCTGCCTTTTTTAAATACATCAAGACCTTTGTATAAATACCAAAATACACAAGCCTAAAAGAGGGTAGGCGATATTTTGGCATCTCCATCACAAATGGCTCATCCTTTCCTGAAAAGATAGTCAACTTCAAAAGCTTAGCCATCAATAAGGCTACCACTGCTCCTAAAATATATACGCAAAAAAGCACGATCCCTGCATACTTATCTGGAAAAAATGTCCCTATAAAAAGCACATAAATAGGCAATCTAGCACTACAGCTCATAAACCCTATGACAAAAAGCGTGATAAAACGCTCATTTTTATTCTGCAAAGTCCTGGTAGCCATATAAGCTGGCACGGAGCAACCAAAGCCTGTCACAAGAGGGATGAAGCTTTTACCATGCAAGCCAAACTTATGGAAAATCCCATCTAATAAAAAGGCTACCCTTGCCATATATCCCGTACCCTCTAGCAAGGAGATTCCAAGATATAAAATCACAATTAAAGGCAAAAATGAAATCACTGCCCCCACCCCGCCAATAATACCATTGCCAATCAATGATCCAAGCTCTTCATCAGGGATAAGCCCTGCGACAAAATCCCCAAGATCTGCAATACCAGAATCAATGCTATCTTGGAAAAATCCCCCGACAAGAAAACTAAGATTAAAAACTATAAACATAAAAAATAAGAAAATAGGTAAGCCAAAATACTTATGCAAAAAGATCCTATCAATCCTTCTTGTAAGGCTAAGAGATTGGGGGACTTGCTTTACACACTCCTGGATCGCTCCACGGATAAAAGCACTCTCATCATTTAAAAAGATCGTATTAATATTTGGATTATCTGTATGCTTGCTTAAAATCTCAAGGGCTGCCCTTACCTTTGGTGCTAACTCTACATAGGCTGGCTTATCGTGTAAAAAGCTATAGATTTGCTCATCTTGACTTAAAAGCAAAATAGCTATGATGCGATTGGTATAGTTTGGATTATTGTCTAAAATAAACTTTTTAATCTCTGGATAATCTCTACTATCTAAAAAGTCCTCTATTTCTTTAATCCTCTCTTCTAGCTCCTGACTATAGAAATATTTAGGAGGGCTAAAGGGTTTAGCATGTAGGCTTAAAATCTCATCTAAAAGCTCATTTTTATGATCACTTTGCACTGCGGATGTAGGGATGCACTTTATACCAAGAATATTAGAGAGTTGCTTAGAATCTATTTGGATATTTTCTTTTTTGGCCTCATCACTCATATTTAATGCAATCAAGCACTTCTTTTGCAAAGCCATCACCTGCACGCTCAAGGCAAGATTCCGCTCTAAGTTTGTAGAATCTACCACATTTAAGATCACATCATAGTCTGCATTTTTTAAAAAATCCTTAGTGATTTTTTCCTCTTGAGTAAAGTCGTTTAATGCATAAGTACCTGGTAGGTCGATAATGGTAAAAAGCGTATTTTTATAGACTAAAGATGCTTCTGCTTTCTCTATAGTCACTCCACTAAAATTTCCAACCTTTAGATGTGCACCAGATAAATTATTTATCAAGGAAGTCTTGCCAACATTTGGTTGCCCAACAAGTGCGATTTTAATTTCTTGCATAACCTTCAACCCTTTTTTAGGCTTTTTTAAAATATTATATTGAAATAATTTTAATAATTATTATTACTGAATAGGCATAAAAGGGCGGGCTCTAGCTAGCCTGCCAAAAACTATCAAAACCCTGATCTTAAAATAATAGAAGCTCTTTTATCATAAAGCACGATATCTCCCCCTCTAAGGACGATATTAAACCGACCATTAAAGAGGTTTAAAAAGGTCTGCTCAAGTTTCATGACATTTGGCTCACAAGCCTTTCTTGTAGCTCCTCCAGAACCAATCTCAACAACATTTCCTGACTGTCTCATGGAGCCAAAAAAACTATTACAACCTACACTACCACTATAGCCATCCCCACCAAAGCTGATCCTCCCTCTAATATCAAAGAAAGCACCATCTGTCTGGACGCCTACAAGCTCATAGTTCCCATTAAGATAGATATTATTACCAAATATCAAACCCATAAACATACAAAATACTAAAGATATTTTTTTCATATCCACTCCTTAAATTTTTATAATTCTCCCATCTTTCAAAATGGCTTTCTTGCTAGCTATCATTTCACTTACTGTCTTTTTAAATAGCTTTTTGCTGATCCCAAAAGCCCGGGCAATAGATTCTGGTGAGGAATCATAGTTAAACTCCAACACCCCCTCTTTTTGAAGCCTTTCTTTTAAGGTATTTTTTTGCTCATTGGTATCTAGTCTCAAATCCAACTTACCATCAGGTCTTATTTTATCAATTTGCACACTCACTAAGTCAAAAATCTTTGGCTTAAAAATGAGCTGATCATGATATAAAAGCCCATAATACCGTCCATCTACGACACATCCAAAGCCAAGTGGTGTATGCTCAAATACAAGCGCCCTTCTTGTTGCATAAAGATTTTTAACTCTAGCTGGCTTTAAATGCTCTTTAATCCCAAGTCTAGCTATCAGGCGCTTCTGTTTATCTAGCGTAATAAAAACTCCAACCTTATGCGCGATATGAAAACGCATAGGGTTTTTGCTAGGCATAAAAATATGCTTATCTATCCCCAAGTCCAGATAACAACCATCTGCAACAATATCACATATTTCCAAAATAGCAACTTCATCGCGCAAGGCAAAGGGGGTCTGTGTAGTAGCTACCAATCTATCTTCAGAATCTGTATATAAAAAAACATCTAAATATTGATCTATTTTTGCATCAACAGGAACAAACTTTTTAGGTAAAAGCACTTCTTCAAGCATCTCATTAACTAAATATGCTCCCTGCTTAGCAAAGCGCACTAATCTTAAATGATTAATGCGCCCAATCTCAAAAGCCATTAAACCTACTGATCCATTTCATAGATGAAAGGCACACCTTTAATCAATGCAGAATCTGCAATTTTCCTAGTGATATTTTCGACCTTTTGAAGCTCTTTTTTATCTGGATTCTTTGCTACATAGGTATTTGCATAAACCTCTTGAAGCAAGGCTACTTTTTGCTTAGTATCCTTAGCATTTTTAATACGTGCTAATATCTCTGCTGCCTTATCCTTAGACTGCAGACCTAAAAACGCTACCTCAACCATATATACATTACTATCTTTTAGACGATCATTGATATGGCGAAGCTCATCTTGGCAATGTGGACACATAGGATCAGAGACGATATAAGTTATTTTCTTTACTCCCTTAGTAGTTGAAGGGATTTTAATCACATAATCATCAGGAATACTTGTTAAAAGCTTGGTAATCTCTTCTTTATTGACAGTCTTATTGTTTGCTTCTTGTACCTTATAGAGCGTCTCTCGCACTAGCTGCATATCCTTTTTATCCTGTGAGAAAAATACATCAGTGAGGATGAAAAGCATATTGCCATCTTTATTTGTCACGATAGGTATAAGATTAAGAGAGAGCTTATCTTTTAACAAAACAATAGCCAAATTAGGATCTCCATGAAGCATCGTAATGCTATCAATCTCAACTTCTTGCTTTGTCTGCTCGCTCACTAGCTTATTAAGATTTTCTTTTAGCCCTGCATGAGCAAATGCCACAGAAAAACATATCATCAAAAAACCAACTAAAACTTTCCTCATAATTAATCCTTGAAGTGTAAGATGATAAAATTCTATACAACAAAGGCAAATTAATGAAAAGTAGATTCTTACTCTCTGCCTATATTGTTTTATGTCTGCTGCCTATTGGCTATATTCTAGGCTATATCTATTGGCATTTTAGTGAGGAATTTTTCAAATACACCCTTAGGTATCTTGGCCTTTGTGGCATCTATTTTCTAGCCTTTGTAATGATTGCTAGTTTTTTTATTGATAGATTTTTTAGCCAACGCTTTGTAAAGCTGCTTGGTGTGTTTACACTCTTTTATACTATGGCACATATTGGCATTTATCTTATCTCTGAAATCAATCCTAGTGACTTTTTTTCAGAAATCTTTAAACGCGCCTATCTTTTTTATGGATTCCTATCTTTTGTGCTTATTAGCATTTTGGCCATCAGCAGTCTTTTTTATAAAAAACTCTTTAAATACCTTAGCTCACTTGGTTATATTTGCGGGATTTTAGGAAGCATACATATGATGCTAGCCTCAAAGATCCCCTCTCTTTTATCTTATGGTTTTTTTGCTATATTTTTATTTTTACTTTGTCATAGGCTTTTAAAGAGGAAAATATGATCATCATCCCCGCTCGTCTACAATCTAGTCGCTATCCACAAAAAATGCTAGCAGATATTGCTGGTCTGCCCCTAGTAGTCCGCACAGCCAAAAATGCTACAAAGGTTGATGAAGTAGTAATAGCCTGTGATGATGAAAAGATCTTAGATGTATGCAAAGCCCATAAAATCCGCGCTATCCTCACAGACAAAAGCCATAGCAGCGGCACAGATAGATGCGCACAAGCCTGCAGGATCTTGGGGCTAAAAAATGATGAAATCATCCTTAATATACAAGGCGATGAGCCATTTTTAGAATCTTCTGTCATACAAACCCTAGCTGATATTACTCGCCAAAGTCCATTTATGGCAAGCCTAGCTAAAAAAATCACCCCTAATGACAGTCTAGATCCCAATCTGGTTAAAGTTATTTTAGATTCCAAAAACTTTGCTATTTATTTTTCACGAGCACCCATCCCATATTTACGAGATAAACATGAAGAAAATCTACCAGATTATCTTGGGCATCTAGGGCTATATGGCTTTAGCAATGAAAGTTTACAAGAATTCTGCAGACTGGAAAAAAGCAAGATTGAAGAAATAGAAAAACTAGAGCAACTCCGTGCTATCTACCATCAAAAGCCTATAAAAATGGCCATAGTACAGACAGAAAGTATTGGCGTGGATACAGAGGATGATCTCCAACACGCAAGATTGCTAGCACAGAAAATAGAATGCTAAAATCACTTGGCCTTTTTATACTGGCTGCTTTTTTTGAAGTAGGTGGTGGATTTTTAATCTGGTTATGGCTAAAAGAGCAAAAACCTTTATACTTTGGCATTATTGGCATTATTGCCTTGGGTCTATATGGCATACTAGCGACATTTCAAAATAATGATTTTGGGAGAATCTATGCAGCCTATGGGGGCATCTTTATTATTTTCTCGATATTTTGGGCAATGAGCTTTGATGGCTTTAAACCCGATAAATGGGACATTATAGGCAGCATATTCATCCTACTTGGCATTTTTATCCTGATGTATATACCACGAAAATAAAGGACTTTTATGAGCTCATCTAAACCATCTCGTATTATTATGCTTCTAGCACTTAGCTCATTTTGTATGGGGGTTACAGAGTTTATTGTCGCTGGTATTTTGCCAGATATTGCTAATTTTTTTAACCTCTCTCAACCTACTACCGGTTGGCTTGTCACAATTTATGCAATTGGCGTGGTATTAGGTGCACCTCTACTATCCATCCCTCTATCTCACACCAACCGTCGCACACAGCTTCTAATCAATCTGGCTATTTTTATTTTTGCTCATCTTATCTTGGTATTAAGCAATAATTTTACTCTAAGTCTTATAGCTCGTTTTGTAGCAGGCTGCATGCATGGAGTATTTTTTGTCAATGCCACTCTAACTACACTTATCATCGCACCTAAAGGTAAAGAAAACCGCTCCCTAGCCCTTATGGCATCAGGGCTAACAGTAGCGCTTGTTAGCGGCGTGCCACTAGGGACTTTTATTGGCCACATCTTTGGTTTTAAAAGTGTATTTTTGCTTATTTGCATCTTAGCTCTTATTGTATTTATTGGGGTATGGATCTTGATGCCAAAAGATATACCAAGCACCCCAGCACGATTTACTTTCCTTATTAAATCCATCCAGATACCACAAATGCTAAAAGTCTATGCTATTACTGCTGGTACTTGTGGTGCTGCTTTTGTACTTTATACTTATATGGCTAAGTTCTTACTAGAAATAGCAAACTTCTCTCAAGAAAGCATAGGATTTTTATTTTTACTCTATGGCTTTAGTGCAATTTTGGGGAATCTTTTTGGCGGGAAGCTTACAGATTCTAAGGGATGTGTTATGGCCCTTCGTATCATCCTTTCAGCACAAGTTATCTTTTTTACTCTCATGGCCTTTAGCGTGCATAATAAGATTCTCCTATGTATCAATCTCTTTTTGATGGGATTTTGGGCATTTGGCGGTATCGCTCCGCTAAAAACACTAGCCATGCTAAGTGCACAAAAATATGCCAAAGACTTTAGCGAATCTGCAGTGAGCATCAATGAAGCATCATTTAATGTAGGAATTGCTCTTGCTAGCTTTCTTGGAGGGCTTGTAGTAAGCCTGATTGGGGTTGGGGCTAATCCTTTTTTTGCATCACTCTTTGCCCTACCAGTACTCATCCTAGCCCTTCGTACTAACCGTAAAATCTAATTAAAAGAGTTTCTCTTTTAATTAGCATGCACTTTTATCAATATTTATTTATACAAAGTTACAAAATGTAGTATTTTTGCCATATTTTTAAATCACAATTTTGATTTTCTGCAAGAAATGCTATAGCATAGGAATAAAAGCGAAAGGAGTAAATATGGTTTTAAAAAAAATCACACTTTTTTTGGGTATCAGTTTTAGTCTTTTAGAGCTGCAAGCAGCTAGCTATCCACCTATAAAAGATCCCAATGGATCAGGCCTAGCTATGAGTTCAAGTACTTATTGTACAAAGATAGGCAAAGATGTCTTAGATTCTGATGGGAATGCTATTGATTCTGCAGTAGCGATAGGGTATTGCCTAGCTGTCGTACACCCTGCTGCTGGTAATATTGGCGGAGGAGGATTTGCTCTTATTCATCTAGCAAATGGAGAAAATGTCGCACTTGACTTTAGAGAAAGAGCACCCCTCAAGGCTACAAAAAATATGTATCTAGATAAAAATGGTAATCCCATCCCAAATGCCTCTACCATAGGATATCTATCTGCTGGTGTACCAGGCACTGTCAAAGGCATGAGTGCCATGCTTGATAAATATGGGACCAAAAAGCTAGCCACCCTAATAGCTCCAGCCATCAATCTGGCAGAAAATGGCTTTGTCCTAACTGATAGATAAGCTCAAACCATGCTAGAGGCAAAAGATGATTTTGCCAAGTTCAAATCCTCAAGAAAGTATTTTCTCAAAAATGATGGAAGCACATATAAAGGTGGTGAGCTTTTAGTACAAAAAGATCTAGCAAATACCCTAAAGCTCATACAATAAGAAGGTGAAAGCGCATTTTATAAAGGTAAAATTGCTGATTTGATCGTCAAAGATATGGAGAGAAACAATGGAATCATCACAAAACAAGATTTAGAAAACTACAAGGTTGTATGGCGCAAACCTCTAATTGGTGCTTATAGGGGTCATACCATTATTTCTATGCCACCGCCAAGTAGTGGTGGGGTACATATCCTTGAGATTTTAAATACACTAGAAAATACTGATCTAGGTAAACTAGGCTTTGGGTCTTCACAAAGCATCCACCTTATCGCAGAAGCAATGAGACAAGCCTATGCTGATAGATCTGTGTTTTTGGGAGATCCAGACTTTGTAGATGTACCTGTAAAAGAGCTCACTAGCAAAGCATATGCTAAAAAAATCTTCTCATCAATAGACAAAAATAAAGCCACTCCAAGCAAACTCATCACCCCTGGTATGGGAGTGATTAAACAAAAAAATATGCCTAATCTCAAAGAAGGCAACCATACCACACACTATTCAGTTACAGATAAATGGGGCAATGCAGTGGCAGTAACCTATACAATTAATGCCAGCTATGGTTCTGCAGCTGCAATTGATGGAGCTGGATTTTTACTAAATGATGAAATGGATGACTTTTCTATCAAACCTGGTGTCGCCAACCTCTATGGACTAGTGGGCGGGGATGCTAATGCAATAGCACCCAACAAAACACCGCTAAGCTCAATGTCTCCTACAATCATCCTCAAAGACAATAAGCTATACATGGTAGTAGGTAGCCCTGGTGGAGCTAGAATCATCACCACAGTATTGCAAGTAATCCTCAATGTTATTGACTATAAGATGGATCTTGGAAGGGCTGTGGAATCTCCAAGATTTCACATGCAATGGCTGCCTGATGAAATCCGCATAGAGCCCTATGGCATGACTAAAGATGTCCAAAATAATCTAGAAAAAATGGGATATAAAATCACAGAACTTCCAGATATGGGGGATGTTAATGCGATCATCAAGGATCCAAAAAATGGGATATATTATGGGGTAGGCGATCCAAGAAAAGAGTTTTAAATAAGTGGGGTTAGCCCCCCACTTATCTATTTAAGATTAGCAATAATATCTAATACTGCCTGCTTACTAAGCTCTTGAAGTGCAGAGATATTTTGTGCAACCTCATCCTTTTTGATAATACCCATCTTAAGTGTATTTAACTTAGAATCGCTCACTCTATAAGAGAGCTCCACTACTGCTCGATCATCCAAAAATCCTAAAAATAAGATCTTAACAAAAACAATTTTATCCATATGCTGCATACTATTAGCATCTAGGTTAATGCACTCATTAAGTGCATTTTTAATGAGAATATTTTTTAGCATCTCTTTAGGATTATCCACCCAAAGGGTATTTTCAACAACAGAGGTTTGTCCATTGCTTTGCTTTCTTATTACATTAGGTGTTTCAAAAGATGAGACACTAGAAATCCCACCTAAACCAATATTCCCAAAATGATGACAAACTTTAGAGCTAAGCTCACTGGTATCCAGGTCATAATAAGTCTTTTTGGGGATTTCTGATTTGATTTTTACATCCACACATCCACTGATAAATACAGCCAATATAAGCAGGTTAAAATAGATATTTTTCATTTTTTCTGCTCTCCAAAAAGGGTATTGTAAGGATCTTTTTCAAACTTCTCTAACACATTGCTGCCGCGCTTAAAAAACTGATCCATATAGTTTAAACTTGTATTTAGGCGAAGCATCAAAGGATTGAGCACTTCCCTGATATTATAATCCCCATTACTCACTTGAGTATTAAGATTCTTAATCAACTCATCCAAATCTAAACTAAGCCTATCAATAGTACCTATAATTTTACCCGTACTATTAAGGTTATTTTCATTTAATAAAACCTTCATGCTCTTTAACAGCTCTAAAATCTCTGCACTTGCCTGATCTGCTTTATTACCCAATCTACCAAATAAACTTGGCTCAAACTTTAATACCGCTTTATCTTCATCCTTGATGAAAGGAGCACCTTCATTTTGCCTTAATGATAAAAAGCTCATTCCAGCCAACCCTTGAGAATCTACTACCAAACTAGATCCTTCTCGTACTGGGATTACATCTTTGATCCTGACATCTATCCTCACAACACCTAATTGTTTAGTATCAAAGCTAATATTAGTCACCCCACCAATACCAATCCCCTTGTAACGTACTGGCGTATTGATCCCAAGTCCACTAATATCATGAGTTGTATAAACAACATAATGCTTATAATGCTTATCATCAAAATTAAATCGCCCCATAATAATGATAAAAACTACCAATGCTGCAAAAATAGCGAAAAAGATGATTCCGATAAATAAAAAATTTACACGTCTTTCCAAAATCTCTCTCCTCGAGTGCAGTTAAAAAGATTGTCCTTATCAATACCTTTTTCATTAGAATATGTAGAAAACTCCTGTAAGCTTCCCTGAAATTCAATCTTTGCACCCTTCAGTAAAATAAAGCGATCAACAATATCATGAATTGTATCTAAATCATGAGTAATAAGTACGACACTAAAACCATTGCTCTCCTTAATCTCTAGAATCAAATCATCAAACTTTCCAGCGCTCAAAGGATCTAAGCCACTTGTAGGCTCATCTAAAAATAAAATCTCTGGATCTAGCACCATCGCCCTAGCTAGTCCCACTCTTTTTTTCATACCTCCACTAAGCTCATAGGGGTGCAAATTATATGCTTTTTTAGAAAGCCCTACACGCTCAAGCCACATTTTTGAGATCTCTACAATTACAGATTTTGGATAGGAAGAATACTCCTCTAGCATCAGCCCCACATTTTCTAAAACCGTAAGATTAGAAAACAAAGCACCAAATTGAAATAAAACTCCACAACGCTTGGCAATAGCATTTCGCTCCAAAAGACTTAAATGCCCCACATCAGACCCAAATATTTTAATACTACCAGACTTTGGGGTTTGCAGCATAATAAGATTATTTAAAAGCGTAGACTTACCGCTACCAGATCCACCCAAAATCCCAAAAACCTCATTTTTTTTCACATCAAAACTAATATCATTATGAATGATATTATCCCCGTAGGCAGTAGTAAGATGGCGCACTTCAATGAGATTTCTCATAGATCTAACCTTGTAAAAATGATAGAAAACACAGCATTAATAAAAATACACCAAAAAAGTGTATTGACCACCGAAGTAGTGGTAGCCTTACCAATCTGCTCTGTATCTCCATAAACTTGCAAACCACGAAAACAACCAACCATCGCTATGGCTGCGCCAAAAAATGGAGCCTTTATGATCCCTAAAATAAAATGAGACCACCCCACACTCTCATAGAAACGTTCAGCATACTGTAAAAAGCTAATACCCAACTGGGCCTTAATAGCCAACATACCAGCAAAAATACTAGCCGCATCTGCTAAAAATACCATCAAAGGCATAACAACAACAAGTGCTAAAAATCTAGGCAAAACCAGAAACTCCATTAAACTGAAGTTCATCACCCTCATGGCATTGATCTCATCAGTAATATTCATAACACCAATCTGGGCTGTATAGCTAGAGCTAGAACGACCTGCTATCACAAGCGCTAAGATAAAAGGTCCCATCTCTCGCAAAGATAATTTAGCCGTCGTATCAATACTTAAAAGAGGCGCACCCATGCTTTGAAGCTGTATTGCCCCTTGCAAACTGATCGCCCCTCCGACAATAAAGGCTGTCAAAAGAGCCACGGGCAGGGCGCGAAAACCAGATTCATTAATATGATAGATAAAAGATCGCCAACGGAATCTAGAAGGATTAAGACAGGTTAAATATAAGTAATATAACAAAAGACCTGAAAAATTAAAAAAATCTATCACATCATTACAAAAACCCTTAAGATACTTACTAAAAACATCTACAGGCTTGATAATAGATGCAGAATCTGGTGTATTAAGAGGGCTATGAAGGGTCTCAAAGTTTAGAATATAGACCAAAATCCCAGGGGCTGCATGTCCTATCTCATAGCTAATATTGGCTTTTTGCAAAGTAAGCAGGATAAAAGAAATAGCATTAAAATCTACTCTAGAGGCTTCAGCAAAATCTAAAAAAACATGCCTATAGGGTAGAATATTTTTTTCAAAACTCTCCAAAATATTTTTTGGAACTTTGAAATCCCATATTCCTTTGATTTTGACAATACAGCCTTCTTTTTGTGGCACAAACTCAAAAAAATCTTGCAAAATAGCCCCAATTAATTTTGCTAAAATTATAGCAAAATTCTTAATTACAAGGCCTTTATAAAGGGTATTTTAGGATTTGATTCTCTAGATCTAAAGGATAAAAAAGTAATAATGAAAAACATTATACTTCTAGGCTTTTTTATACTAAGCAATCTTATGCTCGCTCAAGATGAAACAGAGTTTCTCAACTCTGATGATATCAAGCAAATTTATCAAGAGCAAGAGCTGATTAAAAAAAAGAGTGGGACTTATTTTGGACTTGGTACAGGGATGTCTATCATGCGGCTTATCCAAGCACAAGAACCAGAGCCCTTTGCCCCACCTACTCCCTATGATCCAATTGTTTTTACACTACAAACAGGGGTACAAAGCTTTTTTACAAAAAATGTCGGGGTCCGGGGATTTTTGGCTCTAGATATGTTTGGCGATGAGGCAAATTATGAGCTAAAAAAAATACCCTATAAATCATTTTTTATGATGCTATCTTTAGGGCTAGATGCAATTATTGAGTTTGCATTGACACAGAAAAACCGACACTTTTTGGGATTTTATGCGGGTGCTGGTGTGGGTGGTGTGATCTATGGAGATAATCGATCTTACTCTGGGTTAAAAAATCTCTATATCTCTGGAGGATTTATCGTCCAAGGGGGTATAGAGCTAACTCTTGCCATCCGTCATCGCATTAGCCTTGGGATAAAAATCACCCCCATCCAAAAAGATATCCTTGCCCCATTTATCGAGCAAACAGACTTTTTGGGCTCATTAATGTATTCTTATCTTTTTTAGATAATCACACCACCACCAAGCACCATATCATCTACATAAACCACCAGTGCCTGACCCTTAGCTACGCCATAAACAGGCTCTTTAAAACGAGCAATGATCTTACCCTCATCTATCTGTAAAAAAGCCTTAGATGGCACAGAGCGATAACGTATCTTTACCCAATACTCTCCACTCTTAAAATCACTAGGTAATGATTTATTAAGCGCCTTGACTTCATGGATTGCTAACTCTTCTTTAGTACCTACGACAATCTCATTTTTATCCGCATTTATATCCAATACAAAATGAGGCTGGTGTGCTCCTTTGATGCTAAAGCCCTTACGCTTGCCAATTGTATATTGCATATAGCCTTTATGCGTACCAATAGCCTCTCCCTTAAGATTACGCACAATCCCCTCTTGTTCAACATTTACATGTTTTTTAAGCACATCTATATAATCAGTCTCTACAAAACATATCTCTTGAGAATCTTTATAGGTCTCTAATGTCCCAAGCCATGGCATCGCAGGTAAGGCTTTTGGCTTTACCTCTTCTTTGAGCATATCTCCTAACGGAAAGATCAACCTATCAATAGCTTCTTGAGATATTGCATAAAGAAAATAGCTTTGATCTTTACTCTTATCACGAGCCTCTCTAATGCGCTTCCTGCCATCAACTTCACCAATACGCGCATAATGCCCTGTAGCAATCCTCTCACACCCCTGTCTTAGGGCAATATCTAATGCTAAGCCAAACTTCATTAATGGATTACACAAGGCACAAGGATTTGGAGTTTCACCACGCTGATAGCTTTTTACAAACTCATCATATACACGTGTTTTAAACTCTTCTTTTGCCTCTATAACTTCAAATTCAATACCAAGATTCTCTGCTGCTTTGTGGCAATTACGCAAAAAGATAGCATGCTTATCTTCCCTATCATGAAGCTTAAGATAAAAACCCTTAACCTCATAGCCTTGGCTTTTTAGCAAATAGGCAGAATATGAGCTATCTACCCCACCACTCATCAGTAGTGCGACTTTCATCTTATATCCTTATTCTGATTACTTAAATAATTAATCAAAAGCCCCATATGACATTAATTTATCATATCGCTTTTGCACAAAGTCCTTCTGCTTCCTGATTCCTTCTAGGCTATCAAGAAAATACTTCTTGATATTTTGAGCAGCAAACTCTCTATCCCTATGTGCACCACGAGAAGGCTCAGTGATAATATCATCAATCAAGCCAAATTCCTTAAGCGCATCTGGAGTGATTTTCATTGCTTTAGTGGCTGATTCAATTTTGGCTGGATCATTCCATAAGATTGCTGCACACCCCTCTGGAGAAATCACACTAAATACAGAGTATTGCATCATAGCTAGCCTATCTGCAACACCAATAGCTAATGCCCCTCCACTACCACCTTCACCAATGATAATAGAGATTGTAGGCACCTTTAGTGCAGCAAACTCTTGTAGATTTTTAGCAATAGCTTCACTCTGCCCTCTCTCCTCTGCACCAATACCCGGATAGGCTCCAGCAGTATCTACTAGCATTAAGATAGGCAAATCAAACTTCTCTGCAAACTTAGCAGCCTTTAATGCCTTGCGATAGCCTTCAGGATGAGGCATACCAAAATTACGCATTAATTTAGTTTTTGTCCCTCTACCCTTCTCTTCACCAATAACAACAACACTCTGATCATCAATCTTGCCTAAAAAGCAAACAATCGCCTTATCATCACCAAAGTGTCTATCTCCACAAATCTCATAAGCATCTTTTAAAATAAGCTCAATATAATCCATAGCATATGGACGATCAGGGTGGCGAGCTAGTTGCAATTTTTGGTAATCACTCATATTGCCATAGATAGATCTTACCTCTTTTTCTAACTCAACTTCTAAGATTTCTTTAGCTGCATTATCCCCACGAATAACAGCCATTTCAATTTCATCTTGAATGCTTTTGATTTTTTGTTCAAACTCTAAATAAACAGCCATGATCTTAGATTTTTTTGAAAATTAAAACTCCATTTGTTCCGCCAAAGCCAAAAGAATTACTCATCACAGCATTAACCTCTTGCTTTCTTGCTACATTGGGGATATAGTCTAGATCACATTCCTCATCTTTTACATACTGGTTGATTGTAGGTGGCAGCACTCCTTCTTGCATCGCCATGATAGAAATCACTGCCTCTATGGCACCAGCTGCACCTAAGCAATGCCCAATCTGACCTTTAGTAGAACTTATAGCTGGCACTTCTTTACCAAAGACCTCTTTAATAGCCATAGTTTCATAATAATCATTGTAATAAGTACTTGTACCATGCGCATTAATATAATCAATCTTTGTATTTGCCATTTTTAGTGCTGCCCTCATCGCACGTACTGCCCCTGCACCACCTGGTGCTGGTGTAGTGATATGATTTGCATCTCCACTCTCACCAAACCCTACAAGCTCTGCATAAATTTTTGCACCTCTATTTCTAGCACTCTCATACTCCTCAAGGATAAGTGCACCAGCACCTTCACCCATGACAAATCCATCACGCTCTTTATCAAATGGACGTGAGGCTGACTTTGGATCATCATTACGAGTACTTAAGGCTTTCATAGCAGCAAAACCACCAATCCCTACAGGGCAAATAGCAGATTCAGCACCAATAACTAGCATCCTATCTGCACCATCAAGCATGATTGTCTTTGCTGCTTCACTTACTGCATGTGTCCCAGCAGCACAAGCAGTAACACTAGCTAGATTTGGTCCCTTTAATCCAAACTCAATGGACGTAAAGCCTCCAAGCATATTCACAAGTGCCGAAGGGATGAAAAAAGGATTGATTCTTCTTGGACCACGTTCAGCACAGACTACAGAGTTTTTCTCAATATTGCCAAGCCCTCCTATACCAGCACCACTGCTTACTCCAAACCTCTCAGCTATGCTCTCATCCACCTTCCCATCACTACCTAAGATCCCCGCATCACTCATTGCCTCTTTAGTAGCTTTTAGGGCTAGTTGTATAAATCTATCTGCCTTTTTTACCTCTTTAGCATCCATCACACTCTCTGGGTCAAAACCATCTATCTGGGCTGCTATCTGGACAGGAAAAGCCTCAGCATCAAAAATAGTAATTCTTTTAACTCCACTTTGACCATTAATAATAGATTCAAAAGAATCGCTCTTGTTTAATCCTAGCGCATTAATCATCCCTAAACCCGTCACAACAACACGACGCACATCCACTCCTTAATTAAAATAAAATTTAAGCTAAGTTGCAAGATTGCTTGCAACTTAAAAAATTACTTTTTATTAGCCTCAATATAAGCTACTACATCACCTACTGTAGAGATCTTTTCAGCCTGCTCATCAGGGATTTCAATATCAAATTTTTCTTCAAGTGCCATAACAAGCTCTACTACATCTAGAGAATCTGCACCCAGATCCTTTACAAACTCTGCTTCAGACTTTACCTGTGCTGCATCTACATTTAACTGCTGAACAATTACTTCTTTTACATCATCTAAAATTGCCATTAAAAACTCCTTAGCTATTTGATTTAAAGTTTGGGCATTGTAGCAAAATTTATGTCAAAACACTTAACTTTAAATCTGTAGCCAAAAAAATAGAGTTATTTTTCTATATTATACAAACCTAATTTTAAAATCCACTAAATCATCCCTATAATGTGCTTGGAAATGTGCAGGTTTGACATATCTTGTGGATAGGGTTACCATTCTTAAATGCCTCTATCATTTCTCTAGCTAATTTAGAATCTAATACTTCTATAAGACTTTGTTTATTTGCATCACCTAGTATTATCTTGCCACAACTATCCATGCAGCATGGCACTATGCTTCCATTTGCCAAAATACCAATCTGACTGCTAACCCCATGACAAAACTTCCTAAAAGAGCTATTATGATTCTTCTGAAAACCTGCCCACTCAAAACTTCTTGTAATATTTAAAAAAATATATTCAGCTAGTTTTATCCTTCTTGCCCCCTGCTCAAATACAGCTGCCATATTCTCATCTGTCAATTTGTTAAAAAACTTAAGGATATCAAGAACAACACTTTTATTACTATCTAATAGGCCATCTTGCAAACGCAGATTTACAAAATTCCTTACTCCTTCACTCTGATGTTTTAGACAATATTTAAAAATCTTATCTAGATAATATTTTGGCTTTGGATTATTCTTATCTAGCCCAGCATCCAGTGAAAAAGCGATTTGATGCAGAGCTTTTGAATGTAAAAGAAAGTCTGGGATAGGATAAAATCCGCTGCTTACCAAGTCAATTTTCAATCCATACTCCTGCGCACACATAAAAAAATCTTCAATCTGTCTATGACGCAACGGATCGCCTAAAATATGCAAACATAAAAGGGCATTAGATAATCTCTTATTACTAGCAATCTGCTTGCAAAGATCCTTAAATAACCCAAAATCCATCTCTCCTCTCACTCCCTTTGGAGCAGGACAGAAACTACACTTAAGGCCACAAATATCACTGATTTCTATATATATTTTCTTCATATCAAGATTATAACTCAAAGCCACGGGCATTTTAATATGCAAAATTAAGCTTGCTTTGGCTATGATTACGGAATCTAAAAAATTAAGGAGGTTGCCAAATGAGTTGTGTTTTACAAATTGGTGCAGGTGGTGTTGGAGGTGTTGTCGCTCATAAGCTTGCTAAAAATCGTGATACATTTAGTCAAATCGTCCTAGCTTCTCGTAATATAGATAAATGCCATGCTATTGCTAAATCTATTCGTGAAAAAAACTTAGGGGATATTATCTGCGATAGTGTTGATGCAGATAATGTCCATGAGCTTATCAAACTTATTGAAAAATATAAGCCAAAATTAGTGATTAATGTAGCTCTACCCTACCAAGATCTCACCATTATGGAAGCCTGCCTTAGAACAAAAACCCACTATCTTGATACAGCAAATTATGAACATCCAGATACAGCTAAATTTGAATACAAAGAGCAATGGGCATATCATGAAAAGTTTAAAGAAGCTGGGATTATTGGGCTCCTTGGCAGTGGCTTTGATCCGGGTGTTACAAATGTATTTTGCGCTTATGCCCAAAAGCACTATTTTGACTGCATTCGCACAATCGACATCCTAGACTGCAATGCTGGCGACCATGGCTATCCTTTTGCTACAAACTTCAACCCTGAAATAAACCTACGAGAAGTTAGCGCCAATGGAAGATACTGGGAAAATGGGAGGTGGATAGAAACAAAGCCATTAGAGATTATGCAAACATGGGCATATCCAGAAATTGGAGAAAAAGATTCCTATCTTCTTTATCATGAAGAGCTAGAATCACTAGTAAAGAATATCCCGGGCCTACAAAGAATCAGATTTTTTATGACCTTCTCACAAAACTATATTACCCATATGAAATGCTTAGAAAATGTTGGTATGTTGGGGATAAAAGAAGTTCTACATGAAGGACAAAAGATTGTTCCTATTCAGTTTTTGAAAACTCTATTGCCAGATCCAGCCACACTTGCTGGACGCACTATAGGCAAGACAAATATTGGTTGTTATATCATTGGCTCACAAAATGGCAAAGACAAAACTCTTTATATCTATAATATTTGCGATCATCAAGAAGCCTATAAAGAAGTCAATGCCCAGGCTATCAGCTATACCACGGGTGTGCCAGCTATGATTGGAGCAAAGCTCATTATAAATGGCACTTGGAGCAAGTCTCCTGGCGTGTGGAATCTAGAGCAACTAGACCCAGATCCATTCATGGCCGAGCTCAATACCCAAGGCCTTCCATGGCAAGTTATTGAAAAAACAAATAGCTAAAAAGATTCTCTTTAGCAGCCAATATTTTTGTTTGCTAAAGAGTTTTAGCCAAATTTCTAAATAATCTCAAATTTTTTCAGAAATTTTTCAGCAAACTTTACTTAGAATGCTTTTTAGATTCTCTAAATTTTAGGAATCCAAAATTCATTTAAAAGGAAATCTTTATGAAATCTTTCACTTTTAGCGGGGGGGGGGGTAGAAACTACTAATCATACTACCTCTTCTTTCAAAACTAATTCAAATACTAATTCTATTTCTAAGATTTTTAAACCAATCATTGCTACTACATTAGCTTTAAGTTTAGGGAATGCTTTTGTTTATAGCCAAGAAAAACCGGTAAATAAAAATTTTACTGGTGTTGGTAGTAATTCTGATCCACTAAAGGTAGGAAATAAAACCATAAACGAAAAACAGAATCAAAGCATTAATATCAAATTTAGCCGTCAAGATGCTCCAAGCAATTTTGGAGCTAGCCGTGTAGGCTATGATAGTAGTACTCATACTGTAACCTATTATAACAATTCTTCAAATCCCAATATAGTAAGCAATCAGCAATCTCACTTCCAGCTAGATGATAGCGCATCTATGGATTCTAAGTTTGATTATGGCACTGGCACACTCGCTGTATATCTTGATGGAGTATTACAAATTAAGCCTGTCATATTTACAATAAATGCACAGCAAGATTGGGTAGGTAATATCAAGGGAATATTAGGTTCTAATACCAAAACAAGTATTAGCGGTGGGGTACGCAAACTTAGAATCAATCTTAGGAGAAACTTTACAGGCAATATAAATCTTGTAAGAAGTGGTGATGAACCTGCTGGAATTGGTAGTGATATTAATCTAGGAGACGGGCATGCCGGTGTCACCTTTAAGGGGAATCTAGATCTTTCTACTAGGGGAACTACAGTTAATATCAATGGTGCCAACTATAACAACTATCAATTTGAAGGTCAAATAATACTAGGTGGTACTGAATATGCCAGCACTACTATTAATGCAACAAATGTAGACTTTTTTTTGACAAGAGCTAATGATGACCCCAATACGCTTATAAACATAACAGGTGGGACAAATAAATTTAATTTCAAAGAATCTGTAAATATTTATGGAAATATCTATACCACTGGTGGGACAAATACTTTCACATCAAATGATAGTACTAAGTTTTATATGGCAGGCGATATTAATGCCAAAGGTGGTACCAATGTATTTGTATTTAAAAATGCTAGTATTACTCCTGTGCTAGCTGGTAATATTAATGTCTCTGGTGGCAGCACTTCCATTATCTTTGATAATACTGCTTGGCTATCTGCTAGCTATAAACAAAACTATGCACTTAAAAGTACATATGGTGATAAGTTCTTAAATATAAAAAATGGGGAAGATAAATCTGATGAGATAAATACCTTCTCCACTTTAACAGGTAATCTTAATATAACAGGCGGTAATGCAAATGTTGTTTTTCATTACAATCAAAAACAGTCAGGTGCCGAGCCAATAACCCATAATGTTATGGTTAGCAACAAGGGTAATGCAAACATACTTTTGGATACAAATCTCACAAATCATTCTCCATTTACCTTTATTACCAACCTTATGTATGCTGGAGTAAATAGCGCAGGTCAATATATATGGACAGGAGCTGGTAATGGCAATGCTATCAATCTAATCTTTGCTCGAGGACATAGTGGTAATTATGGTTCAAATAACACCGTTTCCTTCAACAGTACTAATCAAACCTTCTTAGGAGCTACTCTTACTAATGGTCTTAGATTTGAATTTAAGGATAAAAATATTGCAAAAGGCTCATCTAATGCATCTTTTATAGCAGCTTATAAAGATGCTATTCTTGCTAAGGTCAATCAAGGTGGTCATAAAACAGATCTTTTATCTGTGAAGTTTGAAACTGGTAAGGAAGCAACATCTAATAACCGCATTGGTACTATCACTCTAACTGGTGTGGCTGTAGGTAATATTTATGCATTAAGTAATCAAACAAGTGCTTATAATTTAGTCGTAGATAATAATTCTGCGCTTTTTGCTCAAATTGACCAATCGGCTGCAAACAAATTAAATATGCAACTCAAAGAAGGCAGCAAACTCATCTTGGATAACTCAACAAGTATTAATAAACTAGAGACACAAAATAATACGATCATAGATGTAGCCTCTGTAGGTAATGATCTAGGTAGTATACCTACAAGAACTAATTTTAAACTACTACAAATCGGTAGCACACCTACAGGCACCAATACTGGTCTAAAAGGTGGTAATGCCCTCTTTAGAGTCTATATGAATGCTGGTGCTAATCAAACAAATGCGACTTTAGGGGATCAAAAGGAACAAGCAAATTACGGCTATCTCTATTCAGATAGAATCATTGTACATCATTTACTTGCTAATGGTGGTAGTGATAAACAAGCTAGCACTCCTCTTACAGAATACATTCAAGTACTCACTAATCCAGATAATAATGTAACTGGTATAAGATACCATGGTGGTGGTACTGAGGTAGCAGGCAATGTGGCTGTATTAACTGTAAAAAATTTGGATAATGGTCAAGCAGGGATCAACCTACAAAGCACTAGTGCCATCGCTGGCTTTGATGAGCTAAGCTCTACACTCACTGCTGTAAAAACTGATCAAACTGGTAAATCAACAGGCTCTAATGGCTATACTACCTACTTCCTAGACTCTCTAAGCTCAGGCATCACTGCTGAGGATAGAAGCGCTTCTATGTCAGCACTAAGCTCTGGACACAATGTATTTATGGCTAATCTAAACTCACTTAATAAGAGAATGGGTGAGCTAAGAGATAATGCTAATGGCAATGGTCTATGGGCTAGAATCACTAATGGTATGCAAAGCAACTATTACAACCAAAATACTTCTACTGTCTATACTAATATCCAAGCTGGATTTGATCATGCCTTTGGAGGAAATGGATCTAACAACTATACAGGTTTTGCTCTAAGCTATGTTAATGGTGTGAGCTTCTCTAAAGATATGACAAGAAAAGATGGATCACTAGCAGGGCTTGATAGCGGTGTATCTAATGGCTTTGAAATCGCGCTTTATAACTCTTATGTCAATGATGGTGCTAGATCTAATAGATGGGATAAAGGCTTTTATAATGACAATGTCTTGAAGTTTAGTGCTATCTTTAGCTCAGCTAATATGCTTAATGGATCTTCTGATAGCTATACAAATCTAGGTATAAGCTTCTCTGAAGAGATAGGATATCGCTTCTTACTAGGTAAGAATAACAACTGGTATATCGACCCTCAAGCAGAAGTGGCTATAGGCTATCTTACTGGCTCTAAGGTAAACCAAGTATCTGGCAGCTACTATCTTAAGGGGACATTAGATTCTATCTCTGTGCTTAGAGGAAGAGTGGGTTCAAGCTTTGGATACTACTTTGATCAATTCACCAAAGATAAAGATTTTAAATCCAAGCTTTATTTAGGGCTATTTTATGAAGGTGATCTAGTAAGTGGTGCAAATGTAGCTCTAAGCTCTAATCTATCTAGCATAAACTATGCTATCACATCTACTAGTCGTATGTTGCTAAATATAGGGACAAACTTCACCATCAAAGATAATCATAGAATCTACTTTGACTTCCAAAGAAGCTTCTTTGGCAAGATCGTCACAGACTATCAGCTAAACCTAGGCTATCGCTATAGCTTTGGTACTTCTAAATACACACCTTTAGAAAATATCAATACTGCTGAAGCAAGTAATGATTCTAAGATCAAAGAAGTAGCACCTACAAAGGGATACTACATCAAACTACTAGATGCTACTAAGCCATCTAAAAAGCAAAATAGAATCTTAAGCAAGATAGAAGATCTTAAAACTCAAAATATTGGTGATTCTAAGAGTTATTTAATAGGACCATTTAGATCTATTGATGAGGCTAAGGGTGAGGTGAATAACTATGAGGGTGTATTAAAAGAATTAAAGAGTGATGTAAGGAGGGTTAATATTGTTTTAATACATAGCTTTAATGACTTTGTAAGTAGGTAATAAGGTTAAGTTAGTAAATAAGGCTAGTTAGTAAACAAGCTTAAGTTAGTTAGCAAGCTAAGTGAAGCTAAGTTAAATAAGACTAGGTTAGGTTAGCTAAGATTAAGTTAGTAAACTTAAATAAGGCTAAGTAAAGTAAGTAAGCTTAAGTAAACAAAGCTAAGCTAAATAAAGTAAACTTAAATAAGGCTAAGTAAAGTAAGTAAGCTTAAGTAAACAAAGCTAAGCTAAATAAGACTAGGTTAGTAAGTTTAAATAAGCAGCTTAAGTAAGTTAGCAAACTAAGTTAGTAAGACTAAGCTAGTAAGGCTAGTTAGTAAACTTAAATAAGTGAAGCCTTAATTAAGACTAAGCCAAATAAGCTTAAGTTAGTAAATAAGGCTAAGTAAACAAAGCTAAATAAGCTTAATTAAATAAAACTAGGGCCTAATAGTTAAAAGCTATTAGGCTTTAGTGTTTATATGATTAAGAGATAAGCAATAAGAATCATTATTTAATTGATTGGTCATTAAACTAGATAGTTAAAACCAAATAAGGTGATAACTAGATATAAGAAGATAAAGTAAAGATTAAGGACTTAGGTTTAAATAGTTGATTGTTTTAGATTCTTAGATTTTTAGAATCTTAGTTTTAAGTGCTTTGGTTCTTTAAATAATTTAAGACTTTAACTCTTAGATTTAAAAGTTTTTGATTCTAAGAATTTTAGATTCTTGAAGCTATTTGGTTTGAAATGATTAGATTATTTTTAAATATTTTAGATTCTGAAATAAATTTGATTTTAAATCATTTGAATATTTTCTAACTTTCTTTCTCTTGCCATCATTGTAGGTCTTTTGGATTTCCTTTATTACATAGCAAGCAATGATGGTAAGAGAGGGAAAGGGTAAAGGAATGGAAGTGGGGAGAAATAGATAATATAGATAAAAAAGATAGTGATGGATAAAAAAGGGAGGGGGATAAGAATAAATAGAAGATAAAAAAGGGAATAATTAAGAATAAGCAAATAAATAAAAATAGAGGAGATAAAAATAAAGGCTTAAATAAAAGATGTACGCAAGAGAGGGATTAAAAGATACAAAACTAGAATCAAGAAAGTATAAAAGCTAAAGAAAAATAGTAGAAAAGAGATAGAACAAAAATATAAAAAGCTAGAAAAGGAAAGAGAAAGTCTAAAAGCTAGAATCAAGGCATGTGAAAACAAGAAAAAACCAAAGAAGCTAACAAAAACTTTTGTCAGAAAAGAAGCCTAAAAAGAAAATACAAGAATGAAAAAGCAAGCAGGAAAATAAAAAAGGAAGAGATAAGAATAAAAGATGTGGGGAAGAAAGAAAAAATAAAAAATCAAGATAAAAGAAAAACAGAAGCCAAGGAGATAAAAAAGAGATAAAACAAATAATAGATGTGGTTGAAAAGAAAATCAAAGAAATGAAAACCTAAAAAGATCTAGAAGAAGATAAACATAAAAGTAAAAAGGGATTAAAAAGATAAGAGGCTGGATAAATAAAACCTCTTACCCAGTAAATAATCTTTAATAATCCATATTTATAAAAGTCAAGACAGTTCACCACCCTATCAACAAAATAATTTAAAACTAATCCTAAATCCAATAAGCCTTAATAAAATATCTATTTAAAAATCACGCAAGCTTTTATATAGCTTAAGCGCAGAATCTAAAAAACTCTTATTCTGATTTTTATAATCAAAAATATCAATCAACCCTTCTTTGAAAATCTCATTAAGATCTTTTGTCATATCTTTAGATTCTTCTGTACTTGTTTCCTGCTTTGTTTTATCTTCCTCTACTTGAGTATCCTCTTGATATACCTCTTTAAAACCAGCTTCAAACTCATCATAAAGTGCATTAAAATCTGTATTTTCTAATGATAAATGAGCAGCCACATCAAGCAAAAACTCTCTCTCTTCCCCATCAAGCTTTCCATCAAGATACATCACTACAAGCATCAAACCAATAAAATTTAAACGTTTTTTATATTCAGCATAAGTCGCATTTAAAAGCTTAGAATAATCTGCCTCTCCTCCATGCTCTAAAAGCTCTTTTTCTTGTGGTCTATAATCAAAAGCTGTGTAATGGACGCGATACCATTCTCCCATACATTGGGCTATAGTCGTCAAATATTCTTTTTTGCAATTTGGTATTGATAAAATCACTGCTTGCATCGCACCAAGCTCTGTGCCAAGATACCTTTCTTGCAAACTTTCTGGCTGCATCGCCTCATAAGGATCATCAAAATTTGATATTTTTTGTTCTTGTTCTTTTTGTTTTAATGGGTTTTTTAGATATTCCTGCAAACTTATATACAAATAATACACAACTGCCCCTGCGATGATTAACAGTACAAACTCCATCTTAATCTCCTTAAAAGAGCTATTTGCCCTTATTCTTCCTTTGCTTAAAATCCATCATACTTTGTTCATCTTTAATTTTACGCATTTTCTTTAATCTCATCAATTCTTCTTTCTGCTTTTCTTCTAAGGCCCTTTTACGTTCTCTTTTCTCCTTCATATTCTGGATATATTCTTCCCGCTTTTCAGGAGATTGAAACTCAATAGGACGAACCAAAAGCACTAGAAGCACAAATATAAATAGTGCCGATGCAATTGCCATTGCTACATCATCTGTTTCGCTAATACGATACCACATAAGCCCAATAACCACAGAAAATACAAACTTTAAAAAAACTTTCATGCAAGCATCCTAATATTTCCAAAGAAAGTATTCAAAACTATCATTATACAAAAATTATTTATGTATCAATAAAGGCCTCAAAAGTATGACACTAAAGTAAGGAAATAAACTTAAAAGTAGTATAATCATCAACGAACAAAACAAATCTACAAAAAGGAGAAAAAATGGCAAGCACTATAAATCGTCGTGACTTTATTAAAAGTGCTGCAGTAGCTTCTGCAGCTTCTGTAGCTGGACTAAGCGTACCTACCAATCTCTTAGCTAAAGCTGATGATGTACAAAAATCATGGAAATGGGATAAGGCTGTATGTAGATTCTGTGGGACTGGATGCGGGATTATGGTGGCTACCAAAAATGGATCTATAGTCGCCATCAAAGGTGACCCTGAAGCTCCTGTTAATCGTGGTATAAATTGTATTAAAGGGTATTTTTGCGCCAAAATTATGTATGGTGCAGATAGACTCACTCAACCACTTTTACGCGTAAACTCTAAAGGAGAATTTGATAAAAAAGGTAAATTTGTCCCCATCTCTTGGAAGCAAGCTTTTGATGTTATGGAGCAGCAATTCCGTAAAGCTTATGAAAAAGATGGCCCCAATGCTGTAGGCTTAATGGCTAGTGGTCAATATACCATCCCTGAAGGCTATGCTGCACTCAAGCTTTTTAAGGCTGGCTTCAGGTCTAATAATATTGACCCAAATGCTAGGCATTGTATGGCAAGTGCTGTTGTTGGCTTTATGCAGACTTTTGGTATTGATGAACCTGCTGGATGCTATGATGATATAGAGTTAACTGATACTATTGTTACTTGGGGTGCAAATATGGCAGAAATGCACCCTATACTTTGGACACGTATCACAGATAGACGTCTCAAAAATCCAGATAAAGTTAAAATCATCAATCTATCTACCTATACAAACCGCACTTCAGATATTGCTGATATTGAAATTATCTTTAAACCAAATACCGATTTGGCAATCTGGAACTTTATCGCACGCGAGATTGTTTACAATCATCCAGAAGCCATTGATTCTGAATTTGTAAAAAATCATTGCGTCTTTAGTACAGGCCATGTTGATATTGGCTATGGTATGAGAGATAATCCCAACCACCCAAGTTTTAAGGCAAGCGAAAAAGATACGGTAGAAAAACAACTACGCAAAAAGCTAAGTGATTCTGAAGGTGTGACACTGGCTTATTTGGGTCTAAAAGCTGGCGATATTATAGAAAATAAACACACCAAAAAACCAGATGAGCACTGGGAGATCAGCTTTGATGAGTTTAAAAAAGCACTAGCACCCTATACTCTAGACTTTGTTGCCAATCTAGCACGTGGGGATTCTGAAGAAGATATAGAGAGCTTTAAAAAGAAACTTCAGGCTCTAGCTGATTACTATATAGAGAAAAATAGAAAGGTTGTAAGCTTCTGGACTATGGGGTTTAACCAGCATACAAGAGGCTCATGGGTCAATGAGCAAAGCTATATGGTCCATATGCTACTAGGTAAACAATCAAAACCAGGTATGGGTGCTTTCTCTCTCACAGGCCAGCCTAGCGCCTGTGGCACAGCTAGAGAAGTAGGGACTTTTACTCATCGCCTGCCAGCTGATATGGCAGTAACCAACCCTGCTCATCGTGCAGAAACAGAAAAAATTTGGAATCTACCAAAAGGAACTCTTAATGGAAAAGTAGGGTATGCCTATGTAGACATGATGCGTGCACTTGAAGATGGTAAACTCAAATGGCTATGGGTAGCAGTCAACAATCCATGGCAAAATACAGCCAATGCCAACCACTGGATAAAAGCTGCAAGAGAGATGGACAATTTTATTGTAGTGAGCGACTGCTACCCTGGCATCACTGCTAAAGTAGCAGATCTCATCCTCCCAAGCTCCATGATCTATGAAAAGTGGGGTGCATATGGAAATGCAGAGCGTAGAAGCCAACACTGGAAACAACAAGTAGAACCACAAGGAAACTCAATGAGTGATACTTGGCAGATTCTAGAGTTTGCTAAGCGCTTTAAACTCAAAGATGTATGGAGCAAAGCCCATGAATCACTAGAGCTAAAAAGCGTCATAGATGAGGCTAAAAAAATGGGCTATAGTGAAAATAGTACCTTATTTGAGGTGCTTTATGCTAATAAAAATGCTCAAAATTTTTCTCTAAAAGAAACTTTATTAAAAGATAAGCCTCTTAATTCTGAAGTATTTGGTGATTCTAGAAAAGTAGTAGGTAGTGATGGTAAAGAATTTAATGGTTATGGATTTTTTATACAAAAATACCTCTGGGAAGAATATCGCCTTTTTGGATTAGGTCATGGGCATGATCTAGCAGAGTTTGATGCCTATCATAAAGCCCGTGGACTTTGCTGGCCAATAGTGGATGGCAAAGAAACCAAATGGCGCTTTAATGCAGATTATGATCCTTATGTAAAAAAATTTGGTGGTAATGCTAAGTTTGCATTCTATGGTAATAAAAATGCTTCCTTGGAGCAGGGAGATTTGACAAAACCAAATGGTGAGAAAAAATCTATTACCAATAAGGCAAAAATATTCTTCCGCCCTTATATGGAGCCAGCTGAAATACCTGATAAAAACTATCCTCTATGGCTATGTACAGGTCGTGTGCTAGAGCATTGGCATAGTGGCACTATGACTATGCGTGTGCCTGAGCTATATCGTGCTGTGCCTGAAGCACTATGCTATATGAGCAAAACTGATGCCAGTGAAATGGGATTAAAATCTGGTGATACAGTATGGATAGAATCTCGCCGTGGTAAGGTTAAGGCCCATGTGGAAATAGATGGACGCAATCGTCCTCCAAAAGGCCTAATCTATGTCCCTTGGTTTGATGAAAAGGTCTATATCAATAAGGTTTGTTTAGATTCTACCTGCCCTCTTTCTAAACAAACTGACTTTAAAAAATGCGCTGTTAAAGTCTATAAAGCCTAATCTACCGCTATTGATATAGAGGTGTACCATGCAAACTACAAATCGTCGGGATGCCATAAAAAGCATCCTTCAGTTCATGGGGCTAGCTAGCATTGGGGCTCTTAGCTGGGGGGCTTACCTTAAAGAGGCAAAGGCTCAAGTCCCCACCCTACTCTATCCACCTGGAGCGAGAGAAAATTTTAGTCAAACTTGCATCCGTTGTGGTCTATGTGTAGAGGCTTGTCCCTACTCTACCCTGCATCTATCAGGTGCTAAAAGCACAGATCATGCACCCTATGGTTTGCCTATTTTTACCCCTAGAGAAAATCCATGCTTTATGTGCAGTGATATCCCCTGTGCAGTGGCTTGCCCGACAGATGCACTAGAGATAAGCTCACTTGCAAAAAGCAATATCTCTGCTTCTAAGCTTAGAGAAAACCCTAAAAATCTGGATATCGCTAAAGCTAGAATGGGCGTAGCAGTAATGGATACTCTTAATTGTATTGCTTATAGCGGGATTCGCTGTGATGCCTGCTATCGTGCTTGCCCTTTGATCGGCAAGGCTATCTATTTAGAGTATAAAAGCAATGAGCGCACCGGCAAACACGCAATGCTCTTGCCCATGATCGATAATGATATATGCACAGGTTGTGGAAAATGTGAACATGCTTGCATAACTGATCTACCAAGTGTGCGCGTCTTGCCAAGAAGTATGATACTTGGCAAGCTTACTTCAGACTATATAAAAAGCTGGGAAAAGGCTGATGAAGAACGTCTAAAAAATACCAACGCTCCAGCCATAAGGGCTCAACAACAAAAAGTATCTCACCCAAATAGTGCTCAAAACTATCTCAACTCTCAAGATCTTGATATGGATTGAAAATGGAGATTATTTTATGAAAGCTGCAATTTTTTATCTTTTTAAATATCGCTTCTTACTTTTGCGCAGAATCTCTCAGCTTACTATTCTCACACTCTTTATCCTAGGGAATGCCAGCCTTATAACAATTGCCAATAATACACATATAATTTTTGCAAATAATATTAGCAAGTTTGAAGATTCTGCAAAAAATCCAGCCATTGCCATACCTAAAGACCCCATTTTGCACCATCCTGTTTTAGAAGGAAACTTGAGTTTTTCTAAAGTGCTAAATACTATCCCCCTTAGCGATCCTCTGGCCTTTATCCAGATTTTGCTTTCAGGGGGAGCGATTACTCTGGATTTGATCTTAGGTGTAATTATAGTTTGTGGGATTTATGGCCTATTTTTAGGAAGAGGCTTTTGTGCCTTTGTCTGTCCGATGAATCTAATCACTGATTTGGCAAATTTCTTGCGCAAAGCCTTGGGGCTTAAAAACTCTCCTATCATCATAATCAAAAAAAATACTCGCTATATCATCTTGGCTCTCAGCTTACTTTTAAGCTTTATTTTTGGTTTTTTGGCTTGGGAGAGTATCAGCCCGATTTCTATGTTACACAGAAGTCTTATTTTTGGGTTAGGCAGTGGTGCATTTGGAGTTTTGGCTGTGTTTTTATTTGACTTATTAGTTATGAGGCATGGCTTTTGTGGACATCTCTGCCCACTTGGAGCTAGCTATAGTCTTATTGGAAAATTTTCTTTGCTTAAGATTAAACACAATGTTGATAATTGCACAAATTGTCATCAATGCATACAAATCTGTCCAGAATCTCAAGTATTAAATATCATTGGTAAAAAAAGTGGCACTATTGATAATAGTGAATGCATAAAATGTGGGCGCTGCATTGAAGTTTGCAATGATTCTGCGCTAAAATTCCATATACTTAACTTACAAAAAAAGGAGAAAAAATGAAAAGAATATTTCATGTTGTTTTAACAAGTCTACTCTTAATTAGTCTTGCCTATGCTCTAAATAATAAAGAAAAAGCTCTTTCAGATACTGATATAGGTCTGCGTCATACACCCCTAACAGATGATAAAGATAGCGAAATCAAAAACTATACCTTTGGCAGTGGGGATCCAGGGGAGAGTAAACGTCTTGATAGAAGCTATGAAAATGCTCCTCCTCTTATCCCACATAGCATAGAAGGCCTTACTCCCATCACCCAAGATAATAATGCCTGCCTTGGTTGCCATGATCCAGAAATGGCAAAGGATATGGGAGCTACACCACTACCTAAATCCCACTTCTATGATCTACGCAATCATAAAGATCAGGCAAAACAACTAGCACAAAGTCGCTTTAACTGCACCCAATGCCATGTCCCGCAAGCCCAAACAAAACCACTAGTAGACAATACCTTTAAACCTGATTATAGAAATCCAGATTCTAAACACAACTCCAATCTTTTAGATGTTATCAACCAAGGTGTAAAATAAGGTCAACCATGCCAAATCATAGCCCTAGTAGACGATCCTTTCTGCGTCTAGGCGGGCTATCAAAAAAAGCTCAAACCTCTATTAAAGAAGATAATCTCATAGCCCACATCCCCAAAGAAGACCAACAAGATGCTATGGATTCTATTTTGGAATCTATGAATTCATCTTTTGAACTAGAGATAGAAGATGAAATAAAAAATCCCACACAAGATAATCAAGAAGCCAATCGCATGATTGCAAAAATCAATATATTAGAATGCATGGCATACCATCATACTATTTGCCAAATTTGTAAAGATATCTGCCCATCTCACATTAGCTTTAGCTCCTCTTTTTATCCAGAGATCAAAGATAGCTGCACAGGTTGCCAAAAGTGCATTGCTCCATGTCCAGTTGGTGCAATCTCGCTAGAAGAAATAAAATAAAAAGGTCAAATATGAATATCTCAAGCATTATTGTAAAAATCAACTCTAAAAAATGGGATGAGGCAATCAATGCAATTGCTAAAATACCTTATGTAGAAATTGCCTTGCAAGATAGACAAAAAGAAAGTCTTATTGCCATCATTGAAGCTCCAGATACAAACCTAGAAATTAAAGCACTAAATAGCATCAATACTACTCCTGGTGTCATTAGCGCTAATATGCATTTAAGCTACAATGAAGAGAGCTTTAAAACCTGTGTGCTAGAAGCCGGAGAGATAGCCAAGCTCATTGATACCACACCCATTGAAGACATACGCTATAATGGTGATATAAACACTTTTTTAAAGCCAAAAAAGTAGCCCTTTATTTAAAAAATTATTATGCTATTATTAGCAAAAAAATTGGAGAGCTAAATGAAGGTGCTTATTCTAGCAGGTGGTTTTGGCACAAGACTATCTGAAGAGACTGATATCAGACCAAAGCCTATGGTAGAAATTGGTGGACAGCCAATTCTTTGGCATATTATGAAAATATATAGCCATTATGGTTTTAATGATTTTATTATTCTAACTGGTTATAAAAATCATATCATTAAAGACTATTTTCTAAACTACTATACAAGATATAGCGATCTTACCATCAATATGCTAGATAATCATGTAGAGATTCATAAAATAAGACATGAGCCATGGAAAGTCACCATACTCTATACAGGGCAAGATACTATGACTGGTGGCAGGATAGCCTATGCTAAACCCTATGTAAATAACGAAACTTTTATGCTTACTTATGGAGATGGTTTAAGTAATGTCAACTTGCATAGTCTGCTTGAGTTTCACCGATCACACAAAAAGGCTATCACCATGACTTCTGTACTTCCTGAAGGAAAGTTTGGCGCACTTGATATCAATCAAGCAAATAATCAAATCCAATCTTTCACTGAAAAACCCAAAGGGGATAGTAAGTATGAAAATGGTGGCTGGATTAATGGCGGATTTTTTGTTTGCGAGCCAAAAATATTTGATTATATTGAAGACTCTGAAGGGGGGGGGGCTATAGCGATAGCATAATATTTGAACAAACTCCTTTGCAAAATCTTGCCAAAGATGGCGAGCTTTTTGCCTACAAACACCATGGATTTTGGAAATGCATGGATACTCTCAAAGATAAAAATGACCTAACAAAAATGTGGTTGTCAAAAGAGGCTCCTTGGGCCCTATGGAACTATTAGTTAGGAGGTTTTTATGAAAAATCAAGAATCAAAAATTTTAATACAAGATATGCACTATATGCTAGAGGGTCTATCTAGCCAAGAAAAAAACAAATTTGATAATAGCACTATTTTAATGACTGGTTGTGCTGGATTTTTAGGATTTTATTTTTTAAACTTTTTTACATTTTTTGCAAAAGAATTAAAGATTAAAAAAATCATCGGTCTAGATAATTTTATGCTAGAGCATCCAGACTGGCTAGAAAAACTTCAAACAAATTACAGCCAAATACTACAGATAGAAAAGTTTAATATTATTTCAGATTCTATACAAAATATCAAAGAGGCTGGTAATGCCAATCTTATTATCCATGCAGCCAGTATTGCAAGTCCAAGTTTTTATCGTCAATATCCATTAGAAACTATTGATGCAAATATTTGGGGTCTTCGTAATCTTTTAGATTTTTATAAAGATAAAAATATTAAAGGTTTTTTATTTTTCTCTAGCTCTGAAATCTATGGCGATCCAAGCCATGATCAAATCCCCACAGATGAAGAGTATCGCGGAAATGTATCTTGCATAGGTCCTAGAGCCTGCTATGATGAATCAAAGCGCTTTGGAGAAACCATCTGTCTTACTTTTGCACAAAAATTCAATATGCCAATATCTATTGCAAGGCCTTTTAATAACTATGGCCCTGGAATGGGAATCAATGATAAAAGAGTGCCTGCTGATTTTGCCAAATCTATTTTAAACAATAAGGCTATTGAAATACTTAGTAATGGCAGTCCTACAAGGACATTTTGCTATATCGCTGATGCTATCTTAGGATACTTAAAGGTCCTTTTATATGGTAAGTTTGAGTATTTTAATATCGGTATTGACAAGCCAGAAATCTCTATTAATCATCTAGCCAAAATCTATCAAGAAGCAGGCAAAGAAATCTGTGGCTATGATAAAGAAATAGTTTATAAAAAATCTAAAGATAAAGACTATCTAACTGACAATCCCAATCGTCGATGCCCCAATATCAACAAAGCGAGAAAACTACTTAACTATAACCCTCAAATCCTCATCCATGATGGTGTGAGAAATTTTTTAACATTTTTAAAAGAGATGCGAGGTTAAGATGGATAGTCAAATAAAAATTACTATTTTTGGCCTCGGATTTGTAGGACTGACCACAGCTGTAGGCTTTGCCAAAAAAGGATTCCAAACTTATGGCTATGAGATACTCCCACAAAAAGTAGAACAACTACAAAATGCCAAAATACCCTTTTATGAAGAAGGCTTGCAAGAGGCTTTCAATGAAGTCTACAAACAAACCCTCTTTATCACTAATGACATATCACAAGCCCTAAAGGATAGTGATGTAATTTTTTACTGTATCGGCACTCCAATGGATGATGATGGCAGCGCTGATCTATCCTATATCCTGCAAGCACTAGAGCAAACAGCAAAAAATATCCACCTTTGCAAAAAGCAGCCTATTTTAGTCATCAAATCAACAGTGCCACCATCTAGCTGCAGCGAATGCTTTGTGCCTTTTTTGAATGATAAACTTGGCATTAAAACTAATCAAGATTCTGATTCTTTAGCATTTTTAATCAATAATCCAGAGTTTCTTAGAGAAGGAAGTGCATATAAGGATTTTATGCATCCAGATAGGATTGTTATTGGCACAAGCGATGCAAAAGAAATAGAAAAAATTAAGCAAATTTATACCCCTTTTAACGCACCCATACTTTTTAGCACATTAAATACTGCAGAATTCATAAAATATCTAAGCAATACAATGCTAGCAGTCAATATAGGTTTTGCCAATGAGATGAGTATGATTGCTCAAAATATAGGTGATATTGATATTAAAAAATCTTTTGAGATCTTGCATCAAGATAAAAGATTCCATGGAAATCCAGCAGGTATTGCCAGCTATATCTATCCAGGTCTTGGCTTTGGTGGCTACTGTTTGCCTAAAGATACTTTAGCACTGCACAAAAAAGCTAAAGAAAAAAACTTTGATGCAAAAATCCTCCAAAGCACACTTAAAACTAATGATGAGATTTTGGAGTTTTATGTTCAAAAAATCAGCTCTGAGGTACCCAAGGACAAAAAGCTATGCATCCTTGGGCTTAGCTTCAAGCCAAATAGCGATGATGTAAGAGATAGCAAATCAGCTGCTTTGATTAAAGGGCTTCTTCAAGCTGGATATAGCAATATCATAGCCTATGATCCTATGGCTATAGAAGTTTTTAAAAATACCTATAATCTCAATATAAATTATGCAAAAAATCTGCAAGAAGCCATAAAAGATTCTATAATTATCATTGCTACGGCATGGGAAGATTTTAGAGATATTCTCAACCAAGATAATATCTATAACCTTAGGTTTATGTGATGAAAAAAACTCTACCCATCAAAGCCCAATATAATATCATCAATGAAGTAGAATCTAAATATCTTAAATTCTTCGATCCTAGTTTTGATTCTAGTTGTTTTTTAAAA
>CASFYB010000016.1 GCA_949298825.1 uncultured Helicobacter sp.
GGGGGTAGAATAATCCTTTAAAATCAAAAAAAGGATACTTAAAATGAAAAAAACATTACTATATCTACTTATGGCCTCTATTTTCCTTAATGCAGAATCACTTGATGAAGAGATAGAAAGACTTAAAAAAGAAAATGAACTCTTAGAGTTAAAGCAGAAAAATAAGCAATTAAGTCAAGATTTACAAGATGGTAAAGTCACTAATGATACTACTAAAAATAATACTTCAGATAATACCCCTATTATAAAGATTAGCAAAGAAGAGAGTAAAAATGGATTTTTTATTGGATTAGAAGGGGTGATTGGGAGCAGTAGTTTTTTAACCTATCAAACAGACTGGGAAATTATACAAAATGGTACTCCTGTAGCTTTTGCTAATGATCAAGTTTCATTTGATGGTGGATTATTACTTGGATGGCAGAAGTACTTTGGTCAAACTCAAAGACATGGCATAAAGCTTTCTGTACACCTTTATAGTGGACTTGGATATACAAGAGAGATACAAACTAATGCCTATCATGTACTTATACCTCTTAAAGTTGGTGCTGATTTAAAATACCTTTGGGACTTTTGGGATAATAAAAAGCATATCTTAGGGTTTAATGCAGGTGGTGGATATGAGTTTGATTATTATTTTGGTAAATATGATGTAAAAGGTGAGAGAGAGGAAAGTTTTAATAGCATTACTAGTATTGCTAGTGGTGGATTTTATCCTACCATTGGATTGCATTATATTTATAATAGACATCATCAGTTTGAGCTAAACTATCGCTTTGGTGGTATTTTAGCAATGCTAGGAACAACAAATATATTTGGACGAAGAACAAATATAACCACTTATTCCTATCTTACACTTAATTATGCTTATAGATTTTGATGAGATTTGATCTCATCAAATATCACCTTGCTAAACTCATCAAATCCAAGCGCACTCTCAATATCCCCCACAGCACCATGAGGCACGAAACTATCAGCAAGCTCAAAACTCTTAAGTCTCACGCTAAGTCCTCTTAAACTCATAAACTCTAAAATAGCGCTACCCACTCCGCCCAAAAGATAGGAATCACTAAAAACATACACTCGCTTATAGCGCACTAGTATATCTGCCAATCCCTCATCTAGTGGCTTTAAAAATCGCAAATCTAAAAGCCCTGCATCAACTCCAAGATCTAAAAGCTCATATCTAACCTTCTCTGCCCTGCCCACTCCATTTCCATAGCCAATCAAAAGGATTTCTTCTCCTTCCTTCAAAAGCTCGCATTTGCCTAAAACAAAATCATTACATTCATAATCATTCTGCAATCTATCCATCACAAAATTACCCCTAGGGTATCTAAAAGCACAAGGAGCAGAATCTAATTTTGAGCTAAACTCTATAGCCTTAGCTAAACTAGCATTATCTCTTGGGGCAAAAAGGATAAAATTTGGCACAATGCGCAAAAAAGCAATATCAAAAAGCCCTTGATGTGTCTCTCCATCCTCACCAACAATCCCAGCTCTATCAATGGCAAACTTCACAGGCACGCCCAAAATCCCGACATCATGGATGATCTGATCATACCCTCTTTGCAAAAAAGTAGAATAAATACTCACATAAGGTTTAAATCCTTCTTTAGCTAAAGAGGCCGATGAAGTGATAGCATGCTGCTCAGCAATCCCCACATCAAAAAAACGTTTATCATCATATTCCATCAGCTTATCTAGTCCAGTGCCAGAAGGCATCGCAGCAGTGATACCCAAAATCTTAGAATCCTCTTTAGCAAGTCTTAATAATGTCTGTGTATAGATTTGAGTAGGAGTAGGAATCTGTGTAGATGCTTTTTTAGATTCTCCTGTTAAAAGATCAAAAGGCCCCACACCATGCCACTTTTCAAAATGCCCCTCTGCCTTAGCATAGCCCTTACCCTTAGTGGTTTGAGCATGGATTAGGACTGGTAATTTTAGCTCTTTTGCTGCTTTTAGGGCATTGATTAAAGAGTTAAGATCATGCCCATCAATCGGGCCAATATAGCGAATCCCAAGCTCTTCAAACAAAATACCCGGAGTAATAAGCTTGAAACTCTCTTCAAATCGCTTAGCAAGATAGGTAGCAGATTGGGGCATCTTGCTTAAAAAACGCTTGATATTATCGCGCAAGCCTTGATAAAACGACCCGCTCATAAGACTAGAGAGATGCCTAGAAATCGCGCCAATTGGCTTAGCGATACTCATTTCATTGTCATTAAGGATGATAATCATCGGGTATTTACGCTCACCAAGCTCATTTAGCGCCTCATAAACTAGCCCCGCACTCATGCTCCCATCACCAATCAAAGCTATGGGGATTTGATCTTGCTTATTTAGACTAAAGGCTCTAGCAGCCCCCACTCCAAGAGAAATAGAAGTAGAGCTATGCCCGGCGATAAAGTAGTCTAAATCACTCTCTTTTGGATGGGTAAAGCCGCTAATGCCCTTATATTTACGCAATGTATGAAAGCTATCCTTGCGGCCAGTTAAGATCTTATGCGCATAGGCTTGATGACTGACATCAAAGATAAATGGATGCTGCTTGCAATCAAAAACTGCATGCATGGCTACAATAATATCCACAGCCCCCAAAGCAGAGCTTAAATGCCCGCCATTTTGACTGACAACCTCTAGAATCTGCGTGCGAATATCAGCACATAAATCTTCTAACTCTTTTAGACTACACTCTCTAAGATTTTTCATCATTTTATGCCTTAGGATTCTTCAAGCACCTTTTGCTTTAAAAGCCTAAACCTAGTCATGATATTTCCATCAATATTGCCTGATGCAGAAGTGATGACCACTCCGCCTTTTTGGATATTTTCATCAGCTTCTAAGGTGATATTTTTCAAATCCAAATTTTCACGCAAATATGAATAATCCAAAGGATTGACACGCAAGCAAACTTCTGTCACATCTCTAATGCTATCAATAAGCGCGCTAGCAAGGCTTTGTGCCACCTTAGCACTACTCTCTTCAATCTCTTTTACTATCACTTCCTTAGCTATATCTAAAGCAATCTGGGCTAATTCTTTTTCAAAATCATCTAGCCTTTTAACAGAGTTTTGCAGGCTTGTATCAAGGGCTACAATTGCATTAATAAGGGCTTGCTTTTCCTTATTTATTTCACCTTCAAGCGCTGCTTTAGTCGCCTCTTCACCTTCTTTTAACCCATCTTTATAGGCATCACTTTTAGTCACACTCAAGCGATCTTCCATATCTAGCTGCTGCTTTTCTACTTGGATTTGCATCTTAGCAAGTGATGAGGATAGCTCATCTGTTTTTTGCAACAACCTTTCAATAAGCTCGCGCTCTAGATTCTGTGTTTGAGGGATAGTAACAGATGGAGCAGAATCTTGCATATCATTCTCTAATGGCTCTAGCATTTTTTCTTCCATGCTATCCATATTTTCAATAGGCTTAAACTGATATTTCTGGATATTATGATTATCCTTATTATTTTGTTGAATCAAATCTTGCTCGCCATCATTCAACAACATCGTCTTCATCTCCTATTTGAATTAGTCCTTTATCAGATAGATTCTGCACGATCTCTACGATCTTACGCTGTGCAGCCTCAACATCACGCACCTTAACCGCACCAAGGAACTGCATCTCTTCTACAAACTGCTCGCTTGCACGAGAACTCATATTTTCTAAGAACTTCTCTTTAAGCTCATCAGGGGCAGATTTAAGCGCAAGTGTAAGATCTTTCTTATCAGCCACTTTTAAAATCTCACGCACTGCATTCTTATCAAGCTTGGTGATATCCTCAAAAGTAAACATCATCTCTTTGATCTCACTAGCCAACTGACCATCAATTTGCTCAATATAAGAAATAGTAGTTTTTGCTGCTTTCTGACCCAAGCGATTAAACATTTCAGCCACCGCTCTAGGCCCACCGACCTCGACTTTATAGCTTGTAAGACTTTCAAGCTTGTTCTCTAAAATCGCAGAAACACGGCGCACTACATTTGGGGAGATATCCCCAAGATTTGCCATTCTTACAGATATTTCTGCCTTCATATCATCTTGGAAATATCCTAGTGTTTCTGCAGCCGCTGGAGAATCCATATGAGCTAAAATAAGCGCGATTGTCTGAGGGTGCTCATTAACAATAAAGTCAGCAAGTTGCTGTGGGCGAATTTTAGCAAGATAAGAGAAGTTTTTTGTGCTTTGCATCGTTCTAGATAGCTTATCAAGAACCTTCTTGGCTCCCTCTGGCCCAAGTGTGCGCGAAAGAAGATCACGCGCATAGTCCATACCGCCATTATTGATATATTGATTGGATTGCAAAATAGTGTAGAACTCTTCAAGTACGGCTACACCGATACTCTTATCTGTCCCATTAAGCTGGATGATATGCTTACTAATCTCAGTAATACTCTCAATATCTAAGTGTCTAAAGATTTCTGTAGTTAAATCCTCCCCAATCTGAATAAGCAAAATGGCAATCTTTTCTGCCATTGAAAATTCATCATATTGAGCCTTTTGTTTTGGATCAAGATTAGACATATAAGCTCCTAGGATTGTTTGGTATTAGTAACAATTTCATCTCTTACCAACATTTTAAACAATGTAGCCACTTCCTCTGGCTTCTCCTCAATAACATTTTTGATCTTTTCTAACAAGACATCATACTTAATCTCATCTTCATTGAGATTTTTCCCAATACCAAGCTGCTCTTCAACTCGCTTGCGCATCTCGCCAAAGCGATTTAGATCCTCATCTTCATCATCAGCTACTTCAAAAAGAGATTCCACTTTTTCTTCTTCGATATTTTGCACTTCCAGCATACGCTCTGTAAATGGCACGATAATCTTTTTATAAAACACAAAAATAATCAAAGCTACAATCACATATTTTAGCATCGGCATAAATGGAGCTAGATAAGATTCTATCCTAGATGCAAAACGTTCAAATGCAGTGGCTGGGACATAGTTTTCTGTCTTAGCATTAAACTCAAAGTTGCTAACAGTTACATCATCTCCCCTCTTTTGATTATAGCCAATAGCCTGTTTTACCAAAGAGTTGATCTTCTCCATCTCCTCTTCACTCATAGGCACATACTCAATACTCTCAACACCATCTTTTAGCACTTTTTTATAACGTCCATCTACAACTACAGCTGCAGATAAGCGAGTTAATAAACCAAACTCGCCCTTAATCTCATTGACAGTCTTGCCCACTTCATAGTTTGTGGTATTTTGCGTTTTTTCATATTTCTCTTTAGAGCCATTATCTTCAAGCCCTTGGACAGGCCCGATATTACTCACAGCACCTGGCACTCCACCGACTTCCTTTTTCTCTCCACCCTCACGTTTCTCTTCTAGATTCTGCTCGCTTCTAACCACATTATTAGGATCATAAATTTCTTGCAAACTCTTGCGCTGAGAAAAATCAAAATCTGCATTAACCCGCGCTACCACCTTATCCTCACCTCCTACCACAGGAGAAAGGATATTAATAATTTTTACTTCCAAAGCACGTTCAATATTATGCTTATATTTTAGCTGGGCAGCTGCTGCTTCTTTAGATGAAGTTAGCTCATCATCCTCGCCTAATGGCTCACCATTTTGGCTAACAAGCTTGACATTATCTATACTAAGATTTGGCACAGCTGCAGCCACCAGATTTTTAATACCAAAAATCTGGGCATTAGTAAGCTGCGCACCGGGGCGAAGACCAAGCGTTACAGAGGCTGTAGGTGGAGTTTGCTGAGAGACAAAAACAGATTGCTTTGGCATGGCAATAAGGACATGGGCTTTTTGGATAGGTGAAAGAAACTCTATGGTACGAGAAAGCTCGCCTTCAATAGCACGCAAAAACTTGACCTTCTGCTCTTCATCTGTCATACCAAAATCTTTATTATCAAAGATTTCAAAGCCAACTTTGCTTGTCTTTGGTATCCCTTGGGAAGCAAGAGAAATACGCTGCTCATAGACCTTATCTCGTGGGATTAGGATCGTATCTTCATTGACTATTTTATATGGGATTTGATTTTGCTGCAAATGCTGCAATACAAGGGCATTATCACTAGCATTCATTCCTTCAAAAAGCACAGCATAATGGTCATTACGTTCCTTTCCATTGGTCGTAAAAACCACCAAAAAAACAAAAAAAGCTACCAATAAAACAGCACCAGCAGTGATGATAATGCGCTGCTTTTTGCTGAATCTATTGATAAATTTAAGAGTTTGAGAAAAGACTGCTTTTATATCCAAGAAACTACCCTAATATGAAAAATCGCTAACATTTTAGCATAATTTTTATGACTTTATTTTTTCTAAATTAGGTGAATGCGAACTTCTAGCCATCACTTTTTGTAGACTATGCGTGCATTAAATCTTTCTTTAAAAACTCTTCTAGGTTAAATTTCTTACGATGATTTTCTGTAAAAATATGTATCATCATATCACCAAGATCTACAATCACCCAATCTTCACTTTCCTCATCTACACCATAAAACTGCTCTCCACGCGCCTTTAGCTCAGTCCTTAACATATCTAATAGGGCATATGTATGTCTACCTACCATCGCTGTAGCAATAATCACATATTTAGTAATATAAGGCTTATCCTGCATATCAATGCATTCAATATTTTCAGCCTTCTTTTCACTCAAAAGTGAGGCTATGATCTCTGCTCTTTTTGCAATATCTGACATTCTTACTCCTTTAGCGCTTTCAAAATAGATTCTGCAGTACTTGGCACAAGATAAGATCGCAACTCATCTACATTACCCTTATGCTTTTGGCGTATGAGACTTGAAGAAATCCCATCTGGCACATCAATAACCAACTCTTTAAAATCAGAAATATTATACACAAAACCACTTCTCTTGACAAAAACAAACTCTACGCTCTTTTTTAAAACCTCATACCCCTCCCAGTCCTTTAAACTAGCTAGATTATCCACCCCAAGGATGAGATAAATTTTTTTGGGAGATACTAATTTTTGGATCATTTCAATACTCTCAAAAGTAAAGAGAATCTTATTTTGCACTTCATAATCACTCAAAATTACAGGTGGACAAGAGCAGTCTTTATTGATCTTAGCACAAATATCTTGCATCCAAGAAAAACGCAAGGCATGAGAAAATCTAGCAGGTGGCTTAAGTGGATTTTGATAGGCCATCATCACCACAAGCATATCAATCTCTAATCCCTGCTGTGCGGCTTTGATAATAGCTTCATGGGCTATGTGAGGTGGGTCAAAACTTCCTCCATAAAATGCGATATTCCCGCCCCTTGGCAACATATCTAAAGACTGAAGTTTAAAAGTAGATTCCAATATGGCCTTCTTTGAGATTAAAAAATAATTTATTTGAGGGATTTTAGCGTTTTATGGATGATCTAGAATCTAAACCATCCATAATTTTAATAATTCAAAGCATAAAAAAAAGGGGGGGGGGGTGCATTACATCATGCCACCCATACCGCCCATGCCACCCATACCGCCCATATCAGGCATTGCAGGAGCTGGCTTATCTTCTTTGATTTCATTAATAGTCGCTTCTGTAGTTAAAAGCAGGCTAGATACAGATACTGCATTTTGCAATGCTACACGAGTTACCTTTAGCGGGTCAATGATGCCGGATTTAAACATATCTACATATTCACCATTGCTAGCATTAAAGCCAAATGCATCGCTATTTTTTTCCACTTCATTGACTACAACACCACTATCAAACCCTGCATTCTGCGCGATCTGTGCTAAAGGAGCCTTGATAGCACGCTTAATAATATCATAGCCAATCGCCTCATCACCCTCTAGTTTTAAATTTACTTTTTGTGCAGCGCGGATTAGTGCAGCACCACCTCCAATAACAATACCTTCTTCTACTGCTGCTTTAGTAGCGCTTAGGGCATCATCTACGCGATCTTTTTTCTCTTTCATCTCTACTTCGCTAGCTGCACCCACTTTGATAACAGCAACACCACCAGAAAGCTTAGCTAGACGCTCTTGAAGCTTTTCTCTATCATAATCGCTTGTTGTAGATTCTATTTGAGTGCGGATTTGAGCTACTCTCTCTTTTACTGCATCTGCACTTCCTTTTCCATCTACAATCGTTGTATTATCCTTATCAATCACAATTCTAGCTGCTTGACCTAAATCCTCAATGCTTGCCATCTCAAGATTTTTGCCAAGCTCCTCGCTAATCACATCCCCACCTGTAAGGATGGCAATATCACGAAGCATTTCTTTTCTTCTATCGCCAAAGCCTGGAGCCTTAACTGCTGCGACATTCAATACACCACGCAATTTATTGACAACAAGTGTAGTTAATGCCTCTCCCTCAATATCCTCTGCGATAATTAATAATGGACGACCTGACTTCATGGTTGATTCTAACAATGGAAGGATATCTTTCATTGATGAGATCTTCTTATCTGTCAAAAGCACATAGGCATTTTCTAATTGAGTAGTCATTTTATCTGTATTGGTTACAAAATATGGAGATAAATAGCCACGATCAAATTGCATACCCTCTACAACACTTAATTCATCATTAATACCTTTTGCCTCCTCAACAGTGATCACACCATCTTTACCCACCTTCTCCATCGCTTCAGCGATAAGTTCACCAATCTTTTCATCAGAGTTTGCAGAAATAGTCGCCACTTGAGCAATCTCGCTTTTACCGCCAACTTTTTTGCTGCCATTTTTTAGCTCAGCAACAATCGCCTCTACTGCCTTATCCATACCACGCTTAACTTCCACTGGATTTGCTCCAGCTGTGATATTTCTCAAGCCTTCTTTATAGATGCTATAAGCCAAAACAGTAGCAGTAGTCGTACCATCACCTGCTGCATCAGCAGTCTTGCTAGCCACTTCTTTTACAAGCTGTGCACCCATATTTGCGATAGGATCTGCAAGCTCAACTTCTTTAGCCACACTTACACCATCTTTTGTGATTGTAGGTGCACCATAAGATTTTTGGATAAGCACATTTCTCCCGCGTGGCCCCATTGTCACCTTAACCGCATCGCTTAGCTGCTTAACACCTTCAAAAAGTTTATTTCTAGCTTTATCACTAAATTGAATTTCTTTTGCCATAGTTTGCTCCTTATTTTTTCAACACTCTTTAATTTTTAATTTTATAAAAATGAATTATTTTGAAATGATTCCTAAAACATCTTCAAGTTCAAGGACGATAAACTCTTGTGAATCTAATTTAATCTCACTACCTTTATATTTACCAAATACCACAGTATCACCCACTTTCAAGCAGTCGCACTCTTCAGCTACCTTACCACCAATAGCTTTAATAACACCCATCAAAGGTTTTTCTTTAGCATTATCTGGAATGATGATTCCTGAGCTAGTTTTATTCTCCTCCTCAAGTCTTTCTACTAAAACTCTTTTTCCTAGTGGTTTAAATTCCATGACTAAAACTCCTAAATCTTGAATTTTTTAGCACTTAAAATTTTAAGTGCAAGAATTCTAGTTTACTTTTCTAAACAAGTCAATACTTTAACATCAAAATATTTAGAATATATTAGTCAATTAGACTAAAGTTTTTTATATTCAAATAACTTAGACTTGCAATAAAAGAACTATTATAATCCCTATGACAAACTAAATCCAGATCAAGATTTTGCCACACCTTGAGATGCTAGAATCTTCTATCAGTCTAGCCACTGAGCATTAAAAATAAGGAGAAAATAATGAATATTATTAATTGGAATCATACCGACTTTTCAAGCTTCAAAACCGCCATCCTCCATGAAAACGATAGCTCAAAAGAGATTCAAATCACTATGCCAAAAGATTCTGAAATGAAAGAGCATTTTGCCCCTTTTGCAATCTCTGTGCAAGTTCTTTGTGGTAAAATATGGTTTAAAATCCAAGATGAAGAATACACTCTCAACTCACTGGATATGATCACAGTTGACCCAAAAATAAAGCATAGTCTTGGTGCATTTGAAAATAGCATCATTCGCCTAAGCCTCTCAAAGCTGGATGATGGTTTGCGACTTAAAAATATCTTAAAGCCTAAATAAGGAGTCTCTCATCGCCTCACAAGAAGATTTAATCAATTTTGATGATTCTGCAGAGTTTTATTTCAATGGCCTTGGGACTAAAGCTTTGCTGGCTGCTTTTGGTATTTTGTTTTTAACTAGCATACTCATTGGGACTAAGATATTTCTTTCTACTGAGATCTATCGCTCAAGTCGCACTATCAATGCCCTTACTACCCAAAATGACGTCCTTTTAGAAGAAAAGCGCAGACTAGAAAAAGAGCTTGAGGTCGTAAGATCTAGATATCTTATCACCAACCTTGGAGATTAAATGAATTTTTTCTCCTTGGAGTTTGGGCTGCTTTTTATTATTTTCTTACCCATATACTGGGGGATCAAGAATCTATCTGTGCAAAATTTCTCGATACTATTTTTTAATTATTTGCTTATTTTTACTCTAGGTAGCCCTTATATTGCTATCACACTTTTATTTTATACGATCTTCATCCACTTTGCTGCACTCTATATTGCTTATAAAAAAACTAAGTTTGTGCTTTTATCAAGCATCTCTCTTGCTTTATGCAACCTTTGCTTTTTCAAATATTACTCAAGCATTAAGATCTTTTTTTCAGAGATTCTCCAATCTCTTGGCCTTAGCCCCATGACCTCTGAAGTCCTCATGCCCTTGGGCATTAGCTTTTATACTTTTGCTTCTATCACCTATCTTTATAGCATCTATCAAGCAAGAGAAGAAAAGCAAAATACCAACCTTCAAAGTTTTGAATTTTTAGCTACCTATCTATCCTTCTTCCCCACATTTGTGGCTGGGCCGATCATGCGAGCAGAGTTTTTCTTTTCTCAACTTCATAAAAAACGCATTTTTGATTCTAGCTTTATGCCCATTATTTTTACATTGCTTCTTTTTGGGATTATTAAAAAAGTCATTATCGCCAACTATGCTGGAATCTATACAGGGCCTATTTTAAGCGATCCTACACATCAAAATAGCATTTCCCTACTCCTTGGGATCTATGGCTATGCACTGCAAATTTATTGTGATTTTAGTGGATATGTCAATTTAGTTACAGCTTTTGGGCTTATGATCGGGTTTAAACTACCGCTTAACTTTAATATGCCCTACATTGCACGCAATCTTAAAGACTTTTGGGCGCGCTGGCATATTAGCCTGTCTAACTTTATCCGCGATTTTATCTATATCCCACTAGGGGGGAATAAAAAAGGCTTTCTATCCACACAGATTTTTGTACTCATCTCTTTTGGTCTCTCTGGTATTTGGCATGGAAATACGGCTAACTTTTTAATCTGGGGGCTTTTGCATGGCATAGGGATTGTTTTTATCAACATGCTTAAAGTCTGTAACATCAACTTTAAAAAAGTCCCTCTATTGCCTAAATTTTTGACCTTTCATTATGTGTGTTTTTGCTGGATATTCTTCTATTATAGTGAGCTTGAGGAAGCATTGACCTATCTGCATACTTTGATTTTTCATTTCTCACTTTCCTCTAATGACTGGGGCATACTCATATTAGTATGGCTTATTTTTACCTTATATCAGTTTTGTGTTGGATTTTTTGAGCTTAGTGTGAAGATCATCGCCAAGATCCCGAGCTTTTTGATGCCTATTATCATGGCGCTACTTGCAATGGGGATCTTTTCTATCATGCCAAATGGCATTCCCAACTTCATTTATGCAGGGTTTTGATTCATGTTCTGGCGATTTTTTACTCAACTATTATTAACTTTTATGCTAGTTATCCTACTTTTTAACCAAAGTCTAGATCGCTATATTGAGCAAAAATATCATATCTCCTTTTTGCAAGACTCTCCATTTTTCATCGCTATGTCTAAACCTTCTGAAATGCTAAATAAAATTTTTGAGAATTTTTTACAAAATCTAAATAGCCCAGAGATAGATGAGCTACAAGAAATAGAATCTCTCCCTCAAGAAAAACCAAAAATACAGCTAGTAGATAATAGGCTGCTTATCCATGATGTGAGCAACTTTTTGCTAATTGGAGATTCTATGATGCAGGGTGTGGGTATCACCCTCATACCAGAGCTAAAAAAGCATAATATGCACGCACTAAATCTAGCAAAACAAAGCACAGGCCTTACTTACAGTCAGTTTTTCAACTGGCCTGAAACCCTCCTAAATACGCTAGAGCAGAATCCAAATATTGATATTATTGTGATTATGCTTGGGGCTAATGATCCTTGGAATATGAAAAAGATGAAGTTTGGTGGCAAACTATGGGAAGAAACCTATCTTAGTCGCATAAAAACTATTCTTCAAATCGCCAAGGCTTATGATATCCCTATTTTTTGGTATGAAGTCCCACTTGTTAGAAACAAAAAGCTAAGCGATAAAATAGAATATCTAAACACACTTTATGCTAAAGCTTGCCAAGAGGCAAATACAAGCCCTGAACCTCTAGAATCCAATCTCCAAATCCCTGTGCAAAAAACCAATCAACTAAAAAAATTTCATGCATTTTTTATACAGACTAATCCTACTTTCTCACCCGATCAAGCCTATACACCAAGCATTATGATCAATGATAAGCAAACTACCATCCGATCTAATGATGGGATCCACTTTACCACTAAGGGCTCCTATCTTTTAACCCAGCTTTTATTAGATCATTTAGATTTTGACCTAGCACAAGAAGATGCCCCTCTAGAAAACCCTACCCCAGATAATACGGAGGCAAGATGAGGACTCTATTTCTTATTCTTGCCATATTAGGCAGCCTATGTGCCAAAGAAATGAGTGCATTTGCTAAAAATATCCAAAAATATGACAAAGCTATACAAAAGATCATCAAAGAAGGCAGTATTGAAAACTTCCAATCTGACAACCTCAATCTACTCAAAAAAAAGCTCTCTGCAAAGCAAGATTTGAAAATAAAGATTTTTGGTGATTCTCATACTGCACCTGATATCTTTTCTTCTGAGTTGAGAAATGACGCTTTTGAGGCAAGCGCTGTTGGTTTTGTATATCCGCTTTTCCCCAGCTTTCATAGAAATATCCTCACTCAATATGAAAGCAAACATTTTGATATCTACAACTCCTTGCGACATAGCGATCATGACTATCCAATGGGTGGGGTGATAGCTAGGGCAAAAAATGAGCATGCAAACATTAAACTTGATCTCAATCTAACACAAAAAGAGTTTAGCACCAACTTTGTATATATGGCACCAAGCCTGCTTGCAGCTTTTGAAATCACAGATAATACGGGCAAGAAAATTACCCTTAGTTCAAAAAAGCCAAACTCTTGGGAGATATCTAAGGTCTATGATCTAACCTACCCCATCACGATCCGTTCTCTTATTAGAAATGCTCAACTAGGTGGTTATTTTATCTATAAAAAAGAAAATAATAATATTATCGATCATATGGGGATCAATGGCGCTCGCAGCGATCTTTGGCTAAGATGGAATCAAGAAATCTTTGATAAAGAATTACAGATCATCCAGTATGATCTTGTGATTCTCTCTTATGGCTCTAATGATGCGATAGCCACTAAATTTGATCCAGAAACCTTTATGCAAAACTATCGCGCACTTATTAGAAAAATACGTCGCTATAATCCAAACGCTGCTATCCTTATGATAGCTCCACCCACCGTCGTAGCCAAAAAAGATTCAAAATACTCTATCACTGCTAATTTTTATCCTATCAAACACACTATCCGCGAAGTAGCTATGAGCGAAAATACACTACTTTTTGATATGGATGATCTGATGAAAAAAACAGGCAAAAAAGCTACATGGATCAAGCTTGGGCTTAGCAAGCAAGATGTGCATCTAACACCACTTGGCTATCGCACTATAGCCAATGCAGTCTATAAAGCACTGTTAGAAACACTAAAGCTCAAAGAAAACTAGCACTCTTGCAAAAGGGATAAAAGCGAGTTTTTATAAAGTCCCAAAGCCTCTTCATCACTTGCTTCAAAACGTGTAACAAGCACTGGTGTTGTATTACTTGCGCGTACAAGCCCCCAACCTTTTTCAAAAACAACCCTCACTCCATCAATATCAATAATATCTACAATCTTAGGAAAACTAGAATCCTCTTTTAGCTCCATAAGTCTTTTTTTAAGGGCTGTGATTTTCAAAAACTTTTCTTCTTCTTTGAGAGGTATTTTTTCCTCTTCTGTATTATAGAGCTTTGGTAGGCCAAAGATTACCTGCTCAATCTCATCTATACTACGCCCTACAAAAAGCTCCAATGCCCTAAGGCCAGCATAAATAGCATCATCATAGCCAAAATAGCGATCTGCAAAAAATATATGCCCACTCATCTCTACTGCTAAATGCGCACTTAGCTCTTTAAGCTTTACTTTTAGATTGCTATGCCCAGTCTTATACATCACACCCACACCAAGGGCATTGATCTTATCATACATTAGCTGGGAGCACTTCACCTCACCGATGATGATAGGATTTGGCTGCTTTTTAGCGATCTCTTGGGCAAATAAGATTCCAAGCTCATCACCCTTATAGCTATGGTTAGTGCTTAAAAGAGCGATCCTATCTGCATCCCCATCAAAAGCTAGGCCAATAGGTATTTTTCTTTCTTGCATCAATGATTTTAGATGAGCAAGATTTTTCTCTTCGCTAGGATCTGGATGATGGTTAGGAAAGTTACCATCTGGATCTTTAAAAAGCTCTGTATGCTTAATATTTAGATTCTCCAAAACCCTGCTCATTGCTAAAGCACCCACGCCATTACCATAATCTAGCGCCACTGGATATTTAAAATCTTTGAGGATCTTGAAATGTTGGGTTAAAAACTCAATATAGGGATTTAGGGCATCTACTTTTTTTAGCTCTTTATCCTTGCTTTTATACTCTATGGCAGGGCTATTTTTAAGGTAATTAGCAAGGTCTTGTATTTCCTTGCCATAAAATGGCTTTTGATTGATAGTGATCTTAAAGCCATTGTATTCTGGGGGATTATGACTGCCTGTGATCATGATTGAGCTTTTAGATTCTACATTATTAATCACATTAAAAGTACAAAAATAAGCCACAGGTGTAGGCACCATCCCTATATCAAGCACTTCAATGCCCACCGCCATAAGCCCATCACTAAGCCATGTTAATAAATCCTTAGCATGAACCCTGGCATCATAGCCTACAAATACGCTTTTCTCTCCTGCATTAAAAAGCACTTCTCCTAAGGCATAACCAATGTCAAAAACACTCTGCTTATTCAAATCTTTTTGGTAGATTCCACGGATATCATACTCTCTAAAAATACTCATGATCATTCCTTAGTTTTTTGATCTTGTGAGGTTTTATCCTCTTGATTTTGTGGCATCAAAAGCCCTTCAGACTGCACACATAAAGTCCTCCATGAACTTTCCTCTTTAATTGCATTACAACGTTTTAAGGTCTCTTTAGCATCCTTTTTCAAGGCTATTTCTAGGCTAGCTTTAAGATAAAGAGCTTTTTGCATATCCTGTGCTTTTAGCTCCTTTTTGCTCAATGTATCAGCCACTTCCAGAGCCTGCTCTTTTTGATCTAAATCCTGATAAGCATCAATTAATTTAAAGTCTGCAAAAGGCGTATAATCACTATTTTGATGGACATTTTGAAGATCTAAAAGATTTTTTGCATAAATAGCCCTTGTGGTAGCATCTAGCTTTTCATCTCCTAAAAGCCAAGCATAGACCTTAAGCATCCTTACATCATCTTTAAAGCCAGATTCTAGCCTACCATAAAGCTCCTTTGCCCCACGTTTATCTGTATGGGTGAGATTATCAAACAATGTAAAAAGAACATCATCATAGCGCGTAGTCTTTTTAGCCTTAGAAAGGCTTAAGACATCATTACTCGCAATAGTAGAATCTGCATATTTATCTAGCGCATTTAAAACCCTAGCATGATTATATAGCCAGAATAAATAATCTGGATTATTAGGATCTTTTACTTGAGCATTGGTAAGATCATTTGCCTTAGCATACAACTTCGCATCATAAAGACATTCAAACGCCTTCTTAGGATGTTTGATGCGACTAAAGTCATTAAGATCGACTAAATAGCGATTTGTATCATCACAACGATTTTGTGCAATATTTTGATTTATCACACCCAATAAAGCATCATCATAAAGCTTTGGCATCCCCCTTAGCACATCTCCCATATCTAGCACTTCAGAGTATCGCTCCAGTTTCAAAAGCAGCTCTGCTTTCAACTTAGCTGCCTCTTTAGATTCTGCAGTGTTTGGATATTTATCTAAAATATAATCATAGCGTGCAAGCTTAGTCTTATCATCACCACTCACATTAAATAACAGCTTATCATCCTGCTTTTCAATCTCTTTGGCCCTAGGCAGGCTTTCATACTCTTTGATATAAGCTTGATTACTCTTATGGGCTGCATCAAAATCCCCTGCCTTAGCATACAAATCCCCAAGCATGAAGCCTATTGGCTCATGCAAATTATCATATTCATTAGTATGATCAAAATAATACTGCCCTATAGCTGCTGCACTATCATAAAGCTTTTTATCGCTAAGATAGGCAATGGCATTTTTGGTTTTTTGAGGATGTATAGTAAAGTAGACTGGGTTTTTTTCTAGAATCTTTTTAATAAGCTCTCTTGCATTTTCAGGATTATGAGTTTGAAGCTCAAAAAATGCCCACTCTAGTGCGATCTCTGTAACACTATCCAAATCCTTAGCCCCCTCATAGGCTTGAGAAAAGTAGATTCTCGCCATACCCGTATTAGATTCATTCATAAAGGCCTTAGCTAGACGCATTTTAGCAAGTGGTGTAAATCTAGATTTTGGATACTGTTGGATGATACGCTGGTAATAATAATTAGCCTCGGTAGGAAAATGGATATTTCCATAAGTATTGCCCAGCATATAAAGCATCTCTGGGATATCATCATCAGATGAGTAAGCCTTAATCCATGCATTTGCATTTTCTATCACATTATCATAAAGCTCTAAATTATAAAGTGCCTTGATCTGGAAAAATAATAAATCCTTAGCAAAAAAAGTATTGGGAAATTTTTTAAAAGCTTGAGAAATCGCATTTAACGCAAGCTTATAGTTATGATGCTCAATCAAATCCTTAACCGCCAAATAATCTGCATAATCAGCACCTGTGGTGGATTTTAAAGGGTTTTTATCAATATTCATCTCACCGATATAATCAAGCTTTTGGGGATCCATACGGATAGGAAAGTTAATACCCTGCTTATTTGTCTCTGGTGAAAGAAATGGCATTTCTTCATTAAATCCTACAATCTGCCAAATCTTACTTTTCTCTTCTTTAACATCGCTAAAAAAATATGTTTGCTGCAAATTATCAGGGATATAAAAAAGCTTGATCTTTTTAGTAGGATGGATAAATAGCACAAAAGACCCATCCTGCATTTCATAAGAAACATTAAAAAAATCTGTATTAAAAGGCAAAAAGCCATTTTCTGGGATCTTTGGGATATTGCAGCGTACAAATATATAGCTCCCACCATCCTGATAGATCGTCTCACATAAAAAGGCCTGGCTAGACTGCAAAGTGATGATAGAAAAAGTCTGATTTTTTTCCCTTCCATAGGAAATATTAAGCTCTAGTGCATTCAAATAAGCCATGCCAAAGCCGACCACCATGGCAAAAAAACGGGCAAGTCTATGAGCTAAGCATATCTTTTTTAAGGGCATCATTAAGGACAAATCACACTCCTTTGCCTTTTAAACTACCAGAATCTCTTTTTTGCTAAAGAAATCCCCAAAATAAGTTAGCATTATAGCAAGATTATTCAGGACTAAATAAGGCATAAAACTATATTTTTCAAGGTGCATTTTCTTCATCACTCTTAGCTTCCACTTGGCCTGTTTGTACATCCTTAGTTCTGGGCTTTAAGTCAGGGATATTGGTACGTGTTTTAAGATACAAATAAATAGCCTTGATCTCATCATTAGTAAGGTGATATTTTGGCATCACACCCTTATCTTGAAGTGTCCGCTCATAAAAAACCTTAAAATCCAGATTCCTAATATCTGGCCCACGCAAAACCTTTAGCTTGCCTTTTTCTTTATAAGTGGCGATCACCTTACCCTTTCCACTCTCCCCATGACAGGCTATACAGCCTATGCCTCTTGGGTTTTTATATAGCTCCTCTCCATACTCTTCCATCGTGATAAAGCTTTCATTTCCCCATATAAAAGCACTCCATGCCATCCACATAAAAACTCTTTTCACTCATCCTATCCTTTGGTTTTTTATATTATAATGGAAAAAATTTTTTAGAGGGTATAAATTTGGTGCTTTTAGATGGTAAAAAGCTTGCTTTAATGCGCGAAGAAACAATGAAAGAAGAGGTGGCCAAGCTAAGAGAAGAAGGTATCACTCCAGCGCTTGCAGTGATTTTAGTCGGGGATGATGCTGCTTCTAGCACCTATGTAAATATGAAAACCAAAGCCTGTCATCGCGTAGGTATTGATTCTGTGACAGAGACCTATCATAGCGATATCAAGCAAGACCAGCTCCTCTCTACTATCAAACGCCTTAATGAGGATCCACGTATTGATGGTATTTTAGTCCAGCTGCCATTACCTAAGCACATCAACACACAATTAATCTTAGAATCCATCGCTCCTCATAAAGATGTCGATGGCTTTCATCCCTATAATATAGGACGGATGCAAGTAGGGCTAGATTCCTTCTTGCCTGCTACACCCATGGGTGTGATGGAGCTTTTAGAACATTATAAAATTGATGTATTAGGTAAAGATGTTGTGATTGTAGGAGCAAGTAATATCGTAGGTAAGCCATTAGCCTCTATGATGCTTCAAAAAGGAGCGACCATAAGCATCTGTCATATCCATACTAAAGACCTTGCCAGCTATACTAAAAATGCAGATATTGTCTGTGTAGGTGTTGGCAAACCAAATCTCATCAATAAAGAAATGCTAAAACAAGGGGCAATCCTCGTAGATATTGGGATCAACCGCCTAGAATCAGGTGAGCTTACAGGTGATGCTAGCAAGGATGTAGAGCAGGTTTGCAGCTACCTCACTCCCGTCCCAGGTGGTGTAGGACCGATGACGATCTCTTCTTTGCTCAAAAACACCATCATCGCAGCCAAAACTAATAAAAATATCAATAAAATTTAAGGATATTAAAAATGAAGTTTCTTAAACAACTCTATGCATTTTCTACCACATGGACAGGCACCATCATCCTTGTGTTATTTTTTATTTTTTTTATCGCACAAAGCTTTTTCATCCCTTCTAGATCGATGGTAGGCACACTCTATGAAGGTGATATGCTTTTGGTAAAAAAATTTAGCTATGGCATCCCCATCCCCCAATTCCCATGGTTTAACTTCAAAATCCTCCCTGACTTTAATAAAAATGGCCATCTTATTAGCGGTAAACATCCAAGTCGCGGTGATGTGGTAGTTTTTATCCCTCCTCATCAGAAAAATACTTTCTTTGTTAAACGCAACTTTGCTATCGGTAAAGATGAGGTCATTTTTACCAAAAAAGGTCTCTACCTGCATGCCAATGAAGGCAATGAATATATGAAAGAGCATTATAAAGATGCACAGATGCTTGAGTTTGGTGGCAAACTTTTTGTGCTAGATCCTTATGCCAAAGATCATCCTGGCATCCATTATGCAAAAGGAAATTGGGAATTTGACCTCATGCAAATGATCAATCAAAATCCCCAAGCCCTAAGCATTGCAAATGATGGAGAAAATCCAAGTGTGCCTAGAATATCTATGCAAGCTATTAGCATTGATGGAGAGCCTGCATTCTATAAGCAAATCCCAGAAAATGAGTTTTTTATGATCGGGGATAATCGCGATAATAGCGATGATTCTAGATTCTGGGGTAGCGTACCTTATAGCAATATTATTGGTACTCCATGGTTCACACTTTTAAGTATCAATCTCAAAAATAGTCCAGAGGCCAATGCAGATATTAATCCCAAAAAACGCTATACCATCCGATGGGAAAGAATGTTTAAAAGCCTCTCTACTTTAGAAAAAAACTCTCTTTAGCAGGTTTATATGGAGCTATTAAACGATTTTAGTTGGGCCAAGATCCTCTGTGCTAGCCTCGCTTTTTTAATCGCTATCATTGGTCATGAGATCATGCATGGCCTAGTAGCTAAATATTATGGCGATGATACTGCAAGCCTATCTGGGCGCCTATCTATCAACCCACTTAAGCACATCGATCTTATCGGATCTATCATCCTTCCTGCCTCGCTTCTTGCGCTCAATGCTCCCTTTCTTTTTGGCTGGGCAAAGCCAGTGCCTATTAATATCAACCAGATCATAAACAATCACGGCTATCTAGCTGCCTGCAATGTCTCCTTAGCTGGCATCATCTATAATTTCTCTCTAGCTATCATAAGTGCATTAGCCCTAAATATTATCAATCTAGATATCACCCTACCCATAGCATTTCTAGCCTACTTTCTGCTCCAGCTAGTTTTATACAATCTCATCTTAGGTCTTTTTAACCTCTACCCCATACCGCCCCTAGATGGCTCAAGAGCACTTGGGTTTTTATGCCTGAAACTAGGCTTTTTGAATGCGGCTAAAAAGATCTTTAGCCTTGATCGCTATGGCATTTTCATACTCTTAATCCTGATTGCCACCCCACTATCTGCGATATTTTTCTATCCATTAGATTTTTTGCTAAAATTTTTCATATCCTAAAAGGAGCTTTGGATGCAAACTATTTTTATCGCCAGTGATCATGCAGGAGCTAGTCTAGCACATCACTTATGTGATTTTTTAAAACCGCTAGGCTATGATCTAAAATGCTTCATCCCTGAGCAGAAAGTAGACTATCCTGACTATGCAGCCCTACTTTGCAAAAATATGAAAGAAGAGGATAGGGGCATTTTAATATGCGGCAGTGGTATTGGCATTAGCATCGCAGCCAATCGCTTTAGCCACATCCGTGCTGCCCTATGCAGCGAGCCTTTAAGCGCCAAACTATCCAGAGAACATAATGATGCTAATGTCTTATGTCTTGGTGCACGTTTAATTGGTCAAGATATGGCACAATCCATTTTGCAAACTTTCTTAAATACAGAGTTTGAAGGTGGGCGCCATATCCCGCGCATCCAAAAGTTAAAAACTTGCCAAGAGCTATAATTTAAGGAAATTTTATGCTAGATAATAATCTTATTAAATGGTTTTTGATCACAATATTTATCCTTTTTATCTTTTATATGATCATCCGCACACTCTTTTATAAGTCTGTAGCCCAAAAAGAAGAACGCACTTCAGCAAGTATGAAACTCACGCTTCAAGAAGCAGAGATCCTCATCCAAAAGCATCAGCTCCAGCTTCAGCGCGCACTGGGGAATATCGATCTTTTGACCCAAGAGCTCAATAATCTTAAAAATGAGCTAAAAACCCTCAAACAACGCAATACGCAATATAGGATGGAAACTGACAAATACAAAACCAGAATCAAAGATCTAGAACAAAAAATTGAGGCACTATTATGAATGACTTTCAACCCGATTTTAAAAATAAGATTCTAAGCTCTATACGCGTTATAAAAGACTTCCCTAAAAAAGGCATCCTTTTTAGGGATATCACCACACTTTTAAATAACGCTACGCTTTTTTATCAGCTAATATCTGAACTTAAAATGCGCTACAAACCACAGAATCTAGATTTTATCGTCGGTATTGAATCTCGTGGCTTCATCCTTGGCACAGCCCTAGCCTATGCGCTAGAAATAGGCTTTGTCCCTATTAGGAAAAAGGGTAAGCTTCCTTATAAAACCTTTCAGGCATCCTATAGCTTAGAGTATGGAGAAGACTGCATAGAAATACACCAAGATGCCTTTAACAAGCCCAATGCCAGAGTGCTTTTAGTCGATGATCTTATCGCTACTGGTGGCACAGCTAGGGCTGCTTGCGAGCTTATCAAAAAAGCTGGCGGAGAGTGTGTAGAGGCGGTGTTTTTATTATGTCTAAGTGAGCTATATCAAGAGAAACTTAATGTCAAGACTTTTAGCATACTGGAGATTTAAATGAAATATTTTAAATGGCTTTTTATCTTAGCATGTATTGTGATAATCGGTATTGTATGGTTTTTCTATGTTAAAAATTTAGACTTTTCAATAGAAGATTTTATTATAGAAAAATGGGATTTATATGTAGCTGATTGGGGGTATTTTATATTGTTTTTTTGGAGCGTGCTAGAAGGTGAGCTTGGCCTTATCTTTGCTGGTATTGCTGCACATACTGGGCACTTAAATGTCTATTTGGCTATTTTTATTGCTGGACTTGGTGGCTTTGTGGGTGATCAGATCTATTTTTACATAGGTAGATTTAATAAAAACTATATGCAAAAAAAGCTAGTCTCCCAACGCAGAAAGCTAGCTCTAGCTCATTTATTATTACAGAAATATGGCTGGCCTATCATCTTTGTGCAGCGCTATATGTATGGCATGCGCACCATCATCCCCATTAGCATTGGGATCACTCGCTATTCAGCTATCAAATTTGCCATCATCAATCTTATTAGCGCATGGGTTTGGGCTGCTATTACTATTTTACTAGCCTGGGCATTTGGCAACCAGATTCTAGACTTCTTAAACTTTTTTAAGCATCATCCCTATATTCTAGTTATAGCTGGGATCTTGCTAATTAGCCTTATTATCTGGTATTTTAACTCGCATACCAAAAAAATCAATCAAAAAATTTCTCTAAAGGATAAAAAATGAAACCTATCAAAATCACCTCAAGCACGCAAAGCTTCAAATCCATCAAGGCTGATGCTAGCGTCATTTTCATCATCAACAAAAAGCTAAAAACTCCTCTAAGCATCAATGAAAAAATATTTAAAACCATGGGCTATAAAGGCGAAGGCGTGCTTTTTGATCAAGCTAACAAGACACTTTATTATGGCATCAAAGATCTAAGTGCAGATTCTTTACGCGAAGCAGGATGTGCTGTTATCAAGTATTTTAAAAACCTCCCCTTCTCCAGCCTAAAAACCATCTGCTATGGCGCAGAAGAAGAAATGCAAGCCCTACTTCTTGGCCTCTTTTTGGGGAACTATAGCTTTGAGTTTTATAAAACTGAAAAAAAAGTAAACCCCATCAAAGAAGTCATCTTTGCAAAAGAAGGCTATGATAAATCATCTAAGGCACCTACACCTAGCATGATCAAAAAAGCCAAAATCCTATCTCAAGCTATCTGTGATGTGCGTGATGTCATCAATCTAGCCCCACAAGAAGCCACACCAGCCTATCTAGTCAACTGGGCTAAAAATGTCGCTAAAAATACTAAGATCTCATGCAAGATCCTAGATAAAAAAGCCCTCATCAAAGAAAAAATGGGAGCCTTCCTAGCAGTCAATCGCGCTTCCATCCATGAGCCTGCCCTCATCCACCTAAGCTATAAGCCAAAAAATGCTAAAGGTCGCATCATCCTAGTTGGCAAAGGGTTGACCTATGATTGCGGTGGGCTATCACTCAAGCCATCAGACTTTATGACCACGATGAAAGCCGATAAGAGTGGTGGTTGCGCTGTGATTGGTATCTTACAAGCTATAGCCAATCTAGCCCTACCTATTGAAGTGCATGGCATAGTAGGTGCGACAGAAAATATGATCGGTGGCAATGCCTATAAACCTGATGATATCCTCATCTCACGCGAGGGTAAAAGTATCGAGGTACGCAACACTGATGCTGAAGGACGTCTAGTGCTAGCTGACTGCCTCTCTTATGCTCAAGATCTAGCCCCTGATATACTTATTGACTTTGCTACACTTACAGGAGCTTGCGTAGTGGGACTTGGAGAGTATACTAGTGGTATCATGGGCTATAATGAAAATCTCAAAATGCGCTTTGAAGATTCTTCCTTGCGCTCTGGTGAACTATGCGCGCGCCTACCTTTTAACCGCCATTTAGAAAAACTTCTAGAATCTAAAGTGGCTGATATTTGCAATATTTCTAGCTCTCGCTATGGTGGAGCGATCACAGCAGGGCTTTTCCTAGGTGCTTTCATCAGAGAAGAGTATAAAGACAAGTGGCTTCATATCGATATCGCCGGACCTGCCTATGTAGAAAAAGAGTGGGATGTCAACCCATATGGTGCCAGTGGTGCAGGCATCAGGGCCTGTGTAGAGTTTATCTCTGAGCTTTGTGGAGAGTGATATGGGACTAAGTATAGGGATCGTAGGACTTCCTAATGTCGGTAAATCCAGCACATTCAACGCACTTACAAAAGCACAAAACGCACAGTCTGCCAACTATCCTTTCTGCACCATAGAGCCAAATCGCGCTATCGTAGAAGTGCCAGATCCTCGTCTTGATGCACTAGCCAAGCTTATCAATCCACAAAGGATCCTACGCTCTCAAGTAGAGTTTGTCGATATCGCTGGACTTGTAAAGGGCGCTAGCAAGGGGGAAGGCTTAGGCAATCAATTTCTTGGCAATATCAAAGAGGTAGATGTGATTTTACATTTGGTGCGCTGCTTTGATGATTCTGATATTACACATGTTGAAGGTAGCATCGATCCTATCCGCGATATAGAGATCATCGACCTAGAGCTTATTTTGGCCGACCTAGCCACACTGGATAAACGTATAGAAAAGCTCACTCGCCAAGCTAAAGCCGACAAAGAGGCTAAAAACATGCTTGATCTAGCCCTAGAGCTTAAAAACCATTTAGAATCCACCAAAAGCGTAAGAAGCTTTGCAAACAAAGACAATCAAGCCTTTGAGATGCTAAATAAAGAGCTAAGATTCCTAAGCAATAAAGAAGTGATCTTTGGAGCCAATGTATCAGAGGATCACCTAAATAGTGAAAATGAGCACATCAAAAGACTAAAAGAATATGCCAAATCTCAAAACTGCGAGGTCATCACCCTATGTGCCAAACTTGAAGAAGAGATGATAGGCATGAGCGATGAAGAAAAAAGCGAGTTTCTAAAAAGTATCGGTTGTGAATACAGTGGCCTAGAGCAGATCATCCGTGCTGGCTTTTATAAGCTTGGGCTTATTAGCTATTTTACTGCTGGGGAGAAAGAAGTGAGAGCCTGGACTATCAGACGAGGTGCATGCGCGCCAGAAGCAGCTGGTGTCATCCACAAAGATTTTGAAAAAGGCTTTATCCGTGCTGAGACGATCAGCTATGATGACTTCATCTTGCATGGTAGCGAGGCAAAGGCCAAAGAAGCTGGTGCCCTTAGGATCGAGGGCAAAGAATATGTCATCCAAGATGGCGATATTATGCATTTTAGATTTAATGTCTAAGGTGCATAACACCCACCCCATTATTTTCATCATTTTTCATCACTTTCAGAAATTTTTAAGCAAAGTTTATTTACAATCTCTTTCTAGATTCTCTAAATCTTAGGAATCCAAAATTTACTATAAGGAAATCTTTATGAAATCTTTCACTTTTAAGCAAGTGGGGGGGGGGGCAAAAGTTAACTAACCC
>CASFYB010000017.1 GCA_949298825.1 uncultured Helicobacter sp.
GAATAGAGGTCCTAGGGGTAGGATTATATTTGGTGGGAATTCAAGACCATTACCAAAGGTGATACAGGAGTGAGGGGATAAGGCTTGATGATTTTATTTACTATCAAGCTTTTAATACACCAAAGAAACCAAAAAGTTTATAAAGCCATTTTTTCTCAATAAGGCGCTTTAAGATCATAGCTGCCCTTCCCTTGATCTCTTTTTTGCCCACTTCTCCTATAGCATCATTACTGCCAAGAGAACACACCGTGCCACTAGACTTATAGCTAAAAGGCTTGATATTGCCACCATAGATTCTAGCCTCAAAAGCCATAGCTAGATATTCGCCCATTTTGATAGACATCTGCGCTGTAGGTGGATAAAATCGCCCAGCTACCTCATCCATAAGTGCAGCACAGTCTCCAATCACATAAATATTTTGCATATCACAAGCTTGATTTATAGGCTGCAAATATTTGCTAACTGCCACCTTTGACCTAGTTGAGACAAAAAAGCCTGATTTCTCAATCACGCTGCTTCCCTTCACACCAGCAGTCCAGATACTTATATCAGATAGGATCTCTTGCTCCTTATTTTCTTTATTTATAGTTAGACTATTAGGGCCAAGGCGCAAGATCTTGCTAGAAAGCATCATTTTCACGCCCATAGATTCTAAAATATCCATAGCCCTATTTGCCAGCCTCTCTTTAAACATAGGCAAGATATTAGGCATAGCCTCAATGCTTGTTAGAAAAATCCTCTCTCTTTGTATATTAAGCTTTTTGGCCTGCAAAGAAAGCTCTTCACTAAGGCTGCTAATAAGCTCTATGCCGCTAAATCCCGCCCCACACACTACGATATTTAGATTCTCTTTCTTGCCTTCTGCTAGCTTTTTAAGCTTTTTTGCAATCTCATTTTTAAGCCTACTAGCTGTGCTAAAATCAACCAAACTATAAGCATACTCCCTCACACCGCTAATCCCAAAGTCATCCATCTCAAAGCCAAGCCCCACCACCAAATAATCATAATCATAGCTAGTATTTTTACCTACTGCCTGATCTTTTTTGATCTCTAAGATCTCATCGCAAACAAACTTTGCACCACAAGGCAAAATCTCCTTTATGGGATAGCAGATATTTCTTTCTACTCCAGCTGCCACCTCATGCAAAAGCACACTTACATAGTGATAATCACACTTGCTGACTAAAGTCACCTCAAAATCACTAAATATCTTTTTTGGCAATTGCCTCAAAAAGGCTAAAGAAGCATATCCAGCTCCAAGGACTAATAACTTTTTCATATTCATCCTTTAAAATAGTTTTGGTGCGGGCAGTTTGAAAAACTCATAGCTCTTTAGGCTAGCCACCCTGCCCTTAGCCGTCTTTTCAACATAGCCATTAGCCAGCAAATAAGGCTCAATAGCCTCCTCTATAGTACCCTCATCTTCACTAAGCGCTGCTGCTAGAGTAGATAGCCCTATTGGCTTCCCCTTGCTCTCGCACAAAATCTCTAAATACCGCAAATCCAAAGCATCAAATCCAAACTCATTGATCCCTAGTTCATCAAGGGCATACTCTGTAGTCTCTAAACTAATCTCGCCCTCATCCCTCACATCTGAAAAATCCCTCACACGTCTTAAAAGCCTCAAGGCTATACGCGGTGTACCGCGCGAACGCTTTGCAATCTTTAATGCAGAATCTACACTAATATTTTTGCCTAGCTTTAAACTAGCTTTAGTGATGATTCTAGATAGCTCATCATGAGTATAAAACTCCATTCTAAAGCTCATGCCAAACCTATCTCGTAAAGGATTTGAAAGCATCCCTGCGCGTGTAGTAGCCCCAATCAGGCTAAAACGAGGCAAATCAATCTTAATAGTCTGGGCAGCAGGACCTGAGCCAATAATAATATCTAATCTAAAATCCTCCATCGCTGGATATAAAATCTCTTCTATCGCTGGGCTTAGGCGATGGATCTCATCGATAAATAAAATATCCCCTTCGCTTAAATTTGTCATAATCGCGGCCAAATCGCCTGATTTCTCAATCATAGGCGCTGCAGTAACCTTGATTGAAGCCTCCATCTGACTAGCAATAATATGGCTAAGAGTAGTTTTGCCAAGCCCAGGTGGACCAAAAAACAAGATATGATCTAAGCATTCTCCTCTTTTTTTAGCTGCTTTAATAAATACTTCTAGATTCTTTTTGATCTGCTCTTGGCCAATATAATCCTCCCACGCACTGGGGCGCAAAGAGTTTTCATCTTTTTGCTCATCAAATGAGATTTTCTGTATATCCACCACCCTAGAATCTATTGAGTGCTTTTCCAAAATATCCCCTTAGTAACATTCACTCTCATTAGGAAAGCTTTTATTCTTTACCGCTTCTACATACTCTCTAAGCGCGCTTTTAAGCAGCTTCTCTCCTTCTAAAAAATGCCGTACAAATTTTGGCTTAAACTCACTAAAAAACCCAAAGGCATCACTCCAAACTAGAATCTGCCCATCACACTCTACCCCAGACCCAATACCAATAGTAGGGATCTTTAGCATCTGTGTAAGCTCACTGGCCACTTCATGCTTAATCCCTTCTAAAACTACTGCAAAAGCTCCTGCTTCCTGCACTGCCAATGCATCTTCTTTTAGTTTATTAGCACTCTCTAAGTCCTTACCCTTAATCTTATATCCACCCTCACCACGCGCAAATTGAGGCGTAAGGCCAATATGTGCCATCACAGCAATCCCCTCATCAACAAGGCGCTTAATCATACCCGCACGCTCACATCCCCCCTCTAGCTTAATAGCACCAACATTGGTTTCTTTATAATAGCGTGTCGCATTTTTTAGGGCCATTTTCTCACTCTGATAGCTACCAAAGCTCATATCTCCTACCACAAGGCTATCCCTTACTCCTCTACAAACTGCCTGCGCATGATAAATCATAGAATCAAAGCTTAATGCCAAAGTATCATGATAGCCTCCAAAGCTATGAGACAAGCTATCTCCCACTAAAATAAAATCCACCTCACCATCAAATATCCTACCAAATAATGCATCATAGGCAGTGATAGATGTGATTTTTTCCACACCCTTTTTTTTAGCAATTGTATTTATTGTTGTTTTCATCCTTATCCTCCAGCTACCACTCTAAAATCGTTTTGGCCTTTTTAACCCTATTTAATGGTAGCTCTATAACTTCTTTAGCATCTAGCCTAAGTTTTATCACATCGTTTTGAAAATCTTCTAAAATGCCTTCAAGATTGCTTTTATCATCTAGTCTAAGATTAACCCTCTCTCCAAGAGATAAAGCAAAATGACGAGGGACTTTAAGCACTCGCTCTAAGCCCTTAGATCCTACCTCTAAAAAATAGCTAGCCTCTGAATCTAATTCCACATCTAGCATTGGTGAGAGTGCCTCGCTAACCTTTTGACAAGATTCTAGATTGATAGGATCGCTAGGATGAGTGATAGAGATGCGCAAGATATTACTGTCATTTTCTTTTAAAAAAGCTATATCATAAAGCACAAAGCCTAGAAATTCCACCATCTGAGAAATCTTAGATTCTAATTCTTTGGTGATCATTTGCCCTCCTTCTTAATTTGCTCAAAAATCTTATCAAGAGTATTGGCTCTTCCTAATGTCTCATCTACTTTAAAGCTAAATTTAGGGCAGCGATACCACCCACTGGCAGAAAGCACATATTCACGCAAGGTAGATTGTGCTTTATTTAAACTAGATAGTATTTTTTTTTGCTCCTCTTTATCTGCACTATCAATAAGCACATACACCTCAGCATTATGCTTACCTCTTGAGCAGACTACCTCTGTGATACTCAAAGAATTCAGCCTAGAATCACCAAGAGAAGTCAAAGCCTCGCTTAAAAGCTCCAAAAGCAAGGATTGTGTACGTTCTTTTTTAATATCTTTCATCAAACCCTCACAAGGTCATCAAATCTGAACAGCCTTTGGTACCTCACGGTAAGTTTCAAACACATCACCAATCTGGATATCATTAAAGTTTTCTAACATGATTCCACATTCATAGCCATTTTTCACTTCCTTAACATCATCTTTGAAACGTTTTAAAGAAGCAATAACCCCCTCATGTACAACCACACCGCCACGAATAAGTCTAATTTTAATACCCCTTTGAATCATACCATCTACAACCATACACCCTGCGATCACGCCTACCTTTGCGATGCTAAATACCTCACGCACTTCAGCCTGACCTGTATGCTCTTCTTCAAAAATTGGGCTCATCATACCAGATACAAGTGCCTTAATATCATCAATCAATGCATAAATAACGCTATAGGTTTTAATCTCTATGCCAAGCTCCTTAGCCTTTGTCTTAACCACGCCTGTAGGACGTATATTAAATCCTAGAATCAAGCAGTTTTTACTCGCTGCAGCCAGAGAAATATCACTCTCGCTAATCCCCCCGACACCAAAACCGATAATATTAATCTCAACTTCATTATTATTAAGCTTTAATAAACTTGATTTGATAGCCTCAAGGCTTCCTTGCGTATCTGCCTTAATAATAACAGGAAGATTCTTCAAATTACCCTTAGCCACCATCTCACTAAGCTCATCAAAGGAAACTTTTGTAGACTTTGATAGCTCTTTTTGTCGTAGATAGCTCGCTCTTTTTGTCGCATACTCCCTTGCTAGGGAATCATTTTCCACGCTTGCTAGAATACTACCTGCATTAGGGATACTATCTAGCCCTACAACCACAGCCACTCCAGATGGCCCAAGCTCCTTAATGCTAGCTCCCTTATCATCAATCAATGCCCTCACGCGTCCATAAGTCGTATCTGCCACAACAGAATCACCCACCCTCAATGTTCCATTTTGCATGATGATCGTCGCTACAGCACCTCTCCCCTTATCCATGCTGCCCTCTAGCACGACAGCCTTAGCATAAGCTGATGGATTAGCCTTAAGCTCTAAGACCTCAGCATGCACTAAAATCGTATCTAAAAGCTCATCAATACCTTCTCCCGTGCGAGCAGAAACACCGATAAATTCATACTCCCCGCCCCAGTCATTAGGCGTAAATCCAAGCTCTGCACACTCTGCTTTTAGCTTATCAACATTGATATTTTCTTTATCAATCTTATTCATAGCAATGATGATTTGCACACCAGCAGCCTTAGCATGATTAAAAGCCTCAATAGTCTGCTGCTTTACCCCATCATCTGCAGCAATTACAATAATTGCGATATCTGTAACCTGCGCCCCTCTACTTCTCATTTCAGAAAAAGCTTCATGCCCAGGAGTATCAATAAAGCTAATCATCTGACCATTTTTCATCACGCTATAAGCGCCAATATGCTGGGTGATACCCCCTGCCTCACCACTAGCAACACGAGTATTACGAATCTTATCTAATAAAGAGGTCTTACCATGATCTACATGCCCCATGATAGTCACTACAGGTGCACGCACCACATAGTCTTTTTCATCTACATTTTCATCATCACGGATATATTCTAGATTCTGTGCTTCTTTCTGTAAGCTAAAGTTGATTTTAAACTCCTCGCACAAAATCTCTATCGCATCAGAATCTAAAAAATCATTTTTAGTTACCATCATTCCAAGATTAAAAAGCACTTTAACAACTTCATTAAGCTTCAATCCTGCCAGGTCTGCAAACTCATATACCCTCACCTCTTCAGGGATAATAATTGAATCTTGCTTGACCTTCTCTTCACTTTTTTTGATATTTGCATTTGGCTTTCTGCGTTTGCGGCTGATGCTACCATCTGTCATCCATGGTGTTTTTTTCTGCACTTTGATTCTATCTACCATAGCCTGCTTGCTTTCTCTATCTTTCTCCTCATCGCGCACTTCTTGCTCATGGAGATCAAAAAGCATGATTTCATTGCTTTCTTCATCCTCATCACTATGGTCAAAAATCTCACGCTCAATATCCATCTTATGTTCATTGTGTTTATGAGATACTGGGGGTTGCTTTACCTTGACTTTTTTAGGGCGTTCTTTAGGTTCATTTTTGATCTCATCAAACATATCATGCATGCTATATTGCACACGCTTTTGTTCAAGTTTTGTCTCTTGAGTTTGAGGGGTATTTTTTTTGACGATACGAATGCCTGTTCTTCGCACCAAATGCTGCTTAGCCTCTTGCTTATCATCTTCTTCTTTAGACTCTTCTTGAAGTGGAGTATTAGATGGCTGCTCATCCTGCTCTTTGGCTTTTGGTTTCTTGGCTTCTGTCTTGGGTTTTGTTTTGGCTGCTTTTGGTTTAGGGGCAAAGCGAGCACTCAAATCCTCCTTACTCACCTCTCCCATAAAATATCCTACAAAAGCATTAGCAATCTCTATATCCACATTGCTTGAAGTTGCTTTTGCTTCAATGCCAATTTCTTTTGCCAGCTCTAAAACTTCCTTAGCAGGTTTGCCTACCTCTAGGGCAATATCTGATAATTTTACTTTTTCTGCCATTTTAACTCCTCAATCCTCAAGTGAATTTGCTCTTTAGTCTGTGTGATATTTTTAAGTTTACTAAGCCTGATGGCCAACTTATCGCCCATCAAACAGCGACTACATAAATACAAACTCCGCCCACTTCCATCAAAAGCTATGATCTGACCTTGTACAATCTTCAAACGCATTAAATCTTTTTGAGGTTCTCTTATGCGGCATAGGATGCACATTCTCATTGGGGGGATTTTTTCTGCCAAACTTGCCATATTATACCAAAATTTATGCTTGCTCGACGCGCAAGCCATCATTATCAAAGCCCAAATCTAAAACTCTAAAACCCTTAAAACGTTCACTTAAAGCCTGAAAAATCTGTGGGCAATCATCCTTATGACAGATATTAATAAATGAAGAACCGCTACCAGATAAAGCACTCATCAAAGCTCCTTTTTCCAAAGCCAGCCTCTGCACAGCAAAAAGAATGGGGAATTGCTTCATGCGACTATATTGATGAAACTTATCCTTACTGGCTACGCGCAATAAATCCCATTTCCTTTGGCTAAAAGCTGCCACCATCAAGGATGAACGAGAAAGATTATAGATACTATCTTGTGTGGAGTATTTTTTGGGTAGTTTTTGGCGAGAGTATTTAGTGCTCATTGATCTGTTTGGTACCACCATAATAGCCCTTATCTCATCTGGGACTTCAAACTTAGTATGCACCACCTTATTTCTCTCTAATACTGCGACATTAAATCCTCCAAATATAGCAGGAGTGAGGTTATCAGGGTGAGGTTCATAGTATAAAGCGGTATTTAAAACTTGTTGTTTATCAATATTGCCATATCTAAAATAATGAGCAGCTGTTATAGCTGCAGATATTACAGCAGAGCTACTGCCCATCCCCCTAGAAATAGGAATCTTATTTTCAAACTCAAAACTAAACTTTAGATTCTGATCACCCAAAATTGTAGAAAAGATTTTTACAAAAGCATTATCAGTCTTTAGCTTATAAAAATCCTCACCCTCACCACTAATCTTAATGCTCTGCATTGATGATGGAGAGATATGGAAAGTATTGCGAAAATCAAGGCTCAATCCCAAAGAATCAAAACCTGGCCCAAGATTAGCGCTTGTAGCTGGTACACTGATAATCATATAAACCCTTAGCTTTTATAATCTATGCATTATAGCACTAAGAGCGCGGTTTCATTTACTAAAATTCAATCTCCAAATCCTTTATTTGATCTATCTCTAGCCAACCTGATCTGATCTCAAGTGCCCTTACATTATTAAAATGCTCTATAATCTGTGTGATAAAACTAGTCATATACATATTTTTAAAATCTTTACCATCATAAATCTTGGTTGTATCTAAATTATCATAAAGCTCTAAAACCTTGGGTAAAAATGAGTAAGAAATCTTAAAAAGCCCCATATACTGGGCTTGTATATCCTCATAGCCTGATGGTCTTTTGCCAATCTCAATGATTCTGCCTTCTTGTATTTTCAAGCTTTCTGCATCACTTAGCGGATCATCAAATCGCTTAGACCAAAGCTCTTGCCAGTCCTTATCTACCACCACACTTATCTCATCCCTGCAAGATAAAAGCTTGCTTAAAATAAAAGGCTTATAAATAATATCTGCATAGCTTATTATCACATCTTGTTTTTTATCAAAGCTTTCTTTCAAAAATTCGCGCGCACAAAATAATGTCTCCACCATATTTGTCGAGCTAAAATTGATATTTTCATAAAAATGCGTGATCTTATTGCAAAGATATTTCCTTAAAACATCAGCCCTATATCCACCCACAACACCAATCTCATCTATCTGGCAAGCTTTTGTGGAATCTAAAATATAATCAATAATAGCCCTCCCCCTATACTTAACCATACATTTTGGCACCATTTGGGTTAAGGGCATCAGCCTAGAGCCAAGTCCTGCTGCAAGTATAAGCATCCTAGCCTTCATCTAGCCTCCTATTTTTGACAAAAATCAATAAACTTTTGCCACATATATTTAGTGGGTTCACTTAAGTTTTCTTCTCGCTCCATATGCCACATCATCGCTAAAACTGGTAGATTTATATGGCAAAAAGCTTCAATTCCATCATCTTTTTTGGCCAAAACCCTCAAATCACTACCTATGCTTTTAATAGCAAAATGATGATAGGAATTAACTAAAAAATCTCCGCTAAAAACCCCATCATCAAAACTTATCCTATGATCTCCCACATGCCCATCTACTAGCTCAAACTCTCCTTTAAAATACTTAGCTAAAGCCTGAGCCCCATGACAGATTCCAAGCAATGGGATTTTATTTTCTAAACATTTTGCTATCACATTTTCCTCATAGTTATCACGTATCTGATTGACTGGATTTGGCTTTAAAGAAAAAAGATCATTCCCGCCACTTAAAATCACTCCACAAAGATAAGGCATATAAATGCTAAACTCTACCTCATAGCTAAGAGGTAAAAACACAACTCTCTTAGAATTAAAAAATCTCCCCCAATCAAGTGCTAGACCCTCCCTTAGCTCATGATATTCACTAGCTTCAAAGATTCTTTGCGTGATACCAATCATCTTTTTCATAAAAGCACGATCCGTTCACCCTGGCAGTCTATCTCTATTTGCTGATGGGCACAACATTTTTTAAACATCTCTTCTCCTACGCCAATCACTGCAGCCACTCCTAGCTCTGAAGCCCTAATAGCCATATGTGAGTTTGCCCCACCATAGCAAGTGATAAACCCTGCAATATTTTTAGTAAAAAGATAATCAAAGCCAGGGTCAGCTGCATAGATTAAAACAATCTTGCCTTCTAAATCACTCTCACCCTCCATAGCACTAAAGGCACGCACTCTTTTTTGTGTGATAAAATTAGCCACATTTTTATTGATACTAAAGCTAAAAATATCCTTAGCATCCCTAATTAATGGTGGAAGCTTTAAGGCTTGGGTGATCTCATACTCCTTTTTATAATATTCTATTTGCTCTAAAAATTGTGTCTTTGGACTTTGTGTATGAAGTGAGGCATAAAGTGATAAAATAGTCTTAATATCTAAAAATGCCATATCCTCTCTACTAATCCCATAATGCTCGCCTAAATCACCTATAAGCTCTAAAGCACAAGATAGCAATCTAGTAAATTCAAACTTGACCATCTCTCTTGCCTCAATAGCCCTTTTAAAAAAATCTAATAGCTCTAAAGGCGTAATCTTAAGACCTATTTCATCTATCATCGCTTTTATTGCCATCTCCTTTTGTCTATCTAGACTAAAAGTTTTTTTAGAAAAAGAGCCTCTCTTACTAGCGCCAAAATAAGCTTTGAAGTTCTTATCATAGCGTGGGGAGGTGATATCATAGCTTCCTGCGCGCAAATGCCCATATTTGGATAAAAACTCTTCTTTATTGCCCTCATCCATCAAGGCATAATCCTCACTTAACTGCTTGCTTATGGTATGAAGAGAGGCTAGAAAATCCTCTCTATCTTGCAAACTAAATACTCCCCTCTCACATAAAGAATCTAAAAGCTGCATCGCCACAAAAGCCGCCCTAGCCACCCCAGCAAAAGGCAAAGTCCCATAGCGCTTGCAATTTTCAATCAACCAATAAATCCTATCTATCAAAGAAAGATTAGAATCTAAAATATCTTGATAGCATCCTTTAAGCTCAAGGCTTTTTTGAATATCCTTGATATAAAGCCCATGATTTGGATCTATGATATTTTGTGTCAGACTACCTAGAGCTGCCCTAAACTGATCTACCTCATCTTGTAAAAAGCCATGTGCCAAAAGCTTGTCAAAATGTTTTTGATAGCTAAAATCAAGACAAGAAATCACTATTTCAAACTCTACCTTATCATGCAGTTCTGGCATCTTTTGCAATCTATCTAAATAATAATTTACCAATTTATCAGCCACTCTTTTATCTACACCCTTAGGGATAAAAGAGTTAAAAGATAATCTCACATCAATATAAGGGATCCCAAAGAAACTATGCATCAATGGATGGGATCTTAACGCCTTATAGCCATAATTATCCCTTTGATATGCCCAAATAGAATCTGTAACAATCTCTTTATACAAGCTAAGAGCAAGACGCTTTGGACGCAGGCCAATAATCTCGGCTGGATTCCAATCTGGCATCACTCCAAAAAGAGTTTTTGTCCCAAAAATATCAAAATGACGGTTTTGCAAGCCCTCAAATCTCTTAGCGAACCTTTTTAATAAATCTAGAGTGATACAATGATAAAAATCACTCTTACCCTCCATCACCAAAGGTCGTACTTGCAGCAAATAAAGCTCATCACCAACAAAAGCAAACTCAATATCCAAATGCTTGCAATCAAAAATCTGCTCTAGCTCAAAAATAAGCTCTATTACTTTAGCCATAGCTTCATTTTGCGGCAATGCTGCCTCTCTAAAATGGATAAAACTAGAAATATTCATAGCACTTCCATCAGTGATAGATGAGCTAGAGCCACTGCAATCATATTCAATCTGGATATAAGGAGAGAAATTATCCTTATCAACAGAAAATGCTACCCCACACATACTAATGCCATCTAACATCGGCTGCAATAAAATCTCATCTTTTGCATCCAAGGTTTGAGCCACTTGATTTAGGGCATCTAATAGCATTTGCTCATCACCACTATCAATATCCAAAAGACTTAAAAATGCACCTGCATTAGACTTAGTCTTAGAATCTTCTTGATATGAAGATGAGCGGATGATAAGTTTTTGATGAGGAAAAAAGCTTTGCACTTTCTTTAGCACCAAAGATACATCATCTAGCATTTCACAACCTAGAATCAAAAGTGGCAAGACCTTAGCCTTAGTGATCCTGCCCTCTAAATTCTTTAGATTCTGTGCTTTAGTAGCAAATTCTAAAACCCGCATTTATTTCCTTATTAAATCTTTTTAGCACTCCAGATTCTTGTCGTATATTTGATGGAAAATTCTTTTGGGAGTTTATGTCGCATTTGATAAATAATCCTATCAAATAGCTCTGCACCCTCTTTGGTCTCTAAATCCCAATATGGATTTTTCACACTTTTCCAAGCCAAAAGATAATTCTCAAGACTCTGGTGAAAATAAAAGTCTTTTTCTAAATAAAAAATCTCATCAAAAAGATCACGATGCTCCTCAATCACAGGTCTCTGATCTTCTCTCCTTACACCACGTTTATACTCTGGGATGAGATCTAAAATCACCTCTTCAGCCACCTCTTGGATAGGATCGCTTAAATCACGATGATTCCACATGCAAGAAAAAATGCCGCCATTTTTTAAAATACGATGAGTTTCCTTCAAGGCTAAACTCCTATCCATCACATTAAAGCTTGAGCCAAAAGTAACCCAATCAAAACTCTCATCCTCAAGCCCTGTATCAATACCGCTAGCACGTACCCAGTTAATCTTTGCACCTTGTGTGCGCTTAATACCAATCTCCCTCATCGCATCATTGGGCTCCACACTTACAACCTCACACCCCAAATCCAGTAACATCACGCTTAAATTTCCACTTCCAGCACCTATATCAGCGACTTTTAAGCCCCCCCCCCCCTATATTTTGCTGCACATATTCTCTAAGTAGGAAAATAGATTCTTTGCAATAATTTGGACGGTATTCATAAAACTCTGCATGCTTTGTATAATCCCACTTTTGTTCAACAATTTTTTCCATTTTTACTCCTTAAATTTAAAGTTGTTTATTTCGTGCTTTTTGCACTCCAAGCACGAATCTTATAAGGCATCTCAATGATTTTAAGATGAGAGATTTTCTTCTCAATCATTCTTAAAATCTCCTGCCACCTCTGCTCCCCTGCTTGCGCTTGAATATCATTAACAGACCTCCATGCACCCATATAGCGTTCCTTATCCATCATTTCTACATAATCACATTCCATAAAAAAACAATCACAAAAATCACCACTAGATACCAAAACCTCACTCCAATCTTTTGTGTTTTGACTACCAGAGCTCACACGCGTAAGTTCTGGCACGATACTAAAAATCTCTTGCTCAATCTCTTCAAAAATAGAATCTGGTTTGATATTTCTTGGATTCCAAATAGCAGTAAAATAACCCCCTTTCTTAAGCACACGCTTAAACTCTGGCAAAGAACGCATGGGATCTGTCCAGTGAAAAGAACTTGCCATCACTAGCCAATTAGCACTATCGCTTTCTGCACCCGTCTCCTCTCCACTACCCTTCTGCCAAACAATAGGGCAATTTTTTGTATACTTTATCCCCTCTTCTCTCATCGCATCATTAGGTTCAATAGCAAGCACCCTTGCTCCAAAATTGGATAAAAGCTTAGTCATCTTGCCCGTACCAGCCCCTACCTCTGTGATGCAAAAATCCTTCATAGCTAGATTCTCTTCATTTACACAAGCCAAAAGCTTCTCTAAAAGCATCGTGCTATAAGCAGGACGATTGATATAATGTTGGGCCATTAGTGTAAAGTCACCTTGTTTCATTCTTTCTCCTTAATACTAGGTTTATCTTTCATCAGATCTAAATGAAAATAGGATAAAAATTCTTTTGTATATTTAAATTGCTCTAATATCTCTTTGGCATCCTGCCTTAAATAACGCAGTTCATCATGGATAATATAAGCGATTGATTTTCCAAAATCTGGGTTTTCTTGAGTTAGATAAGTAATGATTTGTGTTTCATCCCACATTAATGATGAATGTTTTGTAAGGGCCTTAAGACTGGCATCAATATAGCCATAAACTAGATTTTCTATCTCTTTAGAATGGGCATGATAAATCTGCTCTGCCCTAGAGCTTAATGCAGCTAAATAAAGAGGAGAATCTTCATGGCCACTGGCCTTAAAAGTAGCAAGGCGATAGAGTGTTTTAGGAAGTTTTTTCTTAGACTTAGCTAAGAGATTGGTCATATTGAGTTCAGAATGTTTATCCTCCCTACCTTCTGGGTAGAGTGCAAACTCTTGACCTAGAAATTCAAAAATATAAGGAAAGCAGCGATAAAAGGTACTGCCCTTAAGAACAGATCCCCCCCCCCCCCGCTAGAATCTAATCCCTTATAACCAAAGCGTAGGCTAAAGTCTTTTAATGTCGTTTCTAAACAAGTGGTGATTTTATCTTGATCCCAATAGGTGATCTCTGAGATTTGATTCTTAACCAAATCACGCATAGAAGCAAAATAAAACATCAAATGTGGTATATCCCTTAAAAGACGTAGCAATAAATCCCGCATATCAGACTTTGTATGCATACTCTCAAGACGATGGAACATTGAAGCATTAAGACAGCTTTTAATCACGCCAATAGGATCTCTTACAATCTGATAACAAGGCACTTTCACTGGCATAGAAGCTAGGATATTTTTAGCACTTTTAGCCTTAGGTATCTTGTCTAAAATAAGTCCATCATACCTTCTAGCAAAATAAAATGGCTCAATAAACTCATAGCAAAATGCCTCTCTTGCATCTGCTCCAATCACATCTAGATAATAGCACATTGACTGCAATCCCATGCCATGACCACCCAAGATGATATAGCGACAGGTTTTTTTACAAGGATAGAGATTAAAAACCCCCATTACCTCTCTTGATATTTTAAAATGAGAAAGCAATGTCCCAAAATGCCCTCCACGAAGCATGGCAACAGCAGTCTTTAGCTTTTTTACCAGTTTCATTACCTTCCTAGATTCTGTAGATTTTGCAAAATTATAGCCATATTTTTATCAATATCACTAGGCATGTTATTAGACAAGATCAGGTTTGGCTCTGGCTCATCATAAGGAATATCCATCCCCACAACATCCTTGATCTCTCCACTATAAAGCCCTTTTTGATTGCGCTTCTCCAGCTCTTTTCTATCACACTTTACATAGATCTCATAATAGTTTTTAATATGAGTGCGATTATATAGATAGACCTCCTTAAAAAGAGAGATTGTTGAGATGATCACTAACATTTTTTGCTTGGCAAGAAATTGCGCTAGATTAGCTCTTTTAATAGCCATATCAATCCGAGAATCCTTATCATAGCCATAATGCTCAAAAATATCGCGCAATTCATCCCCATCTAGATAAATAATATTCTGATATTGTCCAATAAGCTCTGTATAAATCTTTCTAGCCAAGGTGCTTTTGCCAGATCCAGCAAGCCCCATCAGCCAAAGCACTCCCCCATCTTGAAATAAATTCACTTAGACTTCCTCTTTTTCTCATCTAAACCTGCATAGCTAAAACCTTTTTGCTGCATAATCTCTAGCTCTTTTTTGAGATATATCCCTGTATAGCTTCCGGTTTTTTGTGCATTGCCTGCCACCTCTATCACGCTACCACAATCAACAACCTTCCCTCCCTTAGACCCTCCCTCAGGACCGATATCTATAATATAATCAGCATTCTTTATCATATCCAAATTATGCTCAATGACAATCACAGAGTTTCCAAGCTCTACAAGACTGTGCAATACTTTTGTCAATCTATCAACATCTGCAAAGTGCAATCCTGTAGTAGGCTCATCTAAAACATAGAGAGTTTTACCAGTATCTTTTCTTGATAGCTCTTTTGCAAGCTTGATTCTTTGTGCTTCACCACCGCTTAATGTCACTGCATTCTGACCTAGCTGGATATAGCCAAGACCCACATCCTGAAGGGTTTTAAGCTTGCTAGCAATCTTTGGAATCTTAATAAAAAACTCTAGTGCTTCATCCACGCTCAAAGAAAGTACATCTGCTATGCTTTTGCCCTTATATTTAATCTCTAAAGTCTGTGGATTATATTTTGCACCCTGGCAAGCATCACATTTGACCATCACATCAGGCAAGAAGTGCATCTCAATTTTTATCTCACCTTCCCCTTGGCATTTCTCACAGCGCCCCCCCTTGACATTAAAGCTAAATCGCGAGATCCCATAACCTAGAATCTTAGCCTCCTTAACCTCAGCAAAAAGCGTCCTAATATCATCCATCACACCTGTATAGGTAGCTGGATTAGATCTTGGTGTACGCCCAATAGGGCTTTGATCTAGATAAATAACCTTATCTAGATTCTCCAATCCCAAAATCTCTACGCCATCAGATTTTTTAATCTTTCTAGCATGATTTAACAACTCTTGTGCTACGGGTAAAAGTGTCTGAAGCACCAAAGAACTCTTACCAGATCCAGACACCCCGCTTACGCATACAAAGTTAGAAAGAGGGATTTTGACATCTAGATTCTTAATATTATTAATATTGACATTTTTAATTTCTAAAAATTTGTCCTTAGGGCGATTGTGTGGATAGAAAATCTCTTTTTCTCTTTTTAAATAAGCTGTTGTTTGAGTTTTGGCCTTCATCATGGCCTTTAGATCACCAGAAAAGACGATCTCTCCGCCATTCTTCCCAGCAGCAGGTCCAATATCTACGATAAAATCTGCACTATTTATCGTCTCCCTATCATGCTCTACGACAATCACGCTATTGCCTTTTTGCTGCAAGTTCTGCAGAGTTTTGATAAGCTTCATAGTATCACGCTCATGAAGGCCGATACTTGGCTCATCTAAAACATACATCACGCCAGTAAGCCCTGATCCAATCTGACTAGCAATACGGATCCTCTGACTTTCTCCACCACTAATTGTGCGCGCATCTCTACCTAAGCTCAAATAACCAAGCCCAACATCATAAAGGAAAAACAATCTCTCTCTAATCTCTTTAAAAATAGATTGGGCAATCCTCTCTTGCTGCGCACTCAAATAGGTAAAATTACTCTCTTTGGCAAAAAAGTGATAAGCCTCCTCAATAGGCATATTAATCACATCAGCTATACCAAGTCCACCAACCTTTACAGCTAAACTCTCAGGCTTTAAGCGATTACCAGAGCAAGCACTACATGCCTTCTCGCTCATATACTCGCCCAAATCCCTCTCATCCTTAAACATATCATAGGCAATTTGCAAAATCCCTTTCCATGGTCTTGTAAGCTTTGAGTTTTTCCACACAAACTCTACTTCACCACCACCATAAAGCAAAGTGTCCTGTTCTTTAGAATCTAGCTCTTCAAAACTTTTGTTAGGGTCGATTTTTTGCAAACTACAAAATCCTGCAAAAAGCTCAGCATAGTAGTTGCGATTAAAGCCAAAAATCACCTTAATACCACCCTTATTAAGAGGCAAAGACTTATCTAGTATCTTTTTAATATCAATGCTATATTTACTGCCAAGTCCCCCACAAGAGCTACATGCTCCCTTGGGAGAGTTAAAGCTAAAACTTAGTGGCTCTAGCTCCTCAAAACTCACCTTACAATCAAAGCAAGCCAAATGCTCTGAATAATGCAAGAGGCTATTTTTCTCTCCATCCTCTCCTAAAAGCTCTATCTCCACTTCCCCATAGCTCTCTTTAAGTGCTTTTTCTACACCCTGAGCGATGCGCGTGGCATTCTCTTCACTTTTAACAACCCTATCAATGATCACTTTGATTGTGTGTTTCTTAGTCTTAGATAGCTCGATATCCTCATCCAGTCTTTGGACCACACCATTAATATATGCCCTCACATAACCTTTCTGACGTAAAGATTCTAGCTTGTCTATAAAGCTGCCCTTTTTTTCTTTGACAATCGGGGCTAAGATCATAATTTTTGCACCATCTTTGATCTTTAAAACCTCTGCGATAATATCTGTCTGGCTCATATGCGAAATGGGCTTGCCACACAAATGGCAATGCTGCTCACCTATGCGCGCATACAAAAGTCTAAGATAATCATAAATCTCTGTAATAGTTCCCACTGTAGATCGCGGGTTTTTAGAAGTAGTCTTTTGATCAATAGCAATAGCTGGAGTAAGCCCCTCAATCTTATCAACATTTGGCTTGCCCACTTTATCTAAAAACTGACGTGCATAGCTAGATAGACTCTCAATATAACGACGTTGCCCCTCTGCATAAAGCGTATCAAAAGCCAGAGTACTTTTACCCGATCCAGAAAGTCCGGTAAAAACGACAAGCCTATTTTTAGGAATCTCCAAGCTGATATTTTTAAGATTATTCTCCTTTGCTCCAATAACTTTTATTACATTTTCCACAACAATCCCTTCAAGTTTTCACAATACTAAAGCAGAATCCTGCTAAAACTACCAAATATAAAATAACCCAAACTCTAGCAAGAATAGGTGGTGATAAACTCATAAGGATGCGGTCTAGATTCTAAAGGCCATACCTCAGTTTGAAACTTCAAATCCTTATAAGCTCTGATAAACTCCTCGCTAAATACAGGGCTTAAATACTCTCTATCCCTCAACATCTCTTCTAGGGCTGCCCTTAGAGTATGAGGCATCTGCTTTATCCCCTTTTCTCGTATCTCATCTAGGCTTAATTTAAATAGATTCATATCCATAGGCGCACCGGGATCTAGCTTTTTTTCTATACCATCAAGCCCGGCTAAAAGTATGCTTACAAATGCCAAATAAGGATTAGATGAACTATCTGGGAATCTAAACTCTAGGCGAGATCCATTTCCCTTAGCATTATAAGGGATTCTAACGCTTGCAGAGCGATTATTAGCAGAATAAGTTAGAATACTAGGCGCTTCAAAGCCTGGGATAAGCCTCTTATAAGAGTTACCAGAAGCATTACAAAAAGCTGCGATTGCTCTAGCATGGGCTAAGACCCCTCCTAAAAAATTTAGCGCTAACTCACTTAGATTCTCATAGCTATTACCTGAAAAAAGATTTTTGCCCTCTTTCCAAATGCTAATATGTGTGTGCATGCCATTGCCATTATCTCCAAAAAGTGGCTTAGGCATAAATGTCGCACTTTTACCATTAAGATGAGCAACCATTTTTACCACATATTTAAACTTCTGCACATTATCTGCCATTTCCACTAGATTGCCAAATTTAACACCAATCTCACCTTGCCCTACAGCCACTTCATGATGCACCACAAAAGTCTCTAGCCCCACTTGATGCAATACCTTGACCATCTCTGCACGTAAATCCATCATACTATCAACAGGTGGAACAGGAAAATACCCTCCCTTAATCCCTGCGCGATGACCAATATTTATGCCATGATCAAAATCCTTATCACGATTCCAATCCCCCTCTTCGCTATCTATCTCATAATATTGACTATTGCTTGCATCTCTCATCTTTATGCTATCAAAGATGAAAAACTCATTTTCACTCCCCACATAAACTTCATCGCCAATCCCGCTAGCCTTAAGATGAGCCAGTGCTTTTTTAGCTAGGCTTCTTGGGCATTTTTCATAAGGAGCATTTTTATAAATATCCCAAATATCGCAAAACACCACCGCTGTAGAATCTGCGCTAAATGGATCGATAAAATAACGCACCAAATCTGGTCTTAGCATCATATCTGACTTTTCAATACTCTGCCACCCCTTCATCGAGCTCGCATCAAAGGGGATCCCTTCTTCTAACATCTTAGAATCCACTGAATTAATATGATAGGCCATATGATGCCAAGTCCCTTTAATATCTGTGAATCTAAAGTCTATAAACTCTACTTCATTTTCCTTACAAAATGCAAAAAACTCCTGGGTAGCGCACATGATTTTCCTTAATTATTAATTTATTAATAAATGCAAGATTGTAGCATTTATGGGCAAATATAGGCTATTTGGATAAAAGACGATTATTAAGCTTTTTGCACAAAGAATTTGAAAGAGGGCAGCTAAGCTTTGGGGCTGTATTTGATGCCATGACCTGAAAACTAAAAGTAGTTTTAAGATTATAGGCTTGTACTTGTATTTTTTGATTCTTAAAGGTTAGTTTGCAAGTAGAAGTTGATTTAAACTGCTTAGTTTTTAAAATCTGATCTACATCAAAGCTCTTATGTGTGAGGTAAGAATGCATAAAAGCCCTAGATATCTCATCTTGCATACTGGCAAGAAAGTCTTCTAATTTTTGGATGCAGATTGTAGGATTGGGATTTTGCAGATGCAAAAAAGCTAAGGATAAAATCCCTGTTATAGCCACTACAAATACAAGCTCAATAAGACTAAAAGCTCTTATCAAAACTTGATTGCCGAGCTTTCTAGTGAGATTGTTATTGGATTTGGATAGGTTTTTAAAAGCTTCTTACAAAGTGCTGAATTAACAGATGCATCAATCTTAATTATCAAATCATTCCCGCTAAAATCTATCAAAGCACAATTATTTGCACTATCTATTACACCATTTTTCCCAAGCCTCACTCCATTGCCACTTGCCACCCACCTAGCCTGTGACAATCCGGCAGTATCTAAAATAAGCTGGCCATTAAGAGTGGCTGTGTTTACATCTTCAATGATAAATTTTTGTGCCATAGAGCTTTGGATACTCTGAATATCTGCCAATATCGCCGTATATAGGGCATCTGATCGCGTTAATGATATTTTGGGTAATGCAATAGAGGCAATAATGCCTAAAATCACCACCACAAACACAAGCTCAATCATAGAAAATCCCCTCATCATCCTATCTTTCAATCCAAAGCACTTATGCATATTTACTCCTTTTTAACTACGATAATCCGCATTGATTCTGACATATTCATGGCCAAGATCACAACCTAGCGCTATATATTCGCCCTTCCCCATCCCCAAGTCACAATGCACTTCAAAATCTCCATTTTGCATCTTTAAGGCCACTCTCTCTTCCTCTTCCTTGCTGAAGTAGATTCTGCCATTTTCATAGATCAAAATCCCAGCGATGCTAATTTTTAGCCTCTCTTCATCACAAGTAATGCCATAAGCTCCGCAAGCCCCAATCGTGGATGCTATCCTACCCCAATTTGGATCACCCCCAAATATCGCTGTCTTAACAAGCAGAGAATTAGATAGTGCCTTAGCAACATATCTGGCCTCTAAATCATCTTTAGCTCCGCTTACCCTAAAGCTCACTACCTTGCTTGCCCCCTCACCATCACGCACGATATCATAAGCAAGCTTTTGTAGTGCCATTTTCAGCCCATATTTAAAGCCATCCTTATCATAGGCATTTGATAGTCCACTAGAAGCTAGCATCACGCTATCATTTGTACTCATATCCCCATCAACGCTAATCCTATCAAAGCTCTCTTGTATACACTCTTTTAAAATCTCTTTGATCTCGCCCTCATCAATCTTTGCATCAGTAGTGATAAAACAAAGCATGGTCGCTAGACTTGGGGCAATCATTCCCGCTCCTTTTGCCATCGCCCCTATTTTAAAGCTCTCTCCATTTTCAAGCTTAACCATAAATGCCACTTCTTTGCCAAAAGAATCTGTAGTCATAATAGCCTCTGCAGCACGTTTGTGTGCATCTTCATCTTTAGCATTTAGGCTAATTTTTCCAAGTGCAGAGATGATCTTTTCTTTAGGTAATCTCACTCCAATAACGCCGGTTGAACACATGATAGGATTTTGCACCTCTTTATGCATCTGGCATAGACTGGCTAAAATCTCACCAATATCCTCCATCCCCTCTTTTCCTGTCATGGCATTGGCATTTTTGGTATTAATAAGGATAAAGTTGCTTTCCTTATCCTGTACATGCTCTATAAAATATCGCAGTGGCGCTGCCCTAAAAGCATTTTTTGTAAAATAAGCATGCACCTTGCAAGGTCTTTGCATATAAATATAGCCTATATCAAGCCTATCTCCCCCCTTTAGCCCAGCACAAATACCATCAGCCACAAACCCCTCTGGTGCACACACCCCTCCATCAATACTCAATATCTCAAACATTAGCCCATACCTCTTTATTTTTCCCCAAATCTTAGCAGTTTTTATATGGTTTTAGCTATCTTTTAGCCCTAAGCATTAAAGTCTTGCTATCCTTTAAAAAACTCACCTCTATATCTAGCCCATAAAGCTGGCTTAAAAGCTTAGATTCCAACATCTCTTCTGGCTTACCACTGGCTAGATTTTTTCCATCTTTTAACAGATAGACACAATCAGCATAGCTAGCAATACTATGAGGATCATGAATATTAATTAAGGCTATAAGCCCTTTATCCCTTACTTCTTTTTTTAATGCTTCAAAAAAGATCACTTGGTTTTTTAAATCAAGCCAAGAAGTCGGCTCATCTAATAATAAGATTTTAGATTCTTGCAAGAGTGCACGCCCTAGGGCTGCCATCTGCCTCTCCCCTCCACTCAACTTACCAAATACCCTATCCCTTAAGTGCAAAATCTCAAGCCTCTCTAATACCTCAAGTGCCCTTATTCTCATCTCCTTGCTAGGATTTTGATGCCATTTTAAATGCGCATTAAAACCAAACATCACAAACTCTAATAAAGAATAATGGCATTCAAGCATCGCATTTTGTGAGATTAGGGCCATATACCTTGCCCTCATCCTCACATCTAACGCAAGTAGATTTATATCTGATGCATCTTGGCTAAATATCACATCCCCACCACTAGGCTTAATAAGCCCAATTAGGGCATGCATAAGTGAAGTTTTACCACTGCCATTAGGTGATAATATAGCTGTGATCTCTCCACTACAAGCCTCTAAATCAATCCCTTTTAAAACCTCTACTTCCCTATATCTAAGCGATAGATTCTTGATCTTAAGCTTATTCATAAAAACCTTTTTTCAGTAAAAAAGCCAAAAATAATGGTGCCCCAAAAAGTGCGCAAACAGACCCTACAGGAAGGTCCACAGAGGTTAGATTTTTTGCCAAAAAGTCTGCGATATATAGTCCAAATGCCCCCAAAATAAGTGCGCACAAAAATAAACGCCCTAAAGTCTGGCCAACCAAATTTCTTGCAAAATGTGGCATCAAAAGTCCAATCCAACCAATAGTACCACTCACGCTTACACACGCACTACAGGCTAAAGAGATCAAAATCACACTAAATACACGTAAACAAAAAGGCCTCACACCAAGACTAAAAGCCTGCACATCACCCAAAGAAAGGACATCCAGCCTAAAGCGCAAAAGCCATAAAAAAAACAAACTCACAAAAGCACAACCACCAACAATCACAACATCCTCATAACGCGATAAAGACAGAGAGCCTAAAAGCCAGATTACCACCGCTTGAGCCTTATCTGGAGAGATAAAAAACTTAATAAGCCCTGCAGCAGCACTCAAAAATGCACTAAAAATCACGCCCACCAAAACCAAAGAAACACTAGAATCTTTTAAAAATCTGGTAAAAACAATGATCAATAAACTAGATAAAAGTGCACCCAAAAATGCAAAGAAAAACAAAAAAGCAGAATCAAAAAAGCCAATACTCACCGCACAACCCAAAGCCGCACCTGAAGCCACCCCAAGCAAATAAGGATCAATTAAAGGATTATGAAAGATATTTTGCATCACAGCCCCTGATACAGATAATACCCCTCCTACTAAAAGTGCTAGCAAAATTCTAGGAAGTTTTATTTCTACAAGGATCTGAAACTCTACCCCCAAAGGTGCTTTAAAAAAAAGATGCCCCAATAGCTCAAATAAACCCCTATGCACATCCCAATATAAAAAAGCTAAAAATAAAGCCAAAAATGGCCAAAATAGACGCCTTCTTAACACATCAAGCGCCTTAAGCTCTGAGTAGCCAAGCTTCTCCCCTCCAAAATCTCATGCACTTCTTTAGCAATAGGAGTATAAATCCCCCTAGCCTTTGCCAGCTTATAAATAGCATGCGCACTAATCACGCCTTCTGCCACCTCTCCAATCTCTTTTAAAATCACATCTAGCTTCTTGCCACTAGCAAGCCCATACCCCACGCGATAGTTCCTAGATAAGACAGATGAAGCAGATAAAAATAAATCCCCTGCCCCACTTAAACCTAAAAATGTCTCCATCTCCGCACCAAAGCTCTCAGCAAATCTATGCATCTCTACAAGCCCACGTGCTAACAAGCTTGCCCTAGCATTATTGCCCAAACCAAGCCCATCACAAATCCCACTAGCAATAGAAATGACATTTTTATACGCTCCAGCCACTTCCCCACCAATCACATCACCCCTCACATATCCCTTGATAAAATCTGGCAAAGCATCAGCAAATCTTTTAGCCAAAACCTCATTTTCACTATGCACGCACAACGCACAAGGAAGAGATTCTAATACTTCTTTAGCAAAGCTAGGCCCAGCTAAAAAGCAAAGATTTTCCATCTTCAAAAACTCTGAAGCAATATCACTGACAAATGCCCCACTATCCATCTCTATCCCCTTGCTAGCAAGCATCATAGGCATATCTCTATCTAGCTTATGGATCTTAAACCACTCACGCAATGCCTGTGTTTTGATCGCATTGATAAAAAGATCTGAATCTAAGCTATCTTTAAAATCTACTTGTCTAATAGGACGATCAAGTCTGCAAAGAAAGTCGCCCAAATCCTGCCTTGAAACAATTTTTACTTCATTCTTAAAGCTATAAGCAAAGCCAAGCGCCCTCCCCCAAGCACCCCCGCCAAAAATTGTAATCTTCATCTCACTAATTTCTACCTTAATAAATTTTTACCAAATTTTAGCGCGTAAGAGTAAGTAATCATCATTTTGATCGCTAAATTCGCCAAAGTTAAAATATTTTTTTATTCACAATTAGCATGCTCCAAGCAAACAGAAACTAAAATCTACTATTTTTAGCAATATTTAAGAAATTTTAATTTAAAATATCTTTTGGTTCTTAATATTTTTTTAAGAATTCTCAATTATTTATCATTAATTAAAGGAACTATTCATAAAAACTTTCACTTTTAAACAAGTGGGGGGGGGCATAACAAAAAATATCATTCTTATATAGCAGCCTTTCTAATCTTAGGCTCCTCTATGCAAGCCATCACGCTGCAAGATCTACAATCCAATATATCAAATCTACATCAACAACAAACACAAAGTAATGTACAGCTACAAAGCACACTTGACAAACAAAAACAAGAGCAAGCACAACTTGAACAAAAACTCCAAGAGCAACAAAAACAATATGACAATAAACAAGCAGAGCTTGAAGCACAAAAGCAAACCCATCAAAAAGAAGAAGCCATGCTTGATAATAAACTCAAAGAACAACAAAAGCAATATGATAACAAACAAGCTGAAATAGACCAGCTTATTAGAGATGCCTTCAAACTATGGCAACAAAAGCTCACAGCCAGCACAAGCACAAGCACAAGCACAAGCACAAGCACAAGCACAAGCACAAGCACAAGCACAAGCACAAATCATACAGTAAATCAAACTGAAATACAAAAACAGATTGATGCAAATGTTAAAAAAATAGAACAAAGTAAAAAAGAGCAAGACACAATCCAAACTCAACTTACCACCACCAAAAAAGAAGTAGAAACCAAAAAACAAGAGCACCAAGAAGCTCAAAAAACAATTGAAGAAAGCATCAATACGATCAAAAAAGAAGTGCAAACAGCTACTCAGAATCTTGAAACAAAAAAAGAAGAGCATAAAAAAGTAATACAACAAATAGAGCAAACTATCACCGACACTCAAACACAAATCCAGCAAATACAACAACAAGTAAGCATCATCCAAGATAATACCTCTACAAACTCAAATCTAGCAGGAACACAAAATCAAGCTACCTTTGCCCTCTATCTAGCCAACATGAACTCTTTGAATAAGAGAATGGGTGAATTAAGAGATAATCCTAAAGGTCAAGGTGTATGGGCAAGAGTATTTACTGGTATGCAA
>CASFYB010000018.1 GCA_949298825.1 uncultured Helicobacter sp.
TAAACAAGAGATTCACAAAACTCATTTTCCTGAGTGCTTTTAAAAATCGGGGCGTTTTTGGGTTTAGCGACTTTCTTAAGAGCGCGGGGGGGGGGGGGGTAGAATTCTCTAAAGAGAGCTACTCTCTTAACTGGCTTGGCAAATCTTATGCAAGGGTGCTAAGAAATGAGCCTGCTAAAACTTGGATAAAACCTGATAAAGCTTTTAACTCCACTTATCCAAACTCCCAAAACTTCCTGATCAAAGGCGATAATCTAGAAGCCCTCAAACTTCTCAAAAATGCCTATGAGAAAAAAATCAAAATGATTTATATTGATCCACCTTACAACACGGGAAATAATGATTTTGTTTATAAGGATGATCGCAAATATGCTCCAAAAGAGCTTTCTAGCCTTTGTGGGATGAGTGAGGAGGAGTGCAAGAGAATGCTAGAGTATTACTCTAAGAGCAAAAACTCTCATTCTGCTTGGCTTACCTTTATGCATCCTAGACTTTCTTTGGCAAAAAATCTTCTTAGAGATGATGGTGTGATTTTTATCTCTATTGATGATAATGAACAAGCCCATCTTAAGATTCTTTGTGATGAGATTTTTGGGGAGGAGAATTTTTTATATTCCCTTAGCGTAGTTGATAAGCTTAATGGTAATGATAACTCAAGCGGAATGATGGAAACTCACGAGTATTGTTTGATATATGCTAAGAATTTTCAAAATTTTCAAATGGGAGTATTGAAGATAGATGATGAACAGAATAAATGGCAAGAGGATGAGTTGGGGTGGTGGAAAGAAGGTGGAAGCTTAAAGGCAACGGGCGAAAATGCACCAAGACACAAAAGACCAAACTTATTTTTTCCAATTTATATCAATGAAGATAATCTAACTTTTTCTCTGCAACAATCAGATACCTATTCTTATTGTCTATTACCGATTACCGATGGAATGGAAATGAGTTGGTATTGGAGCAGTGAAAAATTTAAGAATGAGAAAAGTGAAGTTATTGTTAAAAAAACTAAAGATGGGTATTCGATTTATAAAAAACAACGCCCTTCATTGGGAGATTTACCAAGCGTAAGGGGGAAGACTACTTTTTATTCATCAAAGTACTCAACATCAAATAGCAGTAAGACTATCAAAGAGCTTTTTGATAATCAAAAAGTTTTTTCTTATTCAAAGTCCAAAGATTTGATTTTGGATTTAATTTGTCTAGGAAATACTTCAGGTGATGACATCATCCTTGACTTCTTCGCAGGAAGTGGGACGACAGCACAGGCGGTAATGGAGCTCAATGCAGAGGATAATGGCAATCGGCGTTTTATCCTAGTGCAACTCCCAGAATCTATCGATGAGAAAAAATCTAAAACCGCCTATGACTTTGTAAAAAATAAGTTAGGCAAGGCTGAGCCAAAGATTAGCGATATCACTCAAGAGAGGATCATCAGAGCTTCAAAGCAGATAAAAGAGAAATATCCTGAGTATAAGGGAGATCTAGGGTTTAGGGTTTTGGAGCTTGAGGAGATCCCAAGTGAGTTGGCAGAGATAAGGCAGTCAGATTTTGAGAAAATCAATCATCTTTTTAAAGAAGAGTTTAGGGAAGAAAAACTAAGCGATTTGCTTGATACTGAGGCGATTTTGCAAACCTTTTGCCTCTATGATGGGATCCCCCTTGATGCCAAACTTGAGGCAGTAGATCTAGGTGGATATATGGCTTATAAGTTTGATAGACGCATCTATCTTCTCTCTCAAGGCTTTCAGACAAAGCATTTGCAGGAGTTTTTGAGAAAGCTTGATGAGGAAGAGGGGTTTTGTGTGAGCGAGATTGTGCTTTTGGCATATTGCTTTGAGAGTGCGAGGCATAGAGAGATCGCAGAGGCGATCAGCTACTCCAATAGAAAGTCTCTTGATCTCAAACTTTTGGTGAGGGAATAGAGATGGGGTTTGAGTATGAGAGGGGTCTGCCCCATCAAAGTAGAGCAATAGAATCTATAAGCGGAATCTTTGAAGAGAGTGTATGTAAAGAGCCAAAAGGAGAGATGGCGCATCTTATCAATCCAATTTATACGATCAGACAAAGAGCTATTGAGAGAGTGCAGAGGGGCAATGGACTACAAGAGAGGGGCACTCAAGAGAGTGTGTTTGATATTTGTATGGAGACAGGGACGGGGAAAACCTACACTTATACCAAAATGATGTATGAGCTTTACAAAAATTTCAAAATCTCAAAGTTTGTGCTCATCGTGCCAAGTGTGGCTATCAGACTTGGAGCTTTGAAGTTTTTGGATTCTGCGGATACCAAAAGGCATTTTAGGGATGAGTATGGGTGTGAGCTAGAGGTGCGTGAACTCTCTAGCCAAAAGAATAGGGGGAAAAAGAGTGTTTTTCCTAGTGTGGTGAGTGAGTTTTTTGAATCAGAGAGCAAGAGTGGGATCCAAGTCTTACTCATCAATCACGGAATGCTCACAAGCCCTAGCATAGAGGAAACATACGATAAGACTCTTTATGATCGTTATGACAATGTGTTTGAAGCGATTGGTGCACTCAATGCTGTGGGGATCATCGATGAGCCTCATCGCTTCAAAGAGGGCAATAAGGGGTGGGAGAAAATCAAAAAACTTGGCTTGCAGATGATTTTTCGCTTTGGAGCGACTTTTGAAAATAAGTATAAAAATCTCATCTATGAGCTTAATGCCTTTGAGGCATTTAGACAGGATTTGGTAAAGGGGATTGTTACAGAGGTTTATGATTTTTCAGAGGGAAAGAATGAGTATATCAGACTGAAAAAAATCCAAAAAGGAGAGGTGGAGTTTGAGCTAGAGGGGTTTGGTAGAGGCAAAACAATCACTCTAAAAGAAAAAGATTCTTTGGGAATGCTCCATAGTGAGGTAGATGTGGGGATTGAAAAAATTGCTCCAAATAAGATTTTGCTCTCCAATGGTTTGGAGATGAGGGAAAAAGATAGAATCAGCCCTTACTCTTATAGCGAAACTCTCAAAATGGAGATGATGAAAAGTGCTGTAAAAAGACACTTTGAGATAGAGAGGGAGTTTCTTAATCGTGAGGTGAAAATCAAGCCTTTGACTTTGTTTTTTGTGGATAGTAGGGAGGAGGATTATCGTGATAGAGGGGAGGGGAGCTTTATCAGAGAGTTTGAGGCGTGTGTGAGGGCGTGTGTGGAATCCCTGCTAAAGAGAGAGCAAAGTGGATTTTATAAAGAGTATTTGCAAAAAACGTTAAAGGATTTGGAAGGGGTGCATGGAGGGTATTTCTCAAAAGACAATCAAGAGAGTGATGAGAAGATCCAAGGAGAGATTGATGAGATTTTAAGAGATAAAGAGAAGCTTTTAAGCCTTTCAAATATCAGAAGATTTATTTTTAGCAAATGGACTTTGAGGGAGGGGTGGGATAATCCCAATGTCTTCCAAATCTGCAAGCTTAGAAGCAGTGGGAGTGAAACCTCCAAGCTTCAAGAGGTGGGAAGAGGGCTTAGAATCCCTGTCAATGAATATATGGCGAGGGTAAAGAGTGAGAAATTTTATTTGCACTATCATATAGATTTTACAGAGAAAGATTTTGCAAAAAAGCTCAAAAATGAGATTTGCAAAGATGCAGAAAACATCTATCTTGAAGAGAGTGCAAAAAAGCTAGAGACTGAAATGATAGAGAAGCTTTGCAAGATAAGTGGCAAAGAGAAAAATGCCTTGCTAGAGTTTTTGGATAGCAAGGGAGTCATCAATCGAAGCAATGAGTTTAGAGAAGGAGGGAGTGAAAAGCTCAAAGAGTTGTTCCCGGAAATTTTTGATAATGGATGGTTAAAAGAGAAGATCAAAGATGGCAAAGACAAAAAAAGAGTGAGAATCAAGAAAGGTAAATATGATGAGCTCAAAGAGCTTTGGGAGGAGATCAACAAAAAAGCTATCTTGCAATACAAGATATCAAGTGAAAAAGAATTTGAGGGGATATTAAGCGCATTTTTCGAGCAATATGAAGTCAAAAATAATCTTGAAAAATCAAGCCAAAGGCTTAAATTTGATGAGGGTGGGGTGGAGATTGTAAAAAGTGAGAGTATGGATGATAGTTTGAGTGTGGATACTTTGAAGTATGGTGAGTTTTTGTTTAGGCTCTCAGAGACACTCTCCCTCCATCCTGCTACCTTGCATAAGGCGATCACAAAGAGTGGGATGGAGCTGAGTGGATGTCTCAATCCAAGCAATATCAGAAAGATAAGCAAGGAGTTTGATGATTTTTTATTAGAGCATAGCCTTGTGGAATCAAAGCTTGATATCCAGTATTGTGAGATTTCAAATAAGATTCATCCTACGAGTTTTACAAATGAGAGGGGAGAGGCGCTGCTTGAGATCGATCCGAGTATGATGGGGCAAAGCTATGCTTCTGCCCACGCTCCTGAGACATATTTGTTTGAGGAGATTTTTGCAGATAATGATTTTGAAAAGGAAGATATTGTCAATAGGATTGATGAGGTTGTGGTTTTTACAAAGATTCCTAAAAACTCAATTAGAATCCCTGTGATAGGGGGCAGGACTTATTCTCCCGATTTTGCTTTTGTAGTTAGGGAAAAGGAGGGGGATGAGCGTTTGCATTTGGTGGTGGAAGCAAAGGGCAAGAGCAAAAATGATCTAAGCGAGGTTGAGAGAAAAAAGATTGAGTTTGCAAATAAATTCTTTGAGAAGACGCAAGTTAGATTTGAGACTCAATATGTGGGCGATAAACTAGCAGAGGTGATCAAGAGGGCATTAGGAAAAAAATAAAGAGGGAAGGAGGGGTTTTGGCATTATTTGAGCCTTAATTAAAGATATTTTGATTTAAATTACCAATATTTCCTGCTTAATTAATAATTACTTAAATTTAAGTTCACAAAAAAATCTTATTTAAGAATTATGATAATGATTATTAAAATTAATAAATAGGAGTTAATATGAGCAGAGGTGCCAGGTTTGGTTTTGGTGGTTTGGTGGGCATATTATCTCAGATGTTCGCCCAAGAGATTGATAATATAAATCAAGATTATTCTTTAAATAAGATTGTAACTAGTGCAAGCGGGTTTAACCAGGAGCTAAAAGATGCACCAGCCTCTATATCGGTGGTGACAGGCGAGGAGCTCAAGGATAGGCCGGTAAGAGATCTGGCAGAGGCACTTTCATTTGTAGGTGGAGTGAGTATTGATCAAGGAGTAGGTAAGACTGGTGGGTATAATATCTCTATTCGCGGGATGGGGGCAAACTATACATTAATCCTTATGGATGGCAAAAGGCAAAATACAACCACAGCAGGCTTTCCTAATGGCTTTACTGAAGTGATCACAAGCTTTATGCCTCCTATTTCAGCTATTGATAGGATTGAGGTGATTAGAGGGCCTGCCTCGACACTTTATGGAAGCGATGCGATTGGCGGGATTGTCAATATTATCACTAAAAAGCAGTTTGATAAATGGGGTGGAAATTTGACGCTAGATACTACCTTGCAAGAAGAGAGTGCTTTTGGTCATTTGTATGGCTTGGGGCTTTTTGCAGCTGGACCACTAGATAAGGCTAAGAAGTGGTCCCTATCTCTTAGGCTAAGAGAGCAGTATAGACAAAAAGTCCCTGACAGTGCGCTAAAGATAGTGCCTAGTGCAATGGGTGATAATGTATCAATAACGCGCAATTCTATTGTTGGATTAAGCCAAAGTAATAATTCTAATTTAGGTATGAGACTAGGCTATATGCCAGATTCTAAAAATTATTTTTATGCAGATATTGATCATGGATTGCAGTGGTATGATAACTCTCAAAATTTGCTAGGCACGGTGGGGGCAACGGGTGGCTATGCAAAAAATTTATTTTTTACACGAAATAACTTCATACTAGCCCATCAAGGAAAATATGATTCTGTACGTACAGATACAAGCATCCAGTATATCTCTACTTTAAATAGAGGTCGGGTGGTGACAACCTCTGCTGTGCCAAAGGGCAGTCCTCTTGTAGGACAGGATAGGGATTTGCTTGGCGGGGATGTGTTGCTAGATCATAAGAGTGTGTTTGATATTGGTGAGTTTAGCACAATCAGTGTGGGTGGGCGCTACTTTTTTACATCTCTTCATGATAGAGTGGTGCCAGATCCTTTTATGTTCCAGCACAACTTCAGCCTCTTTGCAGAAAATGAGACCTATTTAACACCAAAGCTAGCCCTTACTCTAGGACTTAGAGAAAACTATAACTCAGCCTTTGGCTTTAATGCTTCACCTAGAATCTATGCAGTTTATAATGCCCTTTCAAAATCAAGCATAGGGGATTTGATACTTAAGGGAGGGATTTCTACAGGGTATAAAACTCCTACAGTCTCCCAGCTAGTAAGAGGGGTCAATGGGCTTACAAGGCAAGGGACTGTCCCTACTTATGGGAATCCAAACTTAAAGCCAGAGAGCTCTGTAAACTATGAAGTTAGTATTTTTAATGAAACTAGCTTTACAGAAGCTTCTTTAGGTGTATTTTTTATTGAGTTTCAAGATAAGATCCAAACAGCGAGAGTATCTAATGGGACTGCGGTGCCTGTTCCTGGTGGAGGGATCTGTCAAGTTAATGGAAGTGGTCAATGCAGCTATAGCATCAATGCAGATGAGGCTATCTCCTATGGGGTAGAGAGCTATTTTGCATTAAAACCTTTGGATATAGGTTTTGGAAGTATGGGGGCTAATATTTCTTATACCTTTAATAAAACTATGCAAACTTCAGGCACGGCAAAAGGACTGCCACTTACAGATATACCCATGCATACACTAAATAGTGCTATTACTTATGGTTATAAGGATTTAAACTTGTATTTAAGGGGAGAGTTTAAGGCTAAGCAGCTGCGCACAGATATCGGTAGTAGGAATAGTACACTAAGTAGTATACAAGCCTTTAGAGCAGCCAATCCACATTTAAGCGAATTCTATAAACCTTATTTTCTTTTACATATAGGTGGTTCTTATGCCATTACTAAATCCTTGAAACTACATTTTGGAATCTACAATCTTTTAAATCAAAGTTTTATTGATTATGTGGCAGTTACTAATGGGGGTCAAACTTCTTATCTTAATAATTATAATTATGTAAGAGAAGGAAGGAGGTATTATATTGCGCTAAATATAGATTTTTAGCCCTTAAATAGGCATTAAGTTGCTATAATATAGGCCTTAAACTAAAGGGTTAAAATGTATTATTCATATGAGGAATTTTTAAAGGATTTAACACTCTTAAAAGAAAAAGTAGAGAAGCAAATGGGCATCCCTGATGCGTTAGTGTGCATCGCTCGTGGCGGTATGACTATGAGTCATATGCTAGGGCTTATCTGGAATATCCGTGCAGTCTATAGCCTTAATGCGATCTCTTATAGTGACCAAAAGGTACAAAGCTCGCTTATTTTAGAAAATATGCCAGTGATTAAAAAAGAGCATAAAAAGATTTTGATTCTAGATGAGATTATAGATAGTGGGAATAGTCTAAGCGTGGTGATTGAAAAGCTAAGATCAAGTTTTCCAGAGAGTGATTTTTCTACAGCAGTGATCTTCCAAAAGCCAAGTGCAAAGATTGTGGCAGATTATTTTGTGAGAGAAGCAGGGGAGTGGATAGACTTTTTTTGGGAAGTAGATATGCTAAATAGGGCATCAAATGACTAAGAGTTTGCATCTTGTTTCTTTGGGATGTACTAAAAATTTAGTAGATTCTGAAGTGATGCTTGGAGCGCTTAAGGATTATGAGGTTACTGATAGATTAGAGAGCGCAGATGTGATTATTGTCAATACTTGTGGTTTTATCCAATCAGCTAAAGAAGAAAGCATAGGCGTGATTTTGGATGCTGCCTCAAGACGTAAAAAAGATGCTTTAATCGTAGCTAGCGGATGCCTAACGCAGCGCTATGCTAAAGAGCTTCAAGAGATGATTCCAGAGATTGATATTATCACTGGAGTGGGGGATTATGATCGTATTGATGAGATGATCAGACAGAAAAAAGGACTGCTCTCTAAATCTACTTTTTTGATTAGTGAGGAGAAGGATCGCATCATTACAGGTTCTAATCTACATGCCTATATCAAGATATCTGAGGGTTGTAATCAGACCTGTAGTTTTTGTGCTATCCCAAGTTTTAAGGGTAAGCTATTTTCGCGAACTTTAGATTCTGTGCTAAAAGAAGTGGAAAATCTTTGTCAAAAAGGCTATCAAGACTTTACTTTCATCGCACAGGATTCTAGCTCTTATTTAAGAGACAAGGGCATGGCAGATGGGCTTATTAAGCTTATTGAAGCCATCGATAAGCAGGGCTTAGCAAGGAGTGCGAGGATACTTTATCTCTATCCCTCTACTACGACAAAAGAGCTGATTGATGCGATTGCTAGATCAAAGATTTTTGCCAATTATTTTGATATGCCTATCCAACATATTGCAGAATCAATGCTAAAAAGGATGAAAAGGGGTGTTAGTGCTAATAGGCATAAAGAGCTTTTGGAGTTGATGCGTTTAGTGCCAGATTCTTTTGTGAGGAGCACAGTGATTGTGGGGCATCCTGGTGAGAGTGAAGAAGAGTTTTTGGAGCTATGTGATTTTGTGAGAGATTTTGGCTTTGATAGATTAAATATCTTTGCTTTTTCTTCTGAGGAAGGCACCCTTGCCCATAATATGGAAGCAAAAGTCCCCACAAAAGTGATTAATGCTAGAATCAAGATCTTAGATCAAATTTTGCAAAAATCTCAAAAGCAGATTTTACAAAATATGGTGGGCAAAAAGCTGGATATTATCCTTGAGGGTAAAAGTGAGATAAGTGAATATTTCTATCATGCACGGGCTTTAAACTGGGCGCCAGAAGTAGATGGCGAAATCTTAATTAATGATAGTGAAGTGCAGGATTTGACAAATGGGTATTATGAAGCTGTGATTAGCGAAGTGAAAGAAGGCATGATTTTTGCGCGTGTTTTAAAGAAAAAATAAACAATGCAGCTTTATGGTCTAAAACACTTAAGAGATAAAAAGAATCTGCTTGGTTTTTCAGCGGGTGTGGATTCTACAGCTTTATTTTTTTTGCTTTTGGATTTGGATATTAGCTTTGATGTTGTGATGGTTAATTATCATATAAGGGCGCAATCAGATCTTGAGGTAGAATATGCAAAAGAGCTTTGTACACGCTATGATAAGAAGTTTTTTTTATTAGATTCTCCAAGGATTGACAGAGATTTTGAAAATAGGGCACGTCAGATCCGCTATGAGTTTTTTGATTCTGTGATTATAGATCATGGATATGAGAATCTGATCTTAGCCCATCAATTAAATGATAGGTTGGAATGGTTTTTAATGCAGCTTTTAAGAGGTGGGTCCTTAGGCTCTATGCTGGGATTTTCATTTGTAGATAAAAGATTTGTGCATCATGATAGCTATCAAGTAGTAAGACCATTATGGGAAGTATCAAGAGATGAGATTTTGACATTTTTACACACAAGAGGGATAAAATTTTTTCAAGATAGCAGTAATGATGATGAGAGATTTTTTAGAAATCATATTAGGAAGAATTATGCCAACTCTTTAATGAAGGAAAATTCACAGGGCATTATTAAGAGTTTCAGACATTTAAGAGATGAGCATGCAAAGCTCTATGCTACAAGAGAGATGGCTTGGATAGCTGGTGTGTGTGTGATAAAAAAAGAGAGTGATCAGACAAATATATATTTTGTAGATAAGGTATTGAAGCTTTTGGGATATGTGATGAGTGAAAAAAGTAGGGCAGAAGTTATAAGATGTGGCTTTAGCCTTGTTTTGGCAGGAAAATATGTATTAGATTGTAATGAAAAATATATCTTTATATCTCATAGAAGTGATGAGAAACTGTCTAAAGAATTTAAGGACTTTGCTCGGGCAAGCTCTATCCCACCAAGAGTGCGCAGTGTCTTTTTTGGCGCATTAAAAAGAGGTGAGATCATTAAAGAACAATTAAAATTTAACATTTAGTTAATTTTTGCCAAAAAATCAAAAAATTAAGTTCTTTTATAAGAAAAACAAACTATAATGGCAAATTGTAGTTAATAATTAAAGGAGACAGTTATGCAGGAAAAAAGCTTACAGTATGATTATTCCATTGCTAAGCTATTTTTATATTCTATGCTTGCATTTGGATTTATCGCGATGCTAATAGGCGTTGTTTTGGCGTTTCAATTGGCATTTCCTAGTTTGAACTATATTGCCGGCGAGTATGGTATTTTTGGGCGTTTGCGTCCGCTTCATACAAATGGGATTATTTATGGTTTTACCATTAGTGGTATTTGGTGTGCGTGGTATTATATAGGGCAGAGAGTGCTTAAGATTACTTATTTTGAGCATCCATTTTTGCGCTTTATAGGATTTTTGCATTTTTGGTCTTATGTGGTATTGATGGTGCTAGCAGTATTGACACTTTTTGGAGGTCTTACCCAGTCCAAAGAGTATGCTGAGCTTGTTTGGCCATTGGACTTATTGGTGGTACTAGTTTGGGTACTTTGGGGGATAAGTCTTTTTGGTTCTATGGGTGTTAGACGTGAGAAAACAATTTATATTTCTCTCTGGTATTTTATCGCTACTTTTACAGCTATTGCTGTGCTTTATATATTTAATAACCTTGCTGTCCCGACTTATTTAGTCACAGGTATGGGAAGTCTTTGGCATTCTATCTCTTTATATGCTGGTAGTAATGATGCTATGGTGCAATGGTGGTGGGGGCATAATGCTGTTGCTTTTGTTTTTACTGCTGGGATTATTGCCATTATTTATTATTTCTTACCTAAGGAATCAGGACAACCTATCTTTTCTTATAAGCTCACTTTATTTTCATTCTGGAGTTTGATGTTTGTTTATATTTGGGCAGGCGGACACCATGTGATTTATTCTACTGTTCCAGATTGGGTGCAGACATTGGCATCGATTTTCTCTGTTATTTTGATTCTGCCTTCTTGGGGTACAGCTATAAATATGCTTTTAACAATGCGTGGTCAGTGGCATCAACTTAAAGAATCTCCACTAATCAAATTCCTCGTACTTGCCTCTACATTCTATATGCTAGCTACCCTAGAAGGTCCTATTCAGTCTATCAAGTCTGTTAATGCATTGGCCCACTTTACAGATTGGATTATCGGGCATGTGCATGATGCTGCTCTTGGTTGGGTTGGATTTACTATCATCGCTGCTACCTATCATATGCTGCCTAGAATCTTCAAGAGAGAAATTTATAGTAAAAAGATCATTGAGATGCAATTTTGGATTATGACTATTGGCATTATCTTGTATTTCTCAAGTATGTGGATTGCTGGTATTACACAGGGTATGATGTGGAGAGATGTAGATCAATATGGTAATCTTACTTATCAGTTTATTGATACTGTTACTAAGCTGCATCCTTATTATGTAATTCGCGGTATTGGCGGGGCTATGTATTTGATTGGCTTTGTGATGTTTATTTATAATGTATTTATGAGTATCACTGCGGCTAAAAAGATTGAGCGTGAGCCAAACTATGCTTCACCAATGGGCGCTTAAGGAGGATTTGTTATGTTTAGTTGGTTAGAAAAAAATCCATTCTTTTTTACAGTGGCATTTTTATGTGTGTTTTCTATTGCGGGTATTGTGGAGGTGATTCCAGATTTTAGCAAGTCAGCTAGACCTATTAGCGGACTAAAACCATATAGTGTGCTTGAGACTGCTGGACGTCAAGTCTATATCAAGGAAGGGTGCTATAACTGCCATTCTCAGCTTATTCGTCCATTCCAGTCTGAAGTGGATCGCTATGGTGCTTACAGCTTAAGCGGAGAGTATGCTTATGATCGACCATTTTTATGGGGATCTAAGCGTACGGGACCTGATTTGCATAGGATCGGGGATAGTAGAAGTACAGACTGGCATGCTAATCACATGTGGGAGCCAGAAAGTGTAGTGCCTGGTTCGATTATGCCAGCTTATAAGCACCTTTATAAAAAGAATAGTGATTTTGAGACTGCTTATGCTGAAGCACTAACACAAAAGAAGGTCTTTAATGTGCCTTATGATACAGACAATGGCATCAAGCTTGGTAGCTTGCAAGAAGCTAAAGAGGCATATATGCAGGAAGCTTCAGCTATTGTAGAGGATATGAAAAACAAAGAGATCAGCGAAGCTTTTGCCAGAGGGGAAGTACCAGAGATTGTAGCTTTGATTGCTTATCTTAATCATTTGGGTCAGGCACGTATAGCTAAGTAAGGAGTGAGCATGGCTGAAGTAGAGATTTGGCGTGGTGTGGCTTACTTTGTAGCTACGATTTTTTTAGTTGTATTTTTATATGGCTATGTTTTTAATCTTTACTCTCGTCAAAAAAAGGGGATAGAAGATTATGAGCGTTATGGGTATTTAGCGCTAAAAGATAGTCTAGATGATGAAATCATTGATGAAAGAAGAGGAAGGAAGTAAAATGGGTTGGTTAAGTGATCATATTAACATGATGGCCTTGATCGCGGCTATCGTGATTTTGGTATTGACAGTTGTAGTAGTTGGGAATCTGATAAAAAAGATGCGTGATTCTAAGGCTGATGGGGAATTTACTAGCCATAAGTGGGATGGCATTGCAGAATTTGCTAATGATATCCCTGTAGGTTGGGTTATAAGCTTTATTGTATTGATTATATGGGGCTTTTGGTATGTATTTTTTGGTTATCCACTAAACTCATATTCTCAAATTGGTGAGTATAATCAAGAGCTAGGCGAATATAATGTAAAGTTTGAGGAAAAATGGAAGAATCTCTCTGATGAAGATAAGATTAAGATGGGGCAGGGGATTTTCTTGGTAAAGTGTTCTCAATGCCATGGTGTAAATGCTGAAGGGATCAATGGTAAGGCACAAAACCTTACTCATTGGGGCAAAGTAGCTGGCATTATGGATGTGATCAAGCATGGTAGTGCTGGGTTAGGATATATGGCTGGTGAGATGCCTGCACTAGAAGTTAGCAGTGAAGATTCTGAATTGATAGCAAAATATATCCTTTCACAAATTTCTAATGCCCATATTAAATTTGCTGATATGGATGCAAAGAATTTAAAGAAAGCTAAGGATTTATTTGATTCCCAGACATGTTCATCTTGCCATGGCGAAGATGGCAAGGGTGCTGATGGTATGGCGGTAGATTTGAGCAAATATGCTACAGCAGAGTTTTTAAAAGAAGTGCTTACAAAGGGTAAAAAAGGTCATATCGGGCGTATGCCTTCATTTGATTATGCCAATTTTAGTGACACTCAGATTGAGGCGCTTAATGCTTTTATCAATTCACTTCAGCCATTAGATGATTAAGGAGAGATGATGAAAATGTTTGGATTAAATGGTCTTTTGGGGTTACTGATTGCAGTAATCTTGGTTTTAGTTTTGGCATTTTTGTTAGGTAAAAAGGGTGTAGAGACTCAAGCAGGGGAATCTACAAACTATTACAGCATTGATAAAAATGCTATTAAAATGAAGAGTGTGGAAAATGCTAGTAGCTATAAGCTAGAAAAGGAGCAAAAATGAAATTCACATTACTTGAGAAAATTTTGGCTTGCTTTATTGTAGCTATGATTATTATGTCTTTGGCCATTTTATTGATACCTAACTTCTTCCTTCATGTGAGCTAAATAGATGAGGGGCACAAGAGTCTTTTTATTTTTATTGTGCCTCTGTGGTTATTTGGCTGCACATGATTTTGTGCTTGGAGATAGAGGGCTATTAAGCCCATCTACACAAGCAGCTATTAATAGCGTCGCTTCTGAACTTCTTGAAAAAACAAAAATTTCTGCCTATGTTGTGATTAAAGATGCCATCAAAGATCAGATGCCTAGTAGCAAAACTGATAGAGAGCAGTTTGTCCATCAAGTTTTGCGAGATCTTCCTAAACCTTATTTCGTGTTATTTTTCATCAAGCAGGATAAAAAGATCAATTTTTATGTCAGTAATGATATTGAGGGGCGAGTTGATTTGGAGGGGATCTATCAGAAATACATGGTCCCTTTATTGCCATTAAGCCAAAAAGAGATTCTAGATGTTTCTAGAATCTCAGCTATTGTTTTAAATGGGTATGTCCACTATGCAGATGCTTTGGCTAAAAGCTATGGAAAGGAAGTGGCTAGCACATTGATTGATAGAAATGGTGATTTGCTAGCCTATTTTGCAAGATTGGCAATGATTGGGATGATTGTGGTGCTTGTGGCTTTATTTGTATATACCAGGATAAGGAGAAAGCAATGAGTGCCAAAAAGACTTGGTGGCCTTATGGCATTTTAAGTGTTATTATACTTGGTGTTATACTCTTAGTAGCATTGGTGTATATCTCTTTGCATCAGGTAAATCTTAATGATAATGCTTATATGCAGGGGTATAGTGATGTAGAAAAAAATATTGATACGCTTTTGCCTTTAACTCAAGAGTTTTTGCAAGATTATGATATAAGGGCATTTATTGATTCTAAGCGATTGGATTTTTTATCCCCTTATGCTAAAAGACCAAATCCCAAGAAAAGACTTGTGCTTAATCTTAATTCAACCCATCATATTGCGATTGATTTTATCCCTAAAAGTGCTAAGTTTAAAGTAAAAGACTATGAAATATATGCTTCTAGATACTATGATAGAGAGTATAAAAATCATTATGACAGTTTAGGTAAAAAGGGATTTAAGCTTCCTAAAGAAGGCCGCTATAAGCTGATTTTAAAAATCATACTCACCTCAAATAATAAAGAGCTAATGCCAATTTTCTTGCAACAAGATATAGTCTTAAAAGCACAGTAATGAGGGCTTTTATCCTTGTAGAGCTTTTATTGGCAATGCTGGTGATGATATTTGCATTGCATTTATTTTTTGACTTTTCTAAAAACTATAGCCATCATCTTGATACTTTATCTTGGCTAGATTCCATAAGTAGTGCACAGGTAGATCTTATAGAGCATCAAAATATATCTAAGCAATATGTGATTTTTGAAACTACTAGCTTGAAATGTGATGCGATCCTTAATCGCACAAATGGAGATGTAGTGTATCATCAGTTTGAGATCAAGACTTGCAAATGAGAGCCTTTGTGTTTATAGAGCTTGTAGCAGGTATTGTGATATTAGGTGTTATTAGCATTGCTTGTTCTAAGATTTTATTAGAGCTTAGAAAAAAAGAACAATCCTCTTACTATCTTGCGGCAAATATGCTTAATTTGGAATCTGGTCTACTGCAAGTTGAGCATCTTTTGGAGAATGCAAAAGGGATTAGGTTTGATCATAATATTTTAAGCTTTGAAAGTGAGGGTAGGGGGCATAATCTTAGTTTAAAATCTGATATTTTGAGTTTAGATGGCTATGAGATTTTAAGTGGCATTAAAAGTTTTAGGGCTTATGGGGTTGGTATGGATTGGGTGATAGAGATGTGTGGGGCTAGGAAGTGCTTTAGGCGTGTAGTGCTTATTTATGGAGATGAGTAGTGAGAGCTTATGGCATGGTTTATGCACTGCTTGTGTTATTGGCAGTTGGATTTACATCTAAGATTAGTTTGCGTCATTTTGGTTTGATTGAAGATGCTAGTACGCATTTTTATGGGAGCTTTCAAAATGCGCTTTATGCCAAGGCACTTTATGATGTAGCAAAGGCTTGCCTATCTAGCTATGACTTTCAGACTTGCCATAAACAGGCATTTGTGGATGGTATTTATAGGGGTGCTTATGAGCTTTTTGAGACAAATGATAGCTATAGAGTAGAGATCTGGGTTTTGCATCAAAACCCTAGAAATTTGCATATAATAAGAAATTTTCTAACAAAAAAGATCAAAAAGGTGCAAAATGCAACTCCTTGATGCACTCAAGCATTTAAAATTAGATGAAATTAGCGATATATACATCACACCAGAGGGTGATTATTTTTATAAGCGCCTAGGCGAGATTATTTTTGGTGGTCATCTCTGTGAGGATAGATCTCTTTTTGCACAGCTTATTGTAGATTTTTTACCACAATATTTAGATGCTAAGAAAATAGAGGCCTTTTATCTTGGTATTGAGCAAAATTTTTCTTTAAGATTTGGGGATTTATTTATACGCGTTCATGCATTTTTAAGTGAGGGTAATCCTGCGCTAAACCTTAGAATCTTGCCTTCTGTGCTAAGGCCTGTGCCAATTTTTGAAAAGCTTCCATCGCTAAAAGAGAGTATAAGTCATACAAGTGGCTTGTTTTTGATTGCTGGGGCTACTGGATGTGGAAAGAGTACTTCTGCTAGCCATATTTTAAGATATTTAGCTGATTTGAAGCCTTGCCATATTGTCTGTATCGAAGATCCAATAGAATATCGCCTATCACATGCAAGATCGCTTTTTAGCTATAGGGAAGTGGGCAGGGATACTAGGAGTTTTGAGAGTGGGATCCTCTGTGCTTTGAGGCAGGATGTGGATGTGATTTTTGTAGGAGAGCTACGAGGTCAAGAGAGCTTGCAGTCTGCACTTTTAGCATCTCAAACTGGACATTTTGTTTTAGCCACTATTCATGGTGGTGATGTGAGTAGTGTGGTTTTGAGATTCTTATCTGGTTTTGAAGATATGGCTAGGGCTAGTTATGAGCTAGCCCAGTCACTATGTGGAGTGTTGATGCAATATCGCATGGATAGTGGTAAGATTTGCTATGAGTTTACGCCTATTAATACGGCTTTGAGAAATCTTATTAGAGAGCAGAAGTTTAATCAATTAAACTCGCAAGCAAAAATGCTTCAAGAGAGTTTTAGCATGGATATAAAAGAGAGATGATGCAATATATAACCTTGATTTTAATAGCCTTTGTGATAGATTTGTTGATTATTTTTTTGAGTAAGCATATGCATATTGGTCTAGATTTGGCTAGCAAGGCTAAGCCACAAAGGATGCATCATGTAAGTACGCCGCGCATAGGAGGCATAGGTATTTTTCTGGCTTTTGGGGTGGGGGTATATAGTTTTGGCTGGATCTTGCTAGGTTTGTTTGTGATTTTTTTGGGAGGGTTATTAGAGGATTTTTATGATTTTATAAAGCCCATTTATAGACTTTGTATTCAGATTCTTGGTATTGGGTTGATGCTTTTTAGTGGTCATGGACTTATTAGTGATCTTTCTCCCATTCTTACTCTATCTTTTTATGCAAGTATTGTTTTTAGTATTTTTGGGATTTGTGGAGTGTGTAATGCGCTAAATATTATTGATGGGCTTAATGGTCTTTCTAGCGGTATAGCCATGTTGGTTTTAGGTGCTATTTTTTATCTTAGCGATGGAGCAATTAGTCAGATTGCGCTCATAGCTCTATGTGCATCTTTTGGGTTTTTTATGCTTAATTTTCCACTAGGAAAGATTTTTTTGGGTGATGGGGGAGCCTATTTTTTAGGTGCTTTGATCGGGTTTTTGTTAGCCTGGATGAGCAATGAGGGCTTTTCAGCCTGGCTTGGTTTGGCATTAATGATCTATCCTGTATGGGAAGTTGTCTTTTCTATCATCCGTAGAAAGTTAAAGGGTGCTAAGGCGATGCAGCCAGATTCTTTGCATTTGCATAGCCTGCTATTTTCTATCATGGGGAATGCCAAAGCATCTTTGTGCTTATTGCTTTTATATGGAATCTATCTTGTTTTGGTTGTAAGCTTGAGTAGTTCTCCATTAGGATATATGATTGCAAGCATGATATTTGTGCTTTGCTATTGTGCATTTTATTATTTTTTGACCTCTAGGCTTCCTCAAAACTCTGCATAATCTCAGAGATGATCTTACTGGCCCCATTTTTTTGTATGCTATTTTGCAGTCCTTTGCTCATGGTAGAGATGTTTTCAGAGATATTATCTAGAGCTTCAAAGAAGCTTTTTTCATTTAAGCGACTTTGATCGATGCTAATGCCTAGATCTTTAAGTTCAAAGAATCTGGCATTGTGATATTGGTGGTTGCCAGCAGCATGAGGATAGGGTATATAAATACAAGGTATCCCGCTAGCAGCCAACTCCCATATACTACTAGCACCAGCACGACATATACACACATCACTTTTGGTGATGTATTTTAAAATATTAGAATCAAAGCTAAAAAGCTCTACTTTTTTGCGGATTTCCATTTTGATATATTCTTGATTTATTCTCTCAAAGTCCTTGGATCCACATTGATGAATAATTTTATATCCACGCAATAGTAGTTCTGTGGCAACAGATAAGGCAAAGTCATTGATTGCTACTGCTCCTTGTGATCCACCCAAAAAGAGGATTGTTTTTACCTGCGTGCGAGGAAACTGCTCAAGAAAAAATTCTTGTCTTACAGGATAGGGAGTGAGCATAAAGTTCTTATCTTTATTTTCAAAGCTACCAAAAATAATTTTGGCAAATGGACTTAGCTTTTGATTGAGTTTGCCTTTAATGGCATTTTGCTCATGGATAAAAAGCTTTTTAAAAAACAAGATAGCTCCAATACTAGCAGGCCCAGCGCTAAAGCCTCCTACGCTAATAACAGCTTTGATATTATGTTTTTTAAAGATTTTACGTACTTCAAAGATTGCAAATATCTGCAATAAGAGGGCATTGACATATCCTGTGCCCTTTTTATTGACCACGCCTGTGGTATGAAGAAAATAGGCTGCATCAAAGGTCTTATCAAACTCAAACCAAGACATATCTTGCCCATTCTTAGAACCAATATAAATAACAGGCTGCTTTTTCTGTTTGAGGGCTATGGCTAAGGCTTTGGCGATGGCAAGGTGCCCACCTGTTCCTCCACCAGTAATTGCATACATAGTTTGAAATCCTTGTGATTTTTTGGTGTATTTTAGCAAAAACTTACAAGGATATATTTGATGCACAAAACCACATAAAAAATCCCACTAAAAATAATAAGAAAAAAGAATAATGGCTTAAATCTGATAGAGAGCAGTGAAAGCAGGATATAGGATGCAAAGAGCCAAGAGGGTGTGAAAAATTCAATATAGCTTATCTTGTGGGATAATGCCCAGATGTAGATAAAGTCAAAAACATCTCCAAATCCTAAAAAATGCAAGCCTAAAACAAGTGGAAAGAATAAGCCAAAAGCCATGGAAATGGGAATGCTAACAAACTGATAGGGTGAAAAATATGGAAAATAAAAATGCACAACAGGCCCCATAAATAAAAAGATCACGCAATCAAAAACTATAAAGTATCCTAGTAGGGGTAGCTTTGGCATATGGCGTACAAAAAGTAGGATATAAAAAACACCAAAAACAGATAGAATGAAGCCAATATTCCACAAAAACCCTGGAAATAGCGCAACAGCAATGCTAGATGCTAAGATGAGGCTTTCAAAAGAAAGGATCTTAACCCCGCTATAATAGAATATAAAGCCAAGGGCTGCCATAAGAAAGGCCCTAAAAAAAGAAGGTTGAAACTCAAGAAGCAAAAGATAAAAAAACATAGCCAAAAGCACCAGTGCTCCTAGATCATAAAAAGCATTGCGATAAGGGAAATATCGCTTTTGGAGCGGCCGATAAAAAATAAAGGATAGGAAAAATACCATAATGCTTAAAATCCCAAGATGAAAACCACTAATAGCAATAATATGAGCAATGCCTGTTGTGTTACTAAACTCTCGCCATGCTAGATTAATATTATCTGCAAAAAATAATGCACGATATAAAATAGCGCTATTTGTATCACTGTGCTGAGAATCTATCCAGGATCTTAAGGGGGATTTGAAGCTTTTATCTGGCAAGGCAGAAAGACTAAAGGTCTGGAAATAACAGCTTTTTAGAAACTCTAAAAAGCTGCATTTGCCAAGGCGGCCATAGATTCTAAGTTTTTTGTATTCTAGGGGTTTTAGATCTAGCTTTGAGGTCGTATAAAAGATATGACCCCTATCATCTTCTAGCTTGAGGACAAAGTATTGATGATTATTTTTGGTTTTTTGATATTGAAGCTGCACGCTTGCTTCAAAGCTTAGGGGGCTATTTTTATTGTAGTGTTGATAGTCTTTATAGTCTTTATAAATATTAAGGCTAAAGATGCTTAAGCATATTGCAAAAAATAATATCCACTGATAGTGGTTTGTAAAAAATCTAGTCTGAAATGGTGAGGAGTGTAGCCTTTTTGGGGGTTTAAATTTTTTGAGGTATTTTAGAGTTGTGTAAAAAAGCTTTATCATTGCATTGAGACTAGATCCCAATGCCTGGCATACTCACTTCAATGGAGGCATCATTCATTTTTGTGGGTGTATAAGAAGTTTCTTTTTCCATACTGATGTTTTCAAAGCGTGTGTAGCGCTTGTTAAATTGGATAGAAATATCACGCGTTTCACCATTTCTATTTTTTGCGATGATGATCTCAGCACTCTCAATGTCTTTTTGCCTAGCTTTCATGATCTCTTCTCTCTGCTTCTTAGCCTCAGAATCTTTCCCCTCTTTTTCCAGTCTGGCTAGTTTTGAGGTCATCTCTCGCATATGGTAGACATCATCACGATAAAGAAATAAAATAATATCTGCATCTTGCTCAATAGAGCCTGATTCTCTAAGATCTGATAGGATAGGTTTTTTATCATCGCGAGATTCCAAAGATCTATTTAGCTGCGAAAGTGCGATGATAGGTATTTGAAGTTCGCGTGCTAGGATCTTTAGCCCGCGTGAGATCTCACTTACTTCAATATGTCTTTCTTTGCTGCTGCCATGCATAAGCTGGAGATAGTCGATGATGGCAACTTGGATATTTGGATTTTTTGCTTTTAGCTTTCTAAGCTTGGAGCGCAAAGCAGATATAGTAAGACTACCTCCATCATCGACAAAAAACTCTTTTTGTGCCATAAATTCTGCTTGTTTGCTTAGCTCTATCATCTCTTCATCATTCAAATCCCCTACTTTTAGCTTTTGGAGAGGGATGTTAGAGAGTGCACTTAGCATTCTTAGCATGAGCTGTTCTGCTGGCATCTCAAGGCTAAAGACAGCCACACCACTTTGGCTTTTTAACATATGTTGTGCCATATTTAAAAAAAGTGTCGTTTTACCCATACTAGGGCGTGCTCCAATGATGATTAAATCTCCTTTATTAAACCCAGTAGTAGCCTTATCAAGCTCTAGAAAGCCACTTGCTATACCTGTGACAAGTTGATTCCCCCTAGCCTTCAGATCTTTTATTTTTTCCATGGTTGAATCTATAATTTCTTGTGCATTTCTAAATTCGCTTTGTGCACTTTGAGTGGAAATGAGATAGATTTTTTTCTCAATAATATCTAGAATTTCTTGGCTTTTAAGATCATCATTTTGACTTTGCTCACGCAAAAGCATAGCTAGATTATGCAATTTGCGTTTTAGGGAGTTTTCTTTAAGTGAGATGATATAGCTTTCTATATTGGCGATAGGATTTGCAGCAAGAATGTTTAATAGCTCCTCATCGCTGATGATCTTGCTATCAACTTTATTTTTGATAAACTCAATATCTAGGGGATTATTTTGTGCATGGAGATGGGTACAAATCTCATAGATATGGCGATGGGCAGGATAAAAGAAGTCTTCACCCTCAACCTCTTCTCTGATCTCATCAAAGATGTTAGGATCAAATAAGATTGCCCCAAGAATTGTGCGCTCTATATTTGCCTGAAAGCTATTGCTAAGCTCTGCCATATCACCTCTTTAGTTTTTGTATAAATTTTTAAGTATAGCTTTTTTTAGAAAATAACCTGAATTAGATGAAAAACACAATAAAAAATGCATAAAAATAGTTTAAAAAATCTTAAAAAATTTATTGAAAATTTTTATGTATTAAAATTGTATGCAGGATAACCCCTAGGAATACACATTCCTAGCGATGAAATGCCCTTAGCATGGGGCTTAGATGGATGAAAAATAATTTTATTTTTTAAAACTGTATTTTTAATTTTTTTAGAGATTTTTTGTAGTTGAATTTGAGAATTTTATTTTAATTTTTAAAAGCAAGTTTTTAAGCTATTTATTTCAGAATCAAAATATCCAAAAACAGTCTAAATTATTTAAAGAACCAAAATCTTTTAAAATCATCCAAGATAATTTTTTAAAATCAAATTTATTTCAGAATCTAAAACATTTAAAAATAATCATTTA
>CASFYB010000019.1 GCA_949298825.1 uncultured Helicobacter sp.
TGTTTCTTTATTAGAGCCTGCGGTAAAATGGATGATTGATAAAACAAGATTTAATCGTGTCAGTAGTACAGTGATTATTTCTGCATGTATTTTTATAGTGGGGGTTGTGCTTATATTTTCGCTTAACCCTAACTATCACCTAAGCTTTAATGGCAAGGATTTGTTTAGCTGGATGGACTGGTTTAGCGCCAATATCTTGCTTATTGCTGGGGGGATACTATCCTGCACTTTTGTAGGCTGGGGTATTAGAAAAGAAAGACTAAGAGAGTTTACAAAGCATTACCTCAATGCTATTAGCTTTGAGCTATGGCTATTTAGCTTACGCTATTTAGCGCCAGTTACTGTGGTATTAATCTTTATCCACAATATAATTGAATAGCCTACTGGGCCAAAAGGCCCGGTAAGATTATTTTAATGCAGCTAAAGCAGCCTCATAGTTTGGCTCTTCTGTAATCTCAGAGCAAATCTCTTGATATACAATCTTACCATTAGCATCTACAACAATAACTGCACGAGTTAAAAGACCAGCTAAAGGGCCTTCAGCAATCTTTAACCCATATGCTTTTGCAAACTCATTGCCATTAAAATCACTCAATGCAACTACATTATCAATACCCTCTGTTGTACAGAATCTACCTTGCGCAAATGGTAAATCCATAGTCACAACATATACAGTCGTATTAGAAAGCTTAGAAGCCTCTGTGTTAAATCTACGTGTTTGAGCTGCACAAACGCCAGTATCCAAGCTAGGAGCTACATTGATCACTTGATATTTGCCCTGCGCACCACCTACTTTTGTAGTACCCAAATCTTTATTTACTAGAGCTACTTCTGCAGCCATATCACCAACATTTTTTTGCACTCCTGCAAGCGCGACTTCACTTCCTTTAAATTTAACTTTCATAATTAATCCTTAATACTTATTTTTCCCAATTAGGGTAGGTTAGATTATAAAAAAGTTTATTAAATAAGTTTCTAGTTAACTTTTTTACTTTTTCTAGATTGACGATAGCTCTTGCGACCAAGTCTTAAAATCGCGATAAAAAAAGCTGTGATAGCCGGTCCAATGACAATCCCCCAAAATCCAAATGAGCTAAATCCAGCAAAAATAGCAAAGAAAATCACAAGTTCATTAAGACGAAGAGGATTATCTAGCATATTTCGATTAAGCAGGCCGATGATAAAGGGCTTAACTATACTATCAATAACAACTGCAATAAATAAAATCGAATATAGAGTAATGCCAAGCGCACTATAGTAATGACCCAAATATAGCTCATATCCAGCCACAGGTATCCAAACCACAGCTCCACCCACTACAGGGATAAGAGAGGCCATCCCGTATAAAACTCCTAAAAGCAGTGCATTCTCATAGTGCAATACGCCCATCAACCCACCAAATGCAACACCTTGTAAAATAAGATTGATTATAGAAGCAAAGAGAACGATTTTAAGAACAGAAGAGACCTCATCATAAATTTCTTGACTTTGCCTAAAACCAAAGGGCATAAATTTCAAAAAAACAATATAAAAATAACGCGCATAATAAAAAAGCACGAATAAAAATAAAACAATAAAGCCTACATCAATTACAAATTGCAAGGTTTGCTTTCCGATAAAAGAACTTGCCTTTAAACTAAGATTGATTAAATCCTGTGGGGAAAAATTTTTACTAATATCAATAAAGTTAGCCTCTAGCACTGGGAAATTAGAAAGCAAGCTCATGATCCCTTCCTTGCTTGCATTGAAGTAAAATATAAGCTGTTCAGCCTTTAGGTGTGAAAAAAATACCACTGCCTGTTGAGCCAAAAACAATATAGGCACTACAAATAATAAAGTCAGAATAAGTACACTAAAAAATGATGAAAAAAAGTTTGATGGGATGAAGCGTAAAATCCTCTTTTTTAATCCGATAGTGGCAATGCAGATTAATATCGCAATACCAAAATCCATCCAAAAACTTTGATACAAATACATCATTGCCAAAATCACAAGCACCAATAATGTGCCAAAAAAGATTCTCTCACTTGGCATTCTTTGCATCAAAACCTCCATAAAATCATACATTATAGCACAATTCGCATATTCATCATTCTGCTTTTTTGTTACAATTAGCCCAGATTTTAGCACTACAAGGAAACTTATTATGGTAATTGAAAAATATTCTGGTAGCGGAAATGATTTTCTTATTACACACAAATTGATAGCTTCTCATGAGCAGCTAAGACAAATAGCACAAAAACTTTGCCATCGACAAATGGGGATTGGCGCAGATGGTATGATCATCATCCGCCCTCATCCAAAATACGCATATGAGTGGATTTTCTTCAACTCTGATGGCTCTGAGGCCAATATGTGTGGAAATGCTAGCCGATGCGTAGCTCACTATGCCTATCACCACAAGCTTGCTAAAAAAGCTCATGCATTTTTTACTGGAGAGCGTGCTATTGAAGTAAAGGTAAAAAGCAATGATCGTGTATTTAGTAATCTAGGCACTTATGGAAGCATCCGCATCTTTGATCAAAAAAGCAGCTATGGCAAGCATGCCTATCTAATCGATACAGGTGTGCCCCATCTTGTAATCTTTACAGATGATGAATCTAAACTACCCATAAAGGGTGATAGTGAGCTTAAAGAGCTACGCATACAATATGATGCTAATATTAATATCGTATTTATCAAAAACAAAACAACTCTTAAAGTACACACTTATGAGCGCGGGGTAGAAAATATCACTTTGGCTTGTGGGACAGGGATGGCTGCTTCAAGCATTGTTAGCAACCTTTATTTTAGAACTTCAAAAACACCTTTGTGCATACCACCAAGTCAAGACTTGCTACAGTTTTTTATCCAAGATCAGGAAGTCGCTTTTGAAGGCAAGGTAAGCAATATTGCAAAATGCACGATCCCTGCAAGATTTTTAGAGCAAGAAGGGATTACTTTAAAGGGGGGGGGGGACTAAAATTTATAAGCATAGGAGGCCATGACCTGTAGGGCATCTGTGTGCACTTTCCCCAAATCAAAGGGTATTTTAACCCCAAGTCTTACTACATTGCTCTCATCTACATTCATCTGCAAACCGGCATTAGTAAAAAATAATGCCTTGTTTTGCCCTGTCTTATCCTCAAGCGTAGTGCTCAAGTTTGCATAGCCAAAGCCTACGCCTAGATAAGGCCCCATCCTTGCAGATTGACTTATCTGCAAGATTTCTAAAGACGCATCAATATTTATAGAAAACTGCGTAATAACGCGTGTAGTAAGCTCATAAGGCTTGATGCTTATTAAAGATTCTACATAGGCCATCGTGCCAATCTGGCGCATAGGCTTAAACTCATATCCACCAAAGATATTCCACGCAAAAGCATAATCATCAAAACGCACTTGATGATCTATGCCCACTCCTGTGCCTAAGAAAATATTGTGACGCTCATACTTACTAGTAGCACTATAGGCAATCACCCCAGCAAGCAAAGTAAGTATGATTTTCTTCACTTTATACCTTTTATTTTTTAGTTTTTTTCGCCTTAGTACTTGATATAGACCTTGTAGGCTTTGTCAATTTGATAGATTCTATCTTTTTTTGTGCTACTTCTGTATGAAGTCTTTTTCTTTTTTCCTTCTTTTCTTTAAACTCTTGCTTTTTCTCCTGATACAAGCGCTTGATCTTATCATCAATAGGAGCGATGAAAACATAAAGTATTGGCACGATCAAAAGACTTAAAAACATAGATAACAAAAGTCCACCGATCATAGAAATACCAATAGGACTTTTCATAGCATAGCCTGTACCAGTAGCTATAGCTAGTGGCAGCATACCAAAAACCATCGCGATTGTCGTCATCAAAATAGGTCTTAAACGAGAATCACCAGCAAATTTAATCGCCTCATACACACTGCACCCAGTCTCTCTGCGCCTCTCATTAGCCACATCAATCAACAATGTAGCATTCTTCCCGACAATACCTATCAACAAGATAAGTCCCATAAATGCAAACATAGAAAATGGCTGGCCTACTATATACATAGCAAAGAATGCTCCAGCAAAACTTAGTGGCATCGTGATCATAATAATAATTGGCTCTAAAATACTTTCATAAAGTGCTGCTAAGATCATATAGATCAAGACAAACGCAGTAATAACAGCCACGCCAAATGCTGCTGCAGATTCTGCCATATTCTCACTTTCTCCCTTTAAGGCATAGCTAGCACCTGGCTCAAGCCAAGTTTTTCTCACTTCTGGGCTTGTCATAATGCTTACAATATCTCCAAGCGATATTCCAGAATCTAATGCTGGGGCTGCATATACAGTCACACTTCTTTGTCTAGAATAGCGATTTATCAAAGATGGCGATGAGCTCTCTTCAATCTCAATCAAACCATCAATAAACATCATTTTACCCTCAGCATTTGTCACCTGGATACGCCTAATATCTTCTAATGAAATGCGTTTATTATCCGGTACGCGCATAGTGATTTTATACTCTTTACCATTTTCTTTAAAGTAGGCAGCCTGATTGGATCCAGAAAATGCTGCGCTAATAGCAGCACCAATAGTCTTTGGTGTCACACCATACTTATCTGCATTTTGGCGCAAAATCTTGATTCTATATTCTGGCTGAATATCAGAAACAGAAGTATGATAATTTGTAAGCTTACCCTTTAACTTAGGATGATTATCCAAAACATTTTTAAGCTTAGCCACAGAAGCATCTACGATGGCTTGATTTGGAGCATAGACAACTATCTGAAATGGAGTGTTATCTCCACCACCGATATTTGGAATCTCTGAACTATAGATACTAAGCCCCTTAGATATGGGCAAGCTAGCTAGATGCTTTTGGACATCACGCATAATAACAAACTGATCATCCTTGCGATCTTTAATAGGCTTTAAGGCTACATAAATTTTGGCCTTAAAGCTAGCCTTAATCTGTCCATACCCCACCTGTACAGCTGTAAACTCAACATCCTTACGCTTAGCAATTTCAGCACGAATATTTTCAGCCTTCTTTTTCATATCTATGATACTAATTCCCGGCCTTGCTTCAATAAAAACATTAAACTCTGACTTATCCTCTGAAAGCATAAATGCTCCACCAAGCTTACCTGCCAAATAAAGAGAGAAGACAAAAATCGCAATAACCAAAGTGATAAAAAGAAACTTCTGTCTTAAAACAAAACTCAAAACTGCATTATAGATACGTTGCATACCATTAAAAAATGGCTCTGTAAAATGATAGAACTTGGATTCCCCTGGCTTGACGACAATAGAACTTACCATCGGGATCACTGTGATTACCACCACATAAGAAATCAAAACAGCCAAAGCGATAGTTACACCAAAGCTAGCAAAAAACTTACCAATAATCCCGCTCATATTCCCAATAGGTATAAATACTGATAATAGCATCGCAGAAATAGCAATAATAGCAAAGGAAATCTCGCGCACACCCTCATAGGCTGCCTCTTTCTTGCTCATGCCAGCTTCTAGCTTCTTATGGATATTTTCAATAACAACAATCGCATCATCAATAATAATACCAATGGCCAAAGTTAGGGCCATCATCGTCATCATATTAAGCGTATAGCCCATGGCCTGCACCATGGCAAATGTCCCTAAAATCGAAACAGGCAGAGAAATGGCCGCTACAAGCGTAATACTCACACTTCTAAGGAAGAAAAATACAATAAGTACTGCCAAAATACCACCCAAAATAAGGTCAAACTCTACATCTTTAATAGAATGGCGAATATACTGGGTTGTATCTAAATATACCCTCACATCATAGCCCGGGCTTACTGTTTTGATTTGAGGTAGGGCAGCATATACACCATCAGCGATATCAATCTCATTTGCCCCAGAGACCTTCATCACATCAAAAATAACCCCTGGTTCTTTATTATAGGATGCATAAGTGGATTCCTCTTCTAGTCCATCTTCAATGACAGCTATCTCACCAAGCTTGACATTATTACCTATACGGATATTGGCAATATCTTGGGTTGTATATCCATTAGCATCTACGATGATTGAAAAATCTTTAATATCATTTTGTATCTTTCCGCCATCTACCTCAAGATTATTAGCCCCTAATGTATTAAACAAAGCATCATAGGTAATGTTGTACTTATTCATCAAAACCGGATCAGCATAAACGCGAATCTGACGCTCGCGATAACCGCTTAGCTGCACTCCACCCACACCAGGGATCTTTTGCAACAATGGCTTAATAACCAAATCTGCATGTTTCATCACTTCTGGACGGCTTTTAGTCGTACTACTCAAAAATAGTGAAACTACAGATTGAGAGTTAGTATCAAATTTCATGATAGAGGGTTGCTGGATATTGCTATCATCAAATTTTACAGAGGAGATTTTTCCCACTACATCTGTCATGGCTACTTGAAGGTCTTTTTCTAGCTGAAACTCCACAATAACCAAAGAAACATTACGTGCAGAGTTTGAAGTAACACTCTTAATCCCATCAATCCCCATTACAGCTTCTTCAATCTTGTCTGTAACTTTTGATTCAATAATCTCTGGGCTAGCACCTGGATAAGCTGTAGAAATGATAATAATAGGAAAATCTACATTAGGAAAAAGTGCAACAGATAGTTTTTTAAAACCTAAGATCCCAAAAAACATCACTGCTAAAGCAAACATAAGCGTCGTTATAGGACGCGAAATGGCTAACTTATACATCAATCACTTCCTTCCAGGCTTTACTTAAGCTTGATGATTCCATCACCAAAAATACCAGCAGCCAGAAAATCTGGTGCCATAGCCTCAGCCTTTGCCTTTCTAGTACTATCATCAATGGTAGGATAGATCTTATTAATCACGACTTTATATTTTGCATTTCCCCCATCAATACTATAATAAAACACATCGCCTACCTTTACCTGACCAAAATAACGAGAATCAAACTCAATAACAAACTTTTTTACATGGCTTACTAAACGCAAAAGCTTTGTTGAGTTCTGCGCCACACCATCACCAAGCTCGACATTCTTTTGAGCGATCACCCCATCAAATGGCGCTACTAAGGTCGTCTTATCCATCAAAGCTTTATAATATTGATAATCTGCTTCTAGCTTTTTATAGTTAGAAAAATACTGCTCTAAAGTATTCTTATCTATAGCCCCGCCTGTTTTGCTGTAGCGCAAGTACTGATTCTTAGCAAAAATATATTGTTGCTTAATAGAGTTTGCTTGTGCTATCTTATCTGCATTAGCCAGCTTTAATAGCACCTCTCCCTTCTTGACTACACTACCCTCTTTAACCCTAATCTCATCAATAATCCCTGAGCTATCAAGAGTAAGATTAGCATCTTGTACAGCTTTGATATTAAAAATAGCATATACATCTGCACTAAAGGCTAGAGCGATAGTTGTTAAAAAAGTTAGTAGGGTTTTCATTTTTGCTCCTTGAGATAATCTTTGATTTTTTGACCACTATAAAAAATATAATTTGCTTTTTGCATTTCATAATTATTAAGGCTCTGATTGAAGGTAGATTCTGCATCAAACTTTGTGCTAAGAGCCTGGAGGTAGTCAGTAAAGTTGATTAGATTGGCATCATATTTTTTCTTGATATTAGCATAAGCGATATTAGCAGACTTGAGATTTGCCTCAGCAGACTTTATCTTACGCTTGGCAATCTCTAATGTCTTTCTATAAAGCTCTTCATCCTTTTTTTGCTCCATCTTTTTGTAATACAACTGCTTTTCGCTAGAAAGCTGTCCTACTCTTTGATATTGCCTTTGTATCGAAGTGCCTATAGTATCTAAAAGCTTCCATGTCACATTAACACTTACTATATTTTGCATCGTCGGGTTGAAAATAGCTGCAAAGCTACCCATAGCTGCGCCACCTGTTAATGGACGCTTCTGAATATTATATGTAAAGACATTGCTCACATCTACTGTCGGTAAATAGTGCAGCTGCTTAATCTGATATTTTTGGACTTGGATCTGATACCCCAAAGAGCTGATATCCTCTCTCTCTTTAAGCTCAAACTCTGGTGAAAGCAGATGTTCATAGCTAAGTGCTTCTACTTTGGTATTAGTCAAATACTCAAGCATTAGTTTATTTTGTTCTAAATTTAGTCTTGCATCATCTAGCTGATACTCACTTTGAGCTGCTTGAGCTTTGAGAGATTCTAGATTATCAATTGTGGTTAGCCCTTGATTATATAACTTTTGTACACGAGCTAGATCTGATTGGATCTGGGATAATTTTTTTTGCAATGAGATAAGCTTAGAAGCATTATCAAAATACCCATAATACTGCTGCACTACTTGCAAATAAATATTTTGGCGAGTATATTCTTCATCGGCCAAACTTGCAAAATAGCTAGCATTTTTTTCAGCGATCATATTAAGCGTAGCAAAACCATTAAAAAGATTCCATGTAAATTTTGCATCTGCAGCCTGTGTATTATAATTTAAAGAGTTGGTCGTATCACCGACATTATTATTTTGAAAATTATAATCCACATTCAAAGATGGCAAAAAAGCAAGTTTTGAGGCAGTTAATCCCTTTTTAGCTTGCAGGGATGCTAATGCCTTTGCCTGCAGTAAATAGTTGCTATCAGCAGCCTTTAAAAGCTCTGCAAGAGTGTAGTGGTGCGCCTCTTTGGGCTGCATCATCTCAATATCTGCAATAATACTAAGGCTCTCAATCTTATCTGCATTCATAGGTGCTGATAAGAGAGGTAAAACCCCTGCTATCGCCCCTAAAATAAATCTTTTAATTGACATTATGCAATCCTTAGAACTTTCATTTTAAATCTGTTATTATACAAAGTTTTTTTAATAGTTGTTAATGCAACCATTAATCTTAGTCTTAAAATCTCCTCATCATTATCCCTACCACCATCAAAACCCGCTATAATGCGCCAATGCCTAACTCAAAGGATAATACAATGATTTTTGACTTTAGCAAAAATACCCATGCACAAATCCTAGTCAAAAAAATCTCCTCATCCCACCTCACCCCTCTATTAGTCCAAGAAGCTCTAAATGCTACCACTCTTTTAGAATCTGCTTATCAAGAAACAGGAAAAGGACGTTACTCTTTATTAATGCTAGAAGTAGCCTTTAGCCTAATACTAAATGATGATCAAATATTCCTATCTGATAAAACCTTCAATCTCACCCCCCTATCAGATATTTTAGATTCTAATATGGACTATCTAGATTCTCTAGCCTTTTTTCAATCTCTATGCCCTAAAAAGTCATCCCTAAAAGACTCTTCCTTACAGTCCATCCCCATGCCACTTGGTGGTATGGGATATTTAGGCTTTGAGTTCTTTAGGGAGATAGAAAAAGAAGCACTAAAAAACTCTCCTAAAAAGCCAAAGATTGTTGATACTTATGATGCTGCCTTTCTTTTTGGTAAAGAGTTTTTCATTTTTGATCATCTCTATGATTGTGCCTATATTATTGCTATTAACTATGCTAAAGAAAATAGTCCAAGAAACCTTGAAGATAGAATCACACAAATCCAAAATGCCCTCTGCTCTATAAAGCCACAGGATTCTCTTTATCAAAACTATTCTTACCAGATCATCTCTGAAGACAAAAAAGATAGCTTCATGCAAATGGTTTGCCAGATCAAAGAAAGGCTTAATCGCGGCGATTTCTTGCAATGCGTGCCATCTCAAAGCCTTTCTATACGCTCTAATCTACCCCCACTACAAGCCTATAAAACACTGCGTCAAAATAACCCTAGCCCCTATATGTTTTACCTTGATTTCCATCATTTCAAAATCTTGGGCACAAGCCCTGAGGTGATGCTAAAAATCAAAGATAATGAGCTTTTCTTGCGACCCATCGCAGGCACGAGAAAAAGAGGAGATACGATAGCTAAAGATTTGGAGCTAGAAAAGGAGCTTAGAGAGGATCAAAAAGAAAATGCTGAACATCTAATGCTTATTGACCTTGCGCGCAGTGATATTGGCAAAGTCGCCAAGACCGGTAGCATAGAGCCTCTAAAGCTACATGGGATTGAACGCTACTCTCGCGTGATGCATATCGTATCTGAAATCAAAGGCAAGCTAAAAAAATCTAGCAATATCAAAAAAGATGCGATATATGCTACTTTCCCAGCTGGCACAGTTAGTGGTGCACCAAAAATCGAAGCCATAAAAACAATTTTAGAATTAGAGCCTCATAGTAGAGGAATATATTCCGGTCTAATTGGCTATTTTGATGAGGATGATTTTGATTCTGCTATTGCTATTCGCACTGCGATCTATCAAGATCATACCTATCATCTGCAAGCAGGTGCGGGTATCGTAGCTGATAGCAATGAAGAGCTAGAGTTTCTTGAGACACAAAATAAAATGCTAGCCCTTTTTGAGGCCATTACCAACAAAGGATTTTGATGCTACTTCTAATTGATAATTATGATTCTTTTACGCATAATATCTACCAGGCACTAAGCTCGCTAAATATGGAAGTCAAAGTACTTAGAAATGATAAAACTAGCATTGAGGAAATCAAAGAGCTAGATCCTAGCCATATCATCATAGGCCCAGGCCCCAAGACCCCTAAAGAAGCAGGCATCAGCCTTGAAGTGATCGCCCATTTTAAAGGTAAGATTCCTATCCTTGGGATCTGCTTAGGACATCAGGCTATCATGGCTCACTTTGGCATGCCTATCATAAGAGCCAAAAACATTGTACATGGCAAGATCCAGCCCCTTAGGCATAATAGTCGTGGACTTTTTAGAGGCATCACTCCACTTACTCCCATCGTGCGCTACCACTCCCTAGTAGGACTCAAAGAGGATCTGCCAGAATGCCTTGAGATCACTGCTACTAGTATTGATGATGAGATCATGGCTATTGAACATAAAGAGCTAAAGCTATTTGGCTTGCAATTTCACCCAGAGAGTATCGGAAGTAAAGAAGGGCTAAAAATGCTCTCTAACTTCCTTTTTTATAAACGAGATACCACACCTATTGAAGAGTTTATCAATCGCATCTTGAATAAAAAGACACTTAGCTATCAAGAAGCTTATGATCTCATGGATGAGATTACAGAGGGGAATTTACATGATGCCCAAATCGGTGCTTTTATCACTGCGCTTGAGATGAGGGGGTTAGATCCCCATGAGCTGGCTGGCTTTAGCGATCTGCTTAAAGCAAAGTGCCTTGCCTTTCCTAGTCTTAGATCCAATGAAAAACGTCTTGATATCGTGGGCACTGGAGGTAGCAAGCATAAAACCTTCAATGTCTCCTCTCTTGCCTCACTCACTCTAGCCTCTATGGGTGTTAATATCACTAAACATGGCAACCGTGCTGTAAGTTCACAATGTGGATCAGCAGATATTTTGGAGCTTTTAGGTATCAATATAGAAATGCCACTATCCTCACTCTTTAAAGCCTATGAAAAGTTTCATTTTGCCTTCTTTTTTGCCCCAAGATTCCACAATGCACTAAAAAATGTCGCCCCTGCACGTAAGGCCCTTGGCTTTAAAAGTGTATTTAACCTCATCGGCCCACTGGCCAACCCAGCCTCTAGCACCCACCAACTTTTAGGCGTCTATGATAAATCCCTCACTCCTCTGATGGCAAAAGCCCTCCAAGTCTCAAAGATAGAGCGTGCCCTTGTAGTTAGCGGACAAAATGGATATGATGAAATCTCTCTAACAACCCCCACACAAATTAGCGAACTTAGAGATGGCAAAATCACTACAAGCATTTTTGATCCTAGAGATTATGGTATCAAACTAGTGGAGCATGAATTATTACAAGGTGGTGATAAATTACACAACTTGCAAATAGCCAAAGAACTGCTAGAAGGGAAAGATTCTCCAAGACTTGATCTTTTAAGCTTGAATGCGGGTGCAGCACTATATGTATATGGAGAGAGTGAAAGTATTTATGATGGGTTTAAGAAAGTAAAAGAGCATCTTTTAAGCAAAAAAGTAGCAGAGTTTGTCAAAGAGCTAGCTGACTTTAGCCACAAAGGCTAAGCTAAGTCGCTATAATCCACCTGCCTAATAGCCTCATAAAGCACCGCACCAACACAAGTAGCTAAATTGATGCTTCTTATACCCTCTTGCATAGGGATTTTATAAACTTGATTTGGATATTTCTCTAATAAAGAATCTGGCAGCCCTGCATCCTCTCTACCAAAATATAAAAAACTAGGGGATTGTTCTTTAATATTGCCAAAAGGAGCTTGATAGTAAACTTGCTTTGCCTTTGTGCTTAATAAAAAATGCCTGTCACAAAAAGGATATACATCCCAAAATGCTTCTAGGCTCTCCCACTCGCTCACATCTAAATGCTGCCAATAATCCATACCTGCGCGCTTTAATTCTTTTTGACTGACCTCAAAGCCAAGCGGATGGATAAGGTGTAGCCTTGCTCCAGCTGCCACGCATAGTCTACCGATATTACCGGTATTTTGTGGGATCCTAGGCTCACATAAGATAATATGGATATCCCTCATTCACCACCTCTTTGCATAAATAATGTAGGAAATACTACCATTTCACCTCTGACTAAAACCCTACAATCCTCCTCTCTAACCACCCTAAAGCCATAGCGCATATATAAATCAATAGCTCTTTTTTGTGATTTGCTAACATGCAGGCTAAATTGCTTTTTATCATACTTTAAAGCACGCTCAAGTAAAGCCCTACCATATCCCCTGCCTATAAATGCAGAATCTACATGAAACTTACAAAGCTCATAGCCATGCCCCTTTAGCTCTAGTCCTAAAATCCCTACAAGCTCTCTATCTAAAAATGCCCCTAAAAATATCCCGCCATTCAAGCAAACAGATTTGACAAACTCCAAAATAGGTATTTGATTTTCTAAATCCTGCCTGAAGCCTTCTGTATTTGCGCGGATGCTTTTTTCATACAAGGCTGGCAGCATGGATGATGAATGCCAATCTTTAAATTCTAAAATTTCTAACATCTATTACCTTAAAAAATTAGACAAATTGTAGATAAAAAAGGGAAACAACCCCGCTAAAAGCGGGGAAACATAAGGAAGACAATGTAAAAACTAACTTTAAACTACTTTACTTAGAGTGCGATTAAATGCACGAGATCATTATAATCAAATTTCCTTAAACTAAAATAAAAATGATAATGATTATTAAAAATAATAAAAATATAACTTGCTAGCTTTTTTGAAATGCCAAATATTCCTTCATATCCCTGCCCAATCTTTTCAAATCTCTAAATACCCTCATCCAGAGATTATCCCTAAAATGACGGACCCTCTTATAATGCTTTGATGGTGGAATCAAAATATCTCTAATTGCATCTTCTGGCTTAGGCTCTATATCATAGGGTTTATTTCTTAGCACAGGGGCTAGGGGGATGTGATTACTTAGCACACTATCTGGGCATAGGGCATAAAACTTCACATGATATTCTTTTTGCAAAAGCTCTAAACACATCAAATCCATACTCTTATTGTGCCAAGAGGAATCTGTGTTAAAACCTCTTATTTTAAATCCAGGCATTAGGGCATTGAGGTTTTGTTGCTCATTGCCAAAAACATAGGTATTCACTCCCTCTTGATAAAAGTCCATCCCTGCTATATAAATCTCCCTATACCCCATCGCTATCGCACAAGCACACATCATCACACCCATAGTAGGATAGTTAGCATAAAAAAGGGCGCGCATCTGCATAAACTCATAAAACTTATCAAGCTCTCTAGCACACTCTTCTATGATCCTAACTTTAGGGAAAAACTCTTCAAACTTCTTTTGTGTCTCAAAAAGATCATAAGATTTACTATCTGCAAAAACACTGCCTACCTGATATTGCCCGCTAGATTCTAAGCACATCATCGTATAATAGTTTTCTAAAAACAACCCTCCGCGCAAAAAATAACCATCCACCCGCTTCCCAAGATAATACTTATCCTCCAGGTAGAACTGATTGCAGCGAAAAATCTCCAAACCCTCTGGTAATCTAGCATAATCAATACCAGCTAGCGATGGAGCATTACCAGCGATGATACAGGCCTTTTGTGCTTTTGCCATCCCTACTCCTAGATTTTCTCACTGCTAAATTATAGCCCCCCCCCCCCCCGAAAGTCAAGCCACAGATATTAATGAAAGGTTAAGTATTAAATATACATATGTGATATAATTAATAAAAATTATTAAATAAGAAATTATTATTAAGGAAAATGATGAAAAAACATACTATCTTGCTTACTACAATCCTATCTGGAATACTTTATGCAAACACAAGTCTCAAAGAGCTAGAAGCCCAAGTCCAAAAGGTCCAACACGATTTGCAAATCACTATTGATAACCTCGCGCAAAAAGAAGCTCTCTATCAGCAAGCCATGCAGAATCTACAAAAAGAATATGATCAAATGCACATAGTCCAAGCAAACAACAAGAGATCAAAACGAAAATAGAGAATCTAAAAATAGCCTTTGAAGGGCAAGATGGGATCAGACAAGATCTAACAAACCAAATCACAAAACTACAAAACCAACTAAACCAGCTAAACTCCTAAATCACAACTCTACAACTACCACAAATAATGCAAAACATTAGCAATGATGCTAATGCTGACACCACCACACTAAACTCACCCTATGGTGTGCAGTTAGCTAATTTAAACTCTTTAAATAAGAGAATGGGTGAATTAAGAGAGAATGCCAATGCTAATGGTGTATGGGCTAGAGTATTTAGTGGATTACAAACTACTAAGTTTGGGACTAGAAATGATACTTTTTATACAACTATCCAAGGTGGTTATGATCATGCATTTGGACTTAATGGAGCTAATAACTATTTAGGATTTGCTATTTCTTATATGAATTCTGTTGTGAATAAAGATCATAGCTTTGATACTCTTAATTCTAATGGGATTGAGTTTGCTATCTATAATGCTTATGTACAAGATGGAGCAAGTAAGGCTAATGGTTTTAAAAATGGCTTTTATAATGATAGTGTGATTAAGCTAGGCTATATTCATACACAAGCAGGGATGAATAATAATAGTGCTACAGATAGTTTTAGTTTTATTCTATCTAATGAATTGGGTTATAGATTCTTATTAGGAGAGACTAGAGCTTTTTTATTGATCCTCAATTAGAATTAGCATTAGCCTATTTAGATCAAAGTATTTTAAAACAAATATTAGCAGGTAATCCTCTTATAGGAGATCAGGATGCTATTATTACTCTTAGAGGAAGGGTTGGATCTAATTTTGGATATAGATTTGATCAATATACTAGCAATAAGGATTTTAGATCAGAGATTTATTTAGGGACTTATTTTATAGGGGATTATATTACTGGAGGTAAGATTAATTTTACTCATCCTTATAAAAGTCTTAGTATCTCTCCTTTAGAATCTACTGCTAGATTTAGTATCAATCTAGGGACTAACTTTAGTATTAAAGATCATCATAGAATCTATTTTGATTTTGAGAGAAGTTTCTTTGGATCTATTATTACTCAATATCAAGTGAGTTTAGGCTATAGGTATAGTTTTGGGGAGGGGAGGTATAGTAGGGTGATACAAGAAGGTTTGAAGAAAAACTAGCATAAATTTTGCCTATACTAGTTAGATAAATCTTATAAATTAATTTAGAGTATTAAACTAAATTTCTAGGCAAATAAAGCCTAGATTTTAGATTCTATTTCTTTAAGCAGCTCTTTAAACTCAGCTATTTCTTTTTCTTGTGCAGAGATGATATCTTTTGCAAAGTGCTTGACTTGATCATTATCACTCACTTCTAAAATCTGCTTAGAAGCATCAATAGCACCTTGATGATGAGCGATCATCGCACTTAAAAAGTCTTTATCTACATTATTGCTTTTTTTGGTTTTCTTCATCTCTTTCATCATTTTATGCATATCCTCTTTAGCCTTTTTATTAAAGGCTTCATAATCAGCCACTTCTTGCTTGCTAAGCTTGCCTAAAAGCTCTTTAAACTCAGCTATTTCTTTTTCTTGTGTAGAGATAATATCTTTTGCGATCTTTTTTAAACGATCATCTTTAGTGTATTTTAAAAGTGCTTGTGATGAAAGTATAGCGCCCATATGATGAGGGATCATATTTTCTAAATAGTCCCTATTTGCATCCCCGCTTTCTACCCACTTTTGGCACATCATCGGGTTATGCATCATCCTTAGTACTTCTGAAGAGGGGCTTTTATACTCTCTTTTAGATACCTTGGTGATGCACTTTGGTGCTTTATGCTCTTTATGATGATGGGAATCTCCATCATGAGCCAGGGATACCCCTGCTATTAAAGTCAAACCTAACAAAATCTTTTTCATAATCACTCCTAAATTCTTGATTAAATAAATATTTTAGCTTCTTTGATGCAGAGATGAGTGAAAATCACAACATCTCATCTATCATATCTCTAACAAACTCAGCTGAAATCTTGGCAGATGATTCCAAAAATTCATCAAAGTTCACATCAGCGCTGCCATCTGCCTTATCGCTAATAGATCTGAAAATACAAAATGGCACACCAAAATTATGGCATACCACACCGACACTAGCTCCCTCCATCTCCACACACATCGCATCAAAGTTCTGCACGATGGCATGCTTTTTATCCATATTATGGATAAACTGATCACCAGAAGCAATGATCCCTTCTTTTAGCTCTATGCCTTTTTTCTTAGCTATTTGTCTAGCCAAATCATTAAGCACAGAATCTGTCTCTACATAAAGACTACTCTCTGGGATAAAGCCCAAAGGATGACCAAAAGCACTAATATCAACATCATGCTGACAAAGCTTGGTAGAGAGAAGCAAATCCCCCACATCTAAATCTTCCTTCAATGCTCCAGCCACGCCGCTAAATAGCACCTTCTGGCAGCCAAAGTGCAAGATCATCGTGCTTGCAGTGATAGCAGCATGCACCTTGCCAATCTTGCTATAAGCGATAAATATCTGTGCATTTTTATAAGCTATTTCATAAAATGTATTGCCACCTAGATGATGCTTTTTAAACTCTTGACCAAATAGCTCTAATAAAGGAGTGATCTCCTCATTCATGGCACCAATGATTGCTATTTTCATATCCACCCCCTAGGCATTAAGCAGTTCTAGCGTTTCTTTAAGACTAGAAGTATTATCTATGCTATAGGTAGGCTTGCTTGATAAGCGCCTATTTAGCCCCTTTAGCACACCACCATGGCCAAACTCAAGATAGGCATCTATATCTGCATCTATTTTGGCTATACCCTGCTTATAGAGCACTGGTTTAACTAGCTGAAACCCCAAAAGTCTCAAGGCCTCGCTTTTGCTCGCATAAGCCTCATTAGTAGCATTAGAAATCACACTTAGACTAAAGCTATCTAAAAGCATGGAATCTAAAAGCTCGCCAAACTCTTGGCTCATGGATTCCAAAATAGGGCAGTGGCTGGCTACAGACATTGATAAAAGCAAAGCCCTCTTAGCCCCTAGCGCCTTGATCTCTGCCTCTGCACTTTGCAAATCTGCCTTTTTACCCGCTAAGACGATCTGCCCATCACCATTATAGTTAGCACAATAAATGCTCTTGCCCTGGCTTTGCGCCTTCTTGCAGTACTCTTCTAAGATCGCATCTTCCAATCCCACAATCACCATCATCCCTGCATCTTGGCCTTCACAAGCCTTTTGCATCAAAATACCCCTTTGATGAGCTAGCTTAATAGCAGTATCAAACTTCAATCCATTAGCCACATACACTGCGCTAATCTCTCCTAATGAATGTCCCAAAGCAAGCTTGGCTAAAAGTGGAAACTCTTGTTGCAAAATGCTGTGTGCTACCGCACTATTTAAAAGTATGGCTGGCTGTGTATATTGTGTTTGGTTAATAAGCTCATTTTCTTCAAAACAAAGCTTTTTCATATCCATACCTAAAGCATCGCTAGCCTCTTCAAACATCTGTCTAGCTAAATCAAAATTTTCATAAAAATCCTTGCCCATACCGATAGCCTGACTACCTTGACCAGGGAAAATAAAAGCATATTTCATAAAAAATCCTCTTAATTTTTGATTTTGCAATAAAGATTCTACCAAGATTGACCTTAAAATTTCTAAAATTTAAAAAATGCTGCTACAATTGTCAATCTAGTTTGCAAAACTAGATTCTACTGGCTGGACCGGTGGGTGAGTTGGCTGAAACCACGTCCCTGCTAAGGACGCGTAGCCGCAAGGTTACCGAGGGTTCGAATCCCTCCCTGTCCGCCATTACTTTATCTTATAAAATCACAAATCTTGCAAAAATCACAACTATATTTTGAATAACTAAGCTTAGCAAATAATGTGCATAAGGGTATTTATAGGTTTTTACTGCAATCAAAAATAGCCTAAATAACATCAAACCCTATTACCAAAGAACAAGCCAGTTTGATGAATGGGGCTTCCCGAAAGTAAACCTAACAAGCTCAGGGAATAATTAAGGTTATCTTTTAAATAATTTTGTTTTATTTTGATTACTTTTAGTCAAACTCTCTACTATCTCTAAACTCTGGGCTTGGCATTTTTCTAAAAATTTAACAAACTTATTAAGGGTATCAGATTTTGTTTGACATAGATAGAGCAGATCTAGATACTCATTTCTATCAATATCTTTAATTAATGGTGGTATCAAATCATTCTGAATACACTGAAAGGCCATTATCAATCTACCAGTCCTGCCATTACCATCACTAAAGGGATGAATTTTTTCAAATTGAGCATGAAAATCAGCAATATCCCTTAAATCCATCGCATTACTCTTATATTGATATAGTAGGTTATTTAGAGCATTTGCAATCTTACTTGGTATACATAGCTCAATATCACTACCAGCAATATGAACATCATCTGTCCTAAAAGCACCTACTGGCTTTTTAACAAATTGAGGGCAAATCTCTAAAGCATGATAAAATATAAGATAATGCAAATCTTTTATAAAAGCACTATCAAGGATCTTATCCCCTCTATTAGCTTCTCTTATGATAGCATCATAAGCATTACCAAAGCCTAAGATAATAAGTTGCTCATCTAATCTCTTATTTTGTGCGGTAATGCCATTAACCAATAAACTCTCTGTTTCACCTAAACTAAGGGTAGTTCCTTCTAAGGCATTGCTATGGTGAGTTAAATTTATCCTTAGTTTCCTAAATAATTCCTCACTCTGCAAAAATGTCAAATCACTTAATTTCATCTACTCCTACCACTATTATTTTTATGCATCAATCTATGCTGATTAAAAAATATCTCTGCACGCTTTAATTCCACTTCTTGCTGACTTTTGGCTAATTTTTTAAAACCATCAATATTGTTTTCTTTCAAAAATGATATATATAATGCCTTTTGCTCTTTTAAAATTACAAATGGTGCTATATTGTTTTCTATACAAAAATAAAACATCAAAAGTCTGCCAGTCCTGCCATTACCATCACTAAAGGGATGGATTTTTTCAAAATAAAAGTGAGAGTATAAAATAGCTTCCAATCTCTCATCATCACTTTTAGCTTCTTTTATTTGATAGTTTAAGTTATCTAACATTTCTTGCAAATGAGTGGGCACAAGATAGGGTTTACTTGTCTCAAAGTCTGCCCCTACAATAAGATTTGGAATGCTCTTAAATTGACCCTTATTCTCAATAAGATTATCCATGATTATGGAATGCAATTCTTTTATCTGATTTAAATCTAAACTTTTATGCTCTTTTAAATTCTGCCTATAAAACTCTAAGACCTTAGGAATAACAAAGCGATAGTTTCTAACTTCAAAAAACTCTCTTTCGCTTGTATGACTAGGGATAAAGCCATTAAGGATGATACTTGCACTCTGATCTTGAGTTAGAGTATTCCCCTCAATAGCTGTGCTATGATGAGCCATCCTGATAGTCAAATCTTGTATATATTCTTGGTTATTCAAAAAATCAGGATTAAAGCTTGGCATATTAAATCTTTTATTTAAAGTTTGGGCATTGTAGCAGAATTTATGTGAAAACACTTGTAGTTTTAATATGCATAACTTAAAAATTTTAAGAATAGATTGGGTATTATCATTGACAACCCTAAGTATGATATAATTTTGGAGCGAGATAACACTCGTATTTAAAGGGATAAATGAGCCAAAAAGAAAAAATAAAAGCGCTCATAGATTTTTACAAAGCCGTAATTATCGCTTTTATGACTGCTCTCTTTGGTGTTTTAGGATATACATTCATCAATTACAAACATTATACAATCTATGATGCTGTAATTGTTCTCTTGTGCCTTTTTGGAATAGTATCCGCGCTGATGATCTTTGTAAGGCTATTCCTCAAAGAAATTAATAAACTAGCAAAGGAGAAAGAATGATAGGATTTATAACGCTATTTGCAGCTTTTGTGGCTTTTTTTGGATTTACTGCTTACTTAATATACAAACTATCAGCAGCAAACTAATCATATAGATACTAAGGAATTGGTAATAAAAATCACCAATTCCTTTTATATATAACTTAACAATCAGGATCAAATCTCATCAAAATCTATAAGCATAATTAAGTGTAAGCAGGGATGAAAATAGGGTACGACTACCAAAATAAGCATCTACGCTAGGGCTAGGTCGATCTGTTATTGCTGCTAAAATACCACCAAAGCGATAGTTTAGCTCAAACTGATGATGTCTATTATAAACATAATGCAATCCAATGGTAGGATAAAATCCACCATTAATAAAGTTATATTCTTTGGCATTGTCTTTCACATCCATTATTTCGGTCTTTAAAAAGTAATAATCAAACTCATATCCTGCCCCTACATTAAATCCTAAGATATGCTTTTTATTATCCCAAAAGTCCCAAAGGTATTTTAAATCAGCACCAACTTTAATGGGTATAAAGAAAAACTTATAATGACTTTTATGGAATTGTGGCGTATATCCAAAACCACTATAAAGGTGTACAGAAAGCTTTATCCCATGTCTTTGAGTTTGACCAAAGTATTTTTGCCATCCAAATAATAATCCACCATCAAATGTAGTTTTTTCATCATTTACAATAAATGTACTACCATATGCTCCTCTTATTTCCTGATCAAATGTATACAATTGATATGAGAAGTCCCCAATCACCCCTTCTAATCCAATAAAAAATCCATTTTTACTCTCTTCTTTGCTAATCTTTATAATAGAGCTATTATCTGAAGCATTATCTTTAGTAGTATTATTAGTGACTTTACCAGCTTGTAAATCTTGACTTAATTGCTTATTTTTCTGCTTTAACTCTAAGAGTTCATTTTCTTTTTTAAGTCTTTCTATCTCTTCATCAAGCGATTCTGCATTAAGGAAAATAGAGGCCATAAGTAGATATAGTAATGTTTTTTTCATTTTAAGTATCCTTTTTTTGATTTTAAAGGATTATTCTACCCCC
>CASFYB010000020.1 GCA_949298825.1 uncultured Helicobacter sp.
CTCACAGAGCCTAGAGCTAAACTCAAAGAAGTAGCGATAATAGGTTTGAAAAAACAGAATGAATTTTTTGAGGATTGAAGCGTTTGAGAGTTAGGGTTAGTTAACTTTTGCCCCCCCCCCACTTGCTTAAAAGTGAAAGATTTCATAAAGATTTCCTTATAGTAAATTTTGGATTCCTAAGATTTAGAGAATCTAAGAATAGATTGTAAGTAAATTTTGCTTAAGATTTTCTGAAAATAGTTGAAAATTACATCATAGTGGGATATTTTTAGATTTATTTGGCTGCTAGCCCCACTATTTATAGCCCGCCAAAGCGACGATTTTTATTTTTAAAATTTGCAATTATACTTTCTAGCTCGCTAGTATTGAAGTCTGGCCATAGGGTGGGGCTAAAAGCAAACTCTGCATAGCTAGCCTGCCATAATAAAAAGTTTGAGATTCTCATCTCGCCGCCTGTGCGTATGAGGAGGTCTACATCTGGGATGCCAGATGTATCTAGCGAGTTTTCTAAGAGAGCTTGCGCTTTGATTTTATCAAGTGTTTTTAGCTCATCAGGGCTAAATTGGCTAAAGGCTTTTAAGCAGGCGCGTGTGATCTCATCCCTACCCCCATAATTAAGCGCTAGAATCTGTGTAAGATTTTCCCCCTTAGCGCTTTCTTCTTCAAGTTCTAGTATCATTTCTCTTAAGGGGCTATTAAACATGCTTATATCCCCAATGGCTTGGAATCTAATGCCATTTTCTAGGTAGGTATTTTTTTCATTTTTAAGGTATTGTCTTAAAAGTTGCATTAAAAACTCTACCTCGGCTTTTGGGCGCTTCCAATTTTCTGTAGAAAATGCATATAAAGTAAGGTAGCAAATTGAATTTTTTGCACACCATGTTGTAATCTGGCGCACAACTTTTGCGCCTTCTTTGTGACCATCTCTACGAGGCAGTCCTTTATTTTGCGCCCAGCGTCCATTGCCATCCATAATGATGGCAAGGTGACTTAGAGTATTTGTATTGCCCATCACTCTGCCTTATGTGGTTTAAAAGTGTGCATTGTAGCAGATTCTGCGTGATTAAAGCTTAGAAAACAAAGTGGAATCCTTTTTGCTTTATGAAGTGAAAATGCTTGTTTAAGGATTATAAATGTTACGTTCACTATATACTGCTACTACTGGGATGTTAGGGCAGCAACTTCAGATTGATACGACCTCAAATAATATTGCTAATGTCAATACCACTGGCTATAAAAAGCAACGTGCAGAGTTTAATGACCTTTTTTATCAGGCGATGCAATATGCAGGTACAGCAACTTCAGAAAATACACTCTCTCCTACTGGGGTAGAGGTCGGTCTTGGAGTGAGGACAGGTGCTGTGACTAAAATGTTCTCTCAAGGTAGCCCAAAAGAGACAGAAAATAATCTTGATGTGGCTATTACTGGGAAGGGGTTTTTCCAGATACAGCTACCAGATGGTACTACAGCCTATACTCGCAGTGGGAATTTTAAGCTTGATGATAATGGTAATATTGTAACCTCTGAAGGCTATTTATTGTTGCCTCAAATCACAATCCCACAAGATGCTACACAAATTAGTATCGGTAGTGATGGAACAGTATCAGTCGTGCAAGGTAACCAAGGTCAAAGCCAAGTGCTGGGACAAATTGAATTGGCTAACTTTATCAATCCAGCAGGTTTACATAGCATGGGGGATAATCTCTATATGAATACCAATGCATCTGGAGATCCGCAGGTAGGAGCAGCAGGCACTAATGGAACAGGCCAGCTAAGACAAGGCTTTTTAGAGCTTAGTAATGTAAAGCTAGTAGAGGAGATGACAGATCTTATTACCGGTCAACGTGCCTATGAGGCAAACTCAAAAACAATCCAAACAGCAGATTCTATGCTGCAAACAGTTAATGGATTAAAGCGTTAATCCAAATTTAATTAACGCTTTAGTTTTTAAAGAGTGATTGCAGTGCATCAACTCCAAGCTTTTGCTCTTTTGGTGCGCTGCTAGTCTCTTCATTATCCTCTCTTTTGATTTCTTCAATCTCTATTTCATGTTCAGTTAGCATAGAGGCTAGACGGATATTCACACCATTTTTGCCGATAGCCTTGCTTTTTTGATCACTCATTAGCTTGATGATAGCAAGTTTGTTGCTATGTCTTTTTGGCATCTCTTGATTGTTTTCTTGCTCTTGCATGGCTTTATCTTCTATGGTTTTAATCTGTACGCTAATAATAGAAGCAGGAGCAAGTGCTCTTGTGATAAATATCTCTGGGACTTCTGAGTATTCAATGCAGTCAATATTTTCATTATTGAGTTGTTTGCCTACGGCATTTATTCTCACACCCTTGACCCCTACTGTAGATCCGATAGGATCTATTTTTGGATTTTGTGTATAGACGGCTACTTTAGACCTGTCCCCGGGGATTCTAGCGGTTTTATAGATCCGCACTTCACCATCTTTGATTTCTGGAACTTCTAAAGCCAGTAATTCTTCTAAAAGGCGAGGAGTGGTGCGTGAAAGCTCAATATGTATGCCATTTCTGTCCATTCTGACATGCTTGAGAATAGCAATCATTGTATCCCCTACTTGAAAACTCTCACCCTTGATTCTATTTTTTAGGGGCAAAATAGCGCGGATATCATCTATTTCTACATAGGTATTTTCATTTTTATCTATTTCTAGAACTACTCCATTGACGATTTTGCCAAGTCTTTCTTTAAATGATTTAAAGAGCAAGTCCTCCATTGTGCGTTGCAGGTGAAACTCCAGATCTTGAAAGATGCGATTTAGCGCACTTCTACTCATATTTTCTAAAGAAAGCTCAGATTTGATCATATCCCCGATATTTAGCGAAGGATCCATCTCTTTGGCTTTGCTTATAGCGATAGTGTTATGAGGGTTTGATTCTAAAGCTGGGCTAGAATCTTCACATATTGTAAGATTGTGGATAAGCTTTAGCGTGCGCTCTTTTTCATCCTCTTCTACGCTATAATCAATATCTTCGCCAATTTCTTGTTTGGCAGTTTTGATGATGAGATTTTTGACTATTTCTAGTGTCATCTGACTGGGGATACCTTTTTCATAAGAAAGAATATCAATGATGTCAAGAATTTTTTCCATAAAATATGCCTTAAATTTAAAGTTTGGTTGAACACCTGTATTTAGCTTTTGGGAAAAATTAAAGGGGCCTAAACAAGGAGTATGATAAAATTATAACCAAAAATAGGTAATTTTAGCGCTTTGCTTGATTTTTGCCAGTTTTGGTTTATAATTTCAAGCAAAAAATAGGAGTGATTTATATGGAATTAAAACTAGCAAAAATCAATGAAGAGACAGAGGCAAAAACAATAAGTCTTGATACTTTATTAGAAGATTCTGTAAATGGTGGATTTTATTATCTTGATAGAGAGATAAAAGAAAAGGATCTGCAAAAATTACTAAAAACACTGGAGGATAAAAAGCGAAAAGCTTTAATCAATCGTGTTGCATTTGGTTTAGATGAAAAAGATTTTGTCTATGAACTTCATATAGTGTGATTCCAAAAATAGATTTATAGATTGATGAAACTTTATATAGAAACTCTTGGATGTGCGATGAATACGCGTGATTCTGATCATATGATTTCAGAATTAGAAAAAAAAGAGGGATACACTCTTACTGATAAGCCCAGTGAAGCAGATTTGATCTTGATCAATACTTGCAGTGTGCGCGAAAAGCCAGAGCGCAAGCTTTTTTCTGAAATCGGTCAGTTTGCTAAGCTTAAAAAGCCTGGGGCAAAAATAGGTGTATGCGGGTGTACAGCCAGCCATATGGGAGAGAGCATCATTAAAAAAGCTCCTAGCGTAGACTTTGTGCTTGGTGCACGTAATGTATCAAAAATCACTGAAGTCATCCACCGCCCTAAAGCAGTGGAAGTGAGTATTGATTATGATGATTCTACCTATGTGTATGATATTGCTAGAAATACAGGTATTAAGGCTCTTTTAAATATCTCTATAGGTTGTGATAAAAAGTGTGCCTATTGTATAGTGCCCCATACTAGAGGGAAGGAGATTTCTATCCCGCTTGATTTGCTTTTAAAAGAAGCAAAAAAGCTTGTAGATAATGGTGTGAAAGAGATCATGCTTTTGGGCCAGAATGTCAATAATTATGGTGTTCGTTTTTCTAGAGAGCATCCAAAGATTAATTTTTCAGGTCTTTTGCATGAGTTGGGCAAGATTGAGGGGTTAGAGAGGATACGTTTTACCTCTCCTCATCCATTACATATGGATGATGAATTTTTAGAAGAGTTTGCTAGAAATCCTAAGGTATGCAAATCTATCCATATCCCATTGCAGAGTGGATCTAGCAAGATTTTAAAGGCAATGCGTCGTGGCTATAGCAAGGAGTGGTATTTAGATAGAATAGAGCGCCTTAAGTCCTTAGTGCCAGATGTTGGGATTAGTACAGATATTATTGTGGGTTTTCCTACAGAGAGTGATGAGGATTTTAAAGACACGATGGATGTGCTAGAGAGGGTACGTTTTGATACTTTATATAGCTTTATATATTCCCCACGCCCTCATACAGAATCTGCCTCTTGGAGTGATGAGCTTATGGTAGATGCCAAAGTAGCACAAGAGCGTTTAGCAAGACTTCAGGCACGACATAGGGAGATTTTGAGCGAGGATGCCAAAAAAGAAATAGGTAAAATCCATTATGTATTGATTGAAAATACAAAAGAAGCTTTTGATGGTATGCATAGCTTTAGTGAGGGGCGTAGTGATAATGGACGCTTGATAAAGATATTAGATTCTCTGCATCCTATAGGAGAGATTTTAAAGGTTGAGGTTATAGAGTGTGATGGCGGAAGTCTTTTTGGTAGGGTTTGTTAGATGAGGGGAGGGGAATCAAATCAGCAATTTTGCTGGTGGCGACGTATAATCATTGCTATTGTGCCTAGATTGATGTGGTTGATGATTTGGCTTTTGGCCCTTAGTTGTCGTAAGCGATATTTGCTTGAGGGGAGAGATTTTACTCATAATGAGCTTGAGCATATTAAGTCTCATATTGATGCAGATGGTGGAAAATATGATTCTAGATTTATTGCTATTTTTTGGCATGGAGAGTTTTTGATGCTCCCTTTTGCTTATAGATATTTACGCCACAAACATCCCCTAGCAGTAGTGGCAAGCAGGCATTTTCATGGTGAGATTGTTGCTAGGTTATATGAGCTTTTTGGATTTGAGGCTATTAGAGGGTCTAGCAATTATGGTGGGGTTAATCGTGGTGGTATCCGTGTATTAAGAGAGGCGCTTACTAGGCTAGATCAGGGCTATGATGTTGCGCTAACTCCAGATGGACCAAAGGGACCTTATCATAGTATTTCAGATGGCGTGCCAGCTTTAAGTCAGAAAGCTAAAGTACCTTTAGTGGTTTTTCGTCCAAAAATGCAATTTTGTATTCGTATGCGAAGCTGGGATCGATTTCAAATTCCTATTCCTTTTAGTCGGATTGATTATTATATCTCTGCACCTTTTATGGTAGATGAAGGGCTTTCCTCTTGTGAATGTAAGCAAAAAATTTATGAAAAAATGCAGGCTTTATGCTAGTATTTTATAATATTTTAAGGCGAGTTGTGTATGCTGGGATTTGATAGGATTATACGTCCACTTTTTTCCAATGTTTTTATCGCAATTAATATTGATAATAACAATTGTCAAATCCGAGTCTTGCGTACAAAAAAAGAGCGCATATTTGAAGAAGTCGAGAGAGAGTTTAATATTATTGATAATCTCTTGCCAATGGCAGCAATAAGGTTTATTGAAGGCTATAAAAAGCGCTATCCATTCTGCTATATAGGGGTTATTGCTAAGACTTATAATCAAAGTGTTTTTCATATTAAAAAAATTAAAGAACTTGGAAAACTTGGTGTAGATATTAGAGAATATAAAGCCCTTAAGTTTAAGGATTGGGGAGTTTATATCAAGAAAAATGAAGTTGATGATATACAGAGATTTTTTAAAAAACTGCATGGTGTAGATTATATTTTTTCCCCATTTGTTTTGATTTATAAAAGTATTTCTTCAAGATTAGATTCTGTATTGCGTTTGTATGTTTTGCAAGAAAAAAGCAATATAGCTCTTTTTATCGCAAATGCCAAAAGCGTATATTTTGGCGGGTACTTTATGGTAGAGAGTGATATGGGCAAAGAAAATGAGGAGGCTAGTCTTCCTGTTATTGCACCAAAAGAAGAGACCACAGATTTATTAGATGAGTTTGAGGATTTAAATTTTGATTTCATCCAGGATGTAGATGTGGATACAGATATGCATCTAGATACAAAAGATGAGATTACTCAAGGTGCTAGCCAGGCCGTTGATGAGCTGACTAAAGCAGCAGTTATAGCTAGCATTATTCAAAATTCTATTGCTGAGTTTTATAGCAATGATTATTATGAAGAAAAGTTTGTTGAGGAAATCGTATTTTTAGATAATGTAGGTATGATGGAAGAAACCTTAAGTTATATTGAGCAGGTGACCCTTTTACCTGTTTCAAGGTGGCAATTTGCTTTGATTGAAGAGTTATTAGAGACTATACAGCAGGAGTTTAAGGGAAAATGACACATTATAGTTTTACTGCTGCTAGACCCAAACAAATATTTTCAAAAATTGTCAAAATTTGGTGGTTTTATATTTTTGTCAGTCTTATTGTGATGCTTGGCTTTAGTTTTAATTTAGATTTACAAACACAAGAGTATAACCACAAGACCCAAGAGATGTTAAAAAGGCAGGCTTTCTATCAAGATCAGATTGGTAGGATCAATCAGGATCGTGAGCGTTTGGAATATGAATTGCAAATGATCAAAAATAGTGAGATTAATAATATTGTTATTAAAAGTGCAGTGGATAATTTGCTTTCACTAATACCAGATCAGATCACTATTAATTTGATAGAGATACAAAAAGATGCTCTGATCATCCGCGGTAATACGCCATCAAAAGAGGTGTTTCGCTATTTGCTCCAAGATCCTTTGAAAGCTATTTTTGGAGAATCTCGTGTAAGTTTTTACATGCTTTCTAATGGAGGGTATGAGTTTGTTTCTGAAAGCAAGGCAGATCAGTTCTTGACAGGTTCGATGAATTAAGATGGGGTTATATTGATGCAAGAGAATGTAGAAGTTAAGAAAAAATCAAAAATAGTAAGAAAGTGGTATTTAGAAATGGATTCTGAATTAGTTATTAAGAATCTCATTTTTTCTTTCTTCTTTGTTTTTATGATCGTGCTTATTTTTAACTACATTATGATTCCACGTATTAGGGATTATAAAATCGCCTTTAATGATGCTGATAAGCAACAGATCATCCACCAGACTGTACAAAGAAAATTTAACTCAGCTCAAGGCGGCTTTAGCGTTTTAGCTAGAGATAATAAAGCTCAGCTTAATACCTTGAAGGTAGACATCACTACCGCTTCTTTGCAAGAGTTTTTGAGTAAATTTTTTGAAAAGATTAATATCAAATCCCAGCAAAGCAAAAAAGATGAGAAAACACAGTTTATCAAGACAGTTTTTGAGGTTGAGGTGCTTTCAAAGGACTTAAAATCATTGCAAGCTTTTTTTGCCTCACTTAAAGATTCTCCTATTGATCTTGAGATCAGCATTCCCTTTTTGATACGAAAACAAGAAAATGGACTTTTTGTATCATTTCAGTTGATAAGTAAAAAAACACTTTACAAAATGTTACATTAGTATTACTTTTTTTTAACAAAAGTGATTGACCTTTCTGATAAAGAGTGTTAAAATCTGAAGTATAGTTTAGTAAACTAATAATAAACAAAAGGGGAAAGGTTATGAAAAAAATACTTTTATCTTTAGCAGTTTGTAGTTTAATCTATGCAGAAACCACTCAAGCAACACAAGATGGACAAAATACTTTAGAGACTAATAAAGTGGAATCAGAGAATGCTAACAAGCCAAAAGTTAAACCAGCCAGCGGTGCTACTTTATTAAAAGATTTTATTGAGTATGCTACGCTAGATGGCTATGCTAGAGGTGAATATATATATACTGATGGTAGGGATGGCTATGGTCAAGGTTTTAGGGTATTTTTCCGTCCTAATATTACTACAGGAGAGGTAAAAGGCTTTAGTTTTACTGGAGGATTGTTTTTCTCTAAAGGATCAGCAGCACCAGATGGTAATGCGATTGCCGATTTTATCGGGGGGCCTCGTATTTTTGATGTGAAAAATGATGCAGCTATTGATGTTTTTGGCATAAGCAATCTTTATGTAAGCAAAAAGTTTGAGAAAGCAAATACTATGTTGCGGGTAGGAGCTATGCAGATTGAAACTCCTCTTAATGCACCATCAGGAAGTTATGGCGATCGTGGGATGGGAGCTTTGGTAAAAAACTCAAGTTTAAAGGGTATGGAATTTTTACTAGCTACCTATGGTTCTTGGATGACAGATAATATTGGACTTCAAACCTATGCATCTAATACAGGTAAGAGTGCAAATTTTGGTATTGGGAATGTGCTTAGTATTGCTGGAGCTAAGGGTAATTTTGCATTTGCTGGATTAGAGGATTTGACAGCTACGCTATATTATGCTTATGCAGATAGACTAATTAATATGATGCTTTTTGGAGATGTGGGGTATAAGTTTAAATTTGATAATAATGCTTATTTAAGCGTGCTTATCCAGGCAGCAGCCACAGTGATGAATGAAAATGCGCATTTCCAGTCTAAGGCAAGTGTATTATCAAACTATTATCAAGAGGCAAGCAAGATTGATAAGGGTTGGGCGCGTAATCGTGGTGTGTATAATATCCGCTTAGATTGGGGAGTTGGTAGCTATAGTGGATCATTGGGTTATGCTGGAAGCTTTGCAGAGGCCTATGGAGCTACGCTAGATTCTGCTGGTCAGTTAAAAATCGGAGGGTCATTGTGGAGTAGCTTGGTAGCCGGTGGTGTTATAGGATTTGGCTTTACTGGATCTGGTAGCTATCATGGCACTGATATTAGGGTCGCTTATACAGAGCATGAGTATAAGCTTGGGGGATGGAAGTTTGGTCTAGGGCTGACTTATGTGGGCGGACATAACCGTATCGCACAAATGAGCAAGGGCTCTAATAGAATTAAAGGTACTTCAGCAAGTCGTGGTGGAGCTACTATTGGTAAAACAGGAAATCTAACTATGGATGCTGATATATTTGAGATTGCTCCAAAGATTTCTTATAGTTTTACAAAAAATCTAAGTACTAGTCTTGTTTTTGCACAGATTGTGGGAGATATGCTTGTTAATCGTACAAAAATCACAGTAATGTATAAATTCTAGTATAATTCAAGGATGCAAAGCTTTAATTTTTCTTTTGATTCTAGTGCGTGTGAGACTTGTGGGGGGAAGTGTTGCACGGGCGAGAGCGGATATATTTTTTGCAGTATTGATGAGCTTAGGCTCATCGCCTCATTTTTAAAAATGCCATTTAATGATTTCACACAAAAATATGTTAAAAAAGTTGGTTATAAATATTCTTTGATAGAAAAGCCTGATATACAAGCTAAATCTTATGCGTGTATATTTTTTGATACTACAAGTAGAAGGTGTCAAATTTATCCCATAAGACCTAAGCAGTGTCAGACTTTTCCATTTTGGGATAGCTTCTTAGATAGAAATAGTCAGGAATTTAGGAGTTTGATTGAAATGTGTAAAGGTGTAAAGATTGACAAAAAAGATAATTAGTTTTTTTGTGTTTTTATTCCTTTTATTTGCTGAGGATAATAAGGATTTGCAGATTGCCTTGGCTGGCGATGCTCTTACTAGAGGCGATTTTGCTTTGGCAAAAGATATTTATTTAAAGGCGTATGAGCAGAGTAAGGAGGCAATCTATGCCAGAGAGGTGGCTATTGCTTATGCTGCTATGGGGGATTTGAGTTTGGCTTTGCAATATGCCTTGCTTTATCAAAATGCCACTAAAGATACCAAAGATTTACCCACAAGCAAAATTATTGCTGATGGCTATATACGCCGTGGTGAGATACAAAAAGCTATTGTGCTGCTAGAAGGGATTAGAAAAGAGGAAAGCAGCCCAGCTATAGATCATATTTTAGGCACACTTTATTTGAATCAAAAACAGTTTGACAAGGCTCTTGGGCTTCTTAATGCCTACTATGAATACAGCCAGGATGAAGAGGCGTTAAAAAAGATTCTAGCTATCTATTTTTCGCAAAATAAAAATGATAAGGCCATAGTCCAACTAGAGGAATACTTAAATAAAAAAATGTGTAGCCAAGATTTATGTCAAAAGGCTATAGATATTTTTAATCAATTTGGACGTAATGATGCTGCCCATAAGATTTTTGCTAAGTATTACAAAGAAAGCCCAACTCTACAAAATGCGAAATATTATTTGCAGGTTCTGTTAAATCAAAAGCAGTTTGATGAGGCTGAAAAAATTGCTAAGAGTTTTCCTTTTGATCGAAGATTGTTATCAGATCTTTATGTGGTACAAAATAAGTTTAAAGATGCTTCCTTTCAAGCAAAAAAGATATATGAAGAGAAAAAAGAAGCAAAGTTTTTGGCATGGAGTGCTATTTATGCCTATCAAGGAGAACAAAATATTTCTGCCCTAGAGCTTAAGCAGATTATTGCCAATCTTACAGAAGCTATTGATGCTAGAGCCAAACAGCGCAAAATAGATAATGAGAATCCAAATAGTGAGGATGCATTTTTTTATAATTTTTTGGGTTATGTACTTGTTGAGCATGATATTGATATAAAAAAAGGCATTGATTTGATTAAGCAGGCGCTAAAAATTTCTCCTAACTCTTTGGCTTATATAGATTCTTTGGCATGGGGATATTATAAGCTTGGGGATTGTTTACAAGCACAAAATATTTTCTCTAATATCCCTAAAGATCAGATTAAGGAGGATGCAGAATTGCGTTCACATTTTGAAGCTATACGACAATGCCATTAATTTTGATAGAATTGCCAATTTTATATAAGGTTAATCATTTTTTTGATAAAAACCATATCATTTTAAACCTAAATAATGGAGGATTATATGTCATTGCTAATCAATGAAGAGTGTATAGCATGCGATGCTTGTAGGGAAGAGTGTCCAAATAGTGCGATTGAAGAGAGTGATCCGGTTTATATGATTGATCCTGATCTCTGTACAGAATGTGTGGGATATTATGATGAGCCAAGTTGTGTGGCTGTTTGTCCAGTAGATGCAATTATCCCAGATCCTGATAATATGGAGAGCATAGAAGAGCTGAAGTATAAATATGAGCAATTAAATCAGGGAGAGTGATGGCAAAAATCACTAGTGTCATTGATATTGGCTCAAACTCAGTGCGTTTGGCCATATTTCAGAGGAGCAGTCGCTTTGGTTTCTCTCTTATTTATGAGCTAAAATCAAAAGTGAGAATCTCTGAAGGCAGCTATGAAAATGGTGGTCTACTGCAAGAGATTCCAATGCAGAGGACTATTTCTGTACTTTCAGGGTTTGTAGAGATTATTAAGCAATATAAAAGTAGAAAAACCCTGTGTGTAGCTACTTCTGCTGTAAGAGATGCGCCTAATAAATCAGAGTTTCTTAAACGTGTGTATGAGGAGTGCGGGATCCAGATCAAGGTCCTTGATGGGGATAAGGAGGCTTTTTATGGTGCAATAGCCTGTGCTAATCTCTTGTATAAAAAAGATGGTGTGATGATTGATATAGGAGGGGGCAGTACAGAATGCGCACTGATTGAGAATGGGCGATTAAAGCAAACCATTTCTTTGAATCTAGGCACAATTCGCCTAAAAGAGCTTTTTTGGGATAAAAAAGTTGATAGAAAGCAGATCAAGGCTTTTATTCTCAAAGAGCTAGAAAAGATTAATAGTAATTTTAAGCATCGATGTATTTTTGGTGTGGGCGGGAGTATCCGCGCATTAGCCAAGCTGTGTATGAAGCGAGGCAATGAGGCTGGGGATATGATCCATGGCTTTTTAATGCCGGTTAAAAAGATAGAGCCTTTGATGGATAAGATTATTAAAAGTTCAGAGGATAAATTGGCCGATCTTGGGATTTCTGATGAGAGGATGGATAATATCCAGGGCGGATTGTTGATTTTAAATACTTTATTAGAATATTTTGAAGCACGTGAGATCATAGCCTGTGGTGTAGGGATACGAGAGGGTGTATTTTTAGCAGATTTATTGCGTCATCAGGGTTATAGATTCCCACCGGGTATTAACCCTTCTGTTGAGTTTATGAAAGATTCGCTAAGGAAAAACAAGAATCTTAAGGCTATAAAGACTCGTGCAAATGAAATCTGCACTCTTATGCAAAAAGATTTTGGTATAGAGCGTTCTGCAGTTGAATTGTTAAATATAGCAATTGACTTGCACGAAATAGGAGTGAGTACTGATTTTTATCATGCCAATAGACATGCTGCCTATCGCACAAAATATATGCTAAGCTATGGTTATTCTTATCAGCAAAGATCTCTTGTGGCCATGCTTTTGGAGTTTAGCGAAAAGAAGTTGCCCAAAGAGTGTGATATGCTGCGTTACAATCAGACAGAATATAGTCTTTCTTGTGTGCAGATTTTAAGCTATATTTTTGCACTTTCACGCATGCTCTGTCTTGTAAGCTTTGGAAAAAGCATAAATATTAGCTATAAGGCTGGTGTGCTTTATATTGATGGTCTTAAGAAAAACTTTTTATTACAAGAGAAAATCTCAAAGCTATCTATCCCTAAAAGTTTAGATGTGATTTTCCTCTAAGGTAGATGATGAAACATATAGCTATTGTTCGACTTTCTGCATTGGGCGATGTGATTGTCAGTGCTTCTATGGCTGCTTGCATTAAGCACTTTTGCCCTGAGGCTAAATTGCATTGGTATGTAGATTCTCGTTTTGCAGGGATTTTGAGTGAAGGTGAGGTGATTGATAAGGTTTATGCAACCCCATTTAAAAAAATACTATCAAAATTTAATCTCATAGCCCTTTGGAAACTCTTTAGGCAGCTGAGATCTAGGGAGTATGACTGCGTTATTGATATGCAAGGGCTTATCAAGTCTGCTATTTTTGGAAAGATGCTAAAAACCACACATTATGTAGGTTTTGATAAATATTCTGCTAAAGAAGCCTTGGCGGCTAGATTCTATACTCAAGGGGTGGGTATAGCCTATCAAGAATCTATCCTTAAGCGCAATGCATATATTATTTATAAAGCCTTGGATTTAAGGGTAGATTTTAAAGATTTTTTAGATACGGCCTTAAGGCTTAGGGATAGGAGTTTTGTATCTAGCAGTAGTTCAAAAGCAAGTATTTCTTCAATTTTGATTGAAAAAATAGATAGGGATTTAAAAAATAGGGATATAAAATTTATTTTATTTGTCACTGAAGCATCTTTGGCTGCTAAAACTTATGATACGCAACATTTTATAGAACTAGGCAAAATGCTTTTAAAAGAAGGTTTTTGCCCTGTTGTTTTATGGCATCAAGATAAAACTAGGGCTCAAGAGATTCTAGCTGGGATGGGAGGTGGATTTATCCTGCCAAGACTTGATTTAGATGGGCTAAAGGCTTTGATTGATAGGATGGATGTTGTAGTTGGTGGGGATACGGGTGTTACGCATTTGGCATGGGCGATGAAATGTGCTTCAGTGACACTCTATGGCAATACTCCAAAAGATCGCTTTGCCTTGCCTGATAAGCGTTGTGTCTCACTTTCTGGCAATAAGAATGCTAGCTATAAAAAAGATGATTTCTCCATCAATGATATCAAGCCAGAATCTATTTTTGAGGCGATCAAAGAGGTTTTATGAAAATTGTAAATAAATTTTTGGAGATTTTAGTAGCTGGTTTTGGGATTTACCTAGCTCTGATTCCCCATTGGTTGTTTTATTGGCATATTGTAGGATTGGCCTCTTTGATATATTGTTTTGATAGACGTCGTTATGCTGATGCATATTGCAATTTAAAGTTTATTTATGGCGATAATATGACAGAGGAAGCAAAAAGAAATATCATCAAACGTTGTTATCAAAATTTTGTTTTTGTGATTCTTGAATCAGTGCGCCTCCCTTATCTTAATAAAAAACATTATTTATCTAGATTTGAGTTTAAGAATAAAGAGAATCTATTTTCGCTCCTTCATGAGGGTAGAAATGTGGTTTTAGTAAGCGCTCATTATGGTTATTGGGAAGCATTGGGCACAGCTATACCACTGCAGATGCAAAAAGAAAATATTGTCTATGAGATGTCTTCACTTGGTCGGTTAACCGAAATAGATTTTGTTGATAAGATGTTGCGTAGGCGTCGTGAGATTTTTAATGTAAGACTCATTAATAAGAAGGGTGCTTTTAGGGAACTTCTAAAGATGTATGCGCATGCTAAAGTAGGCACGGGGATTTTGATTGATCAAAATATTGATAAGAATGAGGGTATTGAGATAGAATTTTTAGGCAAAAGGGCTACGCAGACTACCATTACTTCAATTATTTCTAGACGATTTGGCTGTGCTCTTGTGCCTATTCTTATTGATTTTAATAAAGACTATTCAAAGTTTGTGCTTGATATATCAAAGCCTATTTATTGTGAAAAGACAAGCGATATGCAAAAAGATATTTATGAGTGCACTCAAAAGCAGATTCATGTTATTGAGCAGAAAATCAAAGAGAATCCATCTAGTTGGTTGTGGTTCCATAAGCGATGGAAAACTTTTTACAAAGAAATCTACAATTCCCTATCTTCTTAAGCTTATTTTAAGCTTCATTTGTGTAGTATTTCGTTTCCTAAAAAGCAAAATGCCTTT
>CASFYB010000021.1 GCA_949298825.1 uncultured Helicobacter sp.
TATTTTATCCATGGGGATGAGTGGGGATTATGAGATTGCTATTGCTAATGGGGCAAATATGCTTCGGATTGGATCTGAGATTTTTAAAACTTCATTTTAATGCTTTTGTTTAATTATCATAGATTGGTTTTGATGGATTTGCCTTGAGGCTTAGTATTTTTATTGCTGATTTAAAAGGCAAGCTTGATTTAAAAAAGGGCCATAAGCCCTTTTTGCCTAATACCTTAGGCGGAAACCTGTCCCAAAATAGGGGAGGTGAGAAAAGCTATCTTTAATGTGATAAAAACTATAGTCACAATCAATATAAAATGCTACAAAATCTGTAATGTCAATAGCAAAATCTATCCCAAAACTAGGCTTCCACACAAGGTGATTGATAGAGCCATAGCTGGCTACGCCAAGACCATAACCTATTTTTGGCGTGATGGAAAAAATCTTTGTAACCGCAATATCATAAAGCCAGAATAGATTAATCGCACTGACCTTAGAATCTGATTTAAAAGCATGGCTAAGAGGGAATAGGATTTCTGCATAGATTCCCATCTTGCCTTTATCCCATACACCATAGGTGATTTGGAGGTTTTGTATCCCAGCTAGATCGCCAAAGGCTAGATATTTATAGCCTAGGCTTGCTTGATATTTCCGCCCCCATAGTGAGCTAAAATGATTTTGCTTAATATCTTCAGTCTCATCTTGTGCAAACAAAAAGCTTAGCGCAAGCAAAAATAACATTAGTTTTTTCATCTTAGCCCCCTATGATAAATTTGATCGCCTCTATGATGCTCATGCTTACTGCTGTACCAAAAAGTACACATAGGCTAAGACGCCTAGGATAAAAGTAGGGGTCTAGCATTTTTCTGGCAGTACGGTAGCCAGAAAGGATTGCCCCAGTAAATCCTCCTCCAGGGAATCCAAAAGCAGAAGCAAAATAAAGGTTTTTAATACTTTTGGAATAAAAGCGCCCTCTACCAAAAAATCCTTCCATATCTTGATCATAGCCATAAATCGTACCTTTAATAGCACGTGTATAGCGTTCAATAGTCTTTGGTGTGGCTAGTTCAGAGTGAATGCAATAAGACATAATATTGGGATAATATGATTCTAGTTTTCTCTCAAAGCTTTCTTTCAGGTCAGCCTTTTTCTTTTTATACTCTTCTTCAGTAAGGTGATCCCATTCATCATAACTACTTAAAGTTGTAATCACACCAAAGAAGCGATCATCTTTTTGGGTTAGTCCATGATCAATTTTAGAATAGTTGACAAAAACAAAGCTTCTATCCTCTATAGGTATATTGAGTAGATTTTCTGTTTGTTGATTAAACTCATCGTTAAACCATTTAGAATCTACAAAAAAAGTAGAATAATCCATATCTGGAAATTTTTCACTCAAGTTGGTATCAAAAACCATATAGACAGAAAGTAGAGAGGTATCAGTTGTAAAATTTTTTGTAAGTTTAGAATCTTTATCTAGGATCGGCTTGTCTAAAAGTTGATTGTATACGATGCGTGGATCGCAGTTAGCTACAATTTTATCTGCATAAAGCGTATAGGTTTTGCCACTTTTTTTATCTTTATAAATCACTCCAATGGCTTTTGTTTTATTTTCATTGAGTAGTATTTGACTAACATCTGCATTGATTTTCACTTCACCATTGTTCTCTGTGATGATTTCTGCAAGAGAATCAGATAATTTTTGTGACCCACCTTTAATATACATACCTTGATTATAGTAATTAGTTTGTCCAATCGCGTGATAATTCCAGTTAAATTTATAAGGATTATTGTGATAATAAACCATATTTATATTAAGGATTTTTTTAAGCTTAGGATTTTTGATAAGTTTATCTAACATATCGCCTACTTTTCGTTTTCTAATAGCACTGATTGTTAGGAATCCAAGAGTGTGTAATGGGGCAAAGAAAAATTCTAAAAATCCCATATCAAAAGGAAATTTATAGTTTAAACGAGCCTGAAATTTAAGTTTTTTAAAATATTTTTCTATACCATCTTTTTCATCGGGAAATAGGCTTATTAATGCTTCTTTCGTAGTTTTATGAGGTATGGTTATTTGTTTATTTTTATCTTTAGATTCTCTAATACTCCATGCAGTAGGTAGGGGAATAAGCTTGATCTTTTTATCCAATCCTAATCTTTTAAATATGAGGTGTTTCATATCTGTATCTTTATTTCCCCAATCTAACTCATGAAGTCCAGCATCTATGAGCATACCTTTGCGTTTAAAACAAGTGGCACATCCTCCAATAAGATTGTGTTGTTCTAAGACTAATACTTTTTTGCCTTCTTTAGCTAGGGTCGCCCCACAAGTTAGTCCACCTAATCCAGAACCAATGATAATACAATCATATTTTGATGGGTTTTGCATAAGTTCCTCCTTAGTTTTTTAGTATAGTTACATCAAGTATATTTGTATTTAATCTTTTGTTATTAAAAGCTTCAGATTCTTCTTTATTTAGCTTTGTCCATTCAAATGTAGGGCCAAACATTACATCAATTTTAACTTGCAATTTTTCTCCTTGCAATGATACTTTTGTTGGATATACCTTACCTTTATCAAAGCTATAGATTTTGCCATTGCAGGCATCTTGCTTGCACTCAAGCCATAAAAATACGCTACCTCTAATTGGACGATTTTGCAGTTTTTTATCTGGATTTTTGGAATCTAATGTATTGATTTCTTGGCCATCTTTTGAGGCAAAGCCTACCCCATAATATTTGCCATCTTTTTGAAAAATCTCTACTATGCTTTGTCTACCCTCAGTATTTTTAGGAAGTATATAGATTCCATCAACATTAGCTTGCATGCTAGTAGATAAAGCAAGGATGCTTACTATAGATAGCCACTTTTTCATTTTTTCTCCTTTTATCTTAGTTGATGCCTGTTTTGGAGATAGTGGCAAATGTATCAGGAGCTAGATTTCTTTGCTATATAAGTCCCACCTAGTATGATAAAGATCCCTAAGATTTCAAATACTCCTAACTTTTCCCCTAGGATCAAATATCCCATAATCGCAGCGATAATGGGGGAAATAAGTAGTATTAGTGATGAGGCTTGTGTGCTAATTTTGCCCATAATGTAGCCAAAAAAGCCTTGCCCTAGAATCTGCCCAAAAAGCATAATGAGCAGAATCTGTATCCAGGTTTTTCCATCATTAGGTAGTCTTAAGTCCTCTAGCATCCCAGCTGCTAAAAGCAGTAAAATACTTGAGCCAATACCTGCATAAAACATTAGCACAACTGCATTATATCGTTTTCTAAAATTATATACAAAGGCAAGGAAAACACTATAGCTACAGCAAGCCAAAAATGCAAGCATATCACCAGAGATATGGGCTACACTGCTATCACTTCGCCCTCCTAAGAGCATAAAAAGTCCTCCTAGCGCGACTATGGCACCAATGATAAAAGTTGGACTTATCCTCTCTTTGAAAAAGATTATACCAATTGGCACAAGTATAAAGCACACAAGAGAACTAAGCAAATTGACATTAGCAACACTTGTGTGATGCAATGCGGTATTAAAGCATACAAGATCTAGACCAAAAAATATACCAGCAAGAATCATCAAGCTTGCATTTTTGATACCAACTTTGAGCCCTCCATGCATGCAGGCCATGATATAAAATACCGGCAAGGCAAGTGCTACGCGATAAAAGCCACTTAAAATAGGAGGTAGATTGATGATTTTAATAAGCACACTTGCATACATAATGCAGGTTTCAGCAATGAGTGCAAAGATTAGATAGCGCGCCATATCACACCTTATTTTTTAGCATATTATAAGATAAATCAGGGATTTTATTTCTTAATAAGCACGTGAGATTTCAAACACTTATCCATTAAGGTATGCCTTAATGGATGGGCTTTAGCCATGATAGTTTGGAGCTTCTTTAGTGATATCTACATCATGCACATGAGATTCTCTAAGTCCTGCAGCTGTGATCTCGACAAACTCTGCCTTTTCCCAAAGTGTGGGGATATCTGGACTGCCAAGATAGCCCATAGAGCTGCGTAAGCCCCCTACTAATTGATGAATGACATCAGAGATCTTCCCACGATAGGGCACACGCCCCTCGATGCCTTCTGGCACAAGCTTATCTTGAGCAGTACCTTCTTGGAAATAGCGATCTGAGCTACCCTTAGTCATCGCACCAATACTCCCCATACCGCGGTAGCTTTTATATTGACGTCCTTGATAGAGTACAAGATCGCCAGGAGATTCCTCTGTGCCGGCTAGAAGGCTTCCTATCATTACACTTGAGGCACCTATAGCAAGAGCTTTGGCTACATCGCCAGAATATTTAATACCACCATCAGCAATCACAGGCACACCATATTTGGAAGCTATGCTAACACAACTTTCAATCGCAGAGATCTGTGGCATCCCGACGCCTGCTACAATACGTGTGGTGCAGATGCTTCCAGGACCAATACCAACTTTGAGTGCATCAGCCCCTGCTTCAATCAAATCGCTAGCTGCTTTGGCAGTGACGATATTCCCGACAATAACATCAACCTTTAGCTCTTTTTTGATATTTTTAAGAGTGTTGATGATATTAGCAGAATGCCCATGAGCAGAATCTAACACTAAAACATCTACCCCCGCTTCAGCTAGCGCTATAGCACGATCTATCCCGCCAGCGCCAATAGCACCACCCACGCGCAGTCGTCCCAAATCATCCTTATTGGCATTTGGGTAGGCGATACGCTTTTCAATATCTTTGATTGTAATAAGACCCTTAAGCTTGTTATTGGCATCTACGATTGGGAGTTTCTCTATCCTATGCTTGTGCATGATCTCACGAGCAGTCTGCAAGTCTGTGCCCACAGGTGCAGTGATAAGTGGCATTTTGGTCATGACTTCATTGACAGATTTTGTGAGATTGGTCTCAAAGCGTAAATCACGATTAGTAAGAATACCAATTAAGATGCCATCATTATCTACGACAGGCACGCCAGAGATTTTATAGTTGTCAGTGATTTTTTTGGCTTCTAGGAGGGTTTTATCTGCATGGATAAAGATAGGATCAGTGATAACACCACTTTCACTTTTTTTGACCTTTTTGATCTCTTGGACTTGGGAATCTATATCCATATTTTTATGAATAATGCCTATGCCACCAAGTCTAGCCATAGCAATGGCTGTTCTATGTTCTGTAACTGTATCCATCGCTGCAGAGATTAGGGGGATATTAAGGGTGATGTTTTTTGTAAGCTTTGATTGCAAGCTGACTTCTTTTGGCAGGACTTCGGAGTAAGCAGGGATAAGTAGAATATCTTCAAAGGTTAAGGCTTTTTGTGTGATTTTCATCTTTACTCCTTTAGAATACTAAATTAAGTTCGCGCTCTAAGCCATATGCGCAATCAAGTAGACTTTGCTCATCAAATGCACGTCCGATAAACTGCATACCAATAGGTAGATTATTAGAATCTTTGCCTGTTGGTATAGAGAGGGCAGGGAGGGCAGCTAGATTGACACCGATAGTATAGATATCACTTAGATACATATCTAGTGGCGTAGCAGATGCACCAAACTTTGGCGCAGTTTTTGGTGTTACAGGCGAGAATATAAGATCACAATCACTCAGAATCTCTTCATATTGTTGCTTGATCATAGCTCTAGCTTTAAGAGCTTTGAGATAGTAAGCATCATAGTGACCATTGCTTAGCACAAAGCTGCCTAGCAGGATTCTGCGTTGTACTTCTTGCCCAAAGCCTTGAGATCTTGTCTTGATATAAAGTTCTTTTAGATTACTAGATTCTGCTCTGAAGCCATAGCGCACTCCATCAAATCTAGCAAGATTAGAGCTAGCCTCAGCAGTGCTTAAAATATAGTAGGTGGCTACATGATGTTTGGTATCTAGCATTGTTTTTTCTACGATTTCATGGCCCAAAGATTTAAGAGCTTTGATATTTTCTTCATAAGTATTTTGGATCTCTGTGCTGGCATTTTTGACCCAGTCTTTTAGCACTGCAATTTTGAGCTTTCTGGATGGGTTTAGATTAGTGTGAGTGGGTTTTTGCTCATGCATAGAACTTGTGGAATCTTTTTTATCATGACCTTTGATGATATCAAAAAGCAGCGCACAATCTTCAACATTTTGTGTGATGGGCCCGATTTGATCCAGACTTGAGCTATAGGCGATAAGTCCATACCGGCTGACTGATCCATAAGTGGGCTTTAGCCCCACGCAGCCACAATAAGCAGCAGGCTGGCGTATAGATCCACCTGTATCACTGCCTAGTGCAGCTATGGCTAGTTTGCCAGCTACTGCTGCAGCACTCCCTCCACTGCTGCCACCAGGCACTCTTGATATATCTCTTGGATTTTTTGTGATGCCATAAGAGCTTGATTCTGTTGTGCTACCCATAGCAAATTCATCCATATTGACGCGCCCAAAGCCACATAGATTTGCTTTGTGCATATTGTCAATAACACTCGCATTATAAGGGGAGATATAGCCTTTTAAAATCTTGCTAGCACAAGTGACTTCCCAATCTTTGACATTGATATTATCTTTAATGGCAATAGGGATGCCATGCTCTTGTGAAATATCTAATGTATCAGAATGATTAAAAATATAGGCATTTAGATTTGAATTTTTTGCATTTTTGATTATTTCTTCTTTAAGGTTTTTGAGATCAGATTCTCCAAGAGTTAAAGCTTGTTTTAGCGTAATCATTTTCATTCCCTTATGTGAGTTTGTAAGCACCCCGTTTTTTAGGGTAAAATTTTTAAATTATATTGCAAAAATGTTAAGAGAAAGTGTTTATATAAAAATTTAGGGGAGATTGAGCCAAACTCTAGCAGTTGTTTTTAGGGATTGTATATCGCTGCTAGCATAGAAGGATAGCTCTGTGTGTTCAGCCTTTAGGGTAGGGAAGTGGAGTTTAATATAATCTAGTATCGCCTCACCTGAATGAATTAATAGGCTTTGATGGTTGAAATAAGTAGAGATGGCTTTAGAGAGAAGAGGGAAATGCGTACAACCCAAAATAATACCATCTGGCTTAAAATCAAGTGCCTTAAAGTAGTGATCCATGCATGCCTTTATAATCTCACCTTCAAAAATATTTTCTTCTACTAGGGGGACAAAAAGGGGCGTGGCAATAGCGCTAATATGGCAGTATCCGAGGGCTTGTAGTCGGCTTTGATATTGTCCAGAAGCAATAGTGGCTTTTGTAGCGATGATAAGAAGTTTGGAATCAAGATTAGGAAGGCTTTTTTGTACGGCTAAGATTCCAGATTCTATGACGCCAATCACTGGGAATGGAGCATTTTCTTGAAGTGTGCTAAGTGCGTGAGCAGATGCTGTATTGCAGGCTATGATAAGCAGATCTATCTTTTGGGATTTAAAAAACTCAAGAGCCTCAAGACAGAAAGTAATGATGCTTTCTTTATCCTTAGTGCCATAGGGCAGGCGTGCTGTATCGCCATAATAGATAATATCAGAAAAGATTTTAGCTTCATAAATACTTTTTAGGACAGAAAGCCCACCAGATCCACTATCAAAAACCCCTAAGCGCATTTATAAAAGGCTTAGTGCCCTTCCTCATCGACTAAAATCGCACCGGCAAGATAAACATAAGTTAGAATCATAAATACAAAGGCTTGCAAGATGCCCATAAAAAGCAAGACAATAAATGGAGCAATAGGCACAAACCATGGCACTAGCATAAGCATGACAAGCAAGAACATATCATCGCCCTTGATATTACCAAAAAGACGGAATGTCAAAGAAATGATGCGTGAAAAATGAGAGATGATCTCAATGGGAAACATAAGAGGAGCTAGAATCTTCATAGGCCCCATAAAGTGGGCAAAGTATTTGAAAAATCCTTGAGCCTTAATCCCTTCAAAATGATAAAAAATAAAGACAACTAGGGCAAGCACAAGCGTAAAATTCCAGCTTGAAGTGGGTGCCTCAAAACCTGGAATCATCCCAATCATATTGCAAAAGAAAATAAAAATAGCAATCGAGCCAGCTAGTGGGAAGTATTTTCTAGCATGTTGCTCACCAATAACATCCTTAGCAATGTGCAAAATACCAGAGATGACGACCTCATAAACATTTTGTAATCCTGCTGGGACCACTTGCATTTTGCGTGTGGCTAGGCGTGATACAAAAATGGCGACAAACGCACAAAAGACTGTATAAAACCCGATGATAAAATCATGATCATGATTGATCAGTCCAGCAAAGGTAAAAAGGCGATTTTCTAATTCCATAAAATTCCCTCTTGGTTTTGGTCAAATAAGATGTCACAATTTTAGCAAAATACGCATAAAAAATACTTTAAATTTAAGGACTTTTCAATACTTTAGTGCGACAGATTAAATCATGTAAAGCGATTTTTTGTGGATGAAAGAATGGAAAAAACAGGCCAATAAGCAGGCTCATAGATAAAAGCCAGATAAAAAAACGCAAAAGAGCTAGTAAAAGAGTGGGGTTTTTATCATCCTTGGTCTGTAGTATCAGCCCCATATATCGATACCCTGGTGTCTGTGATTTTGCAGCAAAAAAAGCTGATGAGATAAAACCATAGAGAAAAATGCAAAGAAAGATAGCGCTTTGGTTTTCTCTAAAGCTTTGTGCGCTGCCTAAAACAACATAAGTCATGATATAAAGCAGGGGAGTGTAAATCATAAATATATCAGTGACAAAAGCCTTAAAACGCGCAAAAATCAAGTGATTTAGTGGATTTTGCTTATTTGGAATGGATGGATTTTTAGATGATTTTGCCATGCAAAAAGGGGTTAGTTGCCCCTAGATCCTGGCTTGATAGCTATTGAGCCACTTTGGCATAGTGGGCAATCTTTAGGATCATACATAGCAAAGACAAAGTCTTCTAGCGCAAAAAGAGGGATATTATCTGGGAGTTTGCATTCAGGTTTTTTTACATTATTCATACCTATGCGCTGGCAAAAACCTCTATTGGCTAGCCCTGCATAAGCGATGACTTTGCCTTTTTGCTGCTCTATACATCTCGCTGCTTCTAGGGCTGAACCTCCTGTAGTGATGATATCCTCACATACAAGTACATTTTCATTTTCTTTTACTTCAAAGCCTCTGCGCAAGGTCATCTTACCATCTACACGTTCTGTGAAAATAAAGCGTACACCAAGTGCACGAGCTAGCTCATATCCAGCGATGATCCCTCCTAGGGCTGGAGAGCAGATGCAGTCAATTTGAAGATTATAAGATCGGATTTGCTCTGCTAGTGCATTGGCTAGGATTTGGGCATTTTTTGGATTTTCTAGCACGCGTGCTGATTGTAAGTAAGTATCAGAGTGGTTGCCAGAGCTAAGCAAAAAATGCCCCTTTAATAGCGCATGGGCATCTTTGTAAAGTTGTTCTATATTAAGTTTGCTCATATTTATACCTTTAGGATTTCATCTTCTTTGTGCTTGATTAGGTCTTCTATTTTTTTAGCAAAATCATCGGTATATTTTTGGATCATATCTAGCGCCTTTTTGCCTTCATCTTCTGTGATGGACTTATCTTTTTCTAGCTTTTTTATTTGATTGTTAGAATCTTGTCTAATATTTCGGATAGCTATTTTTGCTTTTTCTCCCATAGCTTTAGCTTCTTTGGCGATTTCTTTTCTTTGCTCTTGTGTCATAGGAGGGAAAAATAGTTTGATCGCCTCACCATCAGAGTTTGGATTCACTCCAATATTTGCTTCTTGGATTGAGCGCTCAATCTCTTTTAAAAGGGATTTTTCCCATGGAGTGACTACTAGAGTATTAGCATCTTGAGCTATGACAGAGCCTACTTGGTTGAGTGGAGTGGGTGTGCCATAGTAGTCGACTTTGATATTATCTAAGATATTTACAGAAACCTTGCCGCTACGCAATGTGAGAAAATCACGGCGCAAAGCCTCGATGCTTTTTTCCATATGGGTTTTAGTGTGATCATAAATTTCTTGTAGCATTTTAGTCCTTTTTTTGAAGTAGAGGGGCTTGTGGTGCAGCTGGGATATGGAGCTTATTTTCTTGTTTGTTTTCTAGTTTCTCAAGAGCCTTGGTATTGATGATACTGCGCTTGCTATCTTTATTATAGAGATAGACTAGAGAGATGGTATTGGCCAAAAAGAGAGCCCCTAAAATCAAAGTGAGTTTAGCCATAAAGCCAGCAGGTCCTTTAGCGCCAAAGACAGAATCATTGCTACTGTTATAAACGCCAAGCCCTATGCTAGAGCTTTTTTGCATCAATACGACAATGAGAATCAAAATAGCAAGAATGATTTGAAAAATAAAAAGAGTGCTAATCATATAAATACCCCAAAATTCACAGTTAATAAACTTCTATTTTATCAAAAAAACCCTAAGCTTTTAGTAAAAGTTTGATAGTTGGTTATAATTTCAATTAAAAAAATTGGAGGCTATGATGAAGCGTGTATTTTCTGGGATTCAGCCAACAGGTACCATCCATCTGGGAAATTATTTAGGTGCTGTGAAAAACTGGGTAGCCTATCAGCAAGATTATGAAAATATTTTTTGTATTGTCAACTCTCATGCTATCACTACAGCCCAAGATCCTGCTTTGCTTAGGCAAAAGACCTATGAGCTGGCTGCTATTTTACTAGCTTGTGGGATTGACCCTAAAAAATCTCATCTTTTTATCCAAAGTGAAGTTGATGAGCATGCAGCTTTAGCTTGGATTTTGGATTGCAATATCGCAATGGGTGAGATGAGCCGTATGACACAGTTTAAAGACAAATCTCAAAAAAATCCCAAAAATATCAATGTAGGCTTGTTTAACTACCCGGCTTTAATGGCTGCTGATATTTTGCTCTATCAAGCCGAGCTTGTCCCTGTGGGAGAGGATCAAAAGCAGCATTTAGAGTTGACAAGAAATGTAGCTGAAAAATTCAATCGAGATTTTGGCGAGTGCTTTAAGATACCAGAAGCATTAATACCTCCTGTGGGCGCTAGGGTCATGGGTCTAGATAATCCAGAATCTAAAATGAGTAAATCTGCAAATGGAGTAAATCATGCGATCTTTTTAGAGGATAGTCCTGATGAGATTGTAAAAAAGTTTAAAAAAGCCACCACAGATAGCGAAGGGATAATCGCTTTTGATAAAAATCGTGCTGGTATTTATAATTTGCTTGGGATCTATGAGGCATTTTCTGGCATGAGTAGAGAGGATATCCAAAAGCATTTTGCTAATAAAGGATATGGGGATCTAAAAAGAGAGGTAGCAGAGATTGTTATAGAATCTTTGCGTCCTATACAAGAGAGGATACAGGAGTTTAAAAAAGATAGTAGCTATGTGATGGAGGTGCTAAAAAATGGTGCTAATAGGGCTAGAGAAATAGCTGCTAAAACTTATAGGGAAGCCAAAGAGCATATTGGACTAGTATAGTGATGAGGTGGTGATGCAAAAAACAGGAGTAAAGAATCTACTAGCTTGCTTTGAATATATCAAAAAGTATTGTTTGGATATTTTTGATTCTCTGCAGGCATTGCTAGAAGTACTCTTAGTTTGCAAAAATCACCCTGATATTTTTAAAAGCAAGGATGAGGAAAGCTTTTTTTGCTATGTGAGGCAAATGGGGATTGAAGACTCCTTATTAAAGGATCTGCGCCCAAGCAAGATTTTAAAATTTTTATCACAAGATGAGCTAAAGGGAGAGGTAATTGAGGAGTTTTTCCATATTATCGCTCAGCAAAAAACGCATAACAAACTCTATGACTATTCTACGCCTATGGAGATTAATCGCTTGCTTATTGGGATCTTGGATCTTAAGGATGGAGAGAGGTTGTATAACCCATGCTATGGGATGGGGAGTGTGTTTTTAAGCAAGATGCCAAAGATTGAGCTTTTTGGCGAAGAGTTAGATTCTAGATTGGCACTTATTGCAAACCTCATTGTGAGATTATGCGGTATTAAGGTAGAGAGGCTATGTGTCAATGATCTATTAAAGTCTCCAAGTTTTCTTAATGAAGATGGATTTATGAAGTTTGATAAAATCCTTTGCAATCCTCCTATGTATGCGCATATGGGTATAGAGTTTTTGAAAAAAGATGCGCGTTTTGCACTCACTCCAGCTTTAGCAAAACGTTATCCAGAGTTGGTGTTTTTGATCCACTCACTTTCGCATTTGAAAGATCGTGGTGTTTTTATCGTACGTAATCAAGTCTTGCAAAAGGGCTCTAATGAAGCTAAAGTGCGCCAGATGCTCTGTGAGGCTCATTTAATTTCAGCAATTATTGAGCTGCCTAAAAATATCTTTCCTCTGCAAAGTTATGATTTTTCTATTATTGTGATTGCACCAGATAGCAGAGAGATACTTCATATTAATGCTAATGATGAGCACTTTTATCATAAGGATGGTAAGTACAATCGTTTAAGCCATCTTGATGAGCTGCTTGATATTTTTAAAAAACGCAAAATAACACCTTATTCTGGCCTTACATCTTTAGAGAATCTAGATCCTTCAAGGGATTTGCGAGCAAGTAGTATCCTAGAGAGTGCCCATAAAAGTGCAAAGAAGACACTAAAGACAGAGGGTTTTAGGCTTATTAGAGGGCAGAGGGTTTATGGCGGAAGCTTTGATGTGGATATAGATTTTTATGATGTGGGGGTGGCGGATTTTAAGGCACTTGGCTATAGTATAGAGTTTGAAAATAAGAGAAGTAAGGGGAATTTTAAAAAAATTATTAAGTATGCTTTGCGCCCTTATGATATTTTATTGCCTTTAAGAGGTATCTGTCCAAAGGTGGCTATTTTAGGTGATATTAAAGATAGATGTGTGGCTAATGGTGGTTTGGTGGTTTTGCGCTGTGATGACTATAAGAAAAGCATAGGGCTTTATTGCTATTTTTTCAGTTATGAAGGAGAAGAGGCGCTAAGACAGATTTATGAAAAAAGTGGGGTGCTAGATTTGGAGCGCTTGATGACAATCAGCCTTCCAGATGATTTGCCTATTGATTTGATGGATAAGATTTTAGACCTTAGCCAGAGGATGAATGAGCTAGAAAATGAGATCATAAAACTAAAAAATCTGGAGAAATAAATGCAAATCAAACAGTCAGGAATCCATAATGTAAAAGCACCAGATAGTGTATGTATTATTATGCCTAGCAATCTTTATGGTTGCGAGCTTTGTGAGGATGTGTTTATCGGACCTTTTGTAGAGGTGCAATGCGATGTAAGAATTGGTGCGCGCACAAGGGTGCAGAGTCATAGCTTTATTTGCTCTTTGGTAGAGATTGGAGAGGATTGTTTTATAGGGCATGGAGTGATGTTTATCAACGATGATTTCAAGCAAGGACGTCTAAGCAGGGATCAGAGAGAGTGGAGAAAAACTCTAATCGGTAATAATGTATTAATCGGTAGTAATGCTACGATTATGCCTGTAAGGATCTGCGATGATGTGGTGATAGGTGCAGGAAGTGTGGTGACTAAAGATATTGTGGAATCTGGATTTTATGCAGGCAATCCAGCAAGAAAATTAAGGGATTTAAAGTGATTTAATTCCAGCTTTTACTTCTTTATTTTTATATCTTTTCTACTATTTTTGTTTTTCTATCTTTTATTTTCTTCTAGATCTTTTTAGATTTTTATTTCTTTGATTTTCTTTTCATCTATATCTATTGTTCGTTTTATCTCTTTTTAACCCCCCCCTTTTTTTTTATCTATCACTACCTTTTTTATCCCTTTCTTCTTTTATCTATATTATCTATTCCTTCCTACTCTTATTCCTTTACCCTTTCCCTCTCTTACCATCATTGCTTGCTATGTGACAAAGGAAATCCAAAAAACTTACAATGATGGCAAGAGAAAGAAAGTTAGAAATCAAAAAATTA
>CASFYB010000022.1 GCA_949298825.1 uncultured Helicobacter sp.
GATTATTTTTATTGACATCTGTAGCTAGACGCAGAGCATCAAGAGAGCTAGATTTACGTGTAGGTGAGCCTATTTGATTGGCTGCATCTTGGAGGGTTTTTGCTACTTTTAGGAAATAATCAAGATTATTTGCTGTAATAATATCATTTGCCCATAGGGCATTGTTTTTATCTAGCATCAAGGTTTGGAAATACTCCATTGCATCAGGTCCGATGGCATTGATTTTATCTATCCACTCTTGATTGCCTTTACGATAGAAATAATGCTCAATCCTATTTTTATTATAAGGATTGAGTGCATCGATAGTATCGATTTTAAAGCCGATAGTGTTATCCTCAACTATTTTTGTAATGACAAGCCCATTATAATCAAAGCTATCTAAAGATTTGTCTATACGCTCTGTATGTGCGCTATCTTGATAAAAACCGATTCTATCACTCATATTACTCTTAAATCCAGAATCGCTCCCACTGCTTTCTTTCCCACTGCTATCTGTATAATGATAAGTAATACCACCTTTTGATTCTAAAAGAGTGTAGGTAGTGCCTACTTTTGCGCCTTTGATGTGGCTTAGATTATAGATATTAAAGATGCTTTGAGAAATATTATTTTGATCTGTATTTTTAGTATCCATATAAATGGTGGTCGTGCCTGTGACTTCAATGGGCTTTATCGTGCTAGTAAGATAGAAGTTAGCCCCATTTTTTAAGATTAAATTCCCATTAATATGAGTGATGCTATCAGTGGTAGTCTCTAGCTTGCCAGCAATGCTAAGATTATGAAATGTAGCTGTAGCACTTGTAATAGAGAGCTTTTGAGTGATGTTAAAGTTTTCTATATTAGCAGCATTAAGGATGCTATAAGCCCCAAGTGTAGCGCTTCCTATCTCAAGGCTGCCACTAGGTTTAGAGCTAGAATCTATTCCTGAAAATCTAAGCTCTGCGGCATCTGCAGCGCTAGTGCCAGTGACTAGATTAAGAGTGTTGATCTTGCTTTTGCCAATAGGAGTTAGAAACTCACTATAAGTATTGTTGCCCTTCCAGATTTCTAGCTCATTAACTAAGAAATCTTTCATACTAACACCACCATCTGTAGCGCCACTGCCGCGTTTTTTTGCATCGCGTAAGATAAGCTTGTGAATATAGATTCCATAATCTGTAGTAGTCATATTGCCATTACCATCATAGAGGATGACTTTTTGAGCACCAGTGATCCCGCTTAGATTGAGTGTGACCTCATCAGTGACAGTACCATTACCGCCAGCTTGTATCGTGCCCTGATAGTTAAATACATCGCCCTTAGCAGTGAGTGAGGAGTGATTGCGAATATAGATTTTAGAATCATGGCTGCTATCATTAGAACCGATAAAACCATGCATATCCAAAGAGTGGCCATTGCTGCTTTTTACTGTCTCTAGATCTATATGCCCAGAGATAAGCGCACCATCACCAAGCGTGATCTCTCCGCCTAGATAGATGCTATCTGCTTTGACTTTTAGATTTGACTTAGCTAGGGCATCGCCTATGTGGATTTTGCCAGCTACTCCTGCGGTCTCTCTGTTTTTCCCTAGGACAAACTTTGAGCCTGTCGCATCGATGGTAAAGATGGCATTTCTATTACCAGAGTTATGATAGGTGTAGTCTTTGAGATAATAGATTACAGGCTTTGTTTCTCCATCTGTATCTTGCGCGCTTTTAGCCTCTAGGGTGAGTGTGTAGTCTCTTGCTAGTCCTCCAGCACCATTCATGATGCCAAAGATGGCATTCCCACTACCAATACCAAATACCCAAGTCCCTGGCTTGATATAAGGGGTGATATCTATATAGATCCCTTGTGTAGCGATGCTAAAGCTTAGGATGTTTTTAGTGCTTGAGCTTTTAAAATCCACATTCATAGGCTTGTTGCCATTGGTATTATCATAGAAAAATATATTTTGCGCTAGGATTTGAGAGAGTGTGCCATAGGTATCATGCTTATCATCAGTGATGTCAGTATCTAGTTGGTTATAGGTATAGGTCTTATTATCTTTTTTAAACTCTATCCCGCCATCAGCCTTAATAAGCGTGTAGGTCACACCAGTGACAAGGTCTTTTGAGGATGTATAGAGGTTGATTTTAGCCTTAGGTGAGCTTAGAGTTACTTCTTTGGTCTCTTCTTTGCCATTGACTATGTTTGTGATTGTATATTTCTTGCTTTCACCCTCTGCATCCATATTAAACTGAAAGCTACCATATGTATGGATAAGCTCTGTATTACCAGGGCGCAAGGTAAGATTGAGTGAGCCAGAGTTTGTCATATTGCCAAAGACTTCTAGCTTAGATCCATCAGAGATATTAAGATCACCATCATTAGTATAGGTATGGGTATAGGCACCATTAGTCTTATTACCTAGGTAGATTCCAGCATTATTTTTGATCGTGATAGAATCTGTTGAAAGGTTGTTAGCATAGATTCTAGAGTTGTTAAAATCAATTTTATTAATTTTAGTATCCCCGCTCATAGCAGAGCCATTGCCATTTTGTGCGATCAGCCATGAGCCATTGTCCATTTTTAGATCTTTGGCAGTTAGGGTTTTGCCCTCTTTGATATAGAGTTTAGCGCCATTATCTAGAGTGATGTGGTTGATTGTGGTGTGATCTTTAGAGTAGAGGAAGGTTTCATTATTGCTAAACTTAGCATTTTCTATATTGAGTTTACTTCCAGCCTTGATTGTAGCATAGCTTGATTCTAGGTTTTGTATGCTGACATCATTTATAGCGCTTGCATCTAGCACGCTCCAGTTAGAGATCTTGGCATGATCTATGTGCAAAGAAGCACCCTTTGTGAATCTAGCTGTGGCGATTGTTGTAGCACCCCATCCAGCAAAGATATCTAGATTTGTGATATTAAACTTAGTAGAGTTGTTGCCCACTAGATCGGTAGTGGGGTTGAAGTCTGCAGTATTTATTTTGAGGTTTGTGACATTAAAGTCTGTATTGGCATTGATATTACCACGAGTGGCAGTGATATCACTTATTTGAGCCTTCCCACTTACATGCTGCACATCTAGTGTCTGGCCATTATGAGTGGAGCTACCATTGAGGTTGATTTTGCCTGTGGAGGTGAAGTTTTTAGCCGTGATGATGAGGCTACCTGCTTGAGTGCCAGCAGTCGTGCCCCTGATATTAAAGTTAGCATCTGATTTGACATCACCATTTTGAGCATTAAAGCCCAGCTTAAAACCTGTGCTATCATGCGCCATGATGATATTACCGCCGATATAGATATTTTTAGCCTTGACTTCTAGGCTAGAGTAGACATTTACCCCAGCATCATTAAACTTTATAGTCCCAGTTTTACCACCAGAGATTTTGTCTTTGCCAAAGATCAGATCATTTTGTTTAGCATCAAGGCTAAAGTAGTACGCACCATTTCCTCCACCTCCACCTGCCTGATAGCTATGCCACCAGTTTAGGTTATCCCCATGCCCATTGCTTCCACCATTAGTGACATAGTATATTTTATTGGTATCTCCATTTACGCTGACATTTTTACACTGCCCACTGCCAAACCACCCATACTGGCAAGTGCCTTGGAGGTTGTAGATATTTAGCTTTTCAGGATTTTGAGCATAGGCATAGGAGGAGATGAGGATGCTTGCTGTGATGCTACCAAAGAGTTTTGTCTTCAAAGTTAGTTTCCTTAAGTCTTGCAAAAAACAAGTATTACCTCATTGTGGCATAAAAGACTAATGATCAATATTTTTTAGCCTTTTTAGTACCTAAGATGTGGAGTTACTTAACGCCTTTTATAAATCCTAGCCCTGCCTTAGCAATCTGCACATCTTCACTACCATGAGCGCCACCTACACCAATCCCGCCCACTACTATGCCATCTAGCACTATAGGGATACCACCCATCATCACAGAAAAGTTTTCATCTAAATATTTGATATCTTGAGGGATTTTGCCTTCATTAATTCCTTGCATGATAGATTGGGTGGAGCGTTTTTGAGAGTTAGCAGTATAGGCCTTTTTATAGCTGGCTCTAATAGTATGCACCCCAGCATCTTGATGGCGCCATACAAGTAGAGTGCGCCCACCTCTATCAACTATCGTAATACTGACTTTAAAGTTATTTTTAATGGCCTCTTGTTTAGCAAGATTTAAAATACCTTCTGCTATTTGTGTGGTGAGTATGGGTTCTTTTTGTATCATTTGAGCATGAAGCGCAAAGAAAAATAGTGGCAATAATAGTAATTTTTTCATTTTTATCCTTTTATAATTTTTATAAATTATCAAGATAAGAGTAAATTTTAAGCAAATGGCTTTTAAAAATGATTTGAGGCTAGTAAATTAGCAATAGCTAGATCTAGTGGAGTATCAATATCAATGCTTTTATGAATATCCATAATATAGCCGATGGGATTATCATTGAGGCTTGTAGCAGGGGATATGTCTTTGATGGCATTGATATAAATCGCACCATTGACTTCATAAAATGGTGGCATATCCTGACGGCGCACAGATGAGGGCATATCTAGGAGCTTTTGGGTGGTATTATCTTGCATGGATCGTAAAAGCAGGGGGTGTGAATGTGCAGGTGATAGGCTAAGTAGTCCTTGCATATTGGAATCTAAAAACAGCTTATAGGCATTGATAATATCGCTTGCATCGCGCAAGGGAGAGGTGGGTTGGAGCAAGATCATGACTTCAAAATCTTCTTGCTTATAAAAGCTAATAGCCTCAAGGATGAGATTTATTGTGGGGGCATTATCTGTGGCATTGGCCTTTTTCCTAAGATAGGGGGTATTAGCCCCATATTTTTTGCCAATCTCTGCATAATGTGGACTATCTGTAGCCAGTAAGATCTCATCACATATTTTGGAGTTTCTAGCAGCTAGGATGCTATGAGCAAGTAAAGGGAGCCCTAAAAATGGCGTGATGTTTTTATCAATAATGCCTTTGCTACCAGATCTAGCGGGGATGATGGCTAAGGTTTTAGGGCGATTTTTCATCAGAGTATATCCACAAAGCTTTTTTGCAAATCTAGATTCCAAAACTCATCTTTTTTTAAGATTTCTAAAAACTTCTCTGCGCTTTTTCCATCGCCAAAGGTCGTTATTTTAGGTGGGTTTAGCTCCTTGGCCTTAGAGATGGAATCTAATATATCTTTGTAGTTTTCAGATGCACTGATTATGCCTTCTTGGGGTTTGTAGCGATTATTTTGCCTAGAGCCTAGGTTGATAGCAGGTGTGCCATATATGGGAGCTTCTCTGATGCCAGCAGAGCTATTACCGATGATAAATCTTGCATGTTTTAAGAAGGTGAGGAAAAACTCAAATTTAATAGAGGCAAAGCTGATAAAAAATGGATTATTTTTTAGTCTATCTAACTCTTTGATAATGAGTTTTGAACCCGGATCATTATTAGGATAGATGCATAGGAAGTTTTGCTTGCTATCTTTGAGGGCTTGGAAGATAGCTTCTAGTCTTTTTGGCATATCATCAAGCTCGGTTGTCACAGGATGGTAGGTAAAAATAGCATAGTCTTTATCAAATCTTTCAAGCTGATGATAGTGTTTAATAGCCATATCCAGGCTAGGGAGATTGGCATTTAGCATCACATCGATATCTGGTGAACCGATGGTAAAAATAGATTCTTCTTTTTCGCCTAGTTGCAAGAGGCGTATTTTAGCCTCAGCATTGGCCACAAAGTGAAGATGAGAGAGTTTTGAGATACTATGACGGATAGATTCATCAATTGTCCCGCTAACCTCTCCTCCTTCAATATGGCCTATGGGGATATTATTAAACGCACCTACTATCGCACCTGCTAGTGCTTCTAGCCTATCACCATGCACGATGATTAAGTCAGGCTTTTCTTCTTTGATGAAGCTTGAGAACTCCTTGATAGTATGGCTTAGGGCAAGATCCATTTGATCCCAATGAGAATGCGGCTTGCTTAAATATACATTTTCAAAACCATCTTTAAAGATCTCAATGAAAGTTTGGCCATATAATTTTTGAAGATGCATACCGCATACAAATATATGATAGTCAAACTCTCTGCAATCTTTAATCACTTGCACAAGGGGCTTTATCTTCCCCCAATCTGCGCGAGTGCCACTTAGGAAAATAACCTTGCGTTTTTTAAGATGTGTTTTGGAGTTTTGGCTAGAGTATGTATTGCCCCCCCCCCCTTGAAATTTTTGATCTTTTGTCATTTTGCTAGTTTTTATCATTATCTATCATATCCCAGGTGATGTGTGTATCAGGCATAATATCCACTTTGGCATATTTGCCAAGCAGGCTTTCAAAGTCTTTAGCTTTGATCTCTCCAGTACCGGGGCGCTTGACCCAGAGATTTTGCATAGAAAATCTCTCTCCCTTTTTAATAGGAGCGATGCTCACACAGGTAGCAAAGGCAAAATCAATAGTCACTTGCTCTTCTTTAGCAGCTTCTTTTTTGCCTCCACGCATGCTAAAGACTTCATTTAGCCCTTGAGATAGGATTCTAGCTTCATCTTCATCCATCGAGCAGATGATATCAGGCCCTTCCCTCTCCTTAGTATCTGTAAAGTGCCTCTCAATGATGCATGCCCCAAGTGCACAGGCTGCAATAGAAGAGTTGCTATTTAGCGTATGGTCTGATAGTCCAATAGGGGTATTAGGATAGGCTTGCATCATCTGGCTCATCGCACCTAGACGCACTAAATGTGGTGGAGTGGGGTAGAGGTTTGTGGTGTGTAGCAGTGCATAAGGGATGTTTAGGGAATCTAAAAGATCAGTGCTTTCTTTGATTGATTGAAGATCATTCATCCCTGTGCTTAAGATCATAGGCTTTTTAAAGCTGGCTATATGGCGCAAAAGAGGGAGATTATTCATCTCACCAGATCCGATTTTATACGCAGGGACATCAAGTGATTCCAAAAAATCAGCAGCAGCCCTAGAAAATGGCGTGGAGATATAGATCATCCCAAGGCTTTCTACATAGTCTTTAAACTCTCTTTCCTCATCAAGGCTAAGCGCACAAGAGTGCATGATCTCATAAATACTTTTATGACTATTCCCAGGGATGACCTTCTTTGCTTCAGCACTCATCTCATCTTCTATGATATGGGTTTGATGCTTCAAGACCTCTATGCCCGCCCTTTTAGCAGAATCTGCCATAGCCTTAGCAACCTTTAGGCTGCCGCCATGATTGATCCCTACTTCTGCTATGAGAAGTGGAGGGTGATTGATACCGATTTTTCTATGTGCGATTTGAATTTCCATAAAAATAAGCCCCTAAAAAAATATCTTATTGTATCAAAATCAAGGTGCTTGTTAGGGAAGGATTGCTTCTTGATGCTTGAAGATTTTAATATAGCTATCGATAGACCTTTATTTATATAGACTTAGAAAACTTTATAATATTACTATAAAGGTTTATCAATATTAATGAAAAATCTGCTAGAATCTTGGGCAAAATAAGATCTTAAGGAGATATAAAATGAGCAAAAAACATAGCTTTCAAACAGAGATTAATCAGCTTTTAGAGTTGATGATTCATTCACTTTATTCAAATAAAGAGATTTTTTTGCGCGAGCTTATTTCTAATGCTTCTGATGCCCTAGATAAGCTTAATTATCTAAGCTTAACAGATGAGGGGCTAAAGGGCTTGAAGTTTTCTCCACGCATTGATATTAGTTTTGATTCTGCTAAGGGGACTTTGAGCATTAAGGACAATGGTATTGGGATGAATGAAGAGGATTTGATCAACCATCTAGGTACGATTGCCAAGTCTGGCACAAAGAGCTTTTTAAACTCATTAAGCGGAGATAAAAAGAAAGATTCTGCGCTTATTGGGCAGTTTGGTGTGGGGTTTTATTCTGCATTTATGGTGGCTGATAAGATTATCGTACAGAGCAAAAAAGCAGGGGAGAGCAAGGCCTATGCTTGGATGAGTGATGGCAAGGGTGAGTATGAGATTAGCGAGTGTGTTAAAGAGGAGCAGGGAAGCGAGATCACTCTTTATCTCAAAGATGAGGATAAGAAGTTTGCTTCAAAATGGGAGATAGAAAGCATTATCAAGCGATATTCAGAGCATATTGCCTTCCCTATCTTTTTGAGCTATGAAGAGAGCAAGATGGAAGGAGAAGGGGATAAAAAGGTAGAGAAAAAAGAAAATAAATGCGAGCAAATTAATAAGGCTACAGCGATCTGGAAACTTCCTAAATCCGAGCTAAAACCTAAGGATTATGAAGAGTTTTATAAAGGTTTTAGCGGGGATTCTGAGGCGCCACTTTGCTATGTGCATAGCAAAGCAGAAGGGAGCTTAGAGTATACGACATTATTTTTCATCCCTAAAAAAGCACCTTTTGATCTTTATAGAGTGGATTATAAATCTGGCGTGAAGCTTTATGTCAAGCGTGTATTTATCACTGATGATGATAAGGAGCTTTTGCCATCTTATTTGAGATTTGTTAGAGGTGTGATTGATAGTGAGGATTTACCACTAAATGTCAGTAGGGAGATTTTGCAGCAAAATAGGATTCTTGCAAATATCAAGAGTGCTTCAGTAAAAAAGATACTTGGTGAGATTAAAAATCTTAGCAAGGATGAGGCAAAATATGAGGAGTTTTATAAGGAGTTTGGCAAGGTGCTAAAAGAGGGGCTTTATAGCGATTTTGAAAATAAAGAAAATATCTTAGAGCTTTTAAGATTTACTACCAGCGCTAAGTCAAACTGCTCGCTAAAGGCATATAAAGAATCTATGCCAAAGGAGCAAAAAAGCATTTACTACCTACTAGGGGAGAATCTAGAGCTTTTAAAAGCATCTCCGATTTTAGAAAAGTATAAAAAGCAGGGTTATGATGTGTTGCTTTTAAGTGATGAGGTGGATTCTTTTGTGATGCCTAGTGTGGGTGAGTATGACAAGGTAGCACTAAAAGATGCAGCCAGCAAGGAAGCATTAAGCGAGCTTGGAGAAGAAGAGATAAGCAAGGAAGAAAAAGAGCAGTTTGAGGCTTTAGCTAAAGAGTTTAAAGAGATTTTAAATGATGAGGTAAATGAAGTCAGCCTGAGTAAGAATCTAGCTTCTCCTGTAGCGCTTATTGGCACAGAAGAAAATGCAATGATGGCAAATCTGATGAGACAGATGGGCCAAGAGATGCCAAAAATGCCAAAGAATTTAGAGCTTAATATCACCCATCCTTTGATACAAAAGCTCTCTAAGCACCAAGATAAGGAAGAGTTAAAAAAAGTGGCAAGATTATTGCTTGATTCTGCTAGACTGATGGATAGTGGAAGTTTGGATAATGCTAAGGAGTTTAGTGAGGCATTGTTTGGTCTATTAGAAAAGAATTTATAAGGAGAAAAAATGCTAAGGCTATTTATAGGGATGTGGCTATGTTTTAGCGCTTTGGCTTTTGGCAAGTATGAGGCGATGAAGCTAGAGGGCGAAGAGCTGCGTTTGAGGGGAAATGTAAGGAATATCCCCGTGAATGGCCTAGCACTTTTTGATAATGGTAAGTTTCGCGTGTTGCTTGGATGCAATGAGATCACAGGGACTTATAGAAAGGCTGAAAATTATATTAGTGTCAATTATATTAACTCCACTTCAAAGCCTTGTGCAGATTCTGATATTGTAAGGGCAGAGTATGATTTTATGAGCTTTTTCTTTGGCAAGATTGAGATGCTAAAAAGTCTAAATGTAGTAGTTTTGCAGCGCAATGGCATTAGCCTTGAGCTTAGAAAGCAAGATCCCTATGAAGGTGGTGTATGGGGCAGAAAGTGGCATTGGTGGGAGCGAGGCTATTACATCCAGCGTAAGATCGATAGGGAAAGAGAGATGGAGAGGCGCTATTATGAAGAGATGAAAAGGCAGGAGCGCGAAAGTAAAAATGCCAAAACCAATCAAAATAAAAATACAAATCAAAACACAAGAGATAGAAAAGGGTATCAGAACTAGGATTGATTAGGATTGATTAGGATTGATTAGGATTGATTAGGATTGATTAGGATTGATTAGGATTGATTAGGATTGATTAGGATTGATTAGGATTGA
>CASFYB010000023.1 GCA_949298825.1 uncultured Helicobacter sp.
TAATTTTTTGATTTCTAACTTTCTTTCTCTTGCCATCATTGTAAGTTTTTTGGATTTCCTTTGTCACATAGCAAGCAATGATGGTAAGAGAGGGAAAGGCAAGGCTCATAGAGCCGTTTGAAATTAAAAATCCATGCCAAGCATGCCAGCAAAGTCGTTTTCTACTCCTAGGATCTCTAGCATCGCTGATAGCTCTCCTCTATGATGTGTAGCATGAGTGATCGCAGTTAGCATAAACTGTCCTAGAGACTTTTCAAAAGTGACTTTAGGAAACTCCAAACGCGCAATCCTACCAAAATCATCGATATTTTCGATAATCTCAAGCAATTTAGCATCTACCTTTTCTATGCAGTTTTTTAGCGATTTAAAATCTTTCAGGACTTCATCTTTCAGCCTGCCATCTACTGCAAACTCTCTTACCTCTGCACAACAAATATTGCAAGTAGCCTGTGTTTTAAAAGCATTGATAAACATAATATGAGTGGCCACATAGTGGGAAATCACTTCCAAAGGATTGTTAAAATAAGTCCCTACATTATGCTTAAGCTTGTCATACTCAACACCCTCAAGTGTTTTTAATAGATTGATATCTGCAAGCTGATTATACCTTGCCATCATTGTGATCATTTTTTTCATTTTTACTCCTTATGTAGATCATAAAATGTAGACAATAAAAAACCCACCCTCAGTAACAAAGGTTACTAAAGGTGGGCAAATAAATAGCAAAAATTTAGATTCTAGCTTCTTCTCGTCTTTGTAACATTTCCCATTTTGCATCCACTTCTTTTTGGAATTGTTCAATGATATGCTCATTTTCTGGCTTGAAAAGATGCTTAAATCTACCTTGCACGCCTAAATAATCACGAACTGGGATAACATTTTTAGGGCGATAGGTGATATTTAGCTCATGGCCATTGATGATCTCATAAAGAGGGAAAACAAGAGAATCTACAGCCAAATCCATCATTTCGACAGTATTACCACAGTCAAATCTCCACTCTGTAGTACATGCAGAAAGCGCATTGACAAAAGTCGGTCCTTCTGTATCTAGGGCTTGCTTGATTTTTTTGTTCATATCTTTCCACTTATTTGGGGCTACTTGAGCTACATAAGGAGCGCCATGGGCTGCCATGATAGAGAGTAGGTCTTTCTTGCTCTCTTTTTTACCATAGCCTACCTTACCTGCTGGTGTAGTAGAAGTAGAAGATCCTACAGGGGTAGATCCACTGCGCTGACCACCTGTATTTGCATACACTTCATTATCTAAACAAATATAAGTGATATCATGACCCCTCTCAAAGCAGCCACTAATCCACTGGAATCCAATATCATAAGTTGATCCATCACCACCAAAGGCCACAAACTTTGGCTTCTCTCCTTTATAGCGACCCTTTCTGGCTAATGCACGATACATAGATTCTGCTCCGGCAGCTGCTGTAGATCCGTTTTCAAATCCAATGTGGATCCAAGGCACATCCCAAGAAGTGTAAGGATAAACTGCTGTAGATACCTCTAAGCATCCTGTCGAGTTACCGATCAAAATCGGTCCATCTACAGCATTAAGCACTTCTCTGATGATCATACCATGGGCACATCCTGGGCAAAGAAGATTAGCACCTTCAAACTTTTCTGCTGATTTTGAAAATTGTTTTAAATTTTTGATTTCTTTTGTCATCTCTGCCTCCTTAGTTAAAAGCCATTTTCTTACCACGTAGTCCGATAAACTGCTGCGTAGGATGAGTGAGCTTGAGAGCTTTAGCATTAGCATCTAGCTCTTTATAAATCTCCATGATATTCTCTCTTGTCATATCCCTACCACCTAGACCATAAATATAGTTAGATAGGACAGGTTTGCTGCTAGGGCCACTTGCTTGCAATACTGCAGCACCAACTTCATTAAATAGCATACCCATCGCGCCAGCTGGAGAGCTTCTATCTAGCATCGCTATAGCCTTAGTATTTTTGAGCGCATCAGCAAGCAAGGCATAAGGGAATGGGCGCAATGATCTCATAGAGACCACACCTGCTTTGATCCCTGCTGCTCTTGCATCTTTTGCCACCACTCTAGCAGTCTCTACGGTAGTACCAAGCGCTACGATAGCCACTTCTGCATCTTCCATATCATAGGTTTCTACTAAAGAGTATTTGCGGCCAGTAAGCTTAGCAAACTCTGCAAAAACTTCCTCAATCACGCTAGCTGACTGCATAAGATCATGATGAAGCTGTGCTTTATGCTCAAAATGCCAATCTTCCTCTGTCTGCGCTCCATAGGTCACAGGCTTAGAGAAATCAAGCATCGCATTTTTAGGCTTATACTCACCTACAAATTTATAAGCCTCATCATCGCTTAAAGGCTGGACATTCTGCGCAGTATGTGAGCAGATAAAGCCATCTTGATTCACAATAACGGGGATCCTTACGCGCATATCCTCAGCGATTCTAAAAGCCATAAGATTAAAGTCATAGGCTTCTTGAGGATTGTATGTACAAAGATTCACCCAGCCAGTGTCACGGCTAAGATACATATCAGAGTGATCACCATTTACATTCAAAGGGGCTGCTAAAGCACGGTTAACAAGATTTAAAACAAGAGGGATCCTCATACCAGAAGCCTGATATAAAACCTCAACCATCAAAGCAAAACCCTGCGAGCTAGTAGCTGTGGCTACCCTACCACCAGCAGCACCAGCACCCACGCACGCACTCATAGCTGCATGCTCTGATTCCACCATTACAAACTCACCATCCACATAGCCATCGCTTACAAACTTACCATAGTTTTGCACAATAGGTGTAGAAGGTGTGATAGGATAGGCTGCCACTACATCAATTTGTGCTTGACGAAGCGCGTGGCTAGCCGCCATATTACCATCCCAAACTTCTGTTTTTAATAGTTCATATTTTGTCGCCATAATCTCTCCTTACTTTGCCTTAACTTCTTTTTCTGGCCATTGTTTGATAGCATCCTCATTGCTCTCATTTTCATCAAACATCAAGAGAGACTTAGGATTAGTAGGGCATACAGATACACATACACCACAACCCTTGCAATGCACATAATCCACGCCACTCATCTGATCATTTTTAGCCAAGATTGAGGAATCTGGACAATACACCCAGCAAAAAAAGCAATTGATGCAGTGATCGTGATTATGCACTGGCTTTTGCACACGCCAGTGAGCTACGCTTGCACTTTTTGAGCTATTTTCTGTGTATTTTCTTTCTTCGCGCATTTTCTCCTGTGCAGCCATCCCATCTTCATCAAAAGGAAATAGCACAGATCCGATTTCAAATTCATTCCAACCTTTCATCATAGCCTCCTTATTTGACCTCATTGTAGGCACGTGTGATTGCCTCACGATTTGCATCAATGATCTTTTGTGGTAGTTTCTTACCCAAAACATCAATAAAGTTATCCAAGAAATAATCCAAATCAAGCATATTAGAAACCTTCATCAAAGCCCCTAACATAGGAGCATTTGGTACAGATTTACCAATAGTTTCAAGAGAGATTTTAATACAATCAAGCGTATAAAGCTCCTTGCCCTTCAAATCGGGCTTTTTAGCTACAAGCTCATCCTTGCTTAGGTGAGTTGTGATGATGTATTTTGTGCTTTCTTTCTCATTTGCACAAATATCAGTGATAAAAGTAAGACCTGGGTCAATCACTAAAATATAATCTGGACGCATAAACTTCTCATGATTCATCACAGGCATATCATCAACACGATTATATGCAGTCATCGCTGCTCCTCTTTTAGCTGATCCATAAAAAGCAAATGCCTGCACTTGTTTACCTGTCCTTGCTACCACATCAGCCAAACCCTTAGCACCTGTTACAGCACCTTGCCCGGCTCTAGAGTGCCATCTGATTTCTAACATTGTCTTCTCCTTTTTGTGAGGATTATCTTGATTTCGCTTGCACAGAAAGTTCTGCTTATGCTTGCATAATTGTATCAAAAATTCCCAAATATCATAGCTTGAAGTCAAATTTTTTTTAACCTATGATGGATATTGGATAGAATCAGCACCCCATATTTATCCCTAAATTATCCTTAACTTAGATTTTTCTATCTAAGATTCTAATTGAAAAATTGACTTTAAAAGATTTGATGATTTGGTTTTAAGTCTTTAAACATTTAAGGGCTAAATCGCCCCTAAATGTTTTTATAAAGTATTTTATGCGCCTTTAGGTGGCATAAAGGCACTTAGCTCTAAGTGTTTACCCTTGTATTTTTCTATATTTACCATCGCTGTATTGGCTATATTACCATTGGCTAGTTCAGAACTTGGCATATCGATGGTTAAAACATTTGCATTTCCATTCTTACATAGGGTATTTGGCAAGTTTAGATCCTCAGGATCATACCATGCGCCCTCATAAATCCTCACCACTCCTTTAGGCACGATATTACTGACTATCGCACCTGCTAAGATCTGCCCTCTTTTATTATACACGCGCAATACATCGCCATCTTTGATCCCCTTGGCTTTGGCATCTTCTATATTGATCCATATTGGTTCTCTATCTGAGATGGCATATTGCTTGCGCAATGAAGTATTGCTTAGCTGTGAGTGCAGTCTCAAGCTCGGATGAGGGCTAACTAACACAAACTCTGCTGGCCTATCTTTCATCCCTATCCACTCAATAGGCTCAAACCATTGTGGGAATCCTTTGCAATCCTTATAGCCCATCTTGGCGATCACTTCAGAATAAATCTCAATCTTGCCACTTGGTGTGCCCAGTGGGTTTAAGATGGGATCCTCTCTAAAATCTGCATATCGCACAAAGCCCTCTCCCTCCATCGTAGGGGCAAAGCTTATGGGTTTATTGTTTTTCCAAAATGTTTCAAAATCTGGCATCTCTTGGCCATCTGCAAGCATAATGCCTGCTTTTTTGGCTTGGTTATAAGCAGAGCTATAAAACTCCTTAAGCCACTCCATCTCACTCTTACCCTCACTATATCTAGCACCAAAGCCAGCCGCTCTTGCTAAATCGCAAAATACCTCATAATCACTCTTAGCCTTGTATTTTGGGGTTATGGCCTGCTTCATAGGATAGATGCTTAAGTTAGAATAATCCCCACTCATTGTTAAGTCATTACGCTCATAAGGCGTGGTGATCGGGAAGATGATATCAGCCATCTTAGCTGTAGGAGTCCAGTACATTTCATTCACCACAATGGTTGATGGCTTTTTCCACGCTTTGACTAGAGTATTGGTATCTTGATGGTGGACGAAAGGATTCCCCCCCCCCCCCCGACCCAATAAATAAAGTCAATATCAGGATAGGTGATCTTCTTGCCATTATAATCAATAGTTTTGCCTGGATTCAACAAACAGTCTGCAATCCTAGCCACAGGGATGGATATAGAAGCGCTATTTTTCAGCCATTCAGCCCCACCTCCATCATCCTGACCCAAAGACATACCGCCAATTACTGGTGCATTTGTAGTAGGCACACCACCATTAGAGTAATGATAGCTAAAGCCAAAGCCACCGCCAGGAAGTCCGATCTGCCCAATCATGCAAGCTAATGTCACCATCATCCAATGAGGCTGCTCGCCATGATGCTGACGCTGCATATTCCACCCAGCCATGAGCATCGTCCTATGGGAATAAAACAAGTCGGCTAGCGCTTTGATTTCTGCCTCATATACCCCACAGATCCCTTCTGCCCATTTTGCATCCTTGATCACACCATCTTTTTTGCCAAGCACATAGTCTTTAAAGACCTCAAAGCCCTCTGTATAATCTTGTATAAAATCTTTATCATATTTATCATTTTTTAGCATCGTGTGGATGATCCCAAGCATCAAGGCTACATCTGTATTTGGGAATGGCGCGATATGCTTAGCCTTAGACCCGAAGAAATCTACAGTATTACTTCTAATAGGATCGATGCATAAAATTGTCTTGCCGCTATTTTTAAGCTTATTAAAATATTCTAATCCTTGATTGTCTGTAGAAGTCCAAGCAATCCTTAGCGTATCAATGGGATTAGCCCCCCCAATCACCACTACTTCAGAATGCTCCAAAACAAGTGGCCAAGAAGTTTGCTGCTCATACACCTCAAGCGTACCTAAAACATATGGCAAGATCACTTGGGCAGCGCCTGTAGAATAATCCCCATAGCTTCCTACAAAGCCTCCTCCCATCTTTAAAAAACGCTGCAAGAGTGTGCGAGAATTATGCAGATTCCCACTGGATTTCCACCCATAAGATCCACCATAAATACCATTAGCACCTTTTTGCTCTCTCACTCTCTTAAGCTCTTTGCTCACAAGCTCTATAGCCTTTTCATAGCTGATCTCTACCCACTCATCACGCCCTCTAAGCTCGCGATGATTGACCTTCTTTTCTAGATAGCTTCTCCTTACCATTGGCGCTTTGATACGATTTGTATTAGCACCATCAATAAGATCCATCGTCACACTTTGCAATGGATTTGGCATGAGATTATCAAAAGCATTTTGACTTTTTATAACCTTCCCATCTTTTAAGGTCAGCTTTAAAGCGCTCCAGTGAGCAGCTCTATATACTTCTCCATCAAGAAAAATCTGTCTTAAATCCCTTAATGCCTGCTGCTAGCAGCGCCCCCTTATCTAGCATATAGCTAGCAAAAGGAAGTGTGGCAAAAACTCCCGTGTATTTGAGCAAGGCTCATCTATTAGTGCTAAAACTTTTTTCATTTTGTTGTGTTTTCATATCCTCTCCTTTAGTTATCCATATCTTTGGCATGTTTTTGCAAATATTCAATCACTAAGTAATAGTCCTTTTTGTCAATACCTGTTCGCATCGCCATGGATTTAAACATACTTGGCCATTGATTGGCGCTAAACTCTTTTGTGTGGTGCAGACTATGGCACATAGAGCAGTTTTGCTCAAAAAGATTTTTAGCTTTCATATAGAGGGGATCTAGCTTAGCTTCAAACCCTCCCTCATCTGTATAAACCTCGACAACAACCTTATGATAGTTTTTCTCATCACTTGCGCCCAGCTTTTTAAACACAACTTGCGCCTTGCTATCAAATCCAGCATTTAAGATTCTTTTGGCTGGCTGGAAATAAATAGCAGGCTTGTTTGCCTCCTGATAACCAGTTATAGAGATTAGCAATCTATGCCCCTCTCTTTTTAGAATCTTCACCTCTGCTGTAGGCAGCAACTTTCCAATAACCTTTGTATCTTTTGCATCCATATAAAGTGGCTTTACCTCTGCGGCAAACTCCGCAAAAAGCAGGCCTGAAAATGCAAAAAATGTTACAAATATAACCTTAAACTTCATACACATACTCTCTCCTTTTACTTTTAAGGTATTTAACTATACTACTACTTAAAATAAAGGGGTGAAAATAAGATGATTTATACTCATCTTAGATAGAAAATGTTACATAAGGTAATCTTTTGTCAAAAGAAAGGAATTGATATTAAATAAGAATAAAAACTAGTTTGGAATAATTCTAGATTCCATTTCTAGAATCTAGAATAAGGCTTTAGAATCTAAAATTTAAGCCCACAGAAAAGTTCATCAAATCGCCAAACTCGACGCTCTGTCTTGTCGCACCGACCATCATGCCAACAGAATCTACACTCGGTGCTATCCTATCTGCAAATGTATCACTCATCACCCTCAATCTAAACTCAAGCTCTAGCCATGATAATAGCGAAAGGCTAACACCTGCATTACCCCCGATAATAAAAGCGTTTTGAGCACCAAGCTCTCTAGTATTTAGAAAGGATATACCCGCATTTGCCCCGACAAAAAATCCAACCAAACTGGTTAGATTAAACTGATAGTCTAAATTTAGCGCGCCCGTTTGGATAGTGCTGCCACCCTTCACCCCACCAAAATACCCTGCAAGATAATCTGCATATAGCTTCAGGCGATGTCTTGGCATAAATATAAAATCATAGCCGATCTTAGCCCCCTGGCTAAACCCAAAACTTAATCTAGAGTTATCTATGCCATCAATATCACGAAAATCTTTATAATATTCATTATCCACCTTAAGGGTATGTGCTCCAAGCATCACGCCAAAGACAAACTGCCCGCTTTTTTGCCCATCCTTTGTCTGCTCTTTGATAATCTCGCTAGATTTTTGCTCCTCTTTCCCTTCTTTGTTCTCTGTTTGGATCTCCTTTTCTTCAGCATAAGCCAAGGCAAATACAACTGACATCACAATCAAAAATCTTTTCATCAATTATCCTCCAAAAAGATCTAATATAAATTTTGATTATATTGAAGTGGTGGTGAAGAGATTTCTAACTAATAGTCAAGATTCTAACTCTTATTAAGATATAAGTTATTATTTAATAAAATTTATGTATAATTTTTCGACAATTATTCCAAAATTGTCGAAATATCTAAATAATTATAATTTATAAGGATTACTAATGAAAAAAATGATTACTTTATTAGGATTAAGTATGTTGTGTCTAGCAGCCCCAAAGATGTCTGAGCAAAAGTGCACTCCCCTGCCTAAAGATGCCCTAGTCTTAGTGCCAGGAAACTCACTAATCACTGCCACACCAGAAGAAGGTAGAAAACTAGCCATCACACTAGCCCAACACACCATCCACAATATCCAACCCTGCCTCAATAAGCTTAAAGAAGGTAGAGGGAAATACTCTAACAATCCAGCAGATCTGATACAAGCAGCCCAGGTTATCGCAGCTGAGTTTGCCACAATCGCTGCAGCTAACAACTACTGGAAAAAATAAATCCAAAAAAAAAGGGGGGGGGGGATGCTTAATGGATATTTCTTAATTTGAGATTCTCCATTAAGCCCGGATAATCCTAATCAATCCTAATCAATCCTAATCAATCCTAATCAATCCTAATCAATCCTAATCAATCCTAATCAATCCTAATCAATCCTAATCAATCCTAAT
>CASFYB010000024.1 GCA_949298825.1 uncultured Helicobacter sp.
TTAGAGTTAGCTAGAGGAGAATGGGTTTGTATACTTCATAGTGATGATAAGATCATGCCAAATTATATTGAAGAGATGAGTAAGGTGGTGGGGGATAAAAAATATAGCAATGCTACTGTTATAGGAGTAGGAGGAGATTATGTCTTTTTTCCAAAGAAAAAGACAGGGATAAAAAATGCTATTATCAATCTTTTAAGTACAGATAAAACAATGGATGATTGTGCCTTTCAGGGCAATCAAAAACTCATCCCACCTAATGCTGCCCTACACAATAAACAAAAATGCTTAAAACTTGGCGGATATAATCAAGATGAATATCCCATGGCTGATACACTATTTTTTACACGTGCTTACCATCAAGGTCAAATCTATATCTATCAAAAAGAGCTGCAGCATAAGACCAAAAATATAAGCGAGTTTTTTGATCCAAAAACCCTCTTGCACTACTGCTTTATAGGACCATCCTCAATCTTAGCAAGCTATAAGCCTAGATTCTATGCCAAATATGTAAGCTATCAATATTTGCATCATTTTCAAACCTATCGCTTCAAGCACTATAGAATCCTCTCTAAATATCTGGATAAATATATTCAAGATAAAAATATCGCTAAAAATCAAAGATATCGATATATATGCTTTTTTATCGTTTATGAAACAATTATCAAAGGACTCTGGGATAGGCTTTATAAAAAAATAAAATGGAGGGGGGGATGAGTATATTCCTGCCAAGTGGCCTCTCTTCTATCCTATCCAGATCCAAGGATAAAAAATGAAAATCCTAATTACTGGTGGCAGTGGTTTTATAGGAAAAAATCTTATCAAACAGCTTTCTATACATCATGATATCACTGCTATTTTAAGACCTACTAGCAAAACTTCAGAAATCAATGATTTTTGCAAGATCTGTTATTATGAAAATCTAGAAAAGCTTATCTCTTTATTTAGGGAAGAAAAGTTTGATACAATCATACATCTAGCTACACATTATAAAGCATCTCACACTCCTAATGATATTGCAGAAATATTACAAGCTAATATCACTCTAGGCGTGCATATACTAGAGGCTATTAAACAGACTGAATTTCCTTGTATTTTTATCAATACAATTACCTTCAGCCAATTTGCAAAGCCTCCGTATTATTTACCAGCTAGTCTTTATGATTCTACTAAACAAGCTTTTTTAGATATTATCAAGTACTATAGTACTGAAATGCCTTTTTGCTTTTTTAGCAACCTTATGCTCTATAACACTTATGGACCAAATGATTCTAGACCAAAGATTTTTAATCTATGGAATCAAAGTCTACAAGATAATACCCCTATAGAAATGAGCGGTGGTGATCAACTTTTAGATTTCAGCCATGTTGATGATGTTATTAATGGATTTAAAATTTTAATTGAGTTATGCATTAAAAAAGAAATTAAAAATAACTCTATTTTCACACTGCAAAATCAAAGATATACCCTCAAAGAACTAGCACAAATTTTTGCACAAATTAAAAATAAAAAACTATCTATCATCTGGGGTGCAAAACCATATAGAAATAATGAGATTTTTGACCCCATTAGCGAGCAAAACTCAAACTTTAAAAAACTACCAGGATGGCAACCTAAAATCTCAATCAAAGAAGGAATAAGGAAAGTTTATGGAGAATAAAATTATAGTTCTAGGTGCTGGTATAGCAGGGATCTCTGCTGCCTATCACGCACAGCAAAAATACCCCCATGCACAAGTAAAGGTTTTTGAAAAGACAAATGACTGGGGAGGATTATGTGGTGGTTTTTATATCAAATCAGATCTTGGGGATTTTTGGTTTGATCATATGGTACACCTATCTTTTGCTAGCAATTCATATGTGCAAAATACTTTTCACACTTCAAGCAAACCAATAAGGCATATCCCCACCCCTACAAACTATTACAATAATATCTGGCTAAAGCACCCTGCACAAAATAATCTCTATCCCCTATCTACTCAAGAAAAAGTAATCGCGCTTAAGGATATGATAGATAATAAAAACAAAAAAGAGAATCTAAATAATTTTGAAGAATGGTTGCGTGCTCAATATGGCAACTATTTTACAGAAAACTTCCCGCTTAAATACACCAGAAAATATTGGAGTACAGAAGCAAAAGATTTAAGCACTTCTTGGGTGAGCAATAGACTTTATACACCAAGTCTTGAAGAAATATTACAAGGTGCTATGAGTGAGCAAACTCCAAATACATATTATGCACAAGAGATGAGATATCCAGAATCTGGCCAATATCGTTCTTTTTTCAAAAACCTAAAAGATCAAATAAATATCATCTACAATAAAGAAGTGTGCATGATTGATACGCAAGAAAAGTCTATCTTTTTCTCAGATGGGACAAAAGAGAGTTATGATCATCTTATCTCTACCATCCCTATTACTGATATGGTAAATTTTGTTGATAAGGCTCCACAAGAAGTCATCCATGCTGCACAGAATCTAAAGGCTACATCTACAGCAATCATATCTCTTGGTTTTAAAAGAAATGACATAGCTAAAAATTTATGGTTTTATGTTTATGATGAAGATAAGCTTTTTGCAAGAGTGTACAGCCCATCATTTAAAAGTCCTAATAATGCTCCAAATGGCTGCTCTAGTTTGCAAGCAGAAATTTATTTTTCTGATCTCAAACCACTAAAAAATATGATTAATAATCAAGATGCAAAGACCTATCTTTTAAACCATACTATAGAAAAATTTATCCAAATGGGTATTTGCAAAAAAGAGGATATTATCTGTCAAGATTTTAGAATCTTACCCTATGCAAATGTTATCTTTATGCACAATATGGAATCTCATCGATCAATTGTTTTAAAATATCTAATAGATAAAAAAATCATCTCTTGTGGTAGATTTGGCGAGTGGGATTATCTATGGAGCGATCAAAGCTTTTTAAGCGGCAAAAATGCCATAGAAAAAATAGATCTATAGGGATAAGATGAAGCCAATCACTCTACCCATCAAAGCCCAATATAATATCATCAATGAAGTAGAATCTAAATATCTTAAATTCTTCGATCCTAGTTTTGATTCTAGTTGTTTTTTAAAA
>CASFYB010000025.1 GCA_949298825.1 uncultured Helicobacter sp.
TTTTCATTTTAAGTATCCTTTTTTTGATTTTAAAGGATTATTCTACCCCCCCCCCCACTTAAAAATAGATTAAACAAAGGGAAGTTTTCTTCAATAAAGTTTATAGAGCTAGGTTTTGTATTTTTTCTAGCTCTTCTAGGCTATAGCCAGCTTTAATTCTTGCATCGATATTCAGAGTGCGCAAAGAAGGGACAAATCTAACATATCCTTTCAAAAGCATTAAGAAATCTTCATCGCTAGATTTGGTAAGTTTCCACCATTTATCCCCTTTGCCTACATGATTAATCTCATCTTTTAAGATCAGATCTAGAATCTGCGTGATATTATCTTTATGGCGCACTTGATTTAGCTTTTGGATGACAAATGGATTTGCATCTAGGCCATTTGCCTCTAGTGCTCTATGCACAAGTCCCATACGATGGCTGATAGAATGATCTGTAGCACGCATAGCATCAAATAGATTTTGATGCACGGGAAAATCCCCATAGCTAAAGCCTAGCTCTTGCAGGGATGTATTTAGTAGAGTAAAATGCTTGATCTCCTCACTGGCTACTTCTAGCCAATCTGCATAATACTGCTTATCCATCCCCTTAAAACGATAGCTTGCATCAAGCGCTAAGTCAATAGCACTATATTCTATATGTGCAATAGAATGGATAATTTTAGCTAGGGCTATTGTTGAGGTAGGGGCTTTTGGACGGGAGATTCTTGTAGGGTGGAGGATCTGACAAAAGCCTGCATAGCTTGGAAGGGTTTGGACTTTTGGTATAAAGCCTTCTTCAAAAATAACCTTATTGCTTAAAAAATATTCATAAAAATCAGAGAATCTAGAAATCTTATCTTCAGGTTTTGTGGAGAATAATATGGTTTCTAGAGTTTTAAAGAAATAGAGCTTCATTGTTATTTTTTTAGCTTAGAGCGATAGAATAAAAGTGCAGCAATCAATACTCCAAATACTGTACATTCTATCAATAAGGAAGATAAATCAGGCATTATTTGCTTTCAGAAATGCTAATAGATTCTATAATATCATGTGGCCTGATAGAATCAAGCACTTCAAAGCTTGCTTGATCATTTTCTTCAATCTTGCCAAAAACAGTATGCTCACCATCAAGATGAGGTAGGTTTACAAAGCATAGGAAAAATTGGCTACCTCCTGTATCTCTCCCAGCATGAGCTATAGAAAGGCTACCTCTTAAATGCTTGAGGGGATTGTTTTTTAACTCACATTTAACACAGTATCCTGGTCCGCCTGTACCAGTGCCATTTGGGCAACCCCCTTGAGCTACAAATCCATCAATAACGCGGTGAAATGTAAGATTGTTATAAAATCCATTACGAGCCAATGTAGCAAAGTTGGTCACATTTTGTGGAGCATGCTCGGGATAAAGCTTTAGATGGATAGCACCTTTATTTGTATGAATAGTTGCATATTGAAGAGTTTTTAGTTCATTCTCATTAATCTCATAAATCTTTAGTTCACGCATGGTCAATCCTTTCGGAATTTTAATTTTAATGCTACAATTTTACAAAAATTCATTATATAAATAAAGGGAAACCCAATCTGTGCAAGGGTTAAATTTCAGCGAAAGATAGCGATGAGAAGTTTTATATGTTTGGTCATGATTTTCTGTGTGGCATTTGCCTCTGAAGAGCTAAAGCCCGAATCTACACATAAGAGTGCAATAAATAGAATACTAAAGAGTAAAAAAGCACAAGAAAAGCTGGATCTAAATGATGAGAAGCCACCAGTCTGGGTCCACTCTATAGGGCTTTTGACTGTTTATTTTGATGATGGGACGCTAAAGCAAGGATTTGGATCATTGCTTCGTGATGGGTATTTTATCACGACAGCAGATTTGGTACAAAATGGCAAAGACTTCCCTAAAAATATCTATGTAAAAATGCAGGATGATAGTGCCAAGCCGCTAATTTGTGTAGCAAAGCTAGAAATATCAGCCCTAGATACTCAAAAAGGACTGGCACTTCTAAAGACTATCAGCTATACTGATGAGTATTGCAATGTACGAGATGAGAGCTTTTATCATAAGCGTATTTTTGACTTATATTACTTAGATATTTTTGCACATCGCGTCCCTATGAATATTGCTTATGATATTAGCAAGCCAGAAATGAATGAAAAAATGCTTTTTCCTCTCATAAAGGGGCAATATACCTTTAGTGCAAATTCTATCAATAAGCAAAAACGCCTTTTTTATTATGACAAGGATCTAAAGAAGGATTTGTTTTATGCCTATGGGATTGCAAGAAACTTTGATGTCAAAATGGGGAATCCATTTTTTGATGAAAAGGGGAATCTGGTAGGGATTTATACGCGCACAGCCTATTATAATGAGCCTGTAATTGTCCATGAAAACATTATCAAAAGTTTTTTATGTAATTTGCAAGCAGATTTTAAGCTATATACCTGGAATGAGCGAGATTGTAAGATATTCCAGTATAACTTGATTGAAAATATGAAAGATATAGTGCAAGATAGTGGATATTAATCTATACACAAATTAGATGGATGGGTTTTATTTTGCTTTTTTAGGATTTTGCGTTTTTAGGTTTATGGGCTGCTAAAACTTTTTACAAAGAAATCTACAATTCCCTATCTTCTTAAGCTTATTTTAAGCTTCATTTGTGTAGTATTTCGTTTCCTAAAAAGCAAAATGCCTTT